>CAMTVO010000037.1:0-61482 GCA_947085205.1 uncultured Nitrospiraceae bacterium
AAGTAAAATATAAAGACAGAGGTGTCAAAATGGCAAAGGAAAGGATTCCTAATGGCAGGTACACAAAGGAGTTCAGAGAAGAAGCAGTGAAGCTAAAAACAGAAGGTGGGTTAAGAATACCGGAGGTAGGACGCAGATTATCATTAGCTCCATCGACAATAGCATACTGGGCAAAGGCACACAAAGCTGGCAAGCTCAGGGAAGTGGGAAAAACATATAGACCACTGACGGAAATAGAGATGGAACTGGCCAGGACGAAACGTGAACTGGCAGAAGTAAAGATGGAGCGAGACATATTAAAAAAAGCAGCCGCGTACTTTGCGAAGGAGTCGCTGCCCAGTACGCGATGATAAAAGAAATGCGGCCTAGATATTCAGTGCCGGCCTTATGCCGTTTTTTGGATGTATCAATAAGCGGTTATTATTCATGGCAGAACAAGCCACCGTCAAAGCATGCACAGGAAGAAGCGAGGCTGGAAGTCGAGATCCAAGCGGCGCATAAGCGCACCCGTGAGGTATGTGGAGCTGAGAAGCTTCAGCAGGATATGGCAGACAACGGCACATATGTAGGGATTTCTCGCATAAAGCGCATAAAAAGGAAGCTGGGCCTTTGTTGCAAACAGAAAAAGAAATTTAAGGTCACGACTGACTCAAACCATACACTGCCAGTGGCAGAAAACGTATTAAACCAGCAATTTAAGACTACGTCTCCCAACAAGGTTTGGGTTTCAGATATAACCTATATCCCTACAGATGAGGGATGGCTTTATCTTACTGGGCACAAAGATATATTTACCGGAGAGGTTGTTGGCTATGCAATGGGTAATCGCATAACTGGACAACTGGTCAGCCAGTCATTATTCAGGGCAGTGGCTGCCAAGCGTCCTGGCAATGGATTGATACATCACTCGGACCGCGGCAGCCAGTACTGTTCATATGATTACAGTAAATTACTTAAGCAGTTTGGCATGAAGGCATCGATGAGTCGAAAAGGTAATTGTTATGACAATGCTCCTATGGAAAGTTTCTGGGGAACTCTTAAAAGTGAACTTGTTCATCATCAGAGATACAGAACCAGGCAGGAGGCGATTCAGGAGATCAGTGAATACATAGAAGTCTTTTACAACAGGCAGAGGAGGCAGGCACGACTTGGATATTTGTCCCCTGCGGCTTATGAACAGAAATTCTACAAAAGGAACCTGGCAGCATGAAGGATTTGGTATCCACTATTGACATCCGACCTCATTGATTTTAATGGTAGGCACGAGGGGTATCGAACCCCTGACCTCTACCGTGTCAAGGTAGCGCTCTCCCACTGAGCTACGCGCCTATATAATTGAGATATTCATTAAAACCAAAATAACATGTTTTTGTCAAGATAAGGCGGAAATGCTTGAATGAGGACATATTCGCATGGTATGATTTTATCAAATGGTTGCTTTATTGGTCATGAGTTTCTTGTTATTTAGCGGATTAGAATCCTATGCTGATATTTATCAGTATGTATCAGATGATGGTATGGTTCACTTTACCAACACGCCGATGGACAGAAGCGGCAAGGTAATAATAAAAGAAAAAAACTCTTATCAGAAGCCTGATAAAAATTACAGCAAGAGTTATATAAACGGAGAGAGATTTCAGAATATAACAGAAGAGAAGGCAAAACAACATAATATTGACCCTAAGCTTGTGAAGGCTGTTATTAAGGCAGAATCAAACTGGAATCCAAATGCTGTTTCTCCCAAGGGAGCATTGGGCCTTATGCAACTGATGCCTTCGACTGCCTCAATAATGGGTGTCAGCAATCCCTTTAATCCGGAGGATAATATTGACGGCGGAATAAGGTATCTGAAATATTTACTCCAAAAATTTAACGGAAATCTTACCCTTGCACTCGCCGCATACAATGCAGGCCCGAATCTTGTGGAGAGGATAAAAGGCGTACCTCCTATTCAGGAGACCGTAACATATGTTAAAAGAGTCATAAGCTACTATTCTAAAAACGGTGGAACGAATCTCGATTCGGGAGACATAAAAACACAAAATAGAATTCATAAAATTGTTTTAAATGACGGCACAGTGCTTTTTACCAATTCATATCTTGCCGGCTCATATACTGAAAATTAAGGGTCTTAAGTGTCAGAAGCGATAATAGAAGAGATTTTAAAATTAAAGGAACAAAGAAACGCCATAATCCTCTCGCATAACTACCAAAGGGGTGAGGTGCAGGATATTGCCGACTTTATTGGCGATTCCCTTGAACTCTCAAGGACAGCAGCAGAGATAGACTGCGATGTGATAGTCTTCTGCGGCGTGCATTTCATGGCCGAGAGCGCCTCCATACTCTCGCCCGATAAAACCGTGCTCTTGCCAGAGCTGGATGCAGGATGTCCTATGGCAGACATGATTCAGGTTAGTTCTCCGAGAAAGGTCTGGAAGACATTCCATGGATATGAGATCCAGCCGACATTTGTATTTCCACACGAATTCACTTTAAGAGACATCAAGGCCAAATATCCCGGCATTCCGGTAGTTGCTTATGTTAATACGACCGCCGGTGTAAAAGCGGAAAGCGATATATGCTGCACTTCGGCAAATGTGGTGAAGGTGATGGAATCGCTTCCTGATGAAAAAGTGATATGCATACCTGACAGGAATCTCTCGCTGTGGGCCCAAAAGAACACGAAAAAACAGGTGATTGCATGGGACGGCTTTTGCCATGTGCATGACAGGATTACAAAAAGGGATGTTCTAAAGGCAAGAGAAGAATATCCGAATGCCCTTTTAATGGCCCATCCAGAATGCAGGCTTGAGGTGCTTGAGCTTGCAGACCATGTCACAAGCACATCAGGGATGCTCAGGTTTGCAAAGGCATCTGATGCAAAGGAATTTATCGTCGGAACAGAGACTGGGCTTATGCACAGATTAAAGAAGGAAAATCCCGACAAAATCTTTTATCCCCTGAGAAAAGATATGATTTGCCCGAATATGAAGAAGACTACGCTGAAAAGCGTTTTAACATCTCTCAAAGAGATGAAAAATGTGATAAAGGTTCCAGAAGATATAAGGATTCCTGCTAAAAGGGCATTGGACAGGATGCTCGAGATAAAATAGTGTCCCTCCTTAAACAAAAGATTATCGAAAAGATAAGAACAGAAGGGCCCATCAATTTTGAGACATTCATGGATATGTGTCTTTATTATCCCGGCCTCGGTTATTACGCAAAGGACACAACAAAGATAGGCAGAGTCGGAGATTTCTACACAAGCCCTCATCTTCATTCCATGTTCGGCGCAATGCTCGGCAGGCAGATGGAGGAGATGTGGATGATTATTGGAAAACCTGAAATTTTTCATGCCGTTGAGATGGGAGCAGGAATGGGCTATCTTGCAAAGGATATGCTTGAATATTTAAAAAATAGAAATATTTTTCAGCATATCAGATATGTCATTGTTGAGATAAGCCCGCATATGAAGGCAAATCAAGAGAGATTGCTTTCAGAATTCAGAGATAAGGTTAGTTGGGCTTCAAGTATAAATGAATTAGAATCCGTCACCGGATGCTTTATGTCCAATGAGCTTCTGGATGCCTTTCCTGTAAGGCTTGTTGAGATGGATAATGAGTTGAAAGAAATCTTTGTATCTGTAGAAGAAGATGATTTAGTCGAACTGAAAATGGCGTGCAGCAAGGAGGTCGTGGAATATTTTCAAGAGTTCTCTATCGAGCTTTCAAAGGGCTACAGGACAGAGGTTAATCTGAAAATCAAAGAATGGCTGCGGGAAGTTAGCAATAAGCTTTCTCAAGGATTTATTCTTACTATAGATTACGGCTATTCAGCGCATAACTATTACAGCGAAGACAGAAACAGGGGAACCCTTCTTTGTTACCATCAGCACCAGATAAACGAGAACTCTTATCGGAATATTGGAGAGCAGGATCTGACCGCCCATGTGAATTTTTCGTCATTGAAAAAATGGGGAGATAAATTGGGATTGAAGACTATCGGATTTTGTCCACAAGGCACTTATCTTGTATCGCTCGGAATAGATGAAGTGATAATTGAGCTTTACGGAGATTCGCCTGATGCCTTTGAGATTGCAAAGGTCAAGGGCTTGATTCTGCCTCAGGGCATGGGCGCATCGCATAATGTGATGATACAATATAATGGCGATGGCGAGCCGAAATTAAGGGGATTTGCTTTCAGGAATCAGATGAAATATCTCTGATAATCTTTCAACCTCTCAATGCTTTTTAAGACCATTTCAGGTGTATGCGCTTCAACGGTATAAATGCAGTTGTTGTCTTTTAGTTCGGAGAATAAGGTGTTGAAGTCGAATGTCCCTTCTCCAATAGAGCAATGTAAATCAGCGCTTTTGTCGTTATCATGAAGATGCAGTTCAACGATATACGCATTAAGCTCTTCAAGCCATTTTTCTAAAGCGACGTTTGAAAAGAGATTACAGTGTCCTGTGTCAAAGCATATGCCGAAATTGTCAGAATCCATTTGCTCCATTAGAAGCCTTAGATTTGTCGGCTCATCTTCAAATATATTTTCGATGGCTATTTTTACACCAATGTTTTTTGCCCTTTCATTCAACGGCTTCCATGTTTCAACGCTCTTTTCAAGCCATACGTCTATTTTTAGGGCATACTTCCATTTCTCATAACCTGAATGGAAGACTACTGTTTTAGGCCTTAAAACTTCGGCAATATCGAGGATATGGCTGAACCTTTCGATTGTGGCATTTCTCACTTTTGAGTCGATTGCGCCCGGAGAGAGATCCATAAATGGCGCATGGAATGAAAGTGAAGGATTGTAATCAAGAATGCCTTTCAGTTTGAGTACGGAATCCTTATCAAGATTATCAAGGATATTCGAATTGAAATAGATTTCAAGATTCAAGCTGTTCTGTTTTATAAATTGAATATAGCCCCTTATCTTTTCGTAGGGGACATGGATATGGGGGATTATCGTATTTTGCGGCATTATTTTGCGGCAGCCGTTTCTTTTGTTGTTTCTGTTTTAGTCTCTGATTTAGTCTCTGTCTTTGTTTCAGCGGATTTTTTATCGGAAGTTCCTTTTTCTGAATCAATGGCCTTTTTTCTCTCGGACGATGCGTAGTCTGTCACATACCATCCGCTTCCTTTCAATACAAACGAGGTGTTAGATATTAGCTTCTTCATCTGGCCGCCGCAGTCGGGGCATTCGGTCAACGGCGCATCGCTGAATTTCTGTATCGCCTCATGATTCTTCTCGCAAGCGAGACATTCGTATTCGTATACCGGCATTGTTGTACCTCCTGAAACTTTAAGATAACATATAAATATAACCAAGTGGATGCATTCAGGTCAAGGATGCAGGGTGCAAATTATTGACTTTTTTGCGCTAATTCTGGTTAGATATTAGTCTATAATCAATCCGGAGGTGATAGTATGTATGCAATTATAGAGACAGGCGGAGAGCAGATAAGGGTTTCTGAAGGCGATAAGGTCTGCGTTGATAAAATCAAGGGAGATATTAATTCCGAGATAGCGCTTGACAAGGTATTGATGGTCTCAAAAAATGATAAGATAGTTTGCGGTAAGCCGTATGTTCAGGGCGCAAGCGTAAAGGCTGAAATTGTGGAAGCAGGCAAGATGCCCAAGGTTCTTGTTTTTGGACCGAGGCCGAAAAAGGCCCACAGGAAATTAAAGGGACACAGGCAGCAGTATACAAAATTAAAAATTAAAGAAATAACCATAACATAGGCGGAGGTTAAAAATGGCACATAAAAAAGGCGTTGGAAGCTCAAGAAATGGCCGTGATAGCGCATCACAAAGACTCGGCGTAAAAAGATTTGGCGGACAGGTTGTCCGTGCAGGAAATATACTTGTAAGGCAGCGCGGGACAAAATTTCATCCGGGCAGCAATGTCGGCAAAGGATCTGATGACACGCTGTTTGCATTGATAGATGGAGTTGTTACATTTGAGAGGAAGGACAGGACAAGGAAGAAGATTAGCGTCTATCCTGTCCATGAAGTGCAGATTGCAGCAGTTACGGTGTAACTGAAAATAAATAGAGAAAGGGTTTAAAGGCGGGTCGAATCGACCTGCCTTTTTTGTTTATGAAATTTATTGATTATGTAAAGATTCATGTCAAAGCCGGAGACGGCGGAAGGGGCTGTATAAGCTTCCGCAGGGAGAAGTATGTCCCGAGGGGAGGGCCTGACGGCGGAGACGGCGGCAGGGGAGGGCACATAATTTTAAAAGCTACAAAAGAACTGAATACTTTGCTCGATTTGAGATACCAAAGGGAGTATAAGGCTGAGCGCGGCGAGCATGGAAAGGGAAGCAATAAGCACGGCAGAAACGGAGAAGACAGGATAATCCCTGTACCTGTTGGCACTCTTGTTAAGGAAGCTGAAACAGAGACTGTTATTGCAGACCTCGATTATGACGGCGCAGAGGTGATAGCTGCCAAAGCCGGAAGGGGAGGTTTGGGTAATTCACATTTTGCAACAGCTACAAGGCAGGCTCCCAAATTCGCTCAGCCGGGGGAAGCAGGGGAAGAAAAATGGCTTGTCCTTGAACTGAAGCTTTTGGCTGATGTCGGTTTAATAGGCCTTCCAAATGCAGGAAAATCTACATTAATCTCGGTTATATCAGCTGCAAAGCCGAAGATAGCAGACTATCCATTCACCACACTTGTGCCGAATTTAGGCGTCGTAAAGCTTGAGGATTTCAGGAGCTTTGTTGTTGCTGATATTCCCGGTCTTATAGAAGGGGCGCACAGAGGCGCAGGCCTTGGATTTCAGTTTCTACGTCATGTGGAGAGGACATCCATTCTCCTTCATCTTGTAGATATTTCTGATATCCTCACAACAGACCCTGTTGAAGACTTTGAAAAGATAAACAGGGAATTAGTATTATACAGTCCTGAGCTTTTGCAGAAACCGATGGCGGTTGCAGGCACAAAGCTCGACATGGCGCATGAAAAAGCGAGATTAAACAGACTGAGAGACTACTGCATAGAAAAGGGAATAGATTTCTTCCCGATATGTTCTGTAACAGGTGAGGGGATAAAAGAACTTATACTTTATTTGTCTAAAAAGGTTGAGGAAGGCTTGAGAACATGAGCAGGATAGTCATAAAAATAGGGAGCAATATACTCACAGACAGAAAGGGCGGCTTGAACCAGAAGATGATTCATGCCATTGCAAGCGATGTGGCGGCAATCTGTAAGGACGGCCATGAGGTTGTTATTGTCTCTTCCGGCGCTGTTGCTGCTGGCATGAAAAAGCTCGGCCTGAAGGAAAAGCCGAAGGACATAAGGCTCAAACAGGCTGCGGCAGCGGTGGGACAGTCTTCGTTGATGTGGGCATATGAGAAGAGTTTCGGAGACTTCAGCAAAAAGGTTGCACAGGTGCTTCTCACAAGAGAGGACTTCTCAGAGAGGGTCAGATATCTAAATTCAAAAAATACCCTTATCACGCTTCTGTCTTACGGTATTATCCCTATCATCAACGAGAATGATACAGTTGCAACCGATGAGATAAAGTTCGGAGACAATGACCAGCTCGCCTCACTCGTGTCCGGACTCATAGATGCAGAGAGACTTATGATACTTTCTGATGTGAACGGCCTCTATCCATCAGACCCGAAGAAAAATCCTGATGCTGAGATAATACCTTTTGTGGATGAAGTCACTCCAGAGCTTGAAGCGATGGCAGGAGGCGCAGGAAGCGCTGTAGGCACAGGCGGTATGTATTCAAAGATACTTGCTGCAAAGAAGGCTGTTTCTTATGGAATAATAGTTAATATCATAAGCGGAAGGAAAAAAGGGCTTATACAATCTCTTCTAAAGGGCATTCACCACGGCACTGAATTCATGCCTCAGATGAAAAAGATGCCTTCAAGAAAAGGCTGGATTGCTTATGCCATAAAGCCGAGGGGCAGCCTTATCATCGATGACGGCGCTGTTAATGCAATTCTTAAATCAGGAAAAAGTCTGCTGCCGTCAGGTATCGTGAGGGTAGAGGGGACATTTGGTACTGGTGATGCGGTTTATTGTGTTGACAGCCATAACAGACGCATTGCAAAGGGGATAGTGAATTATTCTTCTCAGGATATAAAAAAGATACAGGGCAAAAAGACATCAGAGATAGAAGCTATTCTCAGCTATAAATATTCCGACGAAGTAGTGCACAGGGACAATCTCGTAGTTTTAAGCTAATTTTGAAAAATCGGCAATTTGAAGGGCAAGGGGTTGAATGTTTTTAATCAATGAAAGGCGGTTCTGCTTTATTTCATCATTTTTATCCATCACAAGAACCTTATCGAAGAATGTGTTTATCGGTTCCTTAAGGGTCATTAAAACCTTTATGGCGTCGTGATATTTGTTTTCATTGATAAGAGAATTCATATGAGATCTCACAGATTCCAATGCCTTATACAGCATCACTTCTTCTTCCTGTTTAAACAGTTCCGAATTTACAGGAGGCGCTTCATTTTTAGGAGCAATGTTATTGACCCTTTTAACAGCAAGAAGGAATGACTCATAATCAGGGTCTTCTTTAAATTTTTGTATTGCATCGAGCCTTTCTCTAATTGTGTAAAAGGGTTTGTCCTTCGCAAAACTTATTACTGAAGATATAGAATCAACGGAATAGCCGCTTGACTGAAATAGCGGCTCTATCCTTTGTTCAAAGAATTTTATGAGGTTATTTGTCAGATCTTCTTTATTGTCAAGCCATGCTTGAGGCAGAGATTTATCCAGTAGTTCAGAAATATTCAAATCATAACGATTTTTTAAGAGTATCGAAATTACTCCTAATGCCTGTCGTCTCAGCGCAAAGGGGTCTTCTGTTCCTGTTGGCGTGAGCCCTAACATGAAGAAGGATACGATATTGTCCAGCTTGTCAGACAGGCTCAGAACCGCTCCTATGGCTGTTTCAGGAAGCCTGTCTCCTGAATGCGCAGGTAAATACTGGTCTGACAATGCCTTTGCAATATCTTCATTGTAGCCGTCATTGACAGCATAATAACCGCCCATTATTCCCTGAAGTTCCGGGAATTCCCCCACAACTCCGGAAATAAGGTCGGTCTTTGACAACAGGGCTGCTGTATGTATAGCCTCTTTTTTTTCAGGGCAGCATTTATCCGCTATGAAATCTGCTATTGAAGCAATGCGCTGGCATTTGTCGTAAAGGCTGCCAAGCTTGTCGTGGTATATGACCTTTTTTAGCCCTTCGAGCCTTTCCTTAAGGGATGTCTTTTTGTCATCTTCATAGTAAAAGCGCGCATCTTCAAATCGTGCCTTTATAACTTTTTCAGCGCCCTTTTTAATCATCTCAGCATTGTCCTGCTTTGTATTGCTTATAACGATGAAATGATTTGTCAGCCTGCCATGTTCATCCTCCAGCGCAAAATATTTCTGGTGTCCCTTCATGACGGTTATAAGCAGCTCTTTCGGGAGATAGAGGTATTCCGCCGGAAATGTCCCGAGAACTGGAACCGGATATTCAACAAGGTTTGTTACGTGCTGAAACAGATCTTCATCTTCTATAAGCAAGGCATTTACCGACGAGGCAAGTTTTTTTGCCCCGTCCAGTATTATTTTTTTCCTATCTTCTGGGTCGAGTATCGCAAAACTATTTCTGAGCAGGTTGATATATGCCTTGCAATCCTTTATCTCAAAAGCTGCAGGAGAAAGAAATCTGTGTCCTCTCGTCATGTTGTCGCTTTTTAAGCCGTCTATTTCAAAGGCAACTTTTTTGTTATCGTACGTCGCGAGTATCCAGTGTATTGGTCTGGCAAACCTGAGGCTGCCTTTGCCCCACCGCATTGATTTGGGAAAGTTTAATGAGAGGATAATTTTCGGCAGTATTTCTGGCAGGAGGTCTGCAGTGTTTTGTGCGCTTTCTTTAATTATCGCCACCACATAAGTCCCTTTGCCTTTTTCCTTTCTTATTAAATCCTTGATATTCAATCCGTGTGTCTTTGCAAATGCCTCTGCCGCCTTAGTCGGGTTTCCATCTTTATCGAACGCGGCATTTACAGGGGGCCCCCATATCTCTTTTTCTGCTGCTTCCTGCAATGCGCTTATTTCAGCAATCAGCGATAATCTCCTCGGAGTTGCATAGGTCTTTATGGATTTGTAAGAAATCCTGTTTTCGGAGAATATCTTCCCGGCATTTTCCTTAAGCCTGACTATAGCATCAGGAAGGAATCTCGCCGGAATCTCTTCTGTGCCTGTCTCAAGCAATAAAAGTGAAAATTGATTATCCATATTTTTCTTCTACTTCTTACTTTTTACTTCTCACTTCTTAATTATCTCAGAAGCGGAAACCCCATCTCCTCTCTCTGCTTCAGAAATGCCTCTGCACAGAGCTTTGCAAGCGCCCTTACTCTTGCAATGTAACCTGTCCTTTCTGTTACAGACAACACGCCCCTTGCATCGAGCAGATTGAATGTATGTGAGCATTTAAGGCAGAATTCATAAGACGGAAGCACTAATCCAAGCTTATTCATCTTTTTTGATTCATTTTCATAGGCATCAAATTGTTTTATTAATAGGTCGGTATTTGCATAATCAAAGTTGAATTTAGAAAACTCTATCTCTCCCTGCTTGTGTATTTCTCCGTAATTAATGCCTTTGCACCACTCTATTTCGAAAAGATTGTCTATCTCCTGAAGATACATGGCGATCCTTTCGAGGCCGTATGTTATCTCCACAGAAACAGGCTTGAGGTCTATTCCACCGACCTGCTGGAAATATGTAAACTGAGTTATCTCCATGCTGTCGAGCCATACCTCCCATCCCAATCCCCATGCTCCCAGTGTCGGTGATTCCCAGTCATCCTCGACAAAACGTATGTCGTGTTTTAAGGGGTCTATTCCGATGTGTGAGAGGCTTTCGAGGTATAATTCCTGGCTCTCCAGAGGAGAAGGTTTTAATATAACCTGATATTGGTAATAATGCTGGAGTCTGTTTGGATTTTCGCCGTATCTTCCGTCTGTAGGCCTTCTTGATGGCTCCACATATGCTGTTTTCCAAGGTTCCGGCCCTATTACTCTGAAAAAAGTGGCGGGATGGAATGTGCCTGCGCCTACTTCAATGTCATAAGGCTGAAGCAGGGTGCAGCCCTTCTTTGACCAGAATTCATGCAATTTTAGTATTAAATCCTGAAAATACATGCGCCTCTTATTGAATCAGAAAAATGAATAATCATGTTATATAAAAAAGAAATCCTTTGTCAAATAAAATACCTTTTTTGTTGACACAACTGAATATATAAACATATAATAAATAACATAAGTTTCACTAAATCCCTCAGAGGATTTTAAAGAAACCCTGAGGGTTTTTATTTGGAAAGCAACAAAAGAGAGGTAAAAATGAAGTTTGAAGATTTTTCTTTAGGTAAAGAAGTATTGAAGTCCATATCAGAGATAGGGTTTGAGGAGCCGACGCCGATTCAGGTCTCCGCAATCCCTATGGTATTAAGCGGGCTGGATATTGTAGGACAGGCTCAGACAGGCACAGGCAAGACAGCCGCCTTTGGAATTCCAATTGTTGAGAGATGCGAGAAGGGCAAGAATCCTTTTGCAATTATTCTTGAGCCTACAAGGGAGCTTGCAGTACAGGTATCTCAGGAGATAAATAAGATAGGCACGTTCAGGAAGGTTAATGTATTGCCTGTTTACGGCGGCACTTCGATTGAAAGGCAGATAAAGGCATTACAGCGGGGCGTGGATGTTGTTGTCGGCACTCCCGGCCGTATTATAGACCATATAAACAGGAAGACCATGTCCCTTTCGAATATAAAAATAGTGGTTCTCGATGAAGCTGACGAAATGCTTAATATGGGCTTTATAGACGATATTGAGACGATACTCAAAACCACTCCGTCAGAAAGGCAGACCCTCTTGTTCTCGGCAACAATGCCCCAGCCGATAATGGACATTGCAAAGAGGTATATGAAAAAACCCGAGAAGATAAGGGTTAATACAAAGGATGTTATCGTATCGAAGATAAAGCAGATATTTTATGAAGTCAGGGAAGGGGATAAGATAAACGCACTTTCGAGGCTCATAGACGTAGAAGACCCTCAGCTTGCCATTATATTCTGTCATACAAAGCGCGAGGTTGACGAGGTCTCCATGAAGTTAGGACAGATGGGATACCTTGCAGGCGCGCTTCACGGCGATTATACGCAGGCAAGAAGGGAAGAGGTCATGGGCAAGTTCAAAAAGGGCTTGTTCGATATACTTGTTGCAACTGATGTTGCCGCACGCGGACTCGATATACAGAATGTGACGCATGTAATCAATTACAGCATCCCGCAAAATCCTGAAAGCTATATCCACAGGATCGGAAGGACAGGAAGGGCAGGAAAGTCAGGGATAGCGATTACCCTTGTCACGCCGAGGGAATACAGGCATTTAAGGCTTATAGAAAAGACAGCACAGACCGTTATTGACAGGAAAAAACTTCCTTCAGCGGCAGATGTTATGAAGGCAAGGGAAAAGAACATTGTCAAGGATATTGAAGATATAATCAGAGAAAACAGGCATACCGGCTATGCCTCTTCGGTTAAAGAGCTTTCTGAACAATACAGCTTCGGCGATATTGCGGCAGCAGCACTTTATGCAGCTTACGGAGAGATAAAAGAAGCTCCTGTTGAAGAACGATATGAAAAGGCAGAGGCCAAAAACGGAATGGTCCGTCTGTTTATGACCATCGGCAGAAAGGACAAGATAAAAGTACCGGATATAGTGAAGTCTATTGCGGCAGAGGCAAATATTCCACACAGCAAGATCGGAAATATAGACGTCCTCGATAAATTTACCTTTGTGGAAGTCCCTGAAGACCTTGCAGACAGGGTAATACGCTCTGTTGACGACATGGTAATGAAGGGCAGAAGGGTGAAAATTCAGCCGGCAAAGGCAAGAAGTTAATTTGACATTTTTCAATTTGTTAATTTATAGTTTAACCATCCCTGGGGGAGGCTTATCCAGCCTGAGAGTTTCCAGAAAAGGAAAGACCCCATGAACCTGATCCAGATAATCCTGGCGTAGGAAACGGGAATTTAGAGATAAAATCCAATCCTCTATTCCTCGCAGGGATAGAGGATTTTTATTTTTAGGACTATGAAATGAGGCTTAAGGTAAACGGTGAATATCGAGAGACAAAGAGCGGGACACTTCTTCAATTATTGGAGGAATTGGATGTAATGCCGGAGAGGGTTGCTGTCGAGGTAAACCTGAAGATTATTAAGAGGGCTGATTTCGTGAATTATAAACTGAATGACGGCGATACCGTTGAAATAGTCTATTTTGTTGGAGGTGGAGACTTAGAATCTCAAATTTGAAATTTCAAATCTCAAATTTATTCGGAGGAATGTATGGAAGATAGATTGATAATACGCGGCATCGAGTTCAAATCGAGGCTTTGGATAGGCACAGGAAAGTATAAGGATTTTGAAGAGACTGCAAGGGTGGTTGAGGCATCAGGCGCTGATGTGGTTACAGTGGCGGTCAGAAGGGTTAATATCATTGACCCGAAGTCTGAAAACCTTTTAGATTACATAGACCCGAAGAAATATAAGATACTTCCCAATACCGCAGGCTGCTATACGGTTGAAGATGCGCTGAGATATTCCCGCCTTGCCAGAGAAGCCGGAGTGTCGGACATGATTAAACTTGAAGTAATCGGAGATGAAAAGACACTATTCCCTGATGTAATAGGGCTTCTTCAGGCAACAGAGATTCTTGCAAAGGAGGGATTTATCGTATTTCCTTACACAAACGACGACCCGATAATGGCAAAAAGGCTTGAGAATGCAGGCGCTGCTGCTGTTATGCCGCTTGGAGCGCCCATAGGCTCCGGGCTTGGAATAAGGAATCCCTACAACATAAAGATAATACTCGAGGCTTCTAAGGTTCCTGTAATAGTTGATGCAGGAGTGGGAACCGCTTCTGATGCGACTATTGCGATGGAGCTGGGATGCGATGCGGTGTTGATAAATACTGCTGTTGCCGGGGCAAAAGACCCGATAGCAATGGCAGAGGCGATGAAGCATGCGGTTATTGCAGGGAGATTGGCGTATAAGGCAGGACGCATACCAAAGAAATTATACGCAACGGCAAGCAGCCCGATAGAGGGAATGTTGTAAAGGAAATGAATAGTTGATAGTGAATAGTGATGAGTAAAAAATTTGTAGACTTTAAATTATATTTAATAACCAACAGAAAACTATTCACTAACTACTATTCACTATTCACTGCCGTTGAGGATGCGCTGAAGGCCGGTGTGAAGGCAGTTCAATTGCGGGAAAAGGATTTGCCGACAAGGGAGCTTCTTGATATGGCATATAAGATGCGAGAGTTGACAGAAAAATATAATGCGACGCTCTTTATCAATGACAGGACTGACATTGCAATATGCGTTGATGCCGACGGCGTGCATCTTGGGCAGAATAGTATCCCTGCTTATGCCGTTAGAAAGGCTGTTAACGCATCACGCATCACGCATCACGCATCACGCTTTCTTATAGGAGTTTCAACACATAGCTTTGAAGAAGCAGAAATAGCGGATAAAGAAGGCGCGGATTTTATAACATTTGGACCTATTTATGCGACTTCTTCGAAACTTAAATATGGAAGACCGGTAGGAATTGAGGCATTAAGAGAGGTTGTAGAAAAAGTTTCCATTCCTGTTTTTGGAATCGGAGGAATCAAGACAGACAATATCAATGAAGTTATAAATGCAGGGGCTTTTGGTGTTGCATTGATAAGCGGCATTTTAGGCGAAAGGGATATAAAAACTGCTGCTGAAAATTATTTAAAAGCATTAGGAGAAAAGTTATGACAAGGATAGAGATTGCAAAAAAAGGCGTTATCACAGATGAAATTAAGGCAGTTGCTCAGGCAGAGGGCGTATCTCCTGAAAGGCTCGCCTCAGATATTGCCGAAGGCATAACTGTTATCACAAGAAACAACCTGCATGATATTACCCCCCTTGGTATAGGCAAGGGCTTGAAAACAAAGATAAATGCAAACATAGGTACGTCAAAGGATAAGGTCTCCTATGACGATGAGATAAAGAAGCTTGAAGTGCTTGTGAAATATGGCGCAGATGCTGTAATGGATCTCTCAACAGGCGGCGCAATAAAGGATTTGAGGAATACCCTTATAAATAAATCGCCTGTTGCCGTAGGAACAGTGCCGATTTATGAGGCGGTAGTCAGGACAGTCGAAAAGCATGGGCACATAGCAAAGATATCTCCTGATGAACTCTTTGATGTAATTGAAGATCATGCAAAGGATGGAGTTGACTTTGTAACAGTCCATTGCGGAATTACACAAAAGGCAATAGCGAGATTAAGAGAAGACAGGAGAATCCTCGATGTTGTGAGCAGGGGAGGCGCATTCCTGCTTGAATGGATGATATACAATGGTAAGGAGAATCCACTTTATGAACAATACGATAGGCTTCTAATGATAGCAAAAAAATATGACCTAACTTTAAGTCTCGGCGATGGTTTTAGACCGGGTTGCCTTGCAGATGCAACAGATAGAAGTCAGATTGAGGAACTGGTCACACTTGGCGAATTAAGGGACAGGGCGCTTGAAGCAGGTGTCCAGACGATTATCGAAGGTCCGGGGCATGTGCCGTTAAATCAGGTTGAATTGAATATTAAGATGCAGAAGGAGATATGCAAAGGCGCTCCGTTTTATGTGCTCGGTCCTCTTGTTACGGATATAGCAATGGGTTATGACCATATTGCAGCGGCAATAGGAGGCGCTATTGCAGGCGCTGCGGGCGCTGATTTTCTCTGTTATGTTACTCCTGCCGAGCATATTCGACTTCCCAATATCGAGGATGTAAAAGAAGGTGTTATTGCATCAAAGATAGCAGCCCATGCTGCAGATATTGCGAAAGGAATCCCGGGTGCAATGGAGAAAGACAGGAAGATGGCGCAATTCAGGAAGAATCTCGATTGGGAAGGGCAGGCATCAATGAGTTTCAATCCCGATAAGGTGAGACGACTGCGCGGAGAAGTGCCGCCGGGCATGGATGAGGTGTGCAGCATGTGCGGAGAATTATGCGCCATAAAGACTGTGGAGAGGGCGCTGCAGAGGAGGTAAAACCTAAGTTAAGCGATAACACTCCATTCCTTCAGTTTACTGCTTATAAATTTTACGACCTTATGGTGTTCTTCCTCGCCTCTGCCCTGAATCAGCATCGGCTCGCCGAAGGCAAAGTGAACTTTTTTTGACGGATTTATCTTGCCGAAATCCTTAAGGTATTTGCCGTTGCCCCATGTGTCTGTCTTTAATGCTATTGGCACTACAGGGACATTAGCCCTGTGTGCGAGTTTTATTCCGATTGTGTTGAAAGTTTTAAGATCAAGCACGGCAGTCCTTGTTGTCTGGGGGAAAATGATAATGGATCTGCCTGCCTTTAACCTCTCGATGCCTCCCTCAAGCACTGCCTTCAAATCTTCGCGCGGATTTGTCCTACTTACGGTTATAGGGTCTCGTGAGCGCATCACATGCTTAAAAACAGGATATTCCACAAGGCTTTTTTTCACTACAAAAGTCGTGTCTTTAAAAGGCGCTATTATTGCCGGAAGAACAAATGTCTCAAGAGCGCTCATGTGGTTTGCAATAAAGACGCATGGCCCCTCCATATTCTTAAAATGCTCTACGCCTGTTATTTCGATTTTAATTCCCACGCTCTCAAGGGCACGAAGCACCTCAAGACTGCTTTTGCTCCATTCTGCAGTGTCATATTTTGAACGTTTGGCATTAGAGCTTGACTTAAAAACAATCGGCAGAAGTTTCGAGTAAAAGACGAGTGATGGCGCTATTTTTGCGAGCAATGAAACTTTTTCAAAGCTGCTTTTGTATGAGCCGTTTTTGAAATTAAGGCGTACCAAATTAATTCTCCTTTTTATACAGGCTCTTTGAAAAACTCAATCCACTCATCGAACTGCTTTAATTTGTCATTCCCGAATTTTGCAATTATCTCCCTGATTTCCTGTACAGACTTTTCCTTTTCGACAATCTCTCTTCCGAGATAACAGTGTGAGATATAGGGATGGAACCCATAGCAGCCTATCTTCGGGGCATGAGTCATAAATATTCCTATATCATGAAGCATTGCCGCTTCCTCTATAAATTTAAAATTAGGATTAAGCTCTTTGACCCTCTCCGCAACCTGCAATGCCTTTTTTGCCACGAGTTTGCTGTGGTGGATCAGAAAATAGTATGCCTTTGAATCAGGCTCATAGTATTTTTCTATTATCTTGATAACATCCATTCAGTATTATAGTATAATTTCCATATGGAACTCACAGAAAACGCACTGAAGGTCTTGAATGCCCGTTATCTGTTTAGGGATGAAAAGGGCAATGTGAAAGAAAAGCCTGAGGATATGTTCAGGCGTGTTGCGCATAACATAGCGGAAGCAGAAAGACTTTACAATGAAGATGCAAAATACTGGGAAGAAAGATTCTATGAGCTGATGACATCTTTAAAATTCCTTCCCAACTCTCCCGCTCTAATGAATGCAGGAAAATCAATAGGGCAGCTTGCCGCTTGTTTTGTCCTCCCTGTGGAAGACTCCATGAAGAGCATATTTGATACATTGAAAAATGCTGCCTTGATACTCCAGAGTGGCGGGGGCACTGGATTTTCCTTTTCGAGGCTGAGGCCCAAGGCCGATATAGTGAGGTCGACAGGCGGGATTGCAAGCGGCCCTGTATCATTTATGAAGATTTATAACACTGCCACAGAGGTTATAAAGCAGGGCGGTGCAAGGCGCGGTGCAAATATGGGAATTCTCAGGATAGACCATCCTGATATTCTTGAATTCATACGGATAAAGAGGCGGGAAGGCGAGCTGACCAATTTCAATATCTCTGTTGCCGTCACTGATGCATTTATGGAAGCATTGAAGAATGATAGAGAATATGAACTAAAAAATCCAAGGTCGGGTGAAGTTGTCGGAAGTTTTAGAGCAAAAATAGTTTTTGATGAAATTGTCGAAAGCGCATGGGAAACAGGAGACCCTGGCTTGATATTCATAGACAGGATTAACAGGGCTAATCCAACGCCCCACATTGGTCAGATTGAGAGTACAAATCCATGCGGAGAGCAGCCGCTCCTCCCTTATGAGGCATGTGTGCTTGGCTCTATGAATCTGTCAAAATATGTAAAAGACAATCAGAAGACAGAAGTCAGAAGACAGAAGTCAGAAGAAAAAATTAACTGGGATATGCTTGCTGAAGACATTAAGATTGCTGTCAGATTTCTGGATAATGCCATCGATGTGAATATATATCCCCTTCCCGAGATCGAAAGGATGCATAAAGGCAACAGAAAGATAGGGCTTGGTGTAATGGGATGGGCTGATGCACTGATACTTCTAAAAATACCGTACACCCATGAAAAGGCATTTGAACTCGCAAGGAAGGTCATGAAGTTTATCGGGGATAAATCAAGAGAGGCATCTGTAGAATTGGCAGAAAAACGGGGGGTATTTCCAAATTTCAAGGAATCGATTTATGATGCTCCCGATATGCCGAAGGTAAGGAATGCAACCACAACCACTATTGCTCCCACAGGAACGCTTTCCACCATTGCAGATTGTTCAAGCGGGATCGAACCCATATTTGCCATTGCATATAAAAGGCTTGTGCTCGATACCGAGTTTTACGAAATAAACAAATATTTTGTAGAAGTTGCCCAGAAGAGAGGATTTTTTTCTGATGAATTGATGACAAAGATTTTGAGAAAGGGAAATCTGAGGGGTATAAAAGAGATACCTTTAGATGTAAAGAGGCTTTTTAAGACAGCATTGGAAATTCCTCTGGAAGACCATATCGAAATGCAGGCGGCATTTCAGGAATATACTGACAATGCGGTTTCTAAGACCATTAACTTTCCTAATAAAGCGAAAAGGGATGATGTGGAGAGGGCATTTATTTTATCTTATGAAAAGGGCGTAAAAGGCATTACTGTTTTCAGATACGGTGCAAAGAAGGGAACGCTTGTTAAATTTACCGATTCGGATTAATAAATGTTTATAGCGAAAAAAATTATAACTTCATTCCTTTTGCCGCCTGGGATATTCATTGTTTTACTAATATTTTCAGGTGTATGGCTTTTACTCAAGAAGCACTGGAAGGCCGGCATTATGAATTGTCTTATTGGTATTTTCATGTGGGCTGTTTTTATATCGCCTGTTGCCGATGCCATGCTGCGAGGGCTCGAATCGGATTTTAGAATCCCTGAAAATACGCATGGAGACGTGATTATTCTTCTGGGCGGTGGTGCGTATGATAAAGCCCCTGACCTTTCAGGCACCGGTGTCCCATCCGAAGACATGCTCGGAAGGATTGTTACTGCTGTGAGGCTTCAAAAAAGACTTAATATTCCTGTTATTGTATCAGGTGGCAAGGTTTATAAACATAAAAACGCAGAAGCGCCCATTGTAAAAAGGTTCCTCATCGACCTTGGAGTTCCTGCAAATAAGGTGATTATTGAAGACAAGAGCAGAGATACCATCGAGAATGCAAGGTTTACAAAAGAGATATGCGACAAATATAATTTCACAAAACCGATACTGGTAACTTCGGCGTATCATATGAGGCGTGCCGTTATGAGTTTTGAAAAGGCGGGAACGAAGGTTACACCATTCCCTGCATATTTTAAAACATGGGAAGATAAAAAATACGGCTGGGTTGACTATCTACCTGATGCAGATGAACTAAAAAACTCATATCAAGCTATGCATGAATACATCGGATTACTGTTTTATCAACTTACTTATTAGAAGAGGAGGCTTTGATGATTCTTGGCGTTAATATTGACCATGTTGCAACAGTAAGGGAGGCGAGGAAGACCTTTGAGCCAGATCCTGTAATGGCTGCAACACTTGCTATACTTGGCGGCGCTGATGGGATTACCATACATTTAAGAGAAGACAGGAGACATGCAAAGGACAGGGATTTGAGGCTTTTAAGGGAGGTTGTACAGTGCGAGCTGAATTTAGAAATGGCTGCAACAAAAGAGATGTTGCGGATTGCCCTTGATGTAAAGCCTGATATGGTAACGCTTGTCCCCGAAAAGAGGCAGGAGCTTACCACAGAGGGCGGACTCGATATGGCCGGACAGAAAAAGAATCTCAAAGAGACCATTAAAAGAATTAAAGACGCCGGAATTCCTGTGAGCCTTTTTATTAATCCGAATATAATGGATGTGGATATTTCAAAAGAGATCGGCGCAGATATGGTGGAGATACATACCGGGCTTTATGCAAATGCAAAGGAGAAAAAACAGGAAAAGGAAATGCATAGGGTCATGGAAGCGGTCAAGGTTGCGAATAAGCTCGGCTTGTTCGCGAACGCTGGACACGGCCTTAATTATTTTAACGTAAAAAATATTGCATCAATAGAGGGCATAAGGGGGCTTTATATCGGCCACAGCATTATCGCCCGTTCCGTGCTTGTGGGCATTGAAAGGGCGGTAAGGGAGATGAAGGGGTTGATGGGTTTCCTAACCGGCGTGCAGCTTTTTAGCACGTCCAGTTGAGCGTTTTGATAGGCCGATGGTCTTCTGTGCAAGATTAATTAGGGAGCGAAGGGCTTCATTTACTGATTCTTCTGTGTCATTTTAACGGTTGCTGTCCCTATTTTATTATTTTATAAGAGTCATTTAAAGAATATGATACACGGCATAGGAACTGACATTGTTGAGATAGGCAGGATAAAAGACGCGGTTGAGAAGTGGGGAGAGCGGTTTCTAAAAAAGATATTTACCGATAATGAGATCGCCTACTGCAATCAAAAGAAAGACCCGTATCCTCATCTCGCTGCGAGATTCGCCGCAAAAGAGGCTGTAATAAAGGCGTCAAGCCCGCTGCGCGGCACTCGTTTTGCGTTTCATGCTATTGAAATATTAAATGAACCATCAGGCAAACCGTTTATAAAAATAAATACTCCTGACTCTGAACTCCTAACTCCAAACTTTTCCATTCATCTCACCTTAACTCATGAGCGAAACTATGCCATAGCAACAATTGTGCTTGAAAGAGAAAACCCATAAAGAGTATAATTTCAAGTTATTTTACCAGTTATTCTAACTGTTCAATCTGTTCAAATGGAGGATTTCCGTGAATATAATTGTCTGCATAAAACAGGTTCCTGACACGGCAGAGGTCAGGATAAACCCTGAGACAAATACCTTAATAAGAGAAGGCGTTCCGAGTATTATTAATCCTTATGATGTGCATGCTATTGAGGCGGCTCTTCAGATAAAAGAAAAGACAGGCGCAAAGGTTACAGTCATTACCATGGGCCCGCCGCAGGCCGAGGATGCTTTGAGAGAAGCCATTTCCATGGGCGCAGACGATGTAAGACTTATTTCGGACAGGGCTTTTGCAGGCGCGGATACATGGGCGACCTCTCATGCCCTTTACAAGGCAATCGAAAAGCTCGGATACGACATAATCCTTTGCGGAAAGCAGGCCATAGACGGCGATACCGCGCAGGTCGGGCCTGAAGTGGCTGAATTTTTAAATATTCCGCACATAGCATATGTGAGAAAAGTAGATGATGTCAGTGATAAATCCATAAAGGTTCAAAGATTGATGGACGACGGACATGATGTGGTAGAATCCACGCTTCCTGTGCTGTTGACTGTTGTAAAAGAGTTGAACACTCCAAGGCTTCCTTCGTTAAAAGGCAAAATGGCTGCTAAAAAAGCGGTAATAACCAAAATGAATATCAATGACATCGGAGCGGAAGAAGAGAATGTGGGTCTTAAAGGCTCTCCGACTCAGGTCAAGAATATATTTGCTCCGCAGGCAAAGGCTGACAGAAAGATGCTTCATGGAGGCATCGAGGAGCAGGTAAGAGAACTAATAAACGAACTCAGGAGACTGAAATGCGTATAGTCGTTAATATAGAGAAATGCACCGGATGCGGCCAGTGTATTGATTCATGCCCATTTACTTCCATAGAGATAAAAGACGGCAAGGCATTTATCAACGAATACTGCCAGTTTTGCAGGGCGTGTTTGAGCGTATGTCCCGAAGGCGCAATAATAGAGATAATGGAAGAGGGCGATGTCAAGGAGACAGACCTTTCTTCATACAAAGGCGTATGGGTCTTTGCAGAGCAGCGCGACGGCAATGTCGCCTCTGTTGCATATGAGCTCTTAGGCGCAGGAAGAAAACTTGCAGATGAATTAAAGACCGACCTTTCTGCTGTTTTGTTCGGCGCTATAGAAGATGCAGCAAGAGAGCTTATCAAATGTGGCGCTGACAAGGTCTATTACTGCAGCAATCCAATCTTCGAAAAGTTCAATGACGAGCCTTATTCACAGCTTCTAACCAGACTGATAAATGAGCATAAGCCTGAAATAGTTCTTGCAGGCGCTACGCCGATCGGCCGCTCATTCATTCCGAGGGTTGCGGCAAGGGTAAGGACAGGCCTTACCGCAGACTGCACTGCATTGGAGATAGATAAGGATACAGGAAATTTTCTTCAGATAAGGCCTGCATTCGGCGGAAATATCATGGCCACCATACTATGTCCGAATCATAGGCCTCAGATAGCGACAGTAAGACCGAGGGTGATGAAGAGAGGACAATACAATCCCGACAAGAAGGGAGAGATCATCAATGTATCGGCTGAAAATCTCACATGCAGGACAAGGGTTTTAGAAACAGTTAAAGAGGTCTCTGAATGCATGGTCAATCTTCAGGAGGCTGATTTCATTGTTGCAGGAGGAAGAGGTGTCGGCAAGCCTGAAGGATTCAAGATGCTCGAAGAACTGGCTGAACTCTTAGGCGGAGCTGTCGGCGCATCGAGGGCTGCTGTTGATGAAGGATGGATTCCTTACAGCCATCAGGTTGGTCAGACAGGAAAGACGGTCTGCCCTAAGATATATATAGCATGCGGAATATCAGGAGCAGTCCAGCATCTTGTAGGCATGCAGTCATCGGATATAATCATCGCCATAAACAAAAACCCTGAAGCGCCGATATTCGATGTGGCAACCTACGGGATAGTCGGAGATGTCTACGAGATTGTTCCGCTCTTGATTAAAAAACTCAAAGAGGCCAAACAATAATGAAGACCGCTTTTGTTTTTCCGGGACAGGGATCCCAATCGGTAGGGATGGGCAAAGACCTCTATGACAATTTCGATGAGGTAAAAAAGCTCTATAGCGAGGCTTCTGAAGTCCTCGGATACGATATTGCTGATTTGAGTTTCAAAGGCCCTGCCGAAGAATTGAATAAGACATTCAGGACACAGCCTTGCCTTCTTGCTGCAAGTATTGCTGCATATACTGCGTTAATTTCTCAGAAACACTCCATCACTCCATTAACTGTTGCCGGACACAGCCTTGGAGAGTATTCAGCCCTCGTTGCAGCAGGAAGTATATCATTTAAAGATGCGCTCAAGATAACAGAGATCAGGGGAAAGATAATGCAGGACGCAGTGCCTGAAGGCAAAGGCCTTATGGCAGCCATCCTCGGACTGGACAGGAAGAGTGTGGATGAGATTTGTAAGGGCATTAAGACAGGCTATGCATCTCCGGCAAATTACAATTGTCCGGGACAGATAGTAATCTCAGGCGAGAAGGCCGCAGTTGAAGAGGCCATGAAAAGGGCAAAAGAATCAGGCGCAAAGAGGGCTGTTCTTCTTGCTGTGAGTGTTCCATCCCATTGTACGTTAATGGAAGATGCCGGCAGGCAGTTTGAGAAAGAATTAAGAGATATTGAAATAAAGGATGCACAGATACCATTTGTTAATAATACAGAGGCAAGGTTTATTTCAAATTCCGGTGAAATAAGGAAATCACTCGTGTTGCAGTTAAGCAAGCCGGTTTTATGGGAGGATTGCATAAAGACTATTTCTGCATCAGGCATAGATACATTTATCGAAGTCGGGCCGGGAAAGGTACTTTCAGGATTGATTAAAAGAATAGAGTCTTCTGCGAGAATCTTTAATGTGGAAAATATTGAGACTCTCAACAAGGCTGTCTCAGAAATATGATGAGGTCACGGAATGGTAATAGACTTGAGAGGTTTAAGACATCCTGAACATATAAGGGAGTTCAAGAACCATTTTGAAGGTATATGTGCTGTATACGAAGATATTGTCGTGTATATGGATGACAGGAATGATGATATTGCCAAGTTTGAGATGTACATCCGTTCATGTTACGCCAAGTATGAGGTGCATAAGGAAGATGGTTATTTGAGGATACAAATATCTGAGCCGTTCAGAATATGCGGATAAGAGAGGTATGTGAATGAAGAAGAAGGTTTCTGTAATAGGCGCGGGGAATGTGGGCGCATCCCTTGCACAGATGCTTGTCCAGTCTGGAATTGCTGATGTCGTGCTTTTTGATATTGCTGACGGAATCCCTCAGGGCAAAGCATTAGACCTTTCTGAGACATGTCCTTTGTGGGGATCGTCATCATCAATTGTCGGCACAAATGATTATTCGCATACTGCCGACTCTGAGGTAATTGTCGTTACCGCCGGATTTCCGAGAAAACCGGGAATGAGCAGGGATGACCTTCTTAATGCCAATGCAAAGGTCGTATCCGAAGTTGTGGAGAATACTTCTAAACTTTCTCCTCAATCGGTGATAATTGTCGTTACAAATCCTATGGATGTAATGGCGCAGGTTAGCCTGAGGGTATCCGGCTTTGATTCGAGCAGGGTCATGGGAATGGGCGGGGTTCTGGACTCCGCAAGGTTCAGGACATTCGTTGCATGGGAGATGGGCGTATCTCCTGAAGACGTCGAGGCCCTTGTGCTCGGAGGTCACGGCGACCTCATGGTTCCGATGCCGAGGTTTACGACAATTAAAGGAGTCTCGATAACGGAACTTATAAGCAAAGAAAGGATAGATGCGCTTGTAGAAAGGACGAGGCACGGCGGAGCAGAGATTGTCGCGCTTTTAAAAACAGGAAGCGCTTATTACGCTCCTGCAGCAGCGACATACCAAATGGTGAAGGCGATTCTCTTTGATGAAAAGCGTATGCTTCCATGCGCTGCGTATCTTAACGGCGAATACGGAGCTAACGGCATTTATACGGGCGTGCCTGTAATGCTCGGCAGCGGCGGGGTAGAGAAGATTGTGGAGCTTAATTTAAACGAGCAGGAAAAGGCGGATTTCGAAAAATCTGTGGCAGCAGTAAAATCGCTGGTAGAAAAGTTAAATTTATAAAGGAGGAATTTCAATGGAAAGGACATTATCGATTATCAAACCCGATGCGGTGAAAAAGAATGTGATCGGAGAGATAATCAGCAGGTTCGAAAAGAACGGCCTGAGGATTGCCGCAATGAAGAAAATCCGGATGACAAAGGAAGAGGCAAAGGGCTTTTACATTGTTCATAAAGACAGGCCGTTTTATGACAGCCTTACGGATTTCATGTCTGAAGGGCCAATAGTTGTCATGGTTCTCGAGGGAGAGAATGCTATTGCAAAGAACAGGGAGATTATGGGAGCAACAAATCCTGCAAATGCAGCGCCCGGAACGATCAGAAAGGACTTTGCAGAGAATGTGGAAAGGAATGCCGTGCACGGCTCGGATTCCCCCGAAACAGCAGTATTCGAAATAGGATATTTCTTTTCGGCATTAGAGATACTGTAATGGCATATAAGGATTTGCGTGAATTCATTGCAGCGCTCGAAAAAAAAGGTCTCCTTCACAGGATAAAAGTTGAGGTAGACCCTATTCTCGAAATCACCGAGATTACGGACAGGATGTGCAAAAGCCCTGACGGCGGTAAGGCCTTATTTTTTGAAAAGGTCAAAGGCTCGCAGTATCCTGTTGTTACAAACATCTTCGGCTCTTTTGAGAGGATGAGCCTCTCGCTTGAGATTAACGGGCTTGACGATATTGCGGCGCGCATTAATGAATTGCTCAATCAGGCTCCGCCAAAGACATTGATGGAAAAACTGGCGATGCTCCCCAAACTTTTTGAGATTTCAAGATGCCTGCCTAAAACAGTTAAAAATGCTTCATGTCAGGAGGTTATCGAAAAGGACAATCCCGATCTAAGCAAATTCCCTGTTATCAAATGCTGGCCGGGCGACGGACAGCCTACTGATGAGGGCAGGTTTATTACCCTGCCGATGGTCTTCACAAAAGACCCGGAAACTGGCAGGCAGAACTGCGGCATGTACAGGATTCACATTTATGATAAAACCACAACAGGCATGCATTGGCATATCCACAAAGACGGAGCAAGGCATTACGATAAATACAAAAAGCTCAACAAACGGATGCCTGCCGCTATCGCAGTCGGCAGCGACCCTGCAGTTATATACGCATCAAGCGCTCCTCTTCCAGAGGCAATAGACGAAATGCTTTTCGCAGGATTTTTGAGGAAAGAGCCTGTGGAAATGGTTAAGTGCATTACTTCTGATATAGAAGTCCCTGCAAACAGCGAGCTTGTGATTGAGGGCTATATTGAACCGGGCGAGACGCGCAGTGAAGGACCGTTTGGAGACCACACAGGCTTTTACTCTGCTGCCGATTACTATCCTGTATTTCATGTCACCTGTATAACCCACCGAAAAGATATGATATATCCTGCAACTATTGTTGGAAAGCCTCCTATGGAAGACTGCTATATGGGGAAGGCTACGGAGCGTATATTCCTGCCGTTGATAAGACTCGAATTCCCTGAAATAAAGGACATGAACCTGCCTATGGAGGGCGTGTTCCATAACTGCGCGCTGTTGTCCATTAAAAAGAGCTATCCCGGCCACGCCAAAAAGATCATTCACGGATTATGGGGCAAGGGCCAGATGATGTTCGCTAAGCTGCTAATCGTAGTCGATGATGATGTCGATGTTCAGAATATCTCATATACTGCGTGGCGGGTTTTGAATAATGTTGACTGGAAGAGAGACGTCGTGATTGCCGAAGGCCCGCTCGACGACCTCGACCATGCCGCAAAATTTCCAAGATACGGCTCAAAAATGGGTATAGACGCTACAAGAAAGACAAGGGAAGAGGGTATGATGCGCGACTGGCCTGATGAGATATTTATGTCCGAAGAAATAAAAAAGCTTGTTGACAGAAGATGGAAGGAGTACGGATTTTAGCATTTGTCAGTAATGATCAGATTATGAAAAAGCAATTACGCAATAAAACAAGAGTCTCACCATATATTACACCTGAAGGGCAAAAGCGTTTAAGTGAGGAACTGTCATATCTGTGGAAGGTTAAACGCCCCCAGGTTACTCAGGCTGTTGCCGAGGCTGCTGCTATGGGGGATCGTTCTGAGAACGCAGAGTATATTTATGGTAAAAAACAGTTAAGGCAGATTGATTCCCGTATTCGTTTTCTTACAAAGAGATTGAGCGAGTTGATTGTAGTGGATAGGATACCTGATGATACTTCAAAGGTATTTTTTGGTGCATGGGTTGAAGTCGAGGATACTAATTGGAACGTGTACAGGTATCGCATTGTCGGTCCTGATGAATTTGATCCTGACAAGGGTTTTATCAGTATTGATTCACCTATGGCTAAAGCATTGTTACGCAGGACAGAGGGGGACGAAGTTGTTGTGAGCAGACCTAACGGTACTGCTGTTTTCGTTGTGACATCTATCCATTATTAACCCGAAAAATGCAATTAACATTCTGAATATCCATAGTATTGGCAGGGCATGGGCGGATAAAAGGCTTTACCATCACCACCTTTCAGGTTTTTAAGATTGGACAATCCTGTAGCTGAAGCTTATCTTCGCCGTCCCTTCAAGGGTTGCTTTAACGGAGCAGTATTTCTCCATTGACAGCTCGACTGCCCTTTTTACAGCCTCTTCGGATAAGTCCTTGCCGCTGACGATGAATTCTATCTCGATTTCTGTGAATTTTTTCGGATAGGAATCAGCCTTTTCGCCTTTTACGTTTATGTCGATTCCTGTTACCTGCTGTTTCTTTTTCTGTAAGATTGAAGCTACGTCCATACCGGAGCATCCGCCGAGACCCACAAGGAGAAGCTCCATAGGCCTCATTCCGGTGTTATTACCGCCTACTTCTTTATCGCCGTCCATCACAACGGCATGGCCTGTTCCTGTCTCTCCTACGAACTGAAGACCGTTAACCCATTTTACTTTTGCCTGAAGCATAAAAACCTCCTTACGGATTTGTTAATTGCAGTCTCTGTATTGCTGTGGCTTTGCCGCTTTTTCCGTCTATTTCTACAATCACAGCAGACAACAATGTCTTTCCTCCTGCAACTTCATATTTCCTCGGCATCTGTGAGAGAAATCTCTCTACTATCTGCTCCTTCTCTATGCCTATAACAGAGGTTTGCGGTCCTGTCATGCCTACATCTGTAATATAGGCTGTTCCTCCAGGCAGTATTTTTTCATCCGCTGTCTGCACATGGGTGTGTGTTCCTATAACTGCACTCACCATCCCGTCCATATAATATCCAAATGCTATTTTTTCTGATGTCGCCTCTGCATGAAAATCGATTATGATTATATTTGTGGTCTCTTGCAGCTTTTCCACCTCGGCTTTGCCGACCCTGAAAGGACAGTCGAGCGTGTTCATGAATACTCTTCCCGAAACATTCATTACGGCTATTTTCTCTTTGTTGGGGAGAGTGAAAATGATGCTTCCGGCGCCTGGAGTATTTGGAGGGAAATTTATGGGTCTTAATATCCTGTTTTCCTTCGATATGTATGGAACTGTCTCTTTTTTGTCCCAGACATGATTCCCGGTAGTGATTATATGCACTCCGGAATCGAAAATCTCGGATGCGGTTTTTTCGGTTATGCCGAAACCGCCTGCTGCATTCTCACCGTTGGCAATAACGAAATCTATCTTGTACCTGTCTGTGAGATTGGGCAGGAGGTTTTTCACCGCCTGCCTTCCGGTCTTTCCGACTATGTCACCGATAAGTAAAACTTTCATAATTAAAAGGCAATTGAGGCTCTTGCAAAAGTCATAAAAAGAGAAGAGTTTGTCATTCCCACGAAAGTGGGAATCCAGTCTTTTCAATATGTTGCAAAAATTTCTGGATTCCCGTTTGCACGGGAATGACGACTTTTGCAAGAGTCTCAACTGGCAATAATTTAGAAACCTTTTGCTTTTTTTCTCTCGTCTCTCGCCTATAGCCAATAGCCTTATTTCGCATAATCAACGTGTCTCGACTCTCTTATTACTGCAACTTTTATCTGTCCCGGATATGTCATCTCTGATTCTATTTTCCTTGCAAGATCTTTTGATATTACGGAGCACATATCATCGCTGACATCTTCGGGCTTTACAATGATTCTTATTTCCCTTCCTGCCTGAATTGCGTAGCATTTATCAACGCCATTAAAGGACATTGCGAGTTCTTCGAGTTTTGCAAGCCGCTTCAGGTAATTTTCTATGCTTTCCCTTCTCACGCCCGGCCTTGCTGCCGAAAGTGCATCGCCTGCCGCAACAAGGGCAGACTCAACGCATATAGGGTCTACCTCTCCGTGATGGGCGAGGACAGCGTTTATTACATAGTCGTTTTCGCCGTATTTTTTGGTAAGGGTTGCCCCAATCTCCTGATGCGAACCTTCCATTTCGTGGTCAACAGCCTTGCCTATGTCATGCAGCAATCCGGCTCTCTTTGCAAGCTTTACATCGACGCCAAGCTCTCCTGCCATCATGCCTGCAAGGTATGCAACTTCTTTTGAGTGCTGAAGTATGTTCTGGCCGTACGATGACCTGTACTTCAATCTTCCTATGGTCTTTATAAGCTCCGGATGTATTCCAGATATTCCGAGGTCAAAGACAGCCTTTTCGCCTTCTTCCCTGATTGTTGTATCGACTTCCTTTTTCACCTTCTCGACTACTTCCTCTATTCTTGTTGGATGAATCCTGCCGTCTGCTATAAGCCTTTCGAGGGCTATCCTTGCAACCTCTCTTCTGACAGGGTCGTGGGCTGAAAGAGTCACGAGCTCCGGCGTATCGTCAACAACGAGGTCAACGCCGGTTGCTGCCTCAAATGACCTGATATTTCGTCCTTCCCTGCCGATAATCCTTCCCTTCATCTCGTCGCTCGGCAGACTGACAGCAGATACAGTTGCATCAGCTACATAATCGCTCGAATATCTCTGTATGGCAAAGCTGATGATTTCTTTTGCCTTTTTCTCTGCATATTCTTTAGCCTCATCCTCAATTTTCTTTGCGAGTTTTGCTGCCTCAAATCTTGCATCTTCTTCCACGCGTTTAAACAGTTCCTGCCTTGCCTCTTCTGAGGTAGTTCCGGACAAACGCTCCAGTATAAGGGTTTGCTCTTTTATAAGATGAGAGTAATGGCTTTCCTTTTCCACCAATGAGCGTTCCCTTGAATGGCACTCCCTATCTCGTCTGTTGAATTCATGCTCTTTTCTTTCAATCTGGTCTAATTTCTTCTCTAATTGCTCCTCTTTTTGCCGCAGTCTCTTATCGAGCTGGTTAAGCTCTCTTGTCCTTTCCCGTATCTCTCTTTCCACCTCGACCTTTGCCTGATATGAGAGATCTTTTGCATGAATGACCGCCTCTTTCTTTATGGCTTCCGCCTCTCGTTTGGCATCTTCGAGCAGACGCCTCTGTTCCTTTTCAAAAGCCTCTTTTTGTGATTTGAGGGTGTTTTTGTAAATCAGCGAGAGGACCAGTCCGGTTACGGCACCGACAGCAACAGCAATCAGGATTAACATTAAGCTATTGTCCATGGGTAATCCCCCTCCTATGTTCTGTTATTGTTACCGGTTATTCGTTAATCAGCCGCTTGTTTGGATGCGCTAATAACGATTAACCGGTAACTGTTTCTGATGACAACGATGAATAGGCAATTAAATGGTAAGAATTGAGACTTTTAAGACCCTAAAAGAAGCAGGACAAGACCATGCATTTCGTGTTCTCTATGCAAATGGTTCTGAAAACCGTACATTTCGAAACTGGTCGAAACTGTTTACATCAGCCTTTTTCAAGTCCTAACTCCTTTATTTTTATACGTTAATTGCAACTATCCGGTCGTCATCAAATTAAACCCGCCCTGCCGTGTAAGCGAAAATTAGATCCCTGTTTCTACAGGTGGGCGCCTTGAAGATAACTTAGACTTCCTCTCTTCCCATTTCTGAGGGAGGCCTGCACACCGTTTACCTTACTCCGGCTCCCAAAATATCTAATTTGCGGGATCAACACTTTCACCTAACCACAAACAGGGCAGGTAAATCATCCTAAGTATTTATACCAGAAAACCGGAAAGATAAGCAACTAAAATGTTGCGATGGTATAATGTAACGATGGAAAAAGTTATTTTAAGGCGGACAAGCAGGATACTTGCTGGACATCTATGGATATTCTCCAATGAGCTGGCAGCAAGCCCGAGAGACTTTGAGCCCGGCTCTCTTGTAGAGGTTTATGATAACAAGCATGCATTTTTGGGCATCGGCTATATCAACCCGCACTCGCTTATATCCGTAAGGCTTCTTACAAAGGAAAAGGAGAAAATAGACCAAGACTTTTTCAGAAGACGGATAACTGATGCATTGCATTACAGGAAGAGATTCTTATCCGACATGAATTCATGCAGGGTTATCTACAGCGAAGGAGATTTCCTGCCTGGATTGATAGTAGACAAATATGCCGATTGTCTTGTGATACAGTTTTTAACACTCGGGATGGAGAAGATGGGGGACACGGTTATAAGCATACTGGATGAAATGTTATCTCCCTCTGTGGTTGTGTTCAGAAACGACAGCCGGAGCAGAAGCCTTGAAGGGCTGCCTCTTGAGAAAAATATAGTGAAAGGCTCTATGGAAAATCTTCCGCTGATAAATGAGGGAGACATTACTCTTGAAGTAGACCCTATGACAGGACAAAAGACAGGTTTTTTTCTCGACCAGAGGGAAAACAGGATAGCGCTTGGAGAATATATCAAAGGCGGAAGGGGGCTCGACCTTTTCTGTTATTCAGGGGCATGGGGGCTTCAACTGGCTAAAAACGGGGCATTTATGACATGCATTGACGACTCGGAAACTGCCATATCCAAGGCAAAGAGGAATTTTCAATTAAATGATCTTGAAGAGAGATGCGATTTTGTAAAAGATAATGTGCTTGATTTTCTCAAGAGGGAAGCGGCTGACGGCAATAGCTATGATGTTATAGTCCTTGATCCTCCGGCCTTTGTGAAGAGCAGGGCAAAGATAAAAGAGGCATTGAGGGGATATAAGGAGATAAACGCTATGGCTATGCGAATTGTGAAAAAAGGCGGCATCCTTGCAACATCATCCTGCTCTTATCATGTTGAAAAAACTTTGTTTTTAGATATGCTTAGGGATTCGGCAAAGGATTCGGGCAGAAGCGCCAGACTCCTTGAATACCGTTCTCAGGGCCGCGACCACCCTGTTCTTTTATCAGTGCCTGAAACAGAATACCTCAAGTGTGCATTTCTTGAGTTATAAATGCCTTTTATTTGGTGAACGGTTAATCTGTGCTTATTTTATTATATATCCATGCAATTATGACAGCACTTACAAAGCCGTCGAGGAATCCATAGAACAACCCTAAAAAGCTTCCCAATGGCGAGATTGTATAACCTGGATAAATTGACTGTGCGAGGACTTCTAAGAAAAGTTTGCCGTAGCCTGTATAGAAAGAGAGCCATGTTGTGATAAATAGCGAGCCTCCCCATACGATTCCTAATGCAATGCCCAATGCTAAAGGTTTCAGTTTCATTTCTGTCTCCGATGTATGATTTATAATACTGTATTCTATATATCAATTTTACTAAAATTCGGGTGCATGATGTATAATAAAAAATGCTTTATCGGCTGCTGATAATAATTGCCATTCTGTTTTTACCTGCCGTCGCAAACTCAGGACAACTGCCTGAATACAACTTAGAAGTCTCTTTCGATATCCATAATTCCAAGATTATCGGAGTCGCAAAGATTGATGTAAGCGCAGGCAGTGAGTTTATCCTGCATATGGGACAGCTTAAAGTTAATGATGTAAGCCTGAACCGCCAAAGGATTAAATTTGACGTCCACAACGGCGTTTTAAAGATTTTGCCTCACCAAAACGGCGCTCTTATTATCAGATACGAAGGTGTTTTTAAAGACAACAAGGCTGTTTTTGACACAAATTATGGCGTAGTTAATAATATTATAGACGACAGGGGAATATCCCTTACAGGCACATGGTATCCGCAGATAGAAGGACTGCACATTTACAAACTCAAGGCAGCGCTTCCAGCAGGCTATGAGGCGGTATCCGAGGGGGAGAGAATTGAAAAGACCACAAAAGGAGACAGGACAGAATTTGTCTTTGAATTTCCGCATCCGGTTGATGGAATAAACCTTATCGCAACAAATAAATACGAGATAATAAAAGACAGTTTTAACAATGTCGAAATCTATGCCTATTTCTTTAAAGAGGACATAGAGCTTGCTAAAAAATATATAGAGTACACAAAGAAATATCTGAGTCTCTATGAAAAGCTCGTTGGAAAATATCCATATAAGAGGTTTTCAATCGTAGAGAATTTCCTGCCCACCGGATACTCGATGCCCACTTACACATTGCTTGGACAGGACATTGTGCGCCTTCCTTTTATTGTTGAGACATCCCTCGGTCATGAGATATTGCACCAGTGGTTCGGCAACCTTGTGTATATTGATTATAAAAAGGGCAACTGGGCAGAGGGTTTGACAACATACCTTGCAGACCATCTTTATGAGGAACAGAAAGGGAAGGGCTGGGAATACAGAAAACAGGCGCTGATTGACTACAGGAGTTATGTTAATAATAAAAACGAATTTGCTCTTAGGGATTTCAGAGGAAGAACCGGCTTTTCGTCAAAGGCAATAGGTTATGGAAAGGCGGCAATGGTGTTCCATATGCTCAAAAATATTGTCGGCGAAGACACCTTTTACAAATCCCTTAGAGACCTCATACAGGATAAAAAATACCAAAGGGCATCGTGGGGCGATATCGAGTCGGTTTTCGAGCGAAACCATGAAGAAAATCTCGGCTGGTTTTTTAAGCAATGGATTGATAATCCGGGGATGCCCGGCATTTATCTTGAATCATTCCGTCTAAGACAGGCCGGCAGTAAATACGAAGCCACCCTCAGCATCGGTCAAAAGGATAGGGTTTATACTATGGACGTACCGCTGACCATTTATTATAAAGACGGCGCAAAAAAGAAGATCCGTGTGAAAGCAGACAAGGTAAAGACATCGGTTACATTATCTCTGGACAGTATGCCTGAAAAGATGGTCATGGACGAGGATTACGATATCGCAAGAAGGCCGTCGGATGAAGAGTTTCCTCCTGCTATTGCGAGGCTAATCGGCGATGAGAAAATTATTATAGCCTTGCCGCCAACCAATAAAGACACTTACAGAGCCATCATCGATACCTTTAAAGAAAAAGGGGCGTTAGAAAAAGAGTCGAGAGACATCAGGGATGCGGACATAAAGTCCTCTTCGCTTATAATTCTCGGAAATGATAATCCTGTGATAGGAAGGCTCTACGGAAATGTTGATAGAATTGATGCAGGTTTCAGCGTAATAATGAAAAACAATCCATGGAATCCGCAAAAAGTTGTCGGAATTTTTTCTGTGAAGTCGAGAGACGAAGTTGATGCGGCTTTCAGGAAGATATACCATTACGGAAAATACAGCGCTGTTTCCTTTAATAGCGGCAGGAATATTTATAAAAAGATTGATGAAACCCAGAGGGGAATAAAGATGGAGAATAAAGAAGATACTACAGCTATCGACCTCTCGACTCTCAAGACATTGGCCGATGTCATAGAGGACGTATCAGGCAAAAAGATTGTGTATGTCGGCGAATATCACGACAGGTTAGCCCATCACAATGTCCAGCTTGAAGTCATAAAAGGTCTGTATAAAAAGAATAGGAAGATAGCTGTAGGAATGGAGATGTTCCAGAGACCTTTTCAAGGTGTTTTGGATGACTACATAGCAGGCAGGATAAATGAAAGGGAATTCTTAAAACGGTCTGAATATTTCAAGAGGTGGGGATTTGACTATAACCTGTATAAGCCGATACTCGATTTCGCACAAGAGAAAAAAATACCGGTCATTGCCCTTAATATCAGACGTGAGATTATAGACAAAGTGTCAAAAAGCGGTATAGATTCGCTTTCCGGTGAGGAAAAAAACGAAATCCCTTCGCAGATGGATTTTTCGGACAACGAATACAGGGAAAGACTTAAGAAAATTTTTGAAATGCACGGCAGGTCAAAGGAGAAGAATTTCGAATTCTTCTACCAGTCGCAGATTCTTTGGGACGAGACTATGTCGATGTCGGTGGATGAGTTTATGAAGAAGAATCCTGACTATCAGATGGTCGTCCTCGCAGGGGGAGGGCATATTCAATACGGTTCCGGCATTCCAAAGAGAACATTCAGACGCAATGGGTACGACTATGCAACTATCCTCAATGATGTGGACATCGAACGAAATATCTCCGATTACATAATTTTTCCAAAACCCGTAGAGGGTATTACCGCTCCTAAACTTATGGTCTCACTTAAGGATGCGCACGGGATAGTTGGTATTGAAGGTTTTGCGGAAAACAGCGTTTCTGAAAAGGCTGGACTGAAGGAAGGCGATATAATACTCTCACTCGATAATGTTGTGGTTAAAAGCGTTGAGGATATAAGAATCCATCTTTTTTACAAGAAAAAGGGAGACACGGTGAGTATCAGGGTCTTGAGAAAGAGATTTCTCTTCGGTGACAAAGAGATGGATTTTGATGTGACCCTTTAGTAGGAGGTTTAAAAGAGATCGCAGCTATTTACGGAAATATATCAGGCTTAAAGAAGAGTTTACTCTATTCCCTCGAAAAGATTTACCGCAGGAAAATCCCTGCTGATAAGTTCGTAACACAGGAGCTTGCCAGGTATCTCACAGGGCTTTCATTTGAAATCGGAAAACAAACAGGCATACTTGCAAACAGGGACGGTTCGATAACCCATGTTATTGTTGGCGACGCAAAAGGCGTCTTTATTCCTGAACTCGATGACTACCCTATAGGAAGAAAAGCCTTGAGAGGACTTAGATTCATTCATACACATCTCACAGATGAGCCGCTCAACAAAGAGGACATTACAGACCTTGCCCTTTTACGGTTTGATATGATTGCAGCCATAAGCGTAAAGGACGGCCTGCCGTATAACATCTATACGGCATATCTTATGCCTTACGGCTCTGATAAAAAATACGAGACCATCACCTCCAACTTCTACATGTTTGAGATGGATTTCGACAGTTTTGTCCATTCGCTTGAAGATGAGATGGAGAGGCGCAGGGTCATCGACCAGAGAGATAAAAGGGAAAGGGCTATTCTTGTAAGCGCATCTACTAAACCTAAATACGAGATTGAAGAATCGATTGACGAACTTAAAGAGCTTGCGATGTCCAGCGATGTTATTGTTTTGGATGCAGTTGTCCAGAGACTGAAAGATTTAAACCCAAAATACCTTTTGGGCGAAGGAAAGCTTAAGGAGATAATAATCAATGCAATGGATAAGGGGGCGACTCTATTGATATTTGATCAAGACCTAAATCCATCGCAGATAAGGGCGATTGCAGAGACTACAGAATTAAAGGTCATCGACCGCTCTCAACTCATACTGGATATATTTGCCAGAAGGGCACATAGCCGTGACGGTAAGGTGCAAGTAGAGCTTGCTCAGTTGAAATACACGCTTCCAAGGCTTACGGGTAAAGGGACTGCAATGTCAAGGCTTATGGGAGGCATTGGAGGAAGAGGGCCGGGTGAGATGAAGCTCGAGATAGACAGACGCCGCATTCGCGACAGAATAACCCGTCTCGAAAAGGAGCTTGATGTCTTGAGCGAGGCGAGGAAGCAGAGAAAACAGAGAAGGGTCGAAAAGGGCATACCAATAGTTTCCATAATCGGATACACAAATGCAGGCAAATCCACACTCTTGAATGCGCTCACAAAAAGCTCGACATTTGTCGAGGATAAGATGTTTGCCACACTCGATACAGCGAGCAGGAGATTGAGATTCCCAAAAGAAAGAGATGTTATCATAACCGACACCGTTGGATTTATAAGAGATCTGCCAAAAGACTTGATGACAGCCTTTAAATCAACACTTGAAGAGCTTCAGGACGCAGACCTGCTTTTGCATCTTGTGGATATATCCAATCCGAGGTTTGAACAGCAGATGGAATCAGTTGAAAATATACTAAGCGATTTGAAAATTAAGAATAAGCCGAGGCTTATTGTCTTTAATAAAATAGACAAGGCGTCACGGGAAGAAGTGGAAAATATAAAGCTGCGTTATGATGCGGTCGCAGTGTCTGCCGTCAAACCGGATTCCCTTGAGCCGCTCTTGAAGGCTATCGAACATAGAATCTGGGAATCTCAAAAAGCAGAAGAATTTTCAGAACAGGTAAAGGTATAATATTTATCTATGGAATTTGTCCCTAAATGGATAGCATGGGAGATAACGAGGAGATGCAATCTTAAATGCGTGCATTGCCGCTCATCGTCTGAGATGGAGGCAAAAGAGCATCCAGACTTTCCGACAGAAGAGGCATTCAGGGTGCTTGACGATATCTCAAGTTATGCAAAACCTGTGATCGTCCTTTCAGGAGGCGAGCCCCTTATAAGAAAGGATGTTTTTGATATTGCAAAATACGGCACAGAAAAGGGTCTCAGAATGTGTCTTGCAACAAATGGGACATTGGTTACTGATGAGATATGCGAGAGGATAAAGGAATCAGGAATCAGGATTGTATCTTTAAGTCTTGACGGCTCGACCAAAGAGGTGCATGATAACTTTAGGAATGAAAAGGGCGCATTTAAAGGAACAATCAATACAGCAAACCTTTTTAAGAGATATGGAATAGAATTCATCATCAATTCTTCATTCACAAAGCGCAATCAGGAAGAAATCCCCAAGGTCTATAAGTTAGCGAAGGAACTCGGCGCAACTGCGTGGTATATGTTTATGATAGTTCCTACAGGCAGGGGCGAAGAGATAATGAATGAACTCATATCAAAGGAAGATTACGAGGAGATACTTGATTGGCACTACAGGATGGAAAAAGATGAAAAGGACATGCTCGTAAGGCCGACATGCGCGCCGCATTATTACAGAATAGTATTGCAGAAGGCCAAAGAAGAGGGCGCTAAATTTGAGAGACGAACTCTGAAATTCTCAACCGGAGGCTCTAAAGGCTGTATTGCAGGCCAGCTTATCTGTCTTATAGATGTGGATGGAAATGTCCTTCCTTGCAGCTATTTCCCGATGTCGGCAGGAAGCATCAAAAAGCAGTCTTTCAAGGATATCTGGGAGAATTCAGAGCTGTTCAATGAATTGAGGGATTTCAAGAAATACAAGGGCAGATGCGGTTCCTGCGAATTCGTTAATGTATGCGGAGGATGCAGGGCAAGGGCATATTCCGTATACGGAGATTATCTTGCAGAAGAGCCGTTCTGCAGATATGTTCCGGTGAAGATGAAAAAGGGTGTTGTGACGAAAAACTGATTCTATCTTTTGTCATTCCCACGAAAGTGGGAATCCAGAAGGAATGCTGACTGGATTCCTGCCTCCGCAGGAATGACGCTAAAGAAATTTTTGGAGGACAGATGAACGATATGTTTCTTAAGGCATGTAGAGGCGAGAAGACCGATTACACCCCTGTGTGGCTTATGAGGCAGGCAGGGAGATACCTTCCTGAATATCAGAAAATAAGGTCAAAGGTCAATTTCCTTACCCTTTGCAAGACACCGGAGCTTGCTGCGGAAGTAACAATCCAGCCTATTGATATTCTTAAAGTCGATGTCGCAATACTTTTTTCTGACATCCTTGTCCCTATAGAGTCGATGGGAATGAAGCTGGAGTTTTCGGAATCCAAAGGTCCTATTTTATATGATCCCATCAGGAATGATATTGCTGTCGCAAAGCTTAGAAGAATAAAGGCAGAAGAAGATGTTCCTTTTGTCATGGAGACAATTAAGATACTCGTCAAAAAGTTAAATGTCCCCCTGATAGGCTTTTCAGGCGCTCCATTTACCCTCGCAACTTATATGATAGAAGGCGGCAGTTCGAAGAACTATGTGAATACAAAAAAGATGATGTACCAGACCCCTGAGCTTTATGCAAAGCTTATGGAAAAGATTACAGACACAGTCATAAATTATCTGCAGGCTCAGATAGACGCGGGTGTGCATGCAATACAGGTTTTTGATTCATGGGCAGGAATCCTTTCGCCTGTTGATTTTGAAAGGTATGCCCTGCCTTATGTTCAAAGGATAGTCTCCACATTCAAAGGCAAAGTTCCTGTTATTTACTTTGCATTTAACGGAAGCGCAATGCTTAAGAAGGTCAAACAGTCAGGCGCTGATGTCCTTGGCATTGACTGGAGGATCGATATCTCCGATGCTATAAACACATTGGGCAATGATGTTGCAGTTCAGGGAAATCTCGACCCCTGTATCCTTTTTGGAACAAAGGACCTGATCCAGGATAGGGTAGCAGGAATACTTCAGGGAGCAAAAAACGCAAAGGGTCATATATTCAATTTAGGCCACGGAATACTGCCCGAAACTCCGGTTGAGAATGCCATTGCAATGGTCGAGGCAGTGCATGAGCTTAGCAGCAGGTAGGTTAACATATGCTTAACCTTGGAGTCCTTGCATCAGGACGCGGCTCTAATTTTCAGGCAATTATTGATGAGATAGAGGCAGGGAAGCTTAATGCCTCGATTAAACTCCTTATTGTTGATAATCCTGACGCCTATGCCATCGAGCGTGCAAAAAAACATTCCATAGAATATCTCTATATCAATCATAACGAATTTAAAATAAAAGATGATTTTTTTGTAAGGATAGTGGATGAACTTAAAAAAAGACAAGTGGAGTTGGTGATTCTTGCAGGTTTCATGCGTATTGTGAAAAAACCGTTGATAGATGCCTTTCCAAACAGGATTATGAACATACACCCAGCACTTTTACCGTCTTTTCCAGGACTGCATGGTCAGAAGCAGGCAGTGGATTACGGAGTGAAAATCAGCGGCTGCACAGTGCATTTTGTTGATGAAGGGATGGATACAGGGCCTGTAATAATTCAGGCAGCAGCGCCTGTCTCACCTGATGATACTGAGGATACGCTTTCAGCACGGATTTTGAAACTGGAGCATAAGATATTTCCCGATGCGATAAGGCTTTATGCGGAGGGAAGGTTGAGCGTTGAGGGCAGGGTGGTAAAAATAAAGGGATACGAATTGAAAGACGAATATATTGTAAATCCGACATTGAGGTGATTTATGGAACAATGGCCGACTTTGGAAGAGCAGATTAAGGAAGCAGGCATATATTATCCGAGGAAGTATGACATCACTTACAGGGTAGGGTATGTGCTTCAGACTATAGGCGCCATAGGGTTTGTCATCCTCTATTATCTGCAATCTGAATTACAGGTAATCCCGTTTGTAATATTCAACGCCGGCATAGCCTTGTCGTCAATGTATCTTCTTGTCTGGAAAGCAGAGATAAAGAAATTTATACTTATGATGTCTTTTTGGGGAATAGCAGCTCAAATTATAAGCATATTTATAAACCCAATTAGTGCCCTTTTTTCAGAAAAGCTGTTTTTTCTTGGGTTGGGACTTACCCTTGCAGGCGGCGCAGGGCTTGTCGGAAAAGAGGCATATTGTTTCAGATTCAACGAAGGATGGCTTCTTTTGATGGCATATCCATTGGCGGTAATTCCAAATTTGTTCGGATTTGCGCAATATAAATACAATCTCGTAATTTCAGCTATCATAGCGGTCTTGCAAATCTTGTTTTTACGCAAGAAATTATCTCAGCCCCTTCTTAAGAAGTGCGAAGGCAATGTATGCGGATTGCCTGAAACAAAGAAATGAGAATCTCCGGCGGTACTGCAAAGGGTAGAAAGGTTGGCATTAAAAAGGCATTCTCAAAAAAAGGAGAGGACGATGAACTGAGGCCAACCTCAGCAAAGGTCAGACAGGCGATATTTAATATTCTTGGCAATATCCTCGGAGATAAAATAATCGGGAGCCGCTTCTTAGACCTTTATGCAGGCACGGGCGCTGTAGGTATAGAGGCATTGAGCAGGGGGACAGGAAGGGTTGTTTTTGTTGATGACAATTCTCTGAGGCTTGAGATTATAAAAGATATGATGGAAAAATTTGGCTTTAAAGACAGAGCAGTGGTTGTTAAAGATGATGCCAAACATTTTCTGAAAAGAATGACTCAAAACTGTTTCGATATTATCTTTGTCGATCCCCCATACGCCTCTGGAGAAATCGATACTGTCCTGCCGCTGATTGACGAAAGAGGCGTTTTAAGAGATAATGGAATTGTTATAGTGGAACATTCCTCGAAGAAGGCACCCCCCTTTACTTCCCCCCTTGATAAGGGGGGAACAAGGGGGGTGGGAAGTTTAAAACTTATGAAGACTTATAAATATGGAGACACATCTTTAACACTTTATAGAAAGGTACAGACATGAAATTAGGCGTCTATCCCGGGACATTCGATCCCATAACAAACGGACATCTCGACCTCGTAGAAAGAGGATTGCGGATATTCGATGAAATAATCATAGCGGTTGCTCCCAGCCCCAAAAAACAGCCCTTATTTACTCTTGAGGAAAGACTGAGGCTTATAAGGGAATCGGTCAAGGATTGCAAGAATGTAAAAATAGAGGCATTCAACGGCCTTCTTGTCGATTATGTAAAGAACAGGAAAGGTGTTGCGATTATAAGGGGATTGAGGGCCGTCTCCGACTTTGAGTATGAGCTTCAGATGGCACTGATGAACAGGAGGCTTGATATGAAAATAGAGACAGTATTTATGATGCCGTCTGAAGAGTATTCTTTTCTTACATCCACTATTGTTAAAGAAGTGGCATCCTTCGGAGGTTCTGTGAAGGGGCTTGTGCCTGATGTGGTTGAGAAGGCGCTGAAGGAAAAGTTTAAGGTAATAGAAGATATTGTTGAGTAGCCTAATGCCAAAAGATGCCCTTTTAATTATTGATATGCTTAATGACTTTGTCCTTGAAAGCGCTCCCCTCGAAGTGCCTGATACGAGAAAGGTCATTCCTGCAATAAAGAAAGAAGTAGAAAAAATAAGAAAAGAAGGCAAGCCTATTATTTATATCTGCGATACCCATGAGCCGGATGATAAGGAATTTTCCAAATTCGGTTGGCCTGCCCATGCAGTTAAAGGCACTAAGGGCGCTCAGGTTGTGGATGAATTAAAACCACAAGCCGATGACATCATAATTGAAAAGACTACCTATTCAGGATTTTATAATACAAAATTGGATGAGACTTTAAAGGGGCTTGGAATTGACAGTCTCAGACTGACAGGTTGTGTTACACACATATGCGTTATGTTTACTGCATCAGATGCTGTATTAAGGGATTATAAGGTTACTGTTGTGAAAGATGGAGTCGCAGGGCTTTCAAAGGAAGACCACGATGCAGCGTTAAGGATAATGAAGAATGTAATGGGAGCCAAGATAGTAAGCAGTAGGCAGTAAGGAGTTTTTAGGTATTATAGTATTTCTTCTTTTTGGGCAGATAGTCCTGCTCAACATAACCGCCGTAATCATGAGGATATTTATACTCCTTCCCATGTCCTAATTTTTTAGCGCCCGGATAGTGGCTGTCCTTCAAATGGTCAGGGACTTCCATAGTCTGCTCGTTCGCAACATCCGCCATTGCTGCCTCTATTGCCTTATAACAGGCATTGCTCTTAGGCGCTTTTGCAATGTGGATTGCTGCCTGTGCAAGCGGTATTCTTGCCTCAGGCATCCCTATAAATTCAACTGCCCTTAATGCAGATGTGGCAATGACCAGCGCCATAGGGTCCGCATCTCCAACATCCTCAGATGCACATATCACAATCCGCCTTGCTATAAACCGGGGGTCTTCCCCGGCGTAAAGCATTTTTGCAAGATAATAAATGGCTGCATCAGGGTCAGAACCCCTCATACTCTTTATAAAGGCCGATATTGTGTCGTAGTGCTGATCCCCTTTTTTGTCATAGACTACGGCTTTTTTCTGGATGGATTCCTCTGCTATCTGGAGGGTTATATTTATTCTGCCGTTTTCATCAGGGGTAGTTGTGAGGGCAGCTATTTCAAGGGCTGATAATGCCTTTCTTGCGTCTCCATCAGACATCTTTGCAATATGTTTCAGGGCATCTTCATCTGCAGATATATTTAAATTACCGAGGCAACGCTCCTTATCCTGAATTGCACTATTCAGGAGTTTTAAAATATTTTCTTGTATAAGCGGTTTTAATTCAAAAACCTGACTCCTCGAAAGCAGGGCTGAATTTACATAAAAGAATGGGTTTTCCACAGTAGCTGCTATTAATATGATAATGCCCTCTTCTACATCAGGCAGAAGCGCATCCTGCTGGAGTTTGTTGAATCTGTGTATCTCATCGAGGAACAAAATGGTTCGGATACCCTTTGCTTTCCGTGTCCTTGCGCTCTGAATGACTTTTCTCAGATCGTCAAGGCCTGCAGTGGCTGCATTGAGCCATTCAAAATGGGATTTTGTCTTTGCTGCAATTACCCTTGCAAGCGCTGTCTTCCCTGTGCCCGGAGGCCCATAGAGGATTAAGGATGTAATCCTGTCGGCCTCTATAGCCCTTCTGAGGAGCTTGTCCTTACCGAGTATGTGTTCTTGTCCTATATATTCATCAATTGTCCGAGGACACATGCGGTAGGCCAGAGGAGCGCTGTTGTTCTGTATAGTTTTTTGTTCGTCTTCAAAGAGATTCATTAATTTTATAATCCTCGTTACATTGCCTATCGCCTTTAGCCTATTGCCTTATTTTACCTTTCCCAGCATCTTGATAAATATCTTTAAAAGTTCGGGGTCGTAATCGCCGGTCCCCTTCGCTGCTACGGATAACGCATAAAATGGTATAAATGGAGGCTTATATGGGCGCCTTGTTGTAAGTGCATCATAGCAGTCTGCGATTGCTGCTATTCTGCCGAACAACTTAATTTCATTGCCGGATAGTCTTAGCGGATACCCTTTGCCTGTCAATTTTTCATGATGCTGTAAAACTGCGATTAATGACTCATCAGGTATATCTTTATGCTCTAACAAAATCTTTTCCCCCTCTATAACATGATTCTTCATTATTGTGTACTCGGTTGAATTTAATTTGCCCTGTTTATTTAAAATTTCATGGGGGATAGAGCTCTTGCCTATATCATGCAGCATGGCTCCTATTCCGAGTTTTTCTGTATTATCTCGTTTTAGTTCAATAGCGGTTCCAAGTCCTATTGACAAAACAGCTACATTTATAGAGTGCGTATATGTATAGTAATCATAATTTCTGAGAGAAAGGAGATCATAAATAGCATCTCTATCTTGCAGGATGCAGTCTATAATATTATTTACGAGAACCTGTGATTTTTTGATATTTTCGCCGCTTCTCGGATTATCGAGGAGATTTTTTATTACCACCTTTGAATTTTCCTTTATAGCAATCGCTTTTATTCTGTTTTTATGAACTGCATCTGCTGATTTTGTCAGGGATATAAGGTAGTCCTCATAGAGTGGAATATCAGACTTATTTATCATAATGTCGCCTTCGGCTGATAAAATCTTTTTGTCTATCTTTACAGGCCACTTTTTTGCAGCTTCGGCTATAAGGCTTATTTTGAATTTATCCATAGAGAAAAGACTGAAGTTTACCTCGATTCCTTCCTCAAGAAGCCTTTTGTCTATTTGATGGTACTGCTCTTTATTGAAAGAATATTCTTTAAATGCCGAAGGATTTTCGAGTAAAGATGCAGTCTCATTTTTATTTTTTGAGATATAATTATGAAAGGCTGTTTTGTCCTGTTCGTCGATGTAAGCCTCTGAAATATTTTTCTCTTGAAGGATACTTTTATCAAAGCTGGTGAATATCATCCCTTTATTAAATAATGGTTTGAAAACGCCGTTATCATTGATAAAAACATGGAAAGCCAGTCTTTCGCCGACAATCAGTTTGTCTATATTGACAGCTATGCGTGATTCATTATCTATTTCTTTATACTTTGTAACCATGTGCCTTTTATATTATACTTTAACATGCTGATTTTGAGCATACTCCCGAGAGTATAAGAGGAGGTCACATGTTTCATACAGCAGACCCTCAGGATATATTGAATGGAAAGATTACCGATGTTTATTTTGAAAGAACCCTTAAAATCCTTAAGGCAAAGGGCATAAATCCTGTTGTAAAGGCAGAGTTTATAGCAAAGAGTTTTCCAGACAACTACCCATGGGCAATATTTGCAGGACTCGAAGAGGCCATGTATCTGCTGAAAAACCTGCCGGTAAGGGTTAGGGCGATGAAGGAAGGTACAGTCTTTTACCCGTACGAACCAGTGATGGAAATAGAGGGAAGGTATCAGGACTTCTGTGTTTATGAAACTGCTATACTGGGATTGATATGCCAGGCATCCGGAGTGGCAACAAAGGCTGCGAGGTTTAAAAAACTCGCAGGCGAAAGACCTGTAATAAGCTTTGGTGCAAGGAGGATGCATCCTGTGCTTGCACCCATGATTGAAAGGAATGCGTTCATCGGCGGATGTGACGGCGTTGCTGTAGTTAAATCAGGCGAAATTATCGGAGAAGACCCGATGGGCACAATGCCCCACGCATTGATAATATGTATGGGTTGCACTGTTGATGCCATAAAGGCATATGATGAGGTTTTAGATCCGAAGTTTAAAAGGGTGGCGCTTATCGATACATTCCTCGATGAAAAATTCGAATGCCTAAATGTTGCAGAAGCAATGGGCGAAAGACTTTTTGCAGTGAGGTTTGATACTCCGTCTTCGAGGAGAGGCAATTTTTACCGCATCCTTGAAGAGTGCAGATGGGAGTTGAATCTAAGGGGATACAAATATATAAAGTTCTATGTAAGCGGTGGGATAAAAGAAGAAGATATCCCGGTTTTAAATCCTGTGGTGGACGGTTACGGCATCGGCACATCCATCAGTAATGCTCCTGTTGTGGATTATGCAATGGATATTATGGAAGTCGAAGGTAAACCACTCGCAAAAAGAGGAAAATGGTCAGGAAGCAAGAGGGTCTTAAGGTGTTCAGCATGTAATAAGGGCATGATAGTACCACTAAAGAGTCAGGTGTTAAGATGTGAATGTGGGGGCGCATTTGAGGATGTACTCATTCCAGTTATGGACAAAGGTGAATATCTTATAGATATGCCTTCTCATAAAGAGATAAGAAGTTTTGTCCTAAATCAAATAAAGGCTATAGCCTGATTTATGCTTTATATACTTACTGCCATATTTCTCTGGAGTTCCCTCGGCATTGTCATAAAGCTTTCCGGCATGCCGGTGCATATTTTGATGTTCTTTTCCTGTGTTATATCTGCATCTCTCATCGGTTTGATTCTTACAAAAAGGGAATTCAGGCAGGAAATGCCCAAAGTCAAAGGTCTTTTGCATCTTTTTATCCTTAGTGTAATTAGTCTGATTAATACCTTTTCCTTTTTTTATGCATACAAAAATACCACGATTGCCAATGCGGTATTGACGCACTACACAGCGCCTATTATTGTGGCTTTCCTTGCGCCCATTTTTTTGAGGGAAAGACTGACGCTGAAAATATTGTCGGCCGTTGCTGTTGCAACCGTCGGTTTGTGGATAATGCTCGGAATTTCGGCAAAAGAATTTTTAAATCTCTTAATGGCCGGGGATAAAAATACTGCCGGTATTTTTGCGGGGCTTTTTTCCGGATTCGCCTATGCATTGGTGATAATTGTCATAAGGATATTGGCGCAGAGTTTTAATCCGTTAGTCATGACATTTTTTCAGAATCTTTTTATCGCCGTTATGTTATCGCCTTTTATTATCTTAACTTCTCAACCTCTTAACATCTTAACTTCTGCATGGTGGGCATTTGCAGTAATGGGCCTAGTGCATTCGACAATAGCACCGATTCTCTATTTCAGGGGAATGAGGGATGTAACTGCCAATAAAACAGCCATACTCGGTTATTTAGAGCCTGTCTGTGCAATTCTGTTAGGCATGGTATTTCTGGGCGAGGCGGTGAATTATAAAACAATAATCGGCGGGGCAATGATACTCTTTTCAGGCTATCTTACGATTAAGTCATAAATTGACACTTCATTTAATCTCTGATAAAAAGAAGGTATGTGGGAATATACAGAAAAGGTAAAGGAGCATTTTCTCCGGCCAAAGAATGTGGGCGAGATAAAGAATCCCGATGCAGCAGGAGAGGTCGGGAGCATTATCTGCGGGGATGCCCTCAAGCTGACCCTGAAGATAGATAAAGAGGCAGAGAGGATTATCGATGCAAAGTTCCAGACCTTTGGCTGCGCCTCAGCTATAGCCGCTTCATCCATCCTGACAGAGATGATTAAGGGAAAGACTCTTGATGAGGCTATGAAGATAACGAATCAGGACATTGCGGATTATTTAGGTGGACTGCCAAAGGAGAAGATGCACTGTTCTGTTATGGGCAGGGAGGCCCTTGAGGCTGCAATCGCAAATTACAAAGGCTTAAGGAAACCGATGGAGGTTGAAGAAAAGTTCATCTGTAAGTGTTTCGAGGTCTCGGAGGAAAAGATTAGAAGGGTTGCCATTGAAAACCACCTGACTACTGTCGAGGAGGTCACCAATTACACAAAGGCAGGCGGAGGCTGCGGATCATGCATACCTGAAATAGAGGCAATCTTAAAGGACATCTGGGCGATCAAGGCGCCTGAAATACCAAGAGTTCCAAAGAAACTTACAAATCTCCAGAAGATAGCGTTGATTCAGGATATACTCGAAAAGGAGATAAGGCCAAGACTTCAGGCTGACGGCGGAGACCTTGAACTCATAGATATAGATGGCAGCAAGGTTATTATTGCATTAAGGGCTATGTGTGTTGGATGCCCAATGGGCGGTATCACAATAAAAGGCATAGAGAAAAGATTGAAAGAGCTTGTCAGCGAGGATATTGTGGTTGAAGCCACTTAATAATGATGAAACCAATTTATTTTGATAACAATGCAACAACATTTATAGCATCTGAGGTCTTTGATGAGATGCTGCCTTATCTCAGAGAGCTTTACGGAAACCCGTCAAGCATGCATACCTTTGGCGGGCAACTCCACAAAAAGATTGAAGATGCAAGGGCAAAGGTCGCATCCCTTGTCAATGCAGAGCCTGAGGAGATAATCTTTACCGGCTGCGGAACAGAAAGCGACAATACCGCAATAATGAGCGCCATCGAATCATATCCTCAAAAAAGGCATGTTATAACAACGAGGGTGGAGCATCCTGCAGTATTGAACTTCTGTAAACATCTTGCAAGAAAAGGATACCGTGTCACATTCCTTCCTGTGGATGGTTTAGGAAGGCTTGATATGGATGCTCTTTATAAAGCCATTGATGACGACACAGTGGTTGTCTCCATAATGTATGCGAATAACGAAACAGGCGTGATATTTCCGGTAGAAGAGATAGGACAGGTTCTAATGGAAAGGAATATACCCTTTCACACCGATGCTGTCCAGGCAGCAGGCAAAGTTCCCATAGATGTAAAAACATTCCCTGTTGATATGCTTTCCCTCTCTGGTCATAAACTGCATGCGCCAAAAGGTGTTGGAGCGCTCTATGTAAGAAGAGGCACAAGGTTTTATCCATATATCATAGGCGGACATCAGGAGCGGGGAAGGAGGGCTGGAACCGAAAATGTGGCATCCATAATAGGTCTCGGAAAGGCCTGCGAACTTGCCAAAGAACACCTTAATAAGGAAGCAAGTTATCTCAGCAGACTCAGGGATAAACTGCAAAACGCACTCCTTGAAAGGTGCCCGGATGCAAGGATTAATGGCGATACAGAAAACCGTCTGCCAAATACAACGAACATGAGCTTTGAGTATGTGGAAGGAGAGGCTATTCTTCTCAGGCTTGATGAATACGGCATATGTGCATCTTCCGGCTCTGCATGCACATCCGGTTCTCTCCAGCCGAGCCATGTGTTGAGGGCAATGGGAATTCCATTTACAGCAATACATGGTTCCATAAGGTTTTCTCTTAGCCGCTACAATACTGAATCAGAGATAGATAAGGTTATCGAGGTCATGCCGGAGATTATAAAAGAACTCAGGATGTTATCGCCATATGGGAAAAGATAACCCTACAACATAGTTTAATTTTGCCGAGAGACAGTCCTAATCTGCTGAATAATTACACCTATGACCTTATTACATCCACCGGTTGTATCATCGTTGCTCTCTTTGACGGATATATTCCTGCCAGTATGCCGACAGTTACTGATGCGGCGAAGGATAACAGAATGCCTGTTAAGGAAATAGTGAACGGCAGTTTTGACGCCTTGAATATAATAATGCTCGTTACAAAACCTATTATTACGCCGACAGTTCCGCCGATGAAGGATATGAATGACGACTCCATGAGAAATTGAAGTATAATGTCCCTTTTTCTTGAACCTACCGCCCTCCTGATGCCGATTTCGACCCTTCTTTCATTTACGATAAGTATCATTATTGACAGAATGCCGAGACCGCCTATTAAGAATGAAACCGCTGCAGATATTCTGCCCAGAACTGTTATCATCGATGTCGCCTGTGCTTTGAGAGCCATTACGTCCTTTAAGTCTATTACTGTGAAGTCTTCTTTTTTGCCTAAAGTAATTTTGTGTCTTTTCTTTAATATTTCCTCAATTTCGGCCTTTGCATCTGGAATAAATTTTTCGTTTACGACCTGAACATGAATACTGTTAATAAAGTCTTTATTCACAAATCTTCTCATGTATGTGTTTAGGGGTACGAAAATCTGGTTGTCCTGATCAGTGCCTGAAATATCAACGCCCTTTTCCTCCATCACGCCTATTACCTGACATGGAACCCTGAATATAAGAATGTGTTTCCCGATAGGGTCTTTGTCTCCGAACAACTTTTCAGCAACCCTTTTTCCGAGCACAGCAACTTTGCTTAAGTTCTTGTTGTCATTTTCCGCAATAAAACTTCCCTCTTTCACATTATGGTTTCTTATTGCTGTATAGTTCGGGGCAGCCCCGACTACGAGCACAGACGTAAGCGTTACATTACCGTATCTCACGGGAAAAGGTTTGTTGCCTGATGGTGATATGTCATTTACAAAGCGCGCTTCGAGCGCGATGGCCCTTGCGTCATGGAGGGTTAGGGTGGTTGCCTCGCTTAACAGCCTTGTCCCTGAAACAACCCTTCTTACAATACCGCTTCTCACGATGAGAAGATTTTTGCCGAGACTTTCTATCTCCATTTCGGTTTTTTTAGAAAGGGAGTCTGAAAGGTTGGATACAACGATCAGTGAAAAAGTACCAAGAAAAACGCCGAGCACCGCCAGAGAAGTCCTCAATCTGAAGTTGCATAAAGAACGCCATGCGATTTTAGTATTCAGAACTATTCGTTTCACAGAAAATCCTTTTTGAATTTTTTTGTTATCGTAAGACAGGACATAGTATTTCCGCTCATTCTCGACGAACATCCGTGTTCGTCTCCGAGGCACCAGCTCTGTTTCGCCATCACGGCGAAACATCGAGCTGCTGAAACCGCTACAACACTATGTCCTGTCTTTACCGGCATTATTTTTTATCCCCTAATTGCCTCTATCGGTTTCAGATTTGCAGCCCTGCGCGCCGGCTGCAAGCCGAAGCCTATTCCGACTATCCATGAGAGGAGCAGTCCTATGGCAAAGGCCTTCCATGAAAAATGGATTGGAAACTCTGCTATTAACATGAGCAATTTTGAAGACAGCAGGCCGAGGACGAACCCGAATAAACCGCCTGCTGTTGTAATAATTACAGATTCGCCTAAAAACTGAACAAGTATATCCTTTTTCCTTGCGCCTGTCGCCCTTCTTATGCCTATTTCCGCTGTCCTTTCCTTGACGGACAGCAAAAACAGGTTTGCAAGGACAAAGCCTGCGACAGTCAGGGATATGACGCCTACAACTCCGAGGAATATTACAAGCGAGCCTGTAAGCGCAACAAGAAATTTAATTATCTCTCTGGGCGAGACTATCCTGAAGTCATCAGGCATGTTGTCTGAAATTTTGTGTCTCTGTCTGAGAAATGACCTAAGATATTCTACATGCTCATAAAGATTTTCTTGGTCTGCGAATCTTATCCTGAACGTCGATACATATGTTGTTTCATTCTGCAATTTTCTCATTGCAGTGGTGAGCGGAAGAATAATTCTATCATCAAGATTGTGACCTGCGGCTGACATTCCTCTTTCTGAAAGCACTCCGACTATCTGGACAGGTATGCCTCTAACAAGTATGTATTTCCCTACAGGGTCTTCATTGCCGAAAAGCTCTTTCAGCAGGTGTTGGCCTATCAAACCAACATTCCTCAGCCCTTTTACATCATCTTCTGTAAAGTCAGACCCCTGTATCACAGGCCATGTCCAGACGCGGCTATAGTCGTTTGTGGAGCCTATCACCAGTGTCTGATATTTTTTGTCTTTGTACGAGACATTGACATTGCTTATGGATGTCTGGGGAACTACCAGATATGCGCTCGAAAATTCGTGCTTTACAGCCTCTACATCATCCAATGTCAGTGTCTTCTGTCTTAGTCCTATTGCCCTTGCTTCTTCTCCTCCGCTCTGAATCATCAGTGAATCAGGACCAAACCGTGCCACCATCTCGAACGCTTTTTTATAAGCCCCTTCTGTAGCCGCAACAATTACAGTGATGGATGAGATTCCGAGGGCGACGCTTATCAGGCAGAAAAATGTCCTAAGCTTGAATGCCCTTACTGCTCTGATTGACTGGGAAATAATTTTAATAAACCTGTCCATATAGCTTTACTATAATGCAGGCCAATTCGTTTATTCAATGAGCCTCTTGCAAAAGTCTTATCCCCCTCCCTTGACGGGAGACGCTCTCTTTGAGAAAGAACCTGTTTTTCCTTTACATTTGCTGTCATATCTGTAAAACTATATATGTGATTGATATGATTAGAAATGCTGTTTTGCCGGTTTTTGAAAAATACAGGGATAAGATTATATTCGCATATCTCTTCGGATCGGTTGCTGAGGCAGAGACATCGCCTTTAAGCGATGTTGATATTGCAGTTTTTCTTTCTGGGACAAAAGAGTCATTTTTTGATATTAAACTTTCCCTGTATGCTGACTTTTGCAGGGCATTAAAAAGAAGCGATGTTGATGTGGTTATACTTAATACCGCAGCGAATATAATACTCCTTGACGAGATAATAAGGTACGGGTTGGTTGTCTACGATAGCAATACGGAATTAAGAGAGGATTTTGAACTTAAGGTTTTACATCAAGCTATTGACTTTAAAGGACAACGGCTTGCTATTATAGGCATCTGATGGAAAGAATTTATCAAAAAATCGGAAGAATTAGAGAATACCTTTCTTTGCTTGAATCAATAAAAGACGAATGTTCAGACCGTTTTTCTACCGACCCTCTGTATCGCGGCGCACTGCTTCATTATTTATATTTATTAGCAGATACATGCATATCTCTCGGTGAAATAATTATCAAACATAAAAAACTCAGACCTCCCCAGTCATATCAAGATGTTTTCGATATTTTAGGAGAAAATAAAATATTAGAGTCTGATTTTGCATATTCTTTTGCAAAGATTGCAGGTTTTAGAAACTTCCTTGCTCATGACTACGAAAAAATAGACATGGCATTTATCTGTAATGAAGTCCTCGCGAAACTCAATGACGTGGATTCTTTTCTCACCCGGATCGAAACCGCTCTAAAACTTAGATAGAATCCTTGACATGAGTCGTTGTCACATGTTAATGTTCAAATTATGAACAACGGGAATGTGTCTGACGAAATATCTCTCAGACTGTTCAATGAATTGATTAAGGAACCCTCGGTTACCCAGAGGGCGCTGGCAGGCCGGCTCGGAATCGCCCTCGGTCTTGCAAATGCCTATGTAAAAAGGCTTTACAAAAAAGGATATATAAAAGTCAAAAACCTTCCCAAAAACAGGATCAAATACATTATCACTCCAAAAGGTTTCACCGAAAAGGCAAGGCTTACCTACAACTACATGAACCGCTCAATAGGCTATTTCAAAGAAGTGCGCAGTAAGATAGAAAATACTTATACATTCATGATGTCGTCCGGCGTTAAAAATATCCTTTTATGGGGCGACGGCGAAATCGCGGAACTTTGTTACATTTCCACGAGAGGCTTGCCGCTTAAAATCGTCGGAGTAGTCAGCGATAAAAAAATAGAGAACGGATTTTTCGGACACCATGTTTATACGGCAGAGGACATAGCAGGGCTGGATTATGATGCCGTGCTGGTGTCATCGATGGAACGTAACGTAATGGAAGCGATAAATCAGAAGGGGATAGATGCCGGCATGATTTATCATCTATAAAAAATGGAATTTATCGAAACCACATCTCTTTACTGGTATGCGGTTCATGTCAGGTCGAGGCATGAATTCAAGGTATTGGACAGGCTTACCAAAGCCGGAATAGACGCCTTTTTACCTGCGGTTGAAAGACTCAGCAGGTGGAAAGACAGAAAGAAATTGATAAGTTTCCCTCTCTTCCCCGGTTACCTGTTCGTTCATATCCGCAAGATGTACGAAGACATGCTGACAGTATTGAAGACCCACGGCGTTGTCAGATTTATAAGCCTTATCCCCGGAGAGCCCGAAGCTGTTCCGGAAGATCAAATAATGTCTCTTAAAATAGTTCTTGAAAATAAAGAAACAGTAGACCCTTATCCTTATTTAAAAGAAGGGCAGAGGGTCAAGATAAAAAAAGGACCCCTTGCAGGAGCGCACGGTTTGCTTGTCAAAAAAGAAGGACTGCATATGCTTGTCCTTTCCGTGGACATACTCCGGCAGGGCTTGTCTGTAAAGATAGACGCATCGGACGTAGATACTTTATAATATTCAGTTTTTAGCAGAATTGCCTTCTTGGTCATTATCCGCAAAAATGCGGATATGTAACCGAGAGGGCGGAGCAGTGAGAAGACATGAAAGAAAATAAAAAACTGAGTTCTATTTTCAAAGCATATCCGGAGATAAAGCTGGCATATCTTTTCGGCTCACGCGCGACCGGTAGAGAATCTGCATTGAGCGACTATGATTTTGCCATTTATCTTGATACGAAGGATAAAGCGAGGATGTATGAAATTAAAATTGATGCTATTGTTAAAATCGGCAGGCTGCTGAAAACCGACAGAATAGATGTGGTTGTCTTGAATTTAACGGACAATCCCGACCTGAAATACATGATTGTCAAAGAAGGCCGCTTGATCTATGAGAAAGAGCCCTTTAAAGTAATTGTCGAACCCAGAATTTTAAATGAGTATTTTGATTTCCATAAAATGCTGGTTAAACATAATTTAACAAAGGCGTTGGTATGAGCAGCATAAAAGTAATCGAAAACAAGATAAGTTCCGTAAGGAAATATCTTAAGATACTGCAGCGCTACAAGGGTTATAAAAAGGAAGAGATCGAAGGGGATATAGACATCAGGGGAGCTGTTGAGCGTTATCTGTATCTTGCGGTTCAGTCGGCAATCGATCTGGCAGAGGCCGTGATCGCCTATAAAGGCTTTCGTAAGCCCACTACAATGAGCGAAGCTTTCGATATTTTGAATGAGGAACGGCTAATCCCCGCAAAGCTTACGAATGAACTCGTTAAAATGGTGGGATTCAGGAATATCATAACGCATGATTATGAAAAGTTGGATTATAAAATCGTTTATAATGTGCTGCAAAATGGAAGAAAGGATATTGAAAGCTTCCTGAAGAGGATTGAGGAAAGATTAAAGTTGAAATGAACTGGAAAAACACAGCGGAGCAGTGAGAAAATTTGATGGAGGAATATGATGAATCAACATGAGACCCCAACAATCAATGAAAACGAGATAAACCTCTATGATTACTGAAAGGTGATAGTAAAAAGAAAAACGCTCATCATAGGATTATTTCTTGTTGCTGTCCTTGCATCAGCGGTAATAAGTCTTCTAACGCCAAAGATATACAGGGGAGAGGTTGTGCTGAAACTGCCAGCAAAAGAACTAACAGCAAAAGAACTGCTTGGTGTTATTGGCAAGATTGACGCAGAAAAAATAAAAAAGTTTTTACCAACAACTCAACATTTAATAACTGACATCAAATTAACTGCCCTGAAAGATTCTACAGATAAACTTCAGTTAATCATTGAATCAAAAAATGCGAATGACATACCTGCTGCAATGACAGAATTTGCCGCATACTTAAATAATTTTTCTATTATAAACCGTGCTGTTGAAGAGGAAAGGCAAAGACTCCTAAAACAGTCAGAAGTTTAGCAATATATTTTTTTACACAGGAAGAGAAAAAAAGATTGATTTGACATTTGAAGAGAATAATGCAGGCTAAAGAGGCAATCGTGAAATTTTTATTTCTGTTTTTTGGAATATTTGTTTTCTTGACAGGAGCGGCATCCTATGCCGCGAATGTAGAGACTAAAAGCGATCTCTATCTTGACCTTGAGCGCCTCTCTGCCTATGGCCTGATAGACTCGGCAATCCTCGGTGCAAGACCCATTGATAGACGTGAGTTCGCAAGGCTTGCCATCGAGGCCTCTAAGAAGTTTGAGGTTCAAGCAACTTCTAATCTCTTGCCTCAAACCCTGAGGTTCATCCTCGAAAAACTCAAAGAAGAGTTCAGAGAGGAGATTGCAGAGATAGGATACGAGGCGTCTTATATAAAACCGATAAGAAAGGTCAATCTGAAATATTCCCATCTTGAAGGTAATGCATCAACATTTCCGGGGATAAAGGCATCACAGGAGCCATTCAACTATAACAACGAGGGGATAGCCTTGAATAAGGATAATCTATTCATAAATCTTGAGGGTGATGCAAGATATGGTTCGCTATCTTTTTATATCAATCCTCTTTTAACCACAAACCTTGAACCTCGAACCTTTAAACTTCACAAGGGCTATGGAAAGCTTTATATTGGCAAATTTTCTGTACAAGCTGGGAAGGACTCTCTCTGGTGGGGGCAGGGAAGGCATGGAAGTCTTATACTCACGAACAATGCAGAGCCCTTTAAACTCCTAAAAATAAGCAACGAGGTTCCTTTTAATCTGCCCATATTAGGCCTTTTTAAGATAGATTTTTTCCTTACAAGACTTGAGGAGGACAGGGATCATCCAGAACCCTACTTCGGAGGAATCAGGCTGAGCTTTAAGCCAGAGCCATGGCTTGAATTTGGTCTGACAAGGACAGCCTTAACAGGGGGCAGAGGTATGCCAGGCCTCGGACTTGGTGATATAGGCACAATCCTTATAGGTAAAAATTTAGAGGGAAAGGAAAGGGGTGAGAGCAACCAGATAGCAGGTGTGGATGTTCGCATAAGAATCACCCCTCTTAAGGCTTACATCTATGGAGAGGCTGCGGGTGAGGATGAGGCAGGAATGCTTCCGTATAAGTGGGCATATATTGCTGGCGTTTATTTTGCAGATATCCTTGGCGCTGATTTGAGGGTGGAGTATGCAAATACTGCCTTTCAGTATGCCGGGTGGTACACCCATGGTGTTTATACCTCAGGCTATACCTATAAAGGCAGGCTTATGGGCCATCATATGGGTGGAGATGCAAAGGATATCTTTGTTGGTTCCTCTTTTTTTCTGAATAGAAATACAAAGGTCTCTCTGCACTATGATTATGAAAAAAGAGGAGTCTCAATGCCGAATCCAGAAAACCACCATGAGGTGATTTTTGGCTTAAAACAGAGGGTCTCAAAAGGGATCAACCTGAGCCTAAAAGGCAGGTATGAAAAGGTTAAAAACTTTGGATACACCTCAGGACAGGATAGAGAAAACAAGCTCATTGAATTTTCACTTGAATTAATGAGGTGATGCGATTAAAATGAATTTAGAAAAGTAGGAGGTGTTTATATGATAAAACCTATTCGTCTCACATCTTACGTCTCACATCTTACGTCTCACGCTGCAGCCTTACTGTTCATATTTATAGTGAGCTTGTCGAACCTATTGATTTTTACAGGCATTGCATTTGCCCAGCAGATTCAGATGGTTCCAGTGACGCCTGCAGGACAGCCATCCATTCAGACTCAACCGATGCAGGGGCAACAGCCATCCTTACAACAGCTATCGCCTCAGCCAGTACAACCTGCTCCAACTCAGCAACCACCTATTCGACCTCCTTCTGTAGAAAAACCATCGGAGTTTGAGCAGTATATTTCAGGCAACGTGCCTTTAACCGTATCAACCAGCATCAAGCAATTCGGCTATGACCTTTTTGCGCAGCCCCCGTCCACATTTGCGCCTGTTGAGAAGGTTCCTATCGGCCCGGATTATGTAATTGGTCCCGGCGATGAATTAAAGATTACAGTGTGGGGAAATATTGAGTGGCAGTGGAGTGTTACTGTTGACAGGGATGGTAATATTACTCTTCCAAAGGCAGGGATACTCGGTATTTCAGGACTGACTTTTAAAGAAGTCAAGGAACTTTTGCATAAAGAGTTTTCAAAGTACTTCACGGGATTTCAGATGAACGTAAGTATGGGCGCATTGAGAACTGTTAGGGTTTATATTGTAGGCAATGCTAACAGACCCGGGGCATATACGGTTTCTTCTCTTTCAACCCTTATAAATGCCCTTTTTGAAGCCGGCGGTCCGAGCAAGACAGGAACTATGAGAAATATTCAGGTAAAGAGGAACGGTAAGACAATCGTAACCTTTGACATGTATGATTTTCTGCTTAAAGGCGATAAAACAAAGGACATACGGCTTATGCCTGAGGATGTCATATTTATACCTCCGGTAGGCCAACTCGCTGCAATCGCTGGAAATGTAAAAAACCCTGCAATATATGAATTAAAAGGGGAAACAAAACTTTCTGATCTAATCCAAATGACCGGTGGATTAACCAGTGTTGCGTTTAAGGGTAGGGTTCAGGTTCAAAGAATAGAAGATCATCAGTTCAGGACAATATTTGAGGGAGACCTGATTGATATAGAAAAGAATGCTGCGAAAGACTTTGCCTTAAAAGATGGAGATTTAGTAAAGGTTTTCTCTGTAATGGAAACAAAGAATACCGTAAATGTTACTGGGGCGATATCCACTCCGGGAGAATACGGCGTTACACCGGGGATAACAAAAATTAAAGATATAATATCCCTATCAGGCGGACTTATTTATTATGCTTCCAATGTCGCAGAACTTACACGGGTAAAGGTTACGCAGGAAGGTCCTAAAACGGAGAGACTTATTATTGACTTGTCAAAAGCAATGAAGGATGACCCACAGCACAATATCCCCCTCCAGATAAACGACTATCTATTTGTCCGCACCGTCCCTGAATGGCAGCTTTACAGGATAGTAAACCTTCAAGGGGAGGTTAAATTCCCCGGCGCTTATACTATCAAAAAGGGCGAGAGGCTCTCTTCTCTTATAGAAAGGGCTGGGGGATATACAGATAAGGCATATCTGAGAGGCGCTGTATTTACAAGAGAAAGGGTAAGGGAACTTCAGCAGAGACAGCTTAATGAAATGGTAGAAAGGCTTGAAAGGGATCTCTTAGGAAGAGGTGCAGCAGAGACAGCAACTGCCTTATCCCCTGAGGATGCAAAGATCAAGGAATCCGAAATCAAACAGAGAAGAGACTTCGTAGCAAAACTTAAGGAAGTGAAGGCAAAGGGCAGGATGGCCATAATTTTAAATCAACCTGAGCTTCTGAAAAAGACGCCTTATGACATTGTACTTGAGGAAGGTGACAGCCTGTCTATCCCTTCAAATCCTCAGAGTGTTCAGGTTATAGGGTCTGTATATAATCAGACAGCATTTGTATATGATAAAGACAAAGGTTATACCAGATATATCGATTTAGCAGCTGGATATACAGAGAATGCCGATAAAAAGAGGGTTTACATACTCAAAGTCGATGGGACTGCTGTGAGACCAGGTGGTGGTTTTCTCGGCATATCGTGGAGCAAGGATTCGAACAGGTGGGAGTTCGGCAGCCAGGATATAGAGCCGGGTGATACCATAGTGGTTCCAGAAAAGCTTGAGAGGATTGCATGGATGCGCGAGATAAAGGATTTAACACAGATACTCTACCAGATTGCGGTTACTGCTGGAGTATTGATTGTGGCGTTCTAAACGCATGATCCCCACCCCCCTCCTCTCGAAGGGGGAGGGTGATGCGTGTATAATTAGTTAAGGAGATTGGCATGGATGAGAAGAGTTTGGCTAAGACGGTAAGAGAGGTAGTTAAAGAGGAGTTAACCACCTTTAAACAAGAAGTTGCTACAAAGGAGGATTTAAAAGTATTTGCAACAGAGGAAGATTTAAAGGTCTATGCTAATAAAGGAGGGATAGGCGGTGGAAGAAAAACAGACACAACAGTATGATGAGATAAACCTTCTTGACTATCTCATTGTCCTTGCAAAACGGAAAAAACTGATTCTCGGTATTACTTTTGGAGCTGCGATTATAGCCGCTGTTATAAGTCTTATTACGCCGTCAATTTATAAGGCAGAGACAAAGATACTCCCACCGCAGCAGGGTAGCACAAGCGCAGCACAGCTTTTAAGCCAGTTTGGAGGCGCTGCGGGTCTGGTTGGCGGAACTATCGGCATAAAAACAACAAATGAACTTTATATCGGACTCCTGAAGAGCAGACCTGTTCTGGATGGTGTTATTGACAGGTTTGATTTAATGAAAGTCTATAAGGCTAAACTGCGCGAAGATGCAAGAAAGGCAATTGCAGGGGCTTTAAAAGCTCAGGACGACAAAAAGACCGGTATAATAACCATCGGCATAGAGGATAAAGACCCCAAAAGGGCGGCAGAGATTGCAAACGCATTTGTTGAAGAGCTTAAAAACCTAAATAATGTGATCGCTGTTACAGAGGCGTCTCAAAGAAGGCTTTTCTTTGAAGAGCAGTTAAAACTTGCAAAAGAAGGACTTATTAATGCAGAAGAGTCCATGAAGGGTTTTCAGGAAAAGACAGGCGCTATCAAAATTGATGATCAGGCAAAAGCGGTTTTGGAAGGCATTGCCCAATTGAGGGCACAGGTAGCTGCAAAAGAGGTTCAGCTTAAGGTAATGAAGACATACGCCACCCCGCAGAATCCTGATATCCAGAGAATTGAAGAGGAGATTAAGGGGCTAAGGGAGCAGCTTACAAGGCTTGAGGTAAAAGGCAGCGGTCATAATCCAGACCCCCTTATGTCAACAGGAAGGATACCTGGAGTGGGAACCGAATATATAAGAAAACTGAGAGAATTTAAATACAATGAGACGCTTTATGAACTTTTATTAAAGCAATACGCTGGCGCCAAACTTGATGAGTCAAGGGATGCCCCGATAATCCAGATAATTGAAAAAGCCATACCGCCTGAAAAAAGGATAAAGCCAAAAAGAAGGCAGATGGTGATGATAGCGATGGTTACAGGGTTTTTCCTCTCAGTATTTGCAGCATTTTTCATGGAGTATAAGGAAAGGGCAGCAAATGATCCTGAAAATAAAGAAAGAATAAATGTCCTTAGGCGGTATGTCTCCTTTAAAAGGCAGAAAGGTCTGTAAGGTTTTTATAGTTTTTTTCCATTAAAAAACTTCTTGGTTACAATGTGTAAAATCGAACATGTAACCGAGAGGGCGGAGCATTGAGAAGCAAAGACTCCTAAAACAATCAGAAGAAATTAACAAGGTGATAAAAGACTCAGATGAGCTAAAGAGGACATATAAAAAACTATTGGAAAGCGGCAGACTTATTCCAGTGGGATTTAACCCGATTGAACTTGAAAAAAGGGCTTCAGATTTAAAGATTGAAAGGGTTGCAATAGCGCAGGCGCTTAAGAGACCAAAGGGTGTTGAAATGATAGAAAAACCTTATATTCTAAAAAATCCAGTCAAGCCAAGTATAAAGAAGAATATAGCCCTCGCAGGCATTACAAGCCTTTTTGCAGGGATATTCTTAGCATTTTTTATGGAATATATTGGAAAAATAAGAAAGAAGATAGGAGGGCAACCATGAAGAAGGTATTGGTATTATCTCTGGCAGTATTATTATTGATTGTTCCCTTTATTGTTTATGGAGGAGAAAAGATAGATATAAACAATGCTACTGTAGAAGAACTCATGAAGTTGCCGGGTATAGGGGCAGTAATTGCAGAGAGGATTGTTAAGTACAGGGAAGCCAACGGAGGGTTCAAAAGCATAGAAGAGCTAAAGAAGGTAAAAGGCATAGGCAATGCAAAATTAGACAAGATAAAAGACATGGTTACCGCGGGTGAGATGAAGAGATAGCAGGCTTTGTGGAGGACGACCTTTTCTTTGTAAAAGAACAGGAATTCTAACATCAAGAAAAAAGCACAGTCAGAATGAGGAAATTATGAAATTAT
>CAMTVO010000038.1:0-44838 GCA_947085205.1 uncultured Nitrospiraceae bacterium
CAGGACCCTGATCACTGACTAAAAGCACTTTCTCAGGGAAACAGCCTTCTCCTAATATGCTCTGAGCCTCCTGTTTTGCCATCTCAATGGCCTCAATAAGGTCATCTGCCGTATGGCTTGCCCTTATCAGACATGCAAGAACATATCGTGAGAAGTAATCCAGTACATTTGTTGAGTAGTATGTTCCATATTCCGGTATCTGAAACTCTGTGAAGTCTACCTGCCACAACTGGTTTACCCCCTCAGGTTTATGCAGATACTGTTGCCTGGCCTGCAGGGGACACTGAGCCTGTCTAAAAACTACCATTCCCACATAAAGTCGTCATTCTCGCGAAGGCTGGAATCCAGTGTTTTTAATACCTTCTGGATCCCCCGGTCAAGCCGGAGGATGACAAATACTGAGTTTTTAGACAAGCTCCACTTCCCTTATTCCTAAAATACAAATCAAGATATTAAAAGGTGCCTCATCAGCAGAATCTATGGATGGTTTTTGGCTCTGGCAAAGCGCCTAACACATGATACAAGGCTATTTGCAGGTGTTCCGTTGACCTAAATCCATATATGAATGATTGGAACTTTTCTATTTTATTGAGTATCGTTTTTATGAGCATTGTTTCTCCTCAGGTTTAATGTCGGAAAAATATTATACCCAAGGTCAGAAATAATGCTCCCTGTTTTAAGTTGTCTGTAGGGCCGGAGAGACATACCTTCCCGTAACAGCTTTATGTGGGCTTTTGTCAGTGTAAGCCGATCACAGTCAAGCCATTCCATAATGCTTTCTTTATGAAGCAAGAGGATGTTATCTCTGGTGTTTGCATCGTCAGCATTGTCATTGAGGTGGACTTCTCTGAATACTGCGTATGCGATATCTTCTATGTCTGCGTTAGAGTCGCCTCCGAGTCCTTTCTCTTGTGCAAGCCGTATATACTTGCGAACCGTATTGCGTGCGATGTCCGTTGCCTGTGCTATTGTCCTGCTCCCATCACCTGCCTGATGCCTTCTTAAAACATCTAATATCTCAATCACGGTGTGCTCCTTGTTTGCCATGCTGCCTCCCTGCAAGTCTTTGACTTAAATGAATCCTCTTATGTTGACTTGTCTGAATTTAGGCAAGTATAATTATAAGTTATGGAAGAAATGAATGAACTCATAGAGCAGCGTTTTAAAAAGCTCGATGACCTGCGCAGCACAAATATCGATCCGTATAACGGACGTTTTAACCCTCAAACAACCGCTGCCGAGCTTTATGCAAAATATAAGGATTCGGATAAAGACTCTTTGGAATCTCATAATGCAAGCACCTCCATTGCAGGCAGGATTGTTGCAATGAGAGACTTCGGCAAGGCATCCTTTGCGCATATTCAGGATGCTACCGGCAAAATTCAGATATACCTCAAAAAAGATGTGCTCAATGAGAAATATGCGCTTATAAAAAAGTTAGACATTGGAGATATAATAGGCGTTACAGGCAGGCTCTTCAGGACAAGGACCAATGAGCTTACCATAGAGGTCAATGACTTTGTTTTCCTGAGCAAATCACTCAGACCATTGCCGGAAAAATGGCACGGACTGAGGGACATCGAAACAAGATACAGGCAGAGATATGTTGACCTTATAGTTAATCCGCAGGTAAAGGATATATTCGCAAAAAGAAGTGCAATTATCAAATCCATAAGGGATTTCCTCGAATCGCACGGTTTTATAGAAGTTGAGACTCCAATGATGCACCAGATTCCCGGAGGCGCTGCAGCAAAGCCTTTCAGGACGCACCACATAGCCCTCGGGATTGATTTGTATCTGAGGATTGCGCCCGAGCTTTATCTTAAGAGGCTTCTCGTGGGCGGCTACGAAAGGGTCTTTGAACTTAATAAGAACTTTAGAAATGAAGGCATATCGACAAAACACAATCCCGAATTCACAATGCTTGAATTCTACATGGCTTATAAGGATTACAACTTTTTAATGTCATTCACGGAAGAGATATTTTCCTACATTGCAAACAGAGTTCTCGGGATATTGAAGATACCCTATGGAGACACAACAATAGACCTTACCCCTCCGTGGCCCAAAATTCCGATGCTCGACGCAATGAAGCAGAAGGGCGTGCCTGATGATGTTATCACAGACCCTGAAAAGGCTAAGAAATGGGCAGAGTCAAAGGGGATAGAAATAGATAGGGGCGCTTCACATGCAAAGGTTCTTGATGAGATATTCAAGGAGCTTGTGGAGCCTTATCTTGTGCAGCCTACATTTATTATCGACTATCCTGTGGATCTTTCTCCGCTTGCAAAGAGAAAGCGCGATAATCCAGAGCTTGTCGAGAGATTCGAGCTCTTTATAGCAGCACGGGAGATAGCCAATGCCTTTTCGGAATTGAACGACCCCATAGACCAGAAGGAGAGGTTCTTAAAGCAGGTCGAGGCAAAGAAGAAGGGTGATGAAGAGGCGCACTGGATGGACGAGGATTTTGTCAGGGCTCTGGAGTACGGCATGCCGCCTGCTGCCGGCGAGGGAATAGGCATAGACAGGCTGGTGATGCTTCTTACAAACTCCCAGTCCATAAGGGATGTGATACTCTTCCCTCAGTTAAAGCCGGAACAATAGATGAATCTTCCATATCAACTCTTTATTGCCTTAAGGTATCTGAAGTCAAAGAAGAGGCATAAAGGCATCTCATTCAACACAATCATATCAATAAGCGGCGTTGCTGTCGGCGTGATGGCGCTTCTTGTAGTCCTTTCTGTTATGAGCGGTTTTCACGAAGACCTCCAGAAAAATATACTCGGAGCCAATGCTCATGCAGTAGTCCTCAGCTATAAAGGCGGTATCGAAGACTATAAATCCGTGATGGAAAGGCTGGAACACGAGCCGCATATTGTTTCGATGTCTCCATTTGTTTTAGGGCAGGTGATGGTTTCTTCAGGGAAAAGGGCTCATGGTGTTTTTATGAGGGGAATAGAGCCTTTGTCAGAGCTAAAGACAACGGATATTTTGAAGCATATTAAGGAAGGGAGTATCGAAGATTTAATACCCCCCCATCCGCAGAGGGGGGGTGAAACTGTTCCGTGGATAATTCTCGGCAGAGAGCTTTCTGCAATGTTAGGTGTTATAACAGGTGATACGGTTAATCTTATTTCTCCTGTGGGCGAGATCGGGCCTCTTGGAATGCTGCCAAAGATGAAGCAGTTCAGGGTTGTTGCAGTGTTCGAGATTGGGATGTTCGAGTATGATACAAACCTTGTCCTTACGGACATAAAATCTGCTCAGGAATTCTTCGGATACGGAAGCGCTGTTTCAGGAATCGAATTGCGTCTCGACGATATTTATAAGGCATCTTCTGTGCGTGATTCTGTAAATAAAAATTTAGGGTTCCCTTATTACGCAAGAGACTGGATGCAGATGAACAGGAATTTATTCGCCGCACTGAAACTCGAAAAGTTTGCAATGTTTATTATTTTAATACTAATAGTGCTTGTTGCCTCTTTTAACATTGTCAGCACCCTTATGATGAATGTAATGGAAAAACAGAAAGAGATAGCCATCTTGAAAGCAATGGGCGCTAAGAATCGTGGGATAATGATGGTCTTTATGATTCAGGGGCTGCTGATAGGAGTAATAGGAACTGCAATTGGCGTAACAGGAGGCTACATTCTCGGAAAGATAATAAACAACTACGAGATTATAAAGCTCCCAGCGGATGTCTATTATCTGAGTAAACTGCCTGTGAAGATGAAGCTCGTAGATTTTATTGTCGTATCTTTTTCTGCAATCGCCATAAGTTTCCTTTCTACACTGTATCCTTCTTACCATGCAGCAAAATTAAATCCTGTCGAGCCTTTGAGGTATGAGTGAGAATTGGAGTAATGGAGTGATGGAGTAATGTGTAAACTGATTAAAAAAATTCTTTGCATAATAATCATTGCCCTGATATTGTTTATCGGTATTACCGTCTGGGGCAAGGGTGGAGATAAGTTCAGGTGGATTGGAGATAAGACCGGAGGGATAATACAAGAAGGCGCAGAAAGGTTTGGTGAAAAGGCGGACAATCTGAATGAAAAGACAGATGCAGTGAGAAAGAAAGTAAAGGGATGGACGCAGAAGGAAGAGGGAAAAGAAGGGAAGCAGGGAAATAAATGAAAGAGCTTATAAGGGCAGAGGGACTCAATAAATCATTTTACACGCCTGCCGGAGAGTTGAAGGTATTAAAAGACATCGATGCTGTTTTTAATGAAGGAGAAATGGTAAGCATTGTTGGCGCCTCCGGCGTTGGTAAAAGCACATTTCTGCATATCATCGGAACGCTTGATAAACCGACATCAGGACATATAATTTATAAAGTCGAGAGTCGGGAGTCGGGAGTCAGGAGTTCAGAGGAAGGAATAAATCCCTTTTCTCTGAGTAACGGAGATTTAGCAATTTTTAGAAATCAAGTAATCGGCTTTATTTTCCAGTTTCATTATCTCCTTCCTGAATTTACTGCCATAGAAAATGTGATGATGCCGGGACTGATATCACAAAGTCATAAGTCAGAGGTCATAAGTCAGAAAGAAGTATATGAAAGAGCGGAAAAGCTTCTTGATGAGCTTGGTTTGTATGCGAGGAAGACTCACAAACCGGGTGAAATGTCAGGAGGAGAGCAGCAGAGGGTTGCTGTTGCAAGGGCATTGCTCCTTGAGCCGAAGGTTGTCCTTGCAGACGAACCTACAGGGAACTTGGATACAGCAACAGGCGAAGACCTTTTCAGGCTATTGATGGATATAAACCAAAAGCGCGGCATAACATTCATAATAGTAACCCACAATGAGTCTCTCTCCAAGAGATGTCATAGAGTGTTGGAAATGGTTGACGGACGGCTTTGCTGATATAAAAATAGAGGTAGAAATTCCAATTACTAATTGGTTATCATATGAGCCGAAAATTTTTATTTAAGGGATATTATAAAGCTGAAAATGTCCGACATTGCTGAAAAGGAAATAGTTGATCCGGAGATTCTACGCCACAGCGCTTCTCATGTAATGGCGCATGCGATAAAAGATTTATTCCCCGATGCAAGGCTCGCCATAGGCCCTGCCACAGAAGAAGGTTTTTATTACGACATTGACAGGGAGACTCCTTTCACTCCAGAGGATTTGGAAATGATAGAAAAGAGGATGAAGGAGATTATAAAGAAGAACAGCCCGTTTGTCCGAAAAGAAATCTCAAAATCCGAAGCTGTAGAGCTTTTCAAAAAGATAGGTGAAAACTATAAGGTGGAGCTTCTTCAGGAGATACAGGACGACACGGTATCGATATATGAAGAAGGAGGATTTATCGACCTATGCAGAGGACCTCATGTTTCAAAGACAGGGAAAATTAAGGCATTCAAGTTGTTGAGCATTGCTGGGGCATACTGGAGAAGCAATGAAAAGAACAAGATGCTCCAGAGGATTTACGGCACTGCATTTGACAGCAAGGATGATTTGAGCGCATATCTGAATTTCCTTGAAGAGGTCAAGAAGAGAGACCACAGAAAACTGGGCAGAGAACTTGATTTATTCAGCATCAGTGATGAGATAGGCCCGGGACTTATCCTCTGGCATCCCAATGGTGCGATTATCAGGAAGACTATCGAGGATTTCTGGAGAAACGAACATCTGAAGGCTGATTATAAAATTCTCTATACACCGCATATAGCAAAGCTGAATCTCTGGCAGAGGAGCGGCCACTGGGACTTTTACAGGGAGAATATGTATTCTCCTATGGAGATAGACGAAGTCGCTTATGAGTTGAAACCAATGAACTGTCCATTTCATATAAGTGTTTATAAAAGCTCTCTGAGGAGTTACAGGGAATTGCCGATCAGGTATGCAGAGCTCGGCACAGTTTACAGATACGAGCGCTCCGGCGTGCTACATGGACTCTTAAGAGTAAGAGGTTTTACTCAGGATGATGCCCATATATTCTGCAGGGAAGACCAGATAGAGGATGAAATACTGAATATCCTCGATTTTACGCTCTTTATTCTCAGGACATTCGGCTTTGATTCATATGATGTTTATTTATCAACGCGGCCTGAGAAATATGTGGGAACGCTTGAAAATTGGGAAAGGGCGACCAATGCCTTAAAACAGGCCATTGAGAAAAAAGGTCTGTCGTATCTAATAGACCATGGAGAAGGTGTGTTTTATGGCCCGAAGATAGACATAAAGATAAAGGATTCCCTGAACAGGTCATGGCAGTGCAGCACCATACAGGTTGATTTTAATAATCCCGAAAGATTCGATGTCACATACAGGGGAAGCGATGGTAAAGAACACAGGCCTATAATGATTCACAGGGCATTGATGGGGTCGCTGGAGAGGTTCTTCGGAATCCTTATCGAGAATTATGCAGGCGCATTTCCTTTATGGCTTTCACCTGTTCAGGCGGCGGTATTGACAATCTCGGAAAGACACGATAATTATGCAAAAGAAATATACACGGCTCTAAAGAAATCAGATATAAGAGCCGAAATAAATCTTGAAAATGAAAAGATAGGGTATAAGATACGCGAGGCCACCGTGAGAAAAATTCCGTATCTTGTTATAATAGGCGACAAGGAAATTGCAGGAGGCAAGATAACGGTCAGGAAAAGAAGCGGCGAAAACATCGGGCCGTTTACAATAGAAGAGTTTATAGGGATAATTAAAAAAGAGATAGACAATAAATCGTAATCCGTGATCCGTAATGCGTGATGGGTTAAAGGAAAATTACATATTGCTCATTACGGATTACGCATTATTAGTGCGATAGTTAATAGAGCGACAGTTCGACAGTTAAATTATGGAAAAATTTTTCCTTAAAAGAACCGTGACACTATCGCTCTGTCGCACTAAATAACTAAGTGGAGGTGATAGCATAAGCAAGGACATCAGATTTAACGAAGGTATCAGGGTAAGGGAAGTAAGGCTTATTGACGAAGAAGGCAAGCAGCTTGGAGTCGTTCCTACTCATGAGGCGCTCAAGATAGCCAGAGAAAGGGGTTATGACCTTGTCGAGGTTGCTCCCAACGCCGCACCGCCTGTCTGCAGGGTGATGGATTACGGCAAATACAAATACCAGATGAGCAAGAAGCATACGGCAAGGAAGACCATAGATGTCAAAGAAGTAAAGATAAGGCCCCGGATTACAGACCACGATCTCCAGCTCAAGATCAAAAATGTCAGGAGATTTCTGGACGACGGAGACAAAGCGAAGGTTACAATGTTTTTCAGGGGTCGTGAGATTATCAGGCCTGAGATGGGCATGAAGCTGTTTGACAGGATACTCGAATTGCTCGCAGGAAAGTTTCAGGTAGAACAGCCGCCTAAGCTGGAAGGTAAAAATATTACCATGGTGATTGCGCCGACGAGCAGCAAATAGAGAGAGGAGGAGAAAATGCCAAAGCTTAAGACCCACAGGGGCGCTGCCAAGAGGTTTAAGGTGACAGGCAGCGGAAAGATAAAGAGGTACAGGGCATACAAGAGCCATCTCCTTACAGGCAAATCGGCCAAAAGGATGAGGAATCTCAGACAGAGCAGCCTTGTGCCGGAAGTGCAGTACGAGAATATCAAGAAATTGTTGCCGTATATGTTTTAGGTTTATGCAGGTATGCATGCGGTAAAAAGCTTTACAAATGCACGCACCCCGCATGCATACCTGCCAAGTCGGAACTCGAAAGTAACCTATATTTTCCCGAACAAAACTCAGGCTTGACGCTTGTATAGGTGATTTATTAAACTATCTATTCTTAAAACAGACTTCGGAGAGTCAGTAAAAAAGTCATTCTGACTGCTGTCTGCTGATTTCTAAGAAAACAGGAGGAGTAAAATGCCCAGGGCAAAAGGTGGTTTCAAAACAAGGAAATACCATAAAAAGGTTCTTGCAAAGGCAAAAGGCCAGTATGGCGCAAGAAACCGTGTTTACAAGGTTGCCGCTCAGGTTGTTGATAAGGGGCTGCTTGCGGCTTATAAGGATAGAAGGCTTAAAAAGCGTGAATTCAGGGCATTGTGGATTGCAAGGATTAATGCTGCCGTAAGATCACTCGGAATGTCTTACAGCCAGTTTATGAACGGACTGAAAAAGGTAAACATAGCTCTCAACAGAAAGGCTCTCGCAGATTTGGCATACAATGACCCAAAAGCCTTCAGCGAACTGGTGAATCAAGTTAAGAGTTAAGGGGTTAAGAGTTAAGGAGTATTTATTGAATTTTAAACTTCTTAACTCCACAACTCGCAACTCCATAACTCCATAAACTCTTATATGGAAGACCTGAAACAAAAATTCCTTGACGAATTAAAATCCGTAAAAAATCTTGCTGACCTGTCCAATCTTAAAGTCAAATATCTTGGCAGAAAAGGGATTATAACCTCGGATCTCAAATCCATTTCATCGCTCTCTTCGGAAGAAAGGCCGTTATACGGCAAAAAGATAAATGATATAAAACAATTCATAGAGGCAGAGATTGATGCGAGAGAATCCAATTTTAAAAAGGAAGAACTGAGAAAACAACTTCTTTCGGATTCCCTCGACATCACATTGTCCGGCAAGTTCGTCCCCTTCGGCAGGGAGCATCCCATAAACAAGACCCTTACTAAAATAACGGATATTTTTGTGAAGATGGGTTTCAGCGTTGAGGAAGGCCCGGAGGTCGAGCTGGACTACTATAATTTTGAGGCGCTAAATATTCCAAAAGACCATCCGGCAAGGGACATGCAGGATACATTCTATATAAGCGACGATATAGTTTTGAGGACACATACATCGCCTGTTCAGGTGAGGATTATGGAGAAGAGAAAGCCTCCTTTAAGGTTCATAGCGCCCGGCAAGGTTTACAGGTGCGATGCTGATATAACCCATACTCCGATGTTCCATCAGGTTGAAGGCCTGATGGTTGATAAGGGCATAACATTCAGCAACCTCAAGGGTGTGCTTGAGGCATTCCTCCATCGGATGTTCGGCGCTGATACGCCTGTGCGCTTCAGACCGAGCTTTTTCCCTTTTACGGAGCCCTCTGCAGAGGTGGACATCGGATGCATATTGTGCAATGGTGCCGGCTGCAGGGTTTGCAAGGGATCGGGATGGCTCGAAATCTTAGGTGCTGGAATGGTAAATCCGAGGGTATTTGAGAATGTGGGATACGACCCTGAAGAGTATTCCGGATTTGCATTCGGCATGGGAATAGAGCGGATTGCGATGCTCAAATATTCGATAGACGACATAAGACTATTTTTTGAAAATGATATAAGATTCTTGAGGCAATTTTAGATGCGTGTCCCTTTTAAATGGTTAAAAGAATTCATTGATATCAAAGATAATGCCGATGAGGTGGCCCGTAAACTTACTATGATAGGGCTTGAGGTCGAGGCTGTCGAGCGTATTGATGACGGCGTTGCTTTCGAAGTAAACGTTACTCCCAACAGGCCTGACTGTCTGAGTATTATAGGCATTGCGAGGGAACTTTCTGCTGTATATGGAATTTCCATTAATTTCCCCGGACATGATATTCTCGCAGAGACAGAAGAGCTTGATTTTAATGTTGACATCCTTGATACAGATCTCTGCCACAGGTATGCAGGAAGGATTGTCAGAAATATTAAAATAGGCCCGTCGCCTGACTGGCTGAAGAACAGACTCAAAAAATGCAATATAAGGTCGATTAATAATGTTGTTGATATTACGAACTATGTTCTTCTTGAGTTAGGGCATCCGCTCCATGCCTTTGACCTCAGCGCAATTAAAGGACACCGCATTGTCGTTGGTACTCCCAAAAGCATTAAAGGGCAAGGTGCAAGGGTCAAGTTTAAAACCCTCGATGGCATTGACCGTGAAATACCTGAGGAATCTCTCCTTATATGGGATGCCGAAAGGCCGGTAGCTGTTGCGGGTGTTATGGGCGGACTTGAGACAGAGGTTGCTGATTCCACTGTGGATATATTTATCGAGAGCGCATATTTCGAGCCTGCATCAGTGAAAAAGACATCAAATGCCCTCGGTTTGAAGACAGAGTCTTCATACAGGTTTGAGAGGGGTACGGATATAAAGATGCTCAAAAAGGCGCTCGACAGGACAGCCTACCTGATGAAGGAAGTGGCAGGAGGTACTATCTGCGGAAAGATAGATATATATCCAAAGAGGTATATACCAGAAGATATAAATGTGAGATATGCGAGGGTTAACCAAGTACTCGGGCTAAAGCTTGCAAATGAAGAAATCCGCAATTGCCTTGATGGACTGGGCTTTGAAGTGAAAGACGCTGCAAGCAGCATGAAAATAAAGCCTCCGGCATACAGAAGGGATATAAAGAGAGAGGTCGATGTCATAGAAGAGGTTGCGAGGATTTACGGCTACGACAGGATTCCAGCGGATATGCCGAAGGCTACCCTGATTATTAATCAGGAGTCGGTAGTTAGTAGCCATGAGTCGAAGGTCAAAAATGGTATCAAGGAGGCGCTTTTAAAATCAGGTTTTACTGAGGTGATAAATTACAGCTTCATGGGTCTGCAGGAACTGGATATTCTGGGAATTGAAGAGAGCGATGAAAGAAGAAATCTCGTGCAGATAAAAAACCCGCTGAAAGTAGAAGACTCCTTTATGAGGACAACCATTATCCCCTCTATGATAAAAAACCTGACGCATAACATAGCCCACGGAAACAGGGAACTTAGATTGTTTGAGATAGCGAGGGTGTTTATCAGTGAGCAGTCAGCAGTGAGCAGTGAGCAGTCAGCCTCACGCCTTCCCATTGAGAAAGAGCATCTTGCTGTACTAAATTACAAGGAAAAGATCAAGACTCTTTATAGGGATGAGACCCATGATTTTTATATCATAAAAGGAGTAATCGAGGCTATTTTCAACAACCTCAGGATTTATGATTATTCTTTTGTGAGGTCTTCAGAGCCGTTTTTGCATCCGGGACAGTCAGCAGATATTTATATAATGGGCAATAAAATAGGGCATATCGGAGCGCTTTCCCCTGAAATTATAAATTACCTCGATATAAAGGCGCATAAGCCTTCGATTGTAGTTGTGGAAATCGATATCGAAAGCATAGTGCCATATACAATGCAGCAGGTGAAATACAGTCCGTTGCCTAAGTATCCATATATCGAAAGGGATACTGCAATAGTGATTGATTCGTCCCTTGAGTCTGTCATGCTTATGAAATGGCTTAAATCCTATCCTTCAGAGAACATAGAGGATATTGCTATTTTCGATGTCTATCAGGGTAAGAATATCCCTGAAGGAAAAAAGAGCATCGCCTTTAACGTGAGGTACAGGGCATCAGACAGGACGCTGAAGGATGAGGAGATAGATGCCCTGCACAAATCTCTGGTGGACTATATCCTCGATAAGACAAAGGGACAATTGAGACGGTGAATAGTTGCCTCGCTTCCTCTCATTTTAGGCATTATCATGTCTACCATGACCAGCGACATCTCGTCCTTCATCGCTCTGAAGATGTTTATCCCGTCGCTTCCGCTGAGGGAGTGTCAATTTTTGTGGACAGTTACTTTAATTTATGATTTATTTTATTTATGAATAATATTGATCTTTCATCAATTCAGGATGCACTGAAGTCCATATCGCCCTACATACACAAAACTCCGCTTGTCTATTCCAATTCATTCAGCAAGATGTTCGAAACGGAAGTGTATCTAAAGGCAGAGAACCTCCAAAAGACAGGCTCTTTTAAGGTAAGGGGCGCTTTTAATAAATTGATGAAGCTTAAGACGGATAAGGTTATTGCCGCATCAATGGGCAATCATGCACAGGGGGTTGCGTTTGCTGCTTCCGGCCTCGGCATGAAGGCAAAGATAGTTATGCCTCTGAATGCATCCATAGTTAAGCAGGAGGCGACAAAGGCATACGGCGCAGAGGTCGTGCTGTACGGGGACAGCTTTAAAGATGCGCTGGAATATGCGATTTCACAAAAAGATTATACCTTTATCCATGCCTTTGACGACGTGGATATAATTGCGGGCCAGGGGACTGTAGGGCTTGAGACAGCAGACGAGCTAAAGAATATCGATGCTGTTTTAGTGCCGATCGGCGGCGGAGGGCTTATATCAGGGATATCCATTGCAATGAAAAGTGTTTCTCCTGAGGCAGAGATTATAGGCGTACAGACCGTATCGGCCACATCCGCATGCGACTCCTTTCATTCGAAAGAAATTGTGGAAAGGTCCCCACAGCCGACCCTTGCAGACGGTATTGCAGTGGGCAGGATAGGAAACAAGACATTTGAGATAATAAACAGGCATGTGGATGATGTTGTCAAGGTCTCCGAAGAATCAATTGCCATGTCCGTACTTTTATTTCTTGAAAGGAAAAAGCTCGTTGTGGAAGGGGCAGGGGCTGTTCCGCTTGCGGCATTGATAGAGCAGCGGAATAGATTTAAGGGCAAAAGAATAGTACTTATTGTAAGCGGCGGAAACATTGATTTTACACTCATCGACAGGATAATCCATAAGGGCCTTGTTTCGAGCGGAAGGATAGGGGTTTTTAAGGTGATTGTGGACGATGTGCCGGGGAGTTTAAACAGATTGACAGGGATTATTGCCGATAAAAGGGGTAATGTGCTTAATGTCGTCCATGACAGGCTTGCTGGAGATATACCCATAGGAAAGACGATGGTGATATTCACAGTTGAGACAAAAGGGGCTGCCCATCTTGAAGAAATAATATCTGCAATTAAGGATTCTGGTTTTTCCATGCACATATAAGATTGCTGATTCCTCATTCTTTTTGACAGAATCATATCATTATAATATTATATTGACGATGTAATGCAGACTGTTGAAATTTCACAGGCAAAGGGGTATGTTGCCAGGGAGCTTGAAGTTAAAGAGGGTGTTCCCATCCTCGTTGTTCACAGACTTCTTCTCAGCTCAGACGGCGGCCTGTTGCATATACAAGGCTTTTAGGCAGAAGCGACAGGTATAAGTTTCAAATAGAGTTTGAAAGGATTAGATAGAAAGAAAGGGGTGATATAAGATGGAAGGTATTAATCAGTGGCTTGTTGAGCTTAATAAAAACAGTCCCATATGGTTTGGAATTGTTACGGTTTTAACTATGTCAGGCATCGGCGTGATTATAGCAGCGATAACAGAGGTTCTCTTTAAAATCTTCGGAGTTAAAGGCGAGAGAATAGAGATTCATCACTGACAGGAGGGTAAAATGGAATTTGTCATATCAAAACTCATTCCCGCTGCGGCCACCTTTTTAATACTTTTTGTAGGAATGGCCATTGCAATAGCGGTAGGAAATGTATCAGGCAGACTCATAAGAAAAATTCTTGGTATAGGAGGCAATTAAAAAATGGACATACCACTTTTAGGTCTGATGTATCTGCCAATCTCCGGCGTGGAGATAATGGCGTGGAAGCTTGTACTTTTAGGTTTTACTGTTGGTGTTATCGGAGGCTTCTTTGGCATCGGAGGAGCATTTATGGTCACGCCTGCCCTTAATGTCTTTGGCTTCCCGATGGCTTATGCCATTGGAACGGATATGGCTCATATTGCAGGAAAATCCATAGTCGCTACTGCAAAACACAGGAAATTCGGCAATGTGGACATGAAATTAGGAATTATAATGATTATAGGAACTGCCATAGGCATTGAACTCGGAGCTGCCTTTATCATGTGGCTTGAGAAGGTCGGCAGGGTGGATGCTGTGGTGAGATATGTTTATATGGTTCTGCTTTTCGGGCTCAGCAGCTATATGCTTTATGAGTATTTTAAGCTGACAAAAGGGACTGCCGGAGAAAAGAAGGTTGTATCAGATGTAGGCAAATCAGGACTCGCTATTAAAATGCACAGCCTTAAAATTCCTCCGATGGTAAATCTTCCTGTCTCAGGATTTGCAATATCAATCTGGGTAATTCTCATAGTTGCAGCAATCACAGGCTTTGTTGCTGGGTTTCTCGGCGTTGGAGGCGGTTTTATAAGAATGCCTGCCCTAATCTATGTCATAGGCGCGCCCACAAGGATTGCAGTCGGCACAGACCTTTTTGAGGTTATGATATCAGGTGCCTATGGAGCATTCTCTTATGCGATTAAGGGAAGGGTTGAGCTTATTGCAGCGGTTGTTATGCTTGTAGGGGCAGCAATCGGAGCGCAGTTCGGGACCCTCGCTACACAGTATGTTAAGGGCTTAAAGATCCGTCTTTACTTCGCTGTAACGATGCTGCTTGCCGGTGTTTCTGTTATATTAAAGCACATTGCAGGGACATATAAGAATGTATACTCTCCAGAGCTTAACTCATGGGTAAAGGCGCATCCCCAGTTCCTTGAATGGGCGCAGGCCGAGGGCGCTAAATTTAGTCCAAAGGTTCAGGTCAGGGACTGGATATTGATGAATAAGGAGGCGGTCAAGGGCTGGTTTGCCCAACAGTCGGATGTTATCCAGCAGGCGAAGGCAATGGAGGCGGCATGGAATAATTATTCAGGTTATCTTATGTTGGGTGTGGCCTGTGCATTGAGCGCCCTGATAATTGTGAAAATGTTGCAGGGCATTAAGGCTGAAAAAAGACTCAAAGGCAGCAGTTAAAGGGAGGATAAATTATGAAGATACTCGTTCCAGTGGACGGCTCAAAATATTCTATGGAGGCCATTAAAGTCGCAGCAGACTATGCAAAGACAAAGGGAGCTGAAATATGTCTGATAAATGTAATGCCGCATATTGAGACTTTAATGGGTATTGAATTTTTACCTTCTGAAAGAGAAAAGTTAGCAAAGGAACTGGAGAAGAATGCAGACTACATAGTTCAGCAGGCATGCGGTATTTTAACAGGAGAAGATGTGATTGCAACATGCAGGCACATAGTCGCTTCTACATCCGTCCCCGACGCCATTATAGATTATGCAGATAAGGAGAAAATAGACCTTATAATCATCGGCAGCCGGGGTCTCGGCAAATCGTCAAGATATAAGATGGGGAGCGTTGCTTCAAAGGTGGTAAAGCACAGCCCATGTTCTGTTTATGTGGTGAAGATATAACAAGAGGCGTTTGATAAGAGATTGGACGGATTAGCCTGAAAGGGTTGCGGTGAGAAGACCCTGATGGCGCTCCCTTCAACCCGTTTGTTTATAATATAATAGTTATATGGATATGGATGAAAGAGGTTTATTAAACCGCCTCCCGGGATTACTTTTCGGTTCATGGCTTGAAAGACATTCCCGGGGAGTGGTAATCACTACCATTCTTTTGTCGCTGGGTATTATATTGCTGCTCGGCATAATATCCGCAAAGGAGATAAGGAAAGTAGTTATAGAGGATTTCAATCAGCAGCAGTTGGTTCTTGCAAGGCACGCAGCGAGTCAGGTAGAAAATAGGCTGAATATTCTTAAAAGAGAATTGCTGTTACTCAGCCTTTCCCCATCCATACAATATTCTGAAAAGGTCTCTATCGGCAAAAGAATGGAGATTACCTTCTCCGGCATTAAGGGGGAGGGCGCATTGAATATAAAATACATTGAATCCGGCGGAAGCCGCGCCTATCTGATTGACGGTCGTGGTTACAAGATTGAATATCCTTCTCTTGAAGAAATGGATTATCTGAAATGGGCTCGCATTGCAAATAATAAAGGTAATATTCTCATTTCCGAACCTATCACAAATATCAACGTCGGTAAATATAAAAAACTTATGATGAAGATGATGATTCCTGTCTGGCAGATTTCTGTGGATGAAAAGTACCCTGTGGCGACCAACAAATTTTCCGGAATTTTGATATTCGATGTGGATGTGACCGCCTTAATAGAAAAGACAACAAATGGTATAAGGTCAGGAAAGACAGGTTATGCCTGGGTTATAGACAACAAAGGCGCTTTTCTATATCACCCTGAGGCGGAATTTATAGGTAAAAATGCCTTTGAGGCGCGTAAGGAAAGGAATCCCGCCATATCCTTTGCTCGAATCAACGAGATACAGAGGGAGCTGATGTTGACAGGAAGGGAGGGCGCAAGCTGGTATCTTTCCGGATGGCATGGGGGCAGGGAGGGAAGGATAAAGAAAATGATAGCATTCACGCCTGTTCAGCTTCAAGGCGGGACTAAAAGATATATGTGGTCTGTAGCGGTGGTAGCGCCTATAACCGAGATTGAAGGTTCGATTCACAGGATACAGATAAGGCAGTTTATCCTTGAAGGATTTGTTGTAATTATAATACTCTCCGGTGGATTATTTATAATCGGTATGATGGTGAGATGGTCCAGTTTGTTAAAAAAGGAGGTGGAGGAAAAGACCACGGAATTAAGAAAATCGGAGAATCAGTACAGATCCCTTATAGAGAATGCCAATGATATAATATTTACCCTGAATCGGGACGGTTACATTACATCCATAAATCAGGCCGGGTGTTCTTTCTTTAAAAAGGCGAGGGAAGAAATAATCGGAAGCAATATAGGAGAGATATGTTTCAATGAAGAAAGCGCCTTTGTTCAATACAGGGCAATTGACGAAACATTCAGCAGCCGGTTGAGTAAGCAGTTGACCTATCCTGTGAATATCAACGGCAATGAATATTGGCTCAGCACAAACTTTAGCGGTCTTTTGGATGAAAAGGGAGATGTATATTCAGTTCTGGGAATTGCGAGGGATATTACAGAAAGGGTAAAGATGCAGGAGCAGATGTTTCATACGGAGAAACTGGCCTCGATGGGAACTTTAGCCGCCGGAGTGGCCCATGAGATAAATAATCCCCTGTCCATAATCCTGGGTTTTACCGATTTGCTTCTGGAAAAAGCGCCCTCTGACTCCGAGTTGCAAGATATATTAAAGAGCATTGAAAATCAGGGTATTAAAGCCAAGAGGGTTGTGGAAAACCTTCTCACCTTTGCGCGATACAAGGAACATGTTGAAGAAGATGTGGATATAAATAAGAATATCGAAGCAATCCTTAAGGTTGTGGACAACACCCTATCCCTTAATAAGATTGCCTTCAGAAAAGAAATGACAAGTTCTCTTCCTGCAGTAAAAGGAGACCCTGATGAACTTCAGCAGGTCTTTTTTAATATAATAACCAATGCTGTGCACACAATGAAAGGAGGCGGAACCCTGACCATTTCGACATTACCTGCCGATAACGGCAGTCGCGCCAAAATAATGATTTCAGACACAGGCGGTGGAATTAAAAGCGAATACAGGAAAAAGATATTTGATCCCCTGTTCACCACAAAGAAAGTAGGAGAAGGCACAGGCCTCGGCCTTTTTGTCTCTTACGGGATTATAAAAAAACACGGCGGGACCATTGCCTTTGAGACAAAAACAAAAGAGGAGTCTGAAAAGACTGGGACTACTTTTATAATAACATTGCCGGCGATAAAGGCAGTGAATAGGGAATAGTGAATAGTATTTTGTTTGTCATTCCCACGAAAGTGGGAATCAAGAAAAAAAGGAACTGGATTCCGTGTCAAGCACGGAATGACATTATGGTATATAAGCAAATTCTAAAAACAGGGAGGAAATATGCCTGAAAGAATATTAGCTGTTGACGATGAGCCTGATATGTTGAAGCTTTTAAGTATGATTATCAGAGAAAAGACGCCTTACGAGATCGAGACCACCAATAATCCGCTGGAGGCTGTTGAGCTTATAAAGCAGGGAGGGTTTGACCTCATAATAACTGATTTGAAAATGCCGGGACTTGACGGCATCGAGCTTTTTGATGCTGCCAGGCAGATGCAGGAGGATATTCCGGTGATAATAATAACGGCATATGGCACTGTCGAGTCTGCAATGGAGACAATGCAGAGAGGCGCCTTTGATTTTATAACAAAGCCCTTCAGAAAGGAGCAGATACTATATGCTGTGGATAAGGCCGTAAAGTGGGTGAGACTCCAGAGGGAAAATAAAATGCTGAAGGAACAGCTAAAGGCAGTGAACAGTGAATAGTATTTAGTGAATAGTAGTTAAAGGCAGTGGGTAGTAGTTAGTAAAAACTATTCACTATTCACTACTTTATGTGTTCTTTCACAAACTCTTCTATATACCAATCGGTAATAGCATCATTATACATGACCATATCCAGTTGTTTAGTATAAACCGTCAGTTTTCCCAGCAGTTTAAGTTTTTCTTTAATAGTGGCTTTTTTGTATTTTGTAAGAGAGGCCTCTATTACATCTTCTGCTGCCTTAACCTTAAAGTCCATTGTTTTTAGTATCTCGGTTATGAGTCTGACCCTTCTCAGCCTTCTATCTGTGGAGGCGCCGCCGCCTTTGAAGAAATATCTTATGTAATTGTCATTTATATTTTCCCCTGCATATGTCTCTACTGTTGAGAGGTGGTAACCGAGCCTTATGGAGAAGTTCATGTATTCCCTGGAAACGAAGGCATAGCTTTTTTCTCCCGCCTTCATCAACTCGCCTTCGGGGGTTGTAACGGTGTGGGCCATCATTCCTAAGAATCCCTTTACATCAAACGGTCTTGCCTCGGGCCACTTCATGGAAACGAGTCCTTTTAAAAAGGCATTAAATGGGGCGGACTGGATATGCCGCGGCTCAATTTTTGAATTTCCCCTCGCAAGACTGCCATTCAGATCAATCAAGTAGATATTCATTGGTATATCCGCCTCCAGCCTTACTGCTTCTCCAGCCTCCACATAAGGCCTCTTTGTAATCCTGAACATCTCTTCCATTACCTTTTCATGGGCAAACCTTGTTATGTCATGGAGGGTCTTGCAGAATTCCGGTTTGAACTTTTTGGATTCAGGGTCAAATAAATTCAATGGTACAATCCATTTCAGGGTCTTCTCAAGGGTTTTAAAGACATGGGTATCTTTGAACGGATTTTCCATTTTTCCTGTAAATTCCTCCAACTCTTTCACAACGCCTTCGTATATATTGCAATTAAATGCATCTACGGTCAGTTCCTGTCCGTTTTTTATAATTTCTGTAGCGACTTCAGTATCCAGAACTGTCGGTACCTGAAATTCCCTCGCAAGGGATGCCATGTGACCCGCAACGCCTCCAACATCAGTGATAATGGCAGACGCCTTATTCATGACAGTGACAAACTTTGTGGAAGTATGCCTTGCTACCAGCACAGCGCCATCCGGAAAGTTATTCAGGTCTTCTTCTGTCCGCACAATGTATGCCCTGCCGATGCCTATCCCTTTACACGCAATAACCCCTTTGTCAATCAGTATGTTATATCCCTTGACGCGCATGGGAACAGGCTTTTTCATTTCCCTTTTGATTATCCTCAACGGTCTTGTCTGAAGAATATAAGACTGATTGTTTTTGTCAACGGCCCATTCTATGTCCTGGGGACAACCATAGTGTTTTTCTATAGACAGGGCGTATCCGGCAAGGGTCTTTATCTGCTCGTCTGTAAGGGAAGGCTTCCCTTTTAGCGGTGCCGGTATAAGGATTTCCTCCAGACCTCCGTCTTGTTTGCAGAGGAGCATGGTCTCCTGTTGGGGTATCTTTTTTTCAATAATCTCGATATCAGGATACTTTGAGAGCATGTAAGTTTCCGGGGTTACTGTTCCCTCAGCAACACATTTGCCGAGTCCCATAATCGCGCTGATTATGACGGTGTCTTTTTCCGGGTTGTTGGGGTCCCTCGAGTACATAACCCCTCCTGCCCTCGCATCCACCATATTGAGTATGCCTACAGCCATGGCCATGTCGAGTTCCTGAAAGCCTTTTGTTTTATAGTAGAATATGGTCATTGGAGTGAAGAGGCTTGATATTACCTCTTTGTATCTCTGCATTATGAGATTGGAAGGCACATTCAGAAAGGTAGCATATTGACCTGCAAAGCTGAATTCCCCATCTTCCTGAAGCGCGCTGCTTCTAACAGAGACCTTGATGTCATTGGCTCCGCCGTGAAGGTGTAAAATTGAGCCTTCTATTTCTTTTTCCATATCCAGAGGTATTTCTCCCATGAGAATCTGCTCCTGGATTTCCTGACTCGCTTTATTCAATGCCTCCATGCTGTCAACAGGAATTTCAGATATGATTTTATTTATCCTTTCAAGAAAGCCGTTGTGTTCCATGAATCTTTTGTAGGCATATGTGCTTATGGCAAAGCCTTCAGGGGTGAGGATATTGATAAGATTTCTGATTTCTCCGAGGTTGGCATTTTTTCCGCCCACCATATTTATCATCTCTTTTCTTATTTCATTAAAGGTCAGGGTTATGCTGCAGGAAGGGATTGCCAGTCTTCTTATCAGCAGCTTTTCTATCTCAGAATTTATTGCCTGAAATTTGTGAAATAAATCCTGATATTTCTCATTGGATACGGCATTCAGGTCATGGATGATATTTTTTACCCCTTCGGCAACCGACTTCACACCATGCTCTATGTATTGCCTGTCAAAGAGGAATTCACCGGATAGCTTTTCCCTCATGTCTGCCATGAGCTCGAGGACGCGGTTATTCTCTGCTAACAGGCTCTGAAATTTATTAAATTTCCGCCTGAATGCCTCCGTAAGGGCATTTTTTTCCGCTTTCTTATCCGCTTTTTTGAAGATTTTCAAAAAATCCATATATTAATTATACTCCAAAAGGGATGAAAAATTCATGTTTCAAAGAGACACAAAGGGTGATGAAAATGTCATTCCCGACAACAAACAATGTCATTCCCCGACCCCCGATCGCAGTCGAGGGCATGCTTGATCAGGGGGTAAGAAAAGTGATTTATTCCATAATTTAACTGTCGCACTATAATTCTGTCGCTCTAATTAACTAATGTCGTTTTGTCGCACAAAGGTGGCGTATGAATTTAATTCTTACCATGCCTGCTCATGATTAACGTTCAATTGCATTTTTCGGGTTGACAAGTAATTTGAACGATATATATCATTATAATGTTTTTATTAATAATATACTAACATTATAAGATTATTTTATGACAAACAAGGTAATTAACAGGGATAGTTTACAAAAACTCTATCTTCAGCTTTACGAAATCCTGAAGGAGAAGATAGAGAGCGGCGAATGGACTGTGGGGTCTCAGATACCCACAGAAGATGAATTATGCAGGACCTATGATGTAAGTAAGGCAACCGTAAGACTTGCTGTAGCAGAATTGGTAAAGGACGGGTATCTGAGGAGGCAGCAGGGTAAAGGGACATTTGTCTGTAAGAGAATAATCCCCGAAGGACTCTCAATGCTGACGAGCTTTAAGGAACTGATGCTTGAGGCAGGCGTAGAGTTTACAACAAAGATACTTGCACAGACAGTGATGATGCCCACTGATGACCTCAGCATTAAACTGAATGTCCCTGGTGACAGGCATATCATTTATATAAAGAGATTAAGGATGGTTGACGGCGATCCCATCTTACTTCAGGAGACATATATACCTTATAATAGATGTCCGCACCTTCTGAATGAGGACTTAACCGCCGGTTCCGTGCTTGAGATTATCGAGGGCAGATGCGGTGTTAAAATAACGAGGGTTCAGGACTATATAGGGATGGTGGAGGTGAGCGATGAAGAAGGGGGTCTCATTGGATTGAAGGACGGGGTGTGCGCATTGCTCCTGGAGCAGTATTTTTATTCAGGAGATGAACAGATAAAATACACACGCTCTGTTAAAAGGCCTGACAGGTTTAGATTTTTTATAAAACTTGAGAGAAAAGTTTAAAATGATAAGAAGGAGGATTTATGTCAAGCGGTAAGACTGTGAAGGAACTAATGGTAGATGCCTTTACCTTTCCACATATTCCCTATTGGTTTACCATTAAGGAAGCCATGTGGATTATCAAGAAGGCCTTTTTGGAAGGTGAAAAATGTGTAAGACCTATGGTTGTGCTCGTATTTGACGAAAAGTATAACCTCGTTGGCACTCTGACACCGCGGCGGGTACTGAGGGGACTTGAGCCTAAATTCATGAAAACCTCCGCAAATATTGAAGGTATTGCCCCGGATGAATCCCTGCTTTCTATAATCTGGGATACCCTTTATTATACGGAATCAAAAAATCTCTCAGAATATCCTGTGACAGAGGTGATGAAGCCTATCCAGTTTTTTGTGGAACCAGACGACCCCGTTACAAAGGCATCATATATTATGATCCGCAATGATCTTATCGTACTGCCCGTTTTGGAAAAAAAGAAGAAATTGGTCGGTATAATAACTACCCTTGATATCTTTACTGACTTGTCAAATATTGTTTTGAATGAATAAGAACTGAAATTTTAAAAACCCGAGGAGATAGAATGTCAGATAAAAGAGGATTGCCAACACCGCCAAAAGATATGTTGATATCAATTCCAAAGATCAAGATTGACTGGAAAAGGATATTTTTTATTCTATTGGGATTAGGTGTCTTTTTGTTTGTTTATTTTATGCCTCAATGGAAGGACGCGGTTGACCCGACAGGCAAGGCTTTTTCTCTAACAAAAGAGGGTAAAGGCGCTATAGCATTATTTTTACTGGCAGGCATATGGTGGGTATTTGAGGTTGTTCCTATAGGAGTTACAGCAATTGCCATAGGCGTATTTCAGGCGCTATTTGCCATACGTCCTGCTAAAGAGGCATTCAGGGACTTTATGGACCCATCCGTAATGTTCATCTTCGGCTCTGTAGTTGTGGGGGCGGCATTCACAAAATCAGGGCTTACAAAACGAATAGCCTATAAGATGCTCGGCATAGTCGGCGAAAAGACAAGCATGATACTTCTCGGCTCTCTTGTGTTGACAGCAGGACTCGCCCATCTTATGGCGCATACAGCAGCAGCGGCAACTGTGTTCCCTATACTTTTAGCAATATATGCCCTTTACGGTGAAGGAGATAAAAAGACAAGGTTCGGCAAGGCGCTTTTCATTGGAATGGCTTATGCTGCGGGCGCGGGCAGTATTATCACATTTTTAGGAGCTGCGAGAGGTCCTGCTGCAGCAGGAATGTTTAAGGAGTTTACAGGGAGGGATATAGGTTTTTTTGACCTCACGCTGAATATGTTTCTCATTGGATGGCTCATGGTCTTTTTGATATGGGGCTATCTAATGATATTTTTAAAGCCTGAAAAGAATGTTATACATGGCCTGAAAGACAAGGTTAAACGCCTCTCAAAAGAATTAGGACCGATGAATTTCAATGAAAAGTTTGTTATTGTTGCCGTGATACTGGTTGTAATTGTAATGGCAATGCAGTCCTTTGTACCGGCCTTAAAGCCTCTTGATAGGGCAGCTATCATGCTGGTTTCTACGCTCTTGTTCTTTATATTCAAAGTGCTTACAGTCAAAGAGCTTGAAGAGATTCCGTGGAATATCATACTTCTGTTCAGCGGCGCTATGAGTATCGGCTTTTGCTTATGGAAGACAGGCGCCGCCCAGTGGATGGCTGTCAACTGGCTTGCCATGTTTAAAGATGCCCACTGGATGGTATTTGTTTTGAGCATTGCAACATTTGTATTGCTAATGACCAACTTCATTATGAATGTCGCTGCAATCGCAATATCATTGCCGGTCTCGCTTGTTGTAGCTCAATATTTAGGCGTTGCGCCTGATGTTATCTTTTATTCATCTCTGGTTACAGCGGGAATGCCGTTTTTGCTTCTAATAGGAGCCGCGCCAAATGCTATTGCATATGAATCAAAACAGTTTACAACAGGCGAGTTTTTTAAGCACGGGATACCGATGAGTATTATATTGATACTGGTTCTCGGTGTAGCTTTGGTTACAATCTGGCCGATTTTGGGGATGCCGATATTGATTAAATAGTGACAGTGATTAGTGTTAGAAAAAAACTGACACCGAAAACTGACACTGACACTTATAGGGAGGATATATGGGATTTGGAGATGTTTTAAAGAGATGCTTTGACAGGGTATTCACAGAGGTTGATTTTGTGGAAAAGACATATACTGAACTAAACAAATTAGGGTTTAATGCTGATAACTCAATCGCCTGTGTTGGAATTTGCCGTGATGAAATCAGCCAAGCGCTTACCGAATCAGTGAATAAAAAATGGGGTTATGCCTTTAATCTTTCAAGCCTTGCAGGGATGTTCTTTGCAGGAAAGACAGGTCTGCTGGCAGCAATGCACCATTCTCCGATTGTTGATGGAAAGGAAAGATATGTGTTTTATGTAATGCCGCACATAGCGATTGATAATGAGGGGAGAATAGGGGTTTGTAAAAGGCAGGGCAGAGAAGGAGATTCAATAGCTTGTGGCGCATTGAATGCGTTTCAGAAAGAGATAATGATAAAAGAAGTGTCAGTGTCTGTGAACAGTGTCAGTGACAACAAATCAAAAGATAAACTGACACCGACACTAATCACTGACACTGCCTTTAATGACGACATAGAATACAGTCTTATAAAAATACGGCTTTCAAAAGAAATTCCATCTGGCAATGTCCCTGACCTGCTGGAACTTACAAAAATAACACAAAAGGCTATTCAGGCAGACCTTGAGAGCGCTTTGAAGGCAACAGTTGATACTAATAAAAGTGATTATGCGGTAATTTCAGGCATTCAGATACATGGGCATGACGGCAATCATGTAAGTCCTGTTTCATGTTATGCGGTGCTTAATGGATTGAGAAACGAAATCAAATTGTGAGTGAATCATGAAATTACCGGAAAGGAGATTTTAGAGTGAGGAAAATATTATTTTCAGCAGGTCTTTTTCTCTTAATTCCTTTATCCCCTGCTTTTGCTGGAGGACAATACCCTAATATAGGCGAAACACTGCCCCTTTACAGCGTAATACCTTTTGTTGGAATGCTTTTATCAATAGCCCTTTTCCCGCTTCTGGCGCCAAAATTCTGGCATCACCATTTTGGCAAGGTTTCTGCATTCTGGGCAGTGGTTATTGCTGTTCCATTACTGATAAGTTATAAAGGGACGGCGGTCTATGAAATACTCCATATAGTCCTTGCGGATTATGTGCCGTTTATTATACTTCTTGGGGCATTATACACTGTATCAGGCGGTATTTTATTGAAGGGGACACTGACAGGCACGCCTGTTGTTAATACTACAATGCTGACAATAGGCACCCTGCTTGCTTCATGGATGGGCACTGCAGGTGCTGCTATGCTACTTATCCGCCCATTTTTAAGGGCAAACGCCCACCGTAAAAATCGGGCATTTATGGTTGTGTTCTTTATTTTCCTCGTGGCTAATATCGGCGGTTCTCTTACCCCGCTCGGCGATCCGCCGCTCTTTTTGGGGTTCCTGCGCGGAGTGCCGTTTTTCTGGACATTCAATCTGCTTTTTCCCATGCTTATTGCTGCTGGTATGCTGTTGATACTGTATTTCATCCTTGATACATATTTTTATAAGAAAGAGGGGATTGTCTCACCGCCTGATAATGAGACAAAAGAGCCGATAAGGCTTGAGGGTTCGCATAACTTTATATTTCTGGCAGGCATAATTGGCGCTGTTCTGATGAGCGGGATGGCAAAGTGGGGGGAGGTATCAATATTGGGTATTCACAGGGGTATTCAGGATGTTGTCAGGGATGGATTATTGATATTAATGGCAGTCCTTTCCATGATATTTACTCCGAAAGTGGTAAGGGAAGATAACGCCTTTACATGGTTTCCCATAAAAGAGGTTGCCATACTCTTTATAGGAATATTCCTCACAATGATACCATGCCTTAAAATACTTCAGGCAGGCGCAAAAGGAGAGTTGGCATTTATCATTTCAGCGGTGAGGGAACCTGTGCACTATTTCTGGATAACAGGCTCTCTCTCTGCTTTCCTTGATAATGCACCCACATATCTGACATTTCTGAGTACGGCAATGGGAGGTTTTTACCCTGGCATTCCAGAAAGTCAGGCAGTCGCTCTTCTCATAAAGGAAAACCCAATTTATTTGTTGGCAATATCAGTAGGCGCGGTGTTTTTTGGAGCCGTTACATATATAGGGAATGCCCCGAACTTTATGGTGCGCTCTATAGCAGAGGAGGCAGGAACGCCAATGCCGAGCTTTTTTGGGTATATGCTGAAATATTCTTTCCCAATATTGTTAATAGTTTTTGTTTTAATAACCCTAATTTTCTTTATCTGAAAGGAGAGAAATTATGAAGATAGAAAAGATACTTTACCCCACAAAATTTAGAGAGCTTGCCTTCAATGCCCTTGAATCCCTGCTTACATTAAAAGAGGTAGGATTAAAGGAGGTTATACTTTATTATGTGATACCGAGGGAGGAGGTCGGCTTTGTTCCTTATGGCGGCTATCTCAAGGAAGAAGAGGAGCGGATAAGAGAAGAGGCTCGAATAAGGTTTGAAGACTGGCAGAAGACATTGTCTGCAAACGGCATAGGCAGCAAGATAATAATAGAGGTGGGCGAGCCTGTTGCCAATATACTAAGGATTGCAGAAAAGGAGAGGGTTGATTTAATAGTAGTCGGCAGGAAGAAGAGGACAGGGACGGAGAAGCCCTTTGTCGGCTCACGCACTCTGCAGATTATAACAAGGAGCAAGATACCCGCACTGGTCAGTAAATATATGGTTCAGTTTGAGTGGGATGGAGAAATGGTGACCCGTCTTAATGATGACATATTCAGGAGACCACTACTCGCCACAGACTGGTCGGAGCCGTCAGAAAGGGCATTGGAAACACTCGCATCCTTTAATGGATTAATAGAAAAGGCATTTGTTTGTCATGTTATTTGCGTGAAGATTTCAAAGGGTCTGGATAAATCAGAACTGTATCGTATTGAAAGGGAGAGTAAGGAAAGGCTCGAAGATTACTGCAAAAGGCTGAAGGCTTCCGGCATAGAGGCAGAACCCCATTTAGGCGCGGGCAGGACGCCTCTTGAGATAATAAGGATATCGAGGGAGTTGAAGGCAAGCATGATCATTATGGGGACAACAGGCAAAGACCGCCTCCATGAGATATGGCTCGGAAGCGTATCTCATAGAATTGTGGAGATATCGGAATTGCCGACCTTGCTGGTGCCGTAGATTTAGTAAAGACATTCAAGGATATTTTTAATAGTGAAAATAAGGAAAAAACTTTTTTTGGGTTTTGGTCTTTATATTATACTCGCAACAATTCTTGGCTTTCTGGCATACAAAGAATTGCAGATAATCACTACCAGATTAACCGTTGTTGAAATAGCTGATGACATAACCAATACGATTCTTGAGGTAAGGAGATACGAGAAAAATTTTCTTCTGTACAAGGATAGAGAAGACTTCCATGAACTGAAAAAATATCTCGCTGCATTAAAAAAGAATATCGATAACATCAGGACTGAGATAATTAATGAATTTGGGACTGATAACTACAATATGATGAAAGAATCAATAGCAGAATATGAATATCTATTTGACAGGATTGCAGAAAACCTCAGAGCACACGAAGGACTTTATAAAAACGAGAAGGATTCTATTGATAAGATGAGATTAAAGGCAAGGGAGATACAATCCTTTACAGAGAACCTTTTAAAGAGGGAAAGGGAAACTATAAATTCTTTATTAAAAAGCTCCGTAAGGCTGCTTTTATTTGCAATTTTAATAATCATGGTATTAGGGACTGTCATAAATATAAAGCTCGGAGCAAGTATTGCAGCCCCTATAAGAAGTCTTGAAGAGGCAACAAGGAAGGTTGCAAAAGGAGATTTTTCACAGCGTTTGAATTTAAAGGGTAAAGACGAGATTGCGTCGCTGGGGGCATCTTTTAATCAGATGGAGGAAAGGCTTCAGGAAACCATGAGTTCCCTTGAACTCGCCGTAGAAAGGTTGCATGAAAAACAGGCTCAGCTCATTGAGACGGAAAAATTAGCCACCCTTGGAAAGTTTGCCGCGGGTGTGGCTCATGAAATCAACAATCCCCTTGCCATAATCAATGAGAAGGCAGGACTGATGAAGGACATTATCGAATTATCTCATGATTTCCCTAATAAAGATAAATTTTTAAATTTGCTGAACGCTGTATTTGATAATGTAAATCGTTGCAGTGTAATCACACACAGGATACTCGGTTTTGCGCGAAAAGCAGATATTACTCCTGAACTCATTGATATTAATAGTCTTCTGGGGAACGTAATTAAGTTTCTTGAACAGGACATCATGCTTAAAGGCATCAGCCTGAAGCTCGATATGGAAAAAGCCATTCCGCCTTTAAGAAGCGACAGAATACAGCTTGAACAGGTATTTCTAAACATAATAAAGAATGCAATAGATGCAGTAGAAGATGGAGGGATTGTCAGAATTTCCACTGATATAAAGGATAACAATACAATTCAGGTTGCCGTTCAGGACAATGGACACGGCATCTCAAAGGAAATCCTGAGACATATTTTTGAGCCTTTCTTTACAACCAAAGAGAAGAGTAAGGGAACCGGGCTTGGCCTTTCCATAGCCTATGGAATTGTAAGGAGGATAGGTGGAAACATAGTCGTTGAGAGCGAGGTAAATAAAGGGACTACCTTTACTGTAGAGATACCATTGCAGACCGAATTGCATGGAGGAGAAAATATATGAGAGATGCAAAGGTGCTTATTGTGGATGACGAGGTGGAATTTGCAACAGCTCTGTCAGAGAGATTGCAATTACGTAATTATGCTGCAAAGGCTGTATTTTGTGCCGAGGACGCCTTTGCTATAACTAAAGCGGAACAGCCCGATTTGATGCTCCTTGATCTGAAAATGCCCGGAATGCATGGTCGTGAGATTGTTAAAACCGTCAAGCAGTTTAGTCCTGGTATTCAGGTGATAATACTTACAGGTGTCAGCGAAGACCAAATTCTGGAAGAAGGGATAGAGGGTGAGGTGTTTGATTGCATTATGAAACCGGTGGATATAAGTGTTCTGACCCAAAAAATCGATGAAGCGCTGAAGAAACGGAATTAACCGGGGTATGACTATGAATTATGAAGAAGATGAAATTCTTAGAATATCTCATTTGAAGTTTATAGGAAAGGCTTTGTCGGTATTTACCCACGAACTGAACAATCACCTTGCTGTCTTAAAAGAATCAGCAGGCTTACTGGAAGATACATTAAGATTTCAACAGGCCGGGACCGGGTATGATTTAGATGGTAGTTTAAATATCATTCAATCCATCGAAAACCAGATTTTTAAAGCCACACGGCTTTGCAAGAATTTCAACGGCTTCGGTCACAGAATGGACAATCCTTTATCTGCTTTCAGTGTTAATGAGGCGCTGGAGGAACTTTTGGCATTATTAATCAGACCTGCAAGCCAGAAAAAGGTCGGTTTTGAAAAAGATTTTCAGAAAGATATTCCATTAGCTTATAACGACCCGTCAAGGCTTCAGTTTTTAATCTTTTGTCTGATTGAAGAGAGTTTAAAGAGCATCGAAAACGGCAGTATCATATTAAAGACCGAATACTCCGAGGGTTTAATAACAATAAGAATTTCACGCGAAGGCGATTTCACGGAAACGGAAAAAAAAGACATATGTTCTCATAATATTGCCGGACGTGTCGCAGAGCAGTTAGGAGGGAGTATTTATGAGGAAACAGAGGGCGAAGGCGTAAACATCATGCTGCCTCTGTCTGTAACTGGCGAGGCATCAAATCCTGAACTTTATTAGTTTAATAAAAAATTAAATAAGGGGTGTGTTATGGATAAGAAAAAAGGAATAAAGGTTTTATTGGTCGACGACGAGGTGGATTTTGTTGATACCCTCGCGCAGAGACTGAGAATGCGGGAGTTGCTGGTGGATACAGTTTATGACGGTGAACAGGCGCTCTCTTTTATCAAAAAGGTAGAGCCGGATGTAATAGTGCTGGACTTGAAAATGCCGGGTTTGCATGGTATAGAGGTTTTCAGGGAGATAAAGAGTTTGTCTCCTCAGATACAGGTCATTATCCTTACAGGGCATGGAACAGAAAAGGACGAAGAAGAAGCAAGACGGCTTGGCGGATTTGATTTTCTCAGAAAGCCTGCTGACATAGATTTATTGGTGGCTAAAATCAGGGAAGCTTACTGGGAAAAGATTGAAAGAGTTATGACAGCTGCGGCATTTGCAGAGGGAGGTGATTTTGATACTGCTCAGAGGATAATGAGAAAAGAAGAGTAAAGAAGAGTAAAACAGATAAGGAGGATAACTGAAATGTCTGAGGAATTAAAAGCAAATGTATTGGTAGTGGATGATGAGAAACAGTTTCTTGATGTTTTCTCCAAGAGATTAGAAAGTCGAGGTATGAAGGTAGATACTGCAGTTAACGGGGATGATGCTATTGAGAAGACAAAAGGAAAACAATTCGATGCGATTATCCTCGACCTTGTGATGCCCGGTATAAACGGCATCGAAATACTTAAGCGTATCAAAAGCGAAAACCCCGATATGGATATAATTCTTCTCACAGGGCATGCAACAGTAGAAAAAGGGGTTGAGGCTATGAAGGCCGGTGCCATGGACTTTTTAGAGAAACCTGTGGATATTGGCAAAGTAATGGAAAAGATAGGAGAAGCAAAACGTAGAAGGCTCATTATCATTGACAAAAAGACAGGAGAACATATAAAGGATATAATGGAAAGTAAAGGCTGGTAGTCTTTTTTTTTGAAAATATCAAGTTTGAAAGCAAGTGCTGTGAATAAGCTTTAATGATAACGGAGGATAAAGTGATGGTGCGTTTTTTCGCCACTATAAGTATAGTTATGACATTGCTTTTCATCGGACTTTCTGGAACTGCCTTCAGCGAGGCGCCGATAGTAGAAGCAACTTCAAGGGCATCTTCCGCTCCATGGTGGATATGGCCATTGATATTGCTGGCTGTAACTTTTTTGCTCGGTATAGTGGCTGTTTTGGGAGGTGTTGGAGGAGGGGTCCTTTTTGTCCCGATTATAGGAGGATTCTTTCCATTTCATCTTGATTTTGTAAGAGGAGCCGGTCTTTTAGTTGCTCTTGCAGGCGCTTTGGCTGCCGGCCCTGGGCTGCTTAAAAAAGGAATGGCTGATTTAAGATTGGCGCTGCCTGTTGCCCTTATTGCCTCTGCATGTGCAATTATCGGCGCCATGCTCGGCCTTACACTTCCCACAAAGGTTATCCAGACCGCATTGGGTGCGACTATTTTGGGTATTGTTGCAATTATGCTCATAGCCGGGAAATCGGAGTATCCTAATGTTAAACAGGCTGATGCCCTTTCAACTGCTTTAAAAATAAATGGAATCTATTACGAGGCATCCACAGGCCATGAGATTAATTGGAAGATTCACAGGACTACCAAAGGACTTGCGACCTTTATTATAATCGGCATTATGGCAGGCATGTTTGGGCTCGGCGCCGGATGGGCTAATGTGTCGGTATTAAATCTTATGATGGGCGCGCCACTGAAGGTCTCTGTTGCAACGAGCAAGTTTTTGCTCTCAATAACAGACACGTCTGCTGCATGGATTTATATAAATAACGGTGCGGTACTGCCCATGATGGTTGTTCCGTCAATTATCGGAATAATGCTCGGTTCTATGGTCGGCGTAAGAATTCTTGCAAAGACAAAGCCTGCGGCAGTGCGATATATAGTCATAGCAATGCTTCTCTTTGCAGGCACAAGGGCTTTGCTTAAAGGACTTGAAATCTGGAACTGAAAATAATCTGTAACGCCGTTTTGTCATTCCCGCGTAGGCGGGAATCCAGAACAATATGACAAAGACATAGATTCCTGCTTTCGCAGGAATGACATAAAATTGGAGGGGCATCATGGGGAAAAATTTAAAGGCAACAGAAGAACAGCTTGCATATGCAAAATTACTTGATGCAGGAATGAAGTTGGGACTGCTTGCGCTTGTTGTTACATTTATTGTTTATCTGACTGGAATACTGTCTCCTCATGTGCCTGTAAGTGACCTTCCGAAATACTGGGGACTTTCAGTACATAAATATCTTGAAGCAACAGGCATACATTCAGGCTGGTCATGGCTTGGAATGCTCGGGAAAGGTGATTTCCTTAACTTTTTAGGCATAGCCTTTCTTGCAGGTATCACCATGTTTTGCTGCATGAGAATTATTCCGATATTTTTCAAGAAAAAAGATACGGTGTACGGCGTGATCGCAATACTTGAAGTCATGGTCTTGGCGATTGCAGCATCCGGGATATTGAAGACAGGAGGTCACTAAATGCCAGAAATAAGGGCTGATTTTATGGGGAGCTTCAAATCTGTTCTTCTCTGTACAGATGGTTCTGATTACAGTGCAGGAGCAATACAGGCAGCTATAAATATAGCACGTGAGTGCGGACGTCCAAGACTCACGGTGTTTCGGGCACTTGAATTTAATCCCGAGTTTGAAACCGAAGGGGCGAAGTTTGCGGCGAAAATAGAACTGCGGGCACGGGAACACCTGGAGTTGATAAGAGAGATTGCTGCCGAAAATGATGTTGAATGCGAGGCTGTGGTAAGGAGGGCAATGGAACCATGGAAGGCTATTATAGAGGAAGCCCGGAAGAGAAATGCAGATATGATAGTCATGGGAAGGCGAGGGATGACAGGACTTAAGAAGATTCTCATCGGAAGTCAAACATCAAAGGTTATAGCTTACTCCCCGTGTAATGTGCTTGTGGTACCAAAGGATGCTGTAATGAGGGGAGAGACGCTGTTGCTTGCTACCGACGGCTCAAAATACAGTGAAACAGCGGAAACGGCTGCTTTAAATATGTGCAGAAGGTGCACAGAGGAAGGGATATGTATCGTGAGGAATTTTATTGTTCTGTCGGTGGCCGTTACCAGTGAGAAGTTAAAGGAGGCGATTGACAACGTAGAAAAGGTCGGAAAGGATACAAAAAAAGAAGGTATCGAAATAGAAGGGTTGCCTTTATTAGGTAAGCCATATGAGGTTATTCTGGAGGTAGCAAAATATAGAAACGCTGATTTGATTGTACTTGGAACTCATGGAAGAACCGGCATGGAGAGAGTCCTGATGGGAAGCGTGGCAGAAAGGGTTGTAGCCCTTTCTCACTGTGCAGTGCTTGTGGTTAAGGCGTAAGATTGACAGGTTTAAGAGTTTTTATCCAGGCGATTGCTCACCTCGGCGCAAACTTTTAAAAAACACGGGGTTGAGATGTAACTATGCAGCGGTTTAAAAGTTTTAGAATTTCGCAACTGGGGTTTGCTTTTTTAATAGTCTTATGATACAAAATAGTGGTTATCAAGGGGGTTCAGTATGACGCTTGGAATACTTGTTACCAATAGTAAATACAGAGATGACATTGCAGGCCTTACAGAGTCAGCGATTAAGAGAGGACATAAGGTTATTCTCTTTTTTATGGACGATGGCTGTCATTTAGTAACAGATAAAGATATTATTTCACTTAAAGGCAGGAGTGGTGTTACCATGAGCCTGTGTGATTATAACCGGAAAAAGATGGGACTTAAAGATATTCCAGATGGAATTATATGCGGAAGCCAGTATGATAATGCGGTTATGAACAGGGAATCGGATAAGGTAATAGTGTTTTAAGGTGAAAAAGATTGCAGTTATAGTGAGGGAAAGGCAGTCTGAGGCTTTGCGTATGGGCATCGGCCTTTCCATACTCAATGATGTGGATATATACATATTCGACAGAAAACTCGAAGCATCCGATGATATCTCATTAAACCTCGAAATGATTAGAGAGATGAAGTTAGGGCTTTATACCAATATTGCCTTAAATGAAGGTATAGAATATATTCCAACGGAAGATATTGCGAAAAGACTTCTGGAATATGATAATATTTTGCCATATTAATAATGAAGATACTCCATATATTGAAGGCAGAGCCCGAAGACAGTATAAAGAAGGTAATCGAAGAGCACAGAAAAGAAAATGATGTGGCAGTTATAAATTTGGGAAGCGATAAAGACTACGATCGGATTGTTGGGCTTATAGAGAAGGCTGATAAGGTAATCGTCTGGTAGAACAAGCCTTTGGCTTGATAATAAAACAATACAGGAGGTTTAAATGGAAGGCATTTCACAGGCAAGTATTATGGTTATTCTGACAGGCATTCTCGTCGGTGTAATCTTCGGCTTTGCCCTTCAGCGCGGCAGGTATTGAATGAACTCAGCGTTCAGAGACGTGATCTTTGTAAATGATTTTACTTTGTTTAGGGCATGGCTTTTGGCGCTTTTTATTGCTATTATTGGTTCAAATCTAATTGAATCTCTCGGCTTCATGGGAGATGATGGTTTAAGGCGTCAGGTATTTGCGCCGATTGCAGCTATAGTCGGAGGCTATATCTTCGGACTCGGTATTGTTATGGCAGGCGGTTGCGGCAGCGGTGTCTTATATAAGCAGGGTGAAGGTACACTTGCAGCATTTATTGCTACCCTTGGATTTGGTATAGGCCTTGTTTCCACGATGCATGGCCCATTGCAGCCTATAAGTAAATTTTTAAAGAGTTTCAAGGTTTCTATTGATGAAGGTGAAGATGCCATTGGCAGTCCTGCCTTGTGGGATATATTCGGAGGCGGAGCGGCTATAAAATGGGTTGTTATTGCTGTGATTGCAGCTATAATCATCACGGTGGTGCTGAAAGGCAGGCCATTTGCCAAAGGCCCAAAGAAGGGGTGGTCATGGTCGGTAGGAGGTGCTTTGATAGGCGCGGTAGTCGTCCTTGCATGGTGGGCGTCTTATTACTGGGGTGGACAGGCAAGGGGGCTTTCTTTCTCCGGTCCTTTGTCTGACTTCTTCATGTTTGTACTTACAGCGAACAGTAAGGCGCCGTTCGACCCGATGTTCAGTATCTTAGGTATAGGCGTGGCTACATGGAGCGCGCTGTATGTTATAGGTGTTCCCATCGGGGCGTATATCAGTGCAAAAGGACTTGGGGAGTTCAAATTGACCATACCAAAAGATCCAAACGAGATTATTAGGGTATTCGGTGGAGGTATTATAATGGGATTCGGCGGTGCAATTGCCGGTGGTTGAACTGTAGGGCATGCGCTGACAGGTATGTCGGCATTATCTCTGCAGAGTATTGTTGCAACGGTATTTATCATCCTCGGCAATTGGACAATGGTTTACTTTATGTTCATAAAGCCGATGAAGGATTAATTCCTTAAAATAGGAAATGAATCCTTAAATTGGAAAAGATTTGTTGTTGAAAACTTTAAATTTGTTGTAAAATTAACCAAATGCATGCATGGCATGTTAATTGCTCAATCAAGGTTAATAGAAAGGAGGTGAAATTACATGAAAAAAATTCTCGTATTATTAGTCGCTCTCGTATTTGCTCTCGGCGTTGTCGGTCTCAGCTTTGCAGCAGATGTAAAAGGCACTGTTACAAAGGTCGAGGGTAAGAATGTAACTGTAAAGGACGACAAGGGCAAGGAGACAACAGTCGAGGTGAAGGATACAGCAGGAGCAAAGGTCGGAGATAAGGTTGAAATCAAGGGTGGCAATGTGATGAAGGAGGCAGCTCCAGCAGCGCCTGCTAAGAAGAAAAAGGCAATAGAAGGCTGCTAATCGTTTCTAATACAATAAGGGTGGGGTTGATATCTCCACCCTATTTTTTTGTTTTAATCAAATTTACGCCGCCTTTTTAAGCTCCTTATCAAACTGGAGCGCCTTCTTTGGGCATGCCACAGCGCATGTTGAACACTTAATGCAATCATTGTCACCCATCACTCCGGACTCTTTATATTCATACGGTTTTAACTGCATCGGACATACTTTGGAGCAGACCTTGCAGTCTATGCACATTTCATTGATGCTTAGCGGTTTCTTGCCTTCAGACATCCAGTTCGCTATAGTTCCCATCGGGCATATATGGCACCAGATGCGCTGCTGATAGATAATTCCCAATACGATGCCAATGGTCGTGGTGATGGTCAAAAGCCTCACCATTGCAATGCCTATTCCGTCCATATTACCCCATGCAAGGTAAATCTGTATTCCCAGAATGCTTAGAAGCATACCTAACATGAATATGCGGAAGCCTTTCTTTTTGAAAAAGGCAGGTATTTCCTTATTCTTGCTTATTTTCTGCAAAAAAAGGTCGTAAAAACTGCCTCTCGGACACATCCAGTCACACCATGCCCTTCCTTTGTATATTGCAACTCCGACAGCGCCTATCATGCAGGCTAAAAGGAAAAAGCCCAATTTCGGATAAAACCATCCTCCGATTACCACAAGCGGAAGTCCGAGCCATGTATATGCCTGAAGTTTTGCCCTCTTCTTTCTAAAATCCAATAACATTTTTTACCTCCTTTAGTCTCTGTTTTCTTTTTTTCTCCATGTATGCAAGGAAAGTTTTCATATCGCATTTTCCGGTCTTTTTTTGGAATTCATAACACTCAGATAGAGAAGAACGATCGCCCTTCAGGGTTTTATCGTCCTTTAATTCTTCTTTCAACAATTCTATAAGTTCTCTTATTGTCTTTGGCAGATTTTTTTTAATGGAATAAAATATCAATTTCCCGTCTCTCCTTTCGTCAAGAAGACCGGCACCGCTTAAAAGAGAAAGGTTTCTCGATACGAGGGGCTGTGAAATTCCAAGAACCCCCATGAGCTGACAGACACAGAGTTCCCTTTCAGTCAGCAGCATGAGTATTCTCAGTCTCGACTCATCGGAAAAGAGTTTGAATATTTTTATCATCCTAATCATATAAACATATTTATATATGATTATATGAACTTTTGTCAAGAGATTTTTTTCTTGCACAAAAATGAAGGACATTTCAGGGCAAATCGCACTTGACAAATCTTAATTTAAACCTCTTAATTCCTTGATATTTCTGATTACAACATGATTTAAAGTTTAAACTTAAAGTTGACAATATCACATGCGTCTGCTAATTTTATATACATATTAAAATTATTTGTATAGCAGCAGAGTGTAGGAATCTAAGAAACTGTGAAGTCTTTACCAAATAAGTCTATGGATTGTGTTTTCGGGAATTAAAGGGAGGTGATGTGTATAGGAGACTGGGGGAGTTAGGATTTGAGTATCGAAGAGTCAGTAAATTTTAAAAAGGAGGGTTAAATGCGAACATTAAAAGTTGTATTGTTGTTGCTTGTCGTTGTATTGCCGTTCAGCATATTTGCAATGCAGCATGAGAAAACGGGCTCGCCAAAGGCAAAGACCATTGACGAACTTGCAAAGATGTATGATGTATCGGAATGCAAGAAGTGCCATGCAAAGGAGTACGATGAATGGTATAAATCTCTCCACGCAAGACCTCTTATAGGCACGCCCCGCACAATGGCCACTATGAGGACGGCTATTTTAGATGGTCTAATGAAAGAGCAGAAGTTTTCAGGAGTGAAAAAAATAGAGGATATTGAGGTAAAGCATCTCATGCAGTGTCTTAAATGCCATCTGCCGCAGATAGAGGACGCAACAGATGATGTTGCAAAACAGATTGCAAAGGCAGTTATAGACGGCGACACGAAAACCCTTGAGAAGGTTAGCATTAACTGTCTCATTTGCCACAACAAGAAGGCTATTATCCACAAGTGGCACGATGGAGAGCCTGAAAAGAATGTAATTTATGGTAAAAAGGACGGCTTCCATCCGTATGACAAGTTCCCAATCCATAAAAATAGCCCGATTATGCAGGAGGCTGTAATGTGCGGTCAGTGTCATGGACTCGGTGCGAACTTTGATCAGCCGAACCCGTCACAGTGCGCTACACTTTACGGAAGCTACTTACATTCATATGTTCCTTCTGGAGGCACAGAGACCTGCCAGGACTGCCATATGCATAAATTTGGAAAGGGACATCATATGTCTTCATACAGAGACCCTGAGGTGGGCAAACGTGCAGTGGATATGGTTGTTGAGGCGCCGGCATATCAGTTCCTTCCGAGGGCAGGGGATTGGCATCCAACAACAGTGCTTACTGTTAAACTCACTAATAAAGCAGGGCATAGAATCCCTGACGGCTGACCATCTCCAAACAGGCTGGTCATGGATGTGACCGCTAAAACACTGGATGGTAAAGAGGTATTTAAGGCTCAAAAGATATACATGCCTCAGTCCACTTCAAGCCGTGGAGAAGATAAAATGGTCTATGGGCCGTTCAGAAAGGTCGGAATGTTCCGAGACACAAGTCTCCAGCCAAATCAGACAAAGGTCGAGACCTTTGAAATTGTGATTCCGTTTGTAGATATAGAGAAGGAAGGAAAGAAGGTGAGGGAGTTCCCGAAAGAGATAAACATTGATGTGGAACTCTGGTATCTGCCTGCCGGAGCAAAGGGTGAGGTAGGAAAAGACCAATTCCTATTCAACAAAACAACAAAGAAGGTTACATTTAAGTAAAAAATTAAAACCCCCAACATAAGTCGGCCTGATTTTCAGGCCGACTTATTCTTTTCAATAATCAGGCTTCAACAATCAGGATTGACATTAAACTATATATGTTACCCTCGGCTTTGTTCCGAGCAGCTCTTTATATTTAAACGCAGTCAAACTTGTATTTACCTTTGTTATGAGGCTTTCCGGATCAGAGAGGTCTCCAAAATAGGTGGCATGACCGACGCATGTTGTAACACACCTCGGCAGTATTCCCTTTTCAATCCTGTGTATGCAGAAGTGACACTTCCTTGCATTCCCTATGGGGGATTTAAAGTGCGATGTCCTCGCCCATGATTTACCGTATTCTTCATTGGCCTCAGTTTCATAGGTCTCGCCTTTGAATCTTCCCGTGTAGTAAAGGCCTGAATCTGTTGATCTTGCTGCATATGGGCAGGCAACGAGGCAATAACGGCAGCCGACACATTTTTTGTAGTCAATCACCACTATTCCGTCTTCCCTCGTATAAGTTGCCTTAACAGGGCAAACAGTGGTACATGGTGGGTTTTCACACTGCATACATGGCCTTGGTAAAAACCTGACGGTTACATTAGGGAATTCTCCCACCTCTTCTTCTGCTACTGGACGGTACTGAATATCAGGAGGTGAGAGGTTCTCTGACATGCATCCTGTTGTGCAGGCATGGCAGCCAATGCACCTCTTTAGATCAATTGTCATTCCCCACTTTCTCTTATGCATCGGCTTCTGAAGAGCCCTTTTTAAGTCTTCTGTCATTATATTAAGGATGTCTCTCTCCATTATTTCACCCCCTCTTTAACTTCTAAAAATCCGAGTTTGTCAGCAAGTAAATATACAAATATGGCAAAGGAAGCAGCAGCTGTGAAGATAAATATCTCTACATGAGAAGGGGTGTGAGAGATGATTTCTGGAATATCATATGCCCTGAACAAGGGCATCTTAAATCCGCTGATTACAAGGTCAAGCCTTGTTTTAAGCTGAACAGCTATAATAAATAGTCCTGTAATGATCAAACTATTTGGGCCTTTTAAGTATAGCATTATTATAAAAGGCAATACGGCAGCTAAAAAAAGCCCTACTATAATCTGATTCCAAATGGTTAGTTCAAATATATGTGAGCCCTCAGCCTGTCCATAGATGCCTATGAGCAGTCTCCAGAGCGTCAACAAAAAGGCGAGTCCAAGTCCGATTCCCATGAAATTTCTCATAGGTTTAAGCAGGGCGCCATCATTAGCCGGTGATTGTTTGACCGATATCGCAGCTACAATAGCAACGACGGCGCTGCCTGTGAGGAATGCAATGATAAGAAAATAGATTGGAAACAAGGCGCTATAATAATAGAATCTCTGTTCTATTGCGCCAAATAATGCCCCGAGAGTGCTGTGGGTTATGATAGCTGCTATGAATGCAGTCCACATTAACCCTTTTGAATGCTTATTTCGCTTTATGTTGATAAACTCAACGGCAATGACTATCACATAGATGGTGTAGAATACTGCCATCCACCACATTGCAGATGTGGGGTTAGGGGATAGCAGCCAGTTGTAAAGCCTCTCTACATGACCGAGTTCTGTTGAGAGGGCGCCCATACCTGCAATGGCTGTAAAGATTCCCATGAAAAGAACCCTCGCTGATATTGGCTTATATTCCTTTTCATAGAATATGTATCCAAAGAAGTTCACGAATGTGCACCCAGTACTTATAAGAACAAGGTAAACATATGTTGCAATTTGTAATCCCCATGGCACCTGACTATTGGTATTGGTGGTGTATCCATGTCCTTCTATAACTATTCTTGCAACTGCATAAATGCCGAGGATGATGCCAATGATGGAGAGGTATATTAATGTCCCGCCTTTGCCTTTTAAGATGTCATTAATCGCTTCTTTAAATCTTTCTTTTTCGGGTATTTCTATTCCATATATGTTCATAGTTATGCCTCCTTAACGATTTTCACAAAGTTTACTCTCATGCCAGTGCCGCCCATAATGGGATCAACAGCGTATTTAGTTACTAATTCCTCATCTGCAATACCCTTCTTATATGCCCTTTTCAGTTCCTTTGCCAAAACACCAAAACCGTGGTACATATAGACACAATCTTCCCTCAACCGTTCTGTAACCTTTACCTTTATCTTTGTGGGGGGCTTAACACCATCCTGGTTTACGAGGGCGACATATTCTCCATTCTTAAGCTTCAGTTCCTTTGCCTTTTTAGAATTTATCCAGAGTTCGTTTTCCGGCACAAGGTCTGTTAGCTGGAAGTTGTTTGTAGTCCTTGAGAATGTATGAAGTGGTGTCCTTCCAAAGAGGAGCCTGAAGTAGCCCTGAGGCGGCTCAGGATGTTTTGTGTATTTTGGAACAGCATCGAATCCTTCCTCTGCCAGTTGTTTTGAATAGAGTTCGATTTTGCCCGAAGGCGTATCAAAAGTGGGCGGATTGTCTTTTGTGAAATAGGGCATTGATTTTTCAGGGAAGTTTATAACCCCTTTTGTCTTTAGTTCTTCAAAGCTTATTCCTGCTGCATCACACCTTGCTTTGAGATATTCCTCAACATCGTTCCATGGGAAGTATGCCTCAAGACCCATTTTCTTGCTGAGTTCTCTTGTTATCCACCATGAGGGTTTGCTCTCAAAAAGCGGCTTTACCGCAGGTTGCCGGAGTGTGATGCCAAACATCTTCATTTTATCCATCCCAAGGTCATCATACCTTTCTAAATAAGTGCATTCAGGTAATACGACATCGGCCCAGTCAACGATCTCCATGGGGATTGTATCAATTACTACCATCAGGTCAAGATTCTTTATGGCATCAACGGTCTCTTTGATGTTTGGTAAGGTCTTGATAAGGTTGCTACCGTATACAAACCACCCCTTTGAGGGATAAGGTTCGCCTGTGATGGCAGCCTTTCTGAGGGCTGTGGTCGTTGGTAATAATGCAAATGGATAGCCTGTAAGTGGCGGCTTTGCATCAGGATATGGTGGAAGTCCAGGATATTTTGGTAAAGAACCACTTGCAGGTAAGAAAAAACCGCCCTTTCTTCCCCATGAACCCATAAGGGCATTCAGTATGGCTATTGCTCTTGACCTCTGAGTATCGTCACCGTACCAGACAGAAAATCTACCGCCTGATATGCACACATTAGGCTTATGCCTTGCCATCTCTCTGGCAATCTCTACAATTGTTTCAGATGGGATTTGTGTCTCAGCAGATGCCCATTCCGGGGTATAGTCTTTGACCGCTTCCCGTAGTTCTTTTAATCCTATAGCATATTTTGTTATATATTCTTTATCGTATAGTTCTTCGTCTAATACCACCTTAATCCATGCGAGGATGACGGCGAGATCAGTTGCAGGTTTCACAGGCAGCCACCAATCTGCCTTGCTCGCTATGTTGGAGAGTCTTGGGTCGAGGACAACCAGTTTTGCACCTTTTGAAAGGCCGAGGACTATGTCCTGGACCTGGCTATTATGGGCATTTTCACCGAGGTGTGAACCAAATAGGACTATGAAACGGCTCTCGCTGAAGTCATAAATCTCGGGAGTTCCCACATCAGAACCAAAGGTTAGATAAAATCCCATATCCCTTGCGCCTCTACAGTTTGCGTAAGATGGTGCAAGCGAGTTCTTACTTCCATAAGCCTCCAAGAGATGCTTCCACCAGCTTCCACCTGTGCCATGGGAAACAAGGGCTATGGACTCAGGGCCATGCTTTTCTTTTATCATTTTCATTTTTTCTGCTATATAGTTGAAGGCTTCGTCCCAGCTCACCTTTTTCCATTTAGGCTCACCCCTTTTGCCTGTATTCAGCATTGGATATTTAAGCCTGTCAGGGTCATAAAGGGAACCGAGACCTGCATTGCCTCTTCCGCAGAGCCTCCCTCTCCCCCTCTGGCTTGAAGGGTTACCTTCAAGCTTTACCACTTTTCCGTTTACTACCTTTGCGATGGCATTACAATTCCAGAAACAGATCTCGCAAGATGTCGGGACATAAGCAGCTAATTGTTGAGGCTTGTCACCCATTGCCATAACGGACTTGAAAACGGGAATGCTGGATGCGCCAGCAGCGGCAACGGCTGAATACTTCAGAAAATCACGGCGGGTCAGACTCATATCTTCCTCCTCTGTAACATGCAATGAACAGCTTCAAAAATTTTAATTTTATATAACTTCATAATTATAAAAATCAGATACGATATTATAAAAATCAAATACGGTAAAGTCAAAGTCTAATCATAATTATTAGGTAATCTGTCTTGTGACGCTGAACATATGCAATCTGTAAGCCTCGCAAATTCTTCGATGCTCAATGTCTCTGCCCTTCTGCGAGGGTCGATCCCTGCAAGGAGTAATATTTCTTTAATCCCCCCTTGCCCCCCTTTAGTAAAGGGGGGGAGGGGGGATTTTATAATTGGTTTTAAAGAGTTTGCGAGCGTTTTCCTCCGCTGTGCGAAAGAAGTCCTGACTATTCTGAAAAATAATTTCTCATCTGCCACTATTACCCTCGGCTTTTCAAGCATCCCTATATGTATTACAGCAGAATCTACTTTCGGCACAGGTCTGAATGCGCCTTTGGGGATGACGAATTTCAATTCCGGCTTGCCGTAATACTGAACGGCAATCGAGAGAACGCCGTATTCTTTTGTATCAGGTTTTGCGGCAATTCGTTGAGCGACTTCCTTCTGTATCGTCAGAGTCATGGATTTCAGATTTTTGCGGGCATCAAGGAGTCTGAAAATAATAGGCGTGGTTATGTAATATGGAATGTTTGCAACCACTTTGAACGGTTCAAGTTCTTCATATGGATATTTGAGCGCATCGCCGTGAATAAGCTCTATATTTTTGAATCCCTTTAACTCCTCTTTCAATCTCTCATAAAGCTTGTAATCAAGCTCTATGGCGATTACCTTTTTTGCCGCACCGGCAAGTATTTTTGTAAGAGTGCCCGGTCCCGGGCCGATTTCGACAACCGTGTCGTCATGAGTTATGCCGGAAGCTTCAACAATCCTGTACAAAATTGACGGGTCAAAGAGAAAATTTTGTCCGAGGTGTTTTTTAGGCATGGGATTATAATACTACAAATATGCCGCGATTTATGCTATTTTTAAAGCATGATACGATTTAAGCAAATTCCCAAAGACATTCATTCGAGAATCGGTCATTTGACCGGGTTTTTATCGAATAATCACAATATTATTTTTGCCTATATCTTCGGAGGGCTGGCAAAACATAAGCCAAATCCTTTAAGCGATGTTGACATTGCAGTGTATGTGAAAGATTCCAAGAGATTGAATTATCTCAAGCTGTTTTCGGAAATTACAGACATTCTCGGCACTGACGAAGTTGACCTCGTGATTCTGAATGACGCATCTACCAGCCTCACAGGCAGGATTTTGCAAAGCAAAAAAGTCCTTGTCGACAAACAGCCATTTCTGAGGCATCAATACGAATCCCTTACTCTTAGAAAGTTTTTTGACTTTGCAGTAAAAGAAAGGGATATTCTGCAAAGGAGGTATGGGATTGGTTGATAAGCTTTTGACAGGAAGAAAACTTGCCCAACTTGACACTTACCTTCAGCAGATTAAAGAGTTTTCAAGAATTTCTGCCGCTGCATACAAAAATGACTGGAAAACACAGAGAATTGTCGAGAGAACGTTGCAGATGTTAATCGAGACCTGCATTGACATCGCAAATCATATAATCTCCGATGCGGCGATGAGGACACCGACAGGCTATGCAGATACATTCGCCGTATTGATGGAGAACAGGATAATAGGCAAAAATTTGTTTAAGACGATGGAGAAAATAACAAAATTCAGAAATGTGGTCGTCCATCAATATGAGAAGATAGATCCCGCGATAGTGGTTTCAATTCTGCATAAGAATTTGAGCGATTTTGAGAAGTATAAAAAGGCGATAGTAAAGTATTTGACTTTGTGACTAATCGTCCGTAATTGATCACGGTTTAAAATTATTCCGGAGGGGGAATAATCTATGAGGGTCAAAGTAACATTCAAAGCCGACAAACTTCCAATCCTTTACAGGCACAGGTTTATGGCGCTGATAAAGGAGGCGCTGGCCCTTTCGGATACCGTCTATAAAGAAAGCCTCTATCCCGATAGAAATTCCGAAAAATCAAAAATACCAAAACCATTCTGCTTCAGCGTATCCATGCCTTCGGGCAGGACAACTAAAAAAGAAAGAATTATTATTGACGAGGGCGTGGAGATCGAAGATACAGTCTTTCATTTCCCTCAAAACAGCAGCCTCTCTTTTTATATAAGCTCCTCGGAATATCAGTTTATGGTATGCCTGTATAACGGCCTGCTTGAAATGAAATCCTTCCCATTCGGAAATAACATAAACCTCAGGCTTGAGAGGGTATTCATGCTGAATGAGAAAAATATTGATCAAGATGAGGTTGTCTTCAAAACCGATGTGCCTATTTTGATTGAGGATAAAGATGGCAGGCCTGTTCTGTCATTAGCCGATAACCTTCAGGCCTTTAATGAGCATTTTAATGCCATCCACGACAGGATTTTAAAAGACATCAGAGGCACAGGATTGACAAGGGCGCTTGAATTTATTCCTATAGATATTAAGAAACAGGTTGTAAAACATACATTAAGCGGCTTCAGGGAAAAGACCGGCAAGCCCTATATGATGCTTACCTGTTTCGCCGGCTGTTTCAAACTCAAAGGCGAACCGA
>CAMTVO010000039.1:0-28921 GCA_947085205.1 uncultured Nitrospiraceae bacterium
CGACCACCGAGATATACACCTGACTCTACACATCTTTCCCTACACGACGCTCTTCCGATCTTGTCGGACTCCGTGAACTCATGGACGCTGTGAAGAGCTATTCCCCTGAATGGGCATCAAAAGAGACAGATATTGATGCAAAACTGATAGTAGAGACAGCAAGGGAGATGGCGCGCAATAAGCCGTCAGTTGTAATACACCCCGGAAGGCATGCCGTATGGTATGGGGATGATACACAGAGGGAGCGTGCTATGGCAATACTCACAGCGCTCCTGGGCGCTTATGGAAGAAAGGGCGGTTGCTATATTCCTACAGAAGCGGGACTGCCGGGATATAATTATAAAGTTCCGCCTCCAAAGCCTGAAAAACCAAAATTAGTTGGTTATCCTTATGGGGCAGATGCCACGACAACAGAGATAAGGAAGGCGACTCTCACTGGAAAACCATACGCTGTTAAGGGATGGTTTATTTATAGTTTGAATGTTCTGAAAAGCCTTCCAGCGCCGCAGGAGACAATTGATGCTATTCGCAAACTTGATCTAATGGTAGCATGCGATGTCCTGCCTTTTGAGGTTGTTGAGTGGGCAGATGTAGTTCTGCCTGAGTGCACATATCTTGAGAGATACGATGACTTGAAAGTAGGAAAAGGAAAGGCAATGGCAGTAGGTTTAAGACAACCGGTTGTTCAACCAATGTTTGAGAGCCGTCCTGCATGGCAGATAGTGAGGGACCTTGGAAGCAAGCTTGGACTTCATGAATATTTCCCATGGAAGAATATAGAAGAGTACCTTCAGCACAGACTTGACAACAGAAATATTCCTCTAAAGGCGCTTAAAGGAAAAGGCACAATAGTCTTTCAGGATACCGCTGCCCCATATATAACGGCAGAAAAAGAACCTGCTTTTAACACAGATTCAGGCAAGATAGAACTCTATTCCCAATCGTTGAAAGAAAATGGTTTTAACCCAGTGCCAAAATATAAAAAGCACGCTACGCCGCCGGAGGGTCATTTCCGTTTAATTTATGGAAGAAGTCCTTTGCATAGTTTTGGAAGGACTGCAAATAACCAGAGACTCCATGAGCTTGTAAGCGAAAATGAACTCTGGATAAACACAAAGAAGGCGGCTGCACTTGGGCTTAAAAATAGAGAGTATGTTGTCCTTGTGAATCAGGATGGGGCAAAGTCTAATAAGATAAAACTCAAAGTGACAGAGAGAATAAGAGAGGATTGTGTCTATATGGTTCACGGTTTTGGCCATAATTCAAAAGAAACAAAAAAGGCATATAAAAGAGGCGCTGACGATGCATCTTTGATGACACGGTATGCAGTTGACCCTATAATGGGCGGGACAGGGATGAGAGTGAACTTTGTGAAGATTGTAAAGGAGGTGTAGTATGCCGCGGTATGCAATGGTTATAGATAGAAAAAGATGCATCGGCTGTATGGCATGTGTAACAGCATGTAAAGCTGAGAACAATATAGCAGAAGAACTATACAGAACAAGGGTTATTGAGATAGTTGAAGGCGCTTTTCCTAACTTCCGGATGGAACTGAGACCTGAACTCTGCAATCACTGTGAAAATGCGCCATGTGTGAGCAGTTGTCCAACAGGCGCATCGCATAAGAGAAAAGACGGTATAGTAATGGTGCATAAAAATAGATGTGTAGGTTGCAAGGCGTGCTTAGCAGCGTGTCCCTATGATGCAAGGTTTATAGATACAACAAGCGGCGCAGCCGATAAATGCACCTTCTGCGAACACCGGATTAAAGACGGCAAGGAGCCTGCCTGCGTTACTACATGTCTTGGCAAATCAAGAATATTTGGAGATCTTGATGACCCAAAGAGCATTGTTAAAAAAATGCTGGCAGAAAATCGGACGGAGGTGCCGATTAAGAAGGCAAACACAAGACCGAGGGTGTTTTACTTATAAAAAAGTAAGGTTGGGGGAGAAGACATGCAAGAGATTACAATAACAGGTATTAATAGTATCACATATCCACGCCTTGAAGTGTGGGACTGGCTTATTGCCATGTATCTCTTTCTTGGAGGCATGGCAGCAGGTCTTATGGTCTTGAGCGCTGTTTCCCAGTTTCGCGCAAAAGGAGCGGAATTGCCGAAAAGCAGCTACATTGGTCCTATAATGGCGCCTTTCATTCTTGCCATAGCCATGGTGTTTGTCTTTTTTGATTTATCAAAAAAGCTGAGCGCCTTCTGGTTTTATCTGAGTTTTAATGTCACCTCGCCTATGTCATGGGTTGGATGGACGGTTGGAGTATCAATCGTTATGAGCGCACTATGGGCATTGGCATCGCTTCCTGATAAAACGGGTGCGAAGCTGAAACTAACGATACTCAACAAACTATCTACAATAAGAAAGCCGTTAGCAGGAATAAATCTTACATTAGGTGTAATGGTTGGGATAGGAACAGGGGTGTTGTTAAGCTCTTTTGTTGCAAGACCGCTCTGGAATTCACCCGTGCTTCCCATACTCTTTTTAGTGTCAGGTATTTCAACAGGCGCAGCGCTTCTTATACTCATAGAGAAAGATACAGAGGAAAGCCTGTTCTTTAAAAAGACAGATATAGCTCTAATAGCCGCGGAGATTGTATTAATTGCCTTATTCTTCTATGGGCACTTCACATCTACTGCGTCGCATGTTGAGGCAATAATGCCGTTCTTCAAAGGGGGTTACTATTTTCCGTTCTGGATAGCCACTCTTATTCTTGCTATAGCGCTGCCACTAGCTATCATCCTCGAGGCAGCAGAGGTAGCAGGTAGAGTAAGATTAAGAATACATCTAAGCGCATGGCTTGTTCTTGCGGCTGGTTTGATATTGCGATTATCTATAGTTTATGCCGGTCAGTTAAGCAGCATAAAACCTTTAGCAGGGTTTTAATATTTTAATAACAGGAGGCAGCATATGATTATGAAAGGAAGTAGTTTAAAAGGGAGTGGTTTGATAGTTATATTTTTGTTAACGTTGTTTTTATTACAGCCTGTCCTTGTCGATGCCCAATTCGACAAGGAAGGTTTGGAAAGTTTGATAACGAGAACTAACAAGAGGCGTGATACGGCTGAGAAGGTTGCAGTCTTTAAGGGGATAATGGCAAACCATTACTATATAAGCGCCTCTGTAGTGGATGAGATACTAAAGGATCTTCCCCCCGGCGAAGCGCTTGCGGCGGTATCTATCTCATCTCTTTCTAAAAAAGATGCACAAGAGATAGCGAAAATGAAAAAGGCAGGAGAAGATTGGCCGCAGATAGCTGAAAAAAACGGTATAACCTTGAAGGATGTAATCAGGGATATACGGAAATTTCAGAGAACCTCAGGCTGATAAATCCTCTCCTCTGCTGTATGCAGAGAGACATTGCTGTGAGTTTGAAGATGTTGTGTTCTAATATTAAGAATATTCTAAACTTTAAAAAACAACAGGAGGAGAATATGGGAATATTTGTAAGAACCCTTTTTGTTTTAATGGTTTTATTGCTTCCCCTGCCACTTTTAGCACAGCAGGCAAAGCCAACACTTGCGCCATTATGCGCAGGATGTCATAAGCCCGAGCCAAACATGCTCATGGGACTTCTGGACAACATCTCCCTGAAAGGAGACATAATCCAGCTTGATTTGACCACCCATAAGGAGATTGTTAAGTTTACCGCTTCCACGAAGCTCAAGGATGTGAACTCCTTTGAGGAGATGCGGCAATTCAGGGGCAGGGCATTCACCATCTATTACACAGAGAAGAAGGGCGAAAAGACAGCCACATCCATTGCCAGGTTTGACATCCTTCGTACCTTAAAGCCAGAGGATAAGCTCACAAAAGATGATTTTAAAAAGCTCATGGCAGAAAGGAAAGACCTTGTGATTGTGGACTCAAGACCTGCGCCCAGGTATGAAGAAGGACACATTCCATGGGCAATAGTTATCCCCGCAGCAGTGTTGGAAAAGCAGACAGACAAACTGCCAAAGGAAAAGGACAGGCTTCTGGTCTTTTATTGTGTGGGTGGCTGCTCAAGCCCTATTGCTGCTGTTAAGGCAAAGAGTCTTGGATATACAAATGTGAAGATTTATATTGGTGGAATGCCTGATTGGGTGCAGACGGAATACACCCATACAACACCGAAGTGGCTGAAAGATGCTATTGAAAAGGATATCCCCCACATTCTTATAGACACCAGTTCAAAAGACATAGCCCACAGGGGACACATAAAGGGTGCCATATCCACCACCCCTGATGAACTGGATAAGATGAAGGAACAATTCCCAAAGGACAGGATGGCGCCAATTGTTCTTTATGGAGATAAGGGTGTGGAGATGGCACAGAAGATAATCGGCTGGGGATATAGAGGCGTAAGGATACTGCCCATAACCTATGATGCATGGAAGGCAGCAGGCAACCCTATTGCCACAGGGCATACAAAGACGACAATTGTGTATGTGCCGAAACCAAAGCCAGGCACCATCCCCCATGCTGAATTCAGGAAGATGGCTGCCGTACTGCCACCTGACACTGTCATCATAGATGTGCGGAATGCTGACGAATATGCCGCAGGACATGTGAAGGGCGCCATGAATATACCACTGGATGAGCTAAACGAGAGATACACAGAGATACCAAAAGGCAAGAGGGTTATCCTTTACTGCGACAGGGGATTGCGAGCAGAAATGGGGTATCACATTCTGGCTGAAAAGGGCTTTAATGTTAGCTGCCTTGATGCCACCGTAAAGGCAGAAAAAGACGGGACCTTCACCATAGTGGAATAAGACTTACATAGGCGACCAGCTTGAGCTGGTCGCCTTAAATCCTTTCAGCGTTATTCTTATCTGTCCCTCTCCATTAATCCTCATCAAATATATCCCTTTTGTGCCGTCCCTGTCAGATGTAAAGGCTATATATCTTCCATCAGGGGAAAAGGAAGGTTCTTCGTTATTTCCTTTATCCGTTAATTGGCTTAACCCTGTGCCGTCGGGTTTCATCATGAGAATCTGGTTCTTTGCGCCGAGCATCCTCACAAATACAATCCTATCTCCTTTTGGAGACCATACAGGCGATGTATTATAAGAGCCTTCAAAGGTGAGCCTCCTTATGCCGTTGCCTTCTTTATCAGAAATATATATCTGCGGGCTTCCCGACCTATTGGAGACGAACAAAATATAATTTCCGTCAGGAGAAACAGATGGAGATACATCAATCCACGGTGAAGATATGAGTTTCCACCCTTTCATGCTCGAAACATCTCCAACATGGATATTCGACTTGCCATCCTTTGAAGATGAAAATACAAACTCCTTATTATTCGGGAAAAAATTCCCTGCCATATTCAGTCCGCTCAGTCTGACAATGTTTTTTTCCCTCATGGTATTCATATCCAGCAGATAGATATCCCAGCTTCGGTTCCTCTCTGCCGAATAAATAATCTTCGTCCCATCAGAAGACCAGCGCGGAGATAGCAATATGCCCCCGGTTACACCAAGCCCTTGCATGCGGTGGCCGTCCCAATCCATTAAATAAAGTTCTTTTTTGCCCTCCCTTTCTCCCACAAATGCTATCCGCGTCCTGAATATTCCGTTCTGCCCTGTAAGGATTTTATAGATGTCATTTGCTATCGAGTGTGAAAGCGGTCTCGATAATTCCGCAGCGCCTGAATATTCCTTGCTCAATACTTCCTTTGAGGCAGAGACATCATAAACAGAAACAGTGACACTTAAATCTCTGCCCTTTACAACCCTGCCTTTTACCACAAGCTCTACGCCGAGTCCTTTCCAGTTATTGGGATTAAAAGGCTGCTCCGGCCTTTCTATATGTGCGGCCTCGTCAATGCAGTCAAAAAGGCCTGTAAACGTCAGATCGTCCTTTACTATGTCCGATATCTCTTTCCCGTCTGTAAAGACCTGAACGGCAATAGGAAGCCTTTTAACGCCTGGAGATGTTATGTCGATATAAACCTTTTCAGCATGAGAAGTGAAAAGTGAAAAGTGAAAAGTGAGAAGGAAAAGAATAAAAGATAAAAAAATAAGAAGATGCGAAGCTAATCGGTTATGATTTTTTTTCTCATTTTTCCACCTTCTTGTCTTTTTATCTTCTGACTTCTGACTTGCCTTCATGGTCTGAACCTCACACCCATCTCCATCTCCTGCGGCGGCGGAGGCAACGGGCTCGCCTTGTTTATCGCCCTTAATGCAGAGCGGTCAAATAAAGCATTCCCTGAGCTTTTCTCTATCCTGTCTATTGTCACGCTTCCGTCCCTTGCTATTCTAATCGTAATAACTACCAGCAAGTCTTTATCAATACTTTCAGGAAATACCCACTGCTGCTTTATCTTGTTTACAACCATCGAATAATAGTCTCCGCTGCCTGTCGAAGTTCCTCCTGTTACTGGTCTACTGCCGCCTTGCGATATCCCTCCTGTTTTGCCTTGAGAAAGACTTTTCTGCCCGCCGATGTCTACCATTTTTCTGAGCGCTGCCATTTTCTCTATTTTTTTCTTGGCCTCCAAGGCCTCTATTCGCTCTCTTATAATACTATCATCTTGCTTTTTGGGTACATCTTTTACTTTAGATGATATATTTATGCGTTGAGTTTTAGGTTTTGAGTTATGGGCTTCTGATTCAGGCGTCTGACTGCTGACTGCTGATGTGTCAGAGCTATCCACAATAGTTACGATGTACGGAACAGGATTTTTGTATAGACTCGAATGCCTTGCAATGACCAATGTGGCGGCAATTATCAGCGTATGCAAAAAGATGGAAAATGTAAAGGCGCTGTAAATACCGAAAGTCTTCATGGAAAATCTTATGGCAGGGTTATCTTCGGCTCGGTTATCATGCCTAATTTCTCTATCCCCGCCTCCTTTATTTCTCCCATCACCTCTACAACCAGCCCGTAAGGGACATCCTTATCAGCCTTAAGAAAGACATTGGGATTCAGCTTGTTGATTGCAGAAAGCTTCTTTACCATATCATTCATCGAAACAGGATTGTCATTCATATAAATAACGCCTCCCTTTTTAATCACAATCGTAATCCTTTCCTCCGGCGGCAGGTCTTTGCCCTTTGCCTTTGGCAGGTCTACATCGATACCCTGCTGGAGTAACGGAGCGGTAACCATAAAAATAATTAAGAGCACCAGCATTATATCTACAAGGGGAACAACATTTATCTCTGACAGGGCGGTTCTGCGTCTGGAGGTTTTAAATGTCATGGCATCACTTCAATATATAATCAACGAGTTCTTCTGAGAAGTCTTCCATCTCTATAATCATGCGGTTTGCCCTGCTTAGATAATAGTTGTATGCGATTACCGCAGGTATTGCAGCAGCAAGCCCCATTGCAGTTGCTATCAATGCCTCGGCTATGCCTGGAGCCACTACAGCGAGGGATGCCGCGCCCGTCGCACCGATACCCATAAATGAATTCATTATTCCCCATACGGTTCCGAAGAGTCCGATAAAGGGTGTTGAAGAGCCTGTTGTGGCAAGGAAGTTCAGATACCTTTCAAGCTTTGCAGCCTCAAGGGCTGTGTAACGTTTCAGCATCCTTTTAAGCTCATCCCGCTCTGTGTAAGTCTTCTCAGAATAAACCTGCCTAAACAGATTTGATAAGGGGCTCACTGCGAATTTTTTTGATGAAGAAAAGAGGTCTTTGGGACCCTGCATTGCCTCGTATATTCTCAGGAAATTGTATGTCTCCTTATCGGCATTTTTAAAATGTCGCCGCTTCTGAAATATTATTGTCCATGAAACAACAGAGAAAAAAAGCAGTATAATGAGGACTGCCTTTACAACATATCCTGCCTGAAGTATTAATTGAATAGCTGAATGCTCCATACGCCTCCCAAATTTCTAAACTTTATATAATATCCATATAAAATGTCAAATCTGATTTGATTTTTTGGGCTTTTGTAAGTTATTTTTAAAATGATGCGCTTTACCAAAATCATCAATTCCTTTAAAAACAAAAAAATACTAATCATCGGCGACCTGATCCTCGACCGTTTCATCTACGGGAAGGTGAGCAGGATATCGCCTGAGGCGCCTGTGCCTGTTGTCGATGTCATGAGCGAGTCTTTCCTGCTCGGAGGAGCCTCAAATGTAGCGAACAACATCATTGCCCTCGGAGGAAATGTCTCCATCGCGGGAATTGTCGGAAAAGACACTGCAGGAGGGATTCTGAAGGAGCTCTTTGAAGACAGGAATATCAATACCGAAGGCATGATAGAGGACAAAAGGCCTACAACCGTTAAAACAAGGGTCATAGCCCACAGCCAGCAGGTGGTCAGATTCGACAGGGAAGACAGAAAAAGGCTTGAGGGGAAAAATCTCGAAAGTCTCACAGGCTATATCAAAAGGGCAATAAAAGAGCATGATGCAGTAATTATTTCGGATTACAAAAAAGGTGTTGTATCTGCGTCTCTCGTAAAAAGTATCGTCAGATACGCAAGACCGCACAATACCTTTGTTGCAGTAGACCCGAAGGTAGGCCATTTCCATTTTTACAAAAATGTCTCTTTAATCACCCCAAACATCATAGAGGCATCTCAAGGCTCCGGCGTAGAAATTAAAGATGAACAGAGCCTTCTCAAGGCAGGAAAGACCCTGCTGAACAGATTGTCATGCAAATTAGTTCTTATTACCCGCAGCGAAGAAGGCATGAGCCTATTTGAAAAAGATGGCTCAAAAGGGATTAAAGTGACACATATTCCGACTGTCGCTAAAAAGGTATTCGATGTTACCGGAGCCGGCGACACCGTGATTGCAGCGTTTACACTTGCTCACGCTGCCGGTGCATCCCTTGAAGATGCAGCCGCCATCGCCAATCACGCTGCGGGGATAGTTGTGGGAGAAGTTGGCACGGCAGTAGCCACTCCCGAAACGCTTCTTAAATCGTTAAGTTGCTGAAAGATTGTCATACGGCAGGCAGGTGAATGACTTTAAAAGATTTACATTAAATTAGATAAAGGCAGGACAGATAAATAATAAGACTTTGTCGATTATAAAGGCATGAACCTGTCTGTCATATGACAAAGAATTAAGAGGAAGTATGCCTAAAGCAATTGCATTATACTCAGGAGGTCTTGACAGCACCCTTGCCATATTGGTTGCCATGAGGCAGGGGATAGAGGTTACTGCAATCACATTCCTCACACATTTCGGATGCGACATTTCAGACAAGTCGTCATGCTCTAAAAATCCATTCGCCGCTTCTGAAAAATTCGGGTTTGAGGTCAAACTCTGCCATTTAGCTGATAAATTCATAGAGATAGTGAAAAATCCGAAATTCGGTCACGGCAAAAACATGAACCCTTGTATTGATTGCAGAATCCTCATGCTGAAAGAAGCAAAAGAGCTAATGGCAATGCGCGGAGCCGATTTTATCATCACAGGAGAAGTCCTTGGACAGCGACCCATGAGCCAGAGGAGGGATACATTTCCGAGGATAGACAGAGAGGCAGGACTGGGGGGCTATGTATTAAGGCCTCTCAGCGCAAGGCTTTTAAAACCAACCATTCCGGAACAGTCAGGAATCGTGGACAGGGAAAGGCTCTGCAATTTTCACGGCAGGTCGAGAAAGCCGCAGATGGCTCTTGCAAAAGAATTGGGACTGACGGAATATCCTGCTCCTGCAGGCGGTTGCCTGTTGACAGACCCTCTCTATTCTTACCGTCTAAAAGAATTTCTGAAATATAACCCGTCGCCTTCTGTGAAAGACATAAATCTCCTGCGTGTCGGCCGCCATTTCAGAATCTCCGATAACTGCAAGATAATCGTAGGAAGGGATGAGAATGAAAATAATACGATTGAGGCATTGGCTGAAAATAGCGACTACCTTTTAAGGGTGGATGGTTTTGGAAGCCCTTTAACGATTATCTCCGGGAATATCTCTGATAAAGCCATAGAACCGGCTGCATCGATATGCGCACGATATTCAGATGCGAAACGGCTGCCGGAAGTTGATGTAACCGTGTCAGGCAATGGATTGAATTATGCAATTAAAGCAAGCCCTGCAACGGATGTTGTCTTAAACACATTCAGGATTCAGCAAGCCGAACCCCTAAAACAGAGATAGAAATTGTACAGGAAATAAAAATAAAGAAAAATAAAGGGGACGGTTCTAATTAAAGAAAGGTAATAAATCTGAGAGGACTAATGGTGAATTATATAGAAAAATAGAACCGTCCCCTTTCCCCCCTTTTCCCACTTTTACATAGACTTAACCAATCGTTTCCCACATCTACAGCCTTACCGCTACACCCTTTGCCTTAAGATATTCTTTAGCCTCTCTGATTGTGTATTCCCTGTAGTGAAAAATTGATGCTGCAAGGACTGCGTCTGCCTTTCCGTGAACAACGCCTTCATAGAGATGCTCAAGATTTCCCACGCCGCCCGATGCAATGACAGGAATGGAAACGGCTTCAGCAATATAGCGCGTAAGCTCTAAATCATATCCGTCCTTTGTCCCGTCCCTGTCCATGCTTGTAAGAAGGATTTCCCCAGCACCAAGTTCTTCCATGTATTTTGCCCACTCTACTGCATTAATGCCTTTGGGGTTTCTGCCTCCGTGGGTATAGACCTCCCATAAACTCGTAGGACCTGATGCGTGAGGCGTAATGAGTAATCTCTCACTGAGTTCTTCTGACGATCTCAGCCACTCGGGGACTTCATCAGGATTCCTGATCTCAAACCTTGAGTCATGAACCCTCTTTGCGTCAATAGCCACCACTATGCACTGACTGCCAAACCTCTCTGCAGCGCGGCTTATGAAATAGGGGTCTTTTACAGCAGCGGTGTTTATGGAAACCTTATCGCATCCTGCATTGAGAAGATCCCTGATGTCTTCAAGGTTTTTAATTCCGCCACCCACTGTTAAGGGCATAAAGACATCAGTCGCAGTCTTTTCAACAACATCAAGGATTATCTTTCTCTTTTCATGAGATGCAGTAATATCAAGGAACACAAGCTCATCAGCGCCCTGCTCGTCATAAAATATGGCGTTCTCAACAGGATCGCCTGCGTCCCTCAGATTAACAAAGCTTACACCCTTTACAACTCTGCCGTCTTTAACATCAAGGCATGGTATAATTCTCTTAGCCAACATTTTACAAACCGCCCTCTGTCATCTTTATTGCGTCTTTCAAATCAATCGCCCCTGAATATATTGCCTTTCCTGTAATCGCACCCCAAAGTCCTTTTATCTCTGACAACCTATTTATGTCGTCAATTGATGATATTCCTCCTGATGCTATGACGGGAATTTTCAAGTTATTAACCATCTCCCTTGTGGCTTCTATATTAGGCCCTGTCATCATTCCATCTTTAGAGATGTCGGTATAGATAATTCCTGCAGCGCCGTAGTCCTGCATCTTTAGTGCAAGCTCCTTTGCCTTAACACGAGTAACCTCTACCCACCCCTTGACTGCAACAAGCCCATCCTTTGCATCAATGCCGACCAAAATCTGTCCCGGATATTTTTTGCAAGCCTCTTTTACAAGCTCAGGTTTTTCAATTGCAACCGTGCCGAGTATAATCCTGTTGATTCCGATGTAAATTAGAAGGTCTATTCTTTCCATATCCCTTATGCCGCCGCCGACCTCTATCTCCATCTTTACTGATTCCCTGATCTTGCGTATGCCCTCGATATTTTTCTGATTTCCTGTGAATGCGCCGTCAAGATCGACTATATGGAGAAGCTTTGCACCGCATGATTCCCAGTTCTGTGCTGTTGATGCAGGGTCGTCTGAATAAACAGTTGAGTCTTCCTTTCTTCCCTGAAGAAGCCTTACGCAGAGCCCGTCCTTTAAATCTATTGCAGGAATAATAATCATAGGGTAATATAACAGAAAGCGTTTCAGATTTTCAGGACATGACATATGAAATTTAGATTTTTGCTTTTTGCTTTTTTTCTATACATCTGCGCTGATGCCTCTGCCTTCGATATCCCTGAGAAGCTCCAGTATGACCTCACATGGGCCGGAATAAAAGCAGGAGAATCTGTGCTTGAGGCAAAAGATAATGGTTCGTATATACAACTAATATCAAAGGCAAACTCGGCAAAATGGGTATCCATCTTTTATACCGTGGAAGATACCGTAGTCAGCACCCTGAAAAAAGAGCGCTTCAGAAATTTTGTAGGGATTCCCCAAAACTATAGAATAAAACTAAGGGAAGGAAAGCACAGAAGGGATAAAGAGGTCATATTCGACTATGCAGCAAAAAAAGCCATCTATATAAATCATCTGCACAACGAAAAAACAAGCTTCACCATAAATAATTCGACTCTTGATCCGCTATCCTGTTTTTATTATGTCAGAAAACTTCCGCTTGAAGTGGGTAAGTCGGTTTTTATTGATGTTTTCGATGATAAAAAGCTCTACAAGGCAGAAATACGGGTTCTCAGGAAAGAGACCATAGAAACGCCACTCGGCACATTCAAGACCATCCTCATAAAGCCAATCATGAAATCTGAGGGCATCTTTTACAGAAAAGGCGATATCCTCATCTGGCTCACCGATGACGAAAAAAAGATTCCGGTTATGCTGAAGACCAAAGTTCCGGTAGGGTCGGTAAAGGCAGTGCTCGCGAGCGGGAACCATTGATTCTCGCATCAGTCGGGGCAATGTTGTGTGATTGACACTGATATAAGGTTCTGATATATTTTGCACATGGAACCGGGGTGAATATAGGTAAAGACAATTCAGGGCAAAGTGGGGAATGATAGAGCATATCAATTTATTGAAAGAACAAGGACTCCCAATTTCCAAAAATACTTGACAAACTATGACTAAAGTTTTATTATATGAGCAAATAGAGGTGGGCGATGACTACGGCAGTAAAGGACTATTATCAGATACTCGGCATCAGCAAAGACACATCTCAGGATGACATTAAGAAGGCTTACAGAAAGCTTGCGAGAAGGTATCATCCAGACTTGAATCCAGGGGATAAGACTGCCGAGGAGAAATTCAAAGATATAAACGAGGCCTACGCAGTGCTTGGCGACCCGCAGAAGCGTGCAGAATATGACAGGGCAGGAACGACCTTTGAGCAATTTGGCGGATTTGAAGGATTCAAGGGCTTTGATTTTGGCGAGACCTTTGACTTCGGAGATGTCTTCGGAGACATATTCGGCACAAGATTCAGGGCAGAGCCTCATTATGCAAGGGGCGAGGATATATTCATGGGAGTCGAACTCACCCTCGAAGAGGCATTTACAAACATAACCAGACCAATAAACATTACACGGACAATCAATTGCGATAAATGCAATGGCAGCGGAGCAGAGTCTTTCCAGACATGCACTACATGCAGAGGAGCAGGAAAAATCCAGACATCGAAGGGCTTTTTCAAGATTGCCCAGACATGCCCCGAGTGCCGCGGGACAGGAAGAAAAATTACATCCGTATGCAAAAAATGCGGCGGGAGAGGGAAGACGGTTTACACAGAGGTATTAAAAGTAAAGATTCCGGCAGGCGTTGATAACGGCTCTATAGTGAAACTTAAAGGAATGGGCAATGCAGGCATAGGCGGAGGGCATGCAGGAGATTTATTGCTGGAAGTCAGCATTAAGCCGCATCCGATATTCAAAAGAAAGGGCGATGATATATACGTGCAGCTTCCTGTAACCTTCGGCGAGGCAGCGCTCGGCGCAAAAATAGAAGTGCCTACCATTGACGGCGCTGCTGTGATGAAACTTCCTCCCGGAACTCAGGGAGGGCAAAGGTTCAAGCTTTCGGGAAAGGGTTTCGTTTCTCCCAAATCTAAACACAGGGGAGACGAATATGTGGACATAAAGATAGTCGTTCCCACAGACATCCCTGAAAAGGCAAACGAGGCAGTTAAGGTTATAGAATCCCTTTACAAGGAGAGCCCAAGAAAAGGGATGCCAGGGAGGAGGCAATAAAAACAATGGTCAAAAAAAGAGAAGACAAAAGCAGGCCTATGTATATGATAAGTGTCGTCTCAAGAATACTTGAGGTGCATCCCCAGACATTGAGGATGTACGAGCGTGAGGGATTTGTCTCTCCGCAGAGGATAAACCAGCAGAGGCTCTATTCTGATGAGGATATAGACCGTTTGAATTTGGTTATTAATCTCACAAAAGATCTCGGCGTAAACAAGGCAGGCGTAGATATAATACTGCGAATGAGAAATAGGATGGAGTCCATGCAGCGAGAGATGCGCGAAATGATGCGGTTCATGGAAGAAGAGATGCGGCGCGACTTTGAAGATAGATTAAGAAGAATATTTGAAGAATAGGCAAGAGGCAATAGGCGATAGGCAATGAATAGAATTAATTTTTCCCCTGTAGCCTATTGCCCATTGCCTATTGCCTTAAATGATTGGAGGAAACATGAGATTGGATAAATTAACGGTAAAAAGTCAGGAGGCATTGCAGGAAGCTCAGGGGATTGCCGAGAAAAAGGGCAATCAGCAGCTTGATGTGGAGCATCTCCTGTATGCGCTCCTTGAGGATGAAGAAGGCATAGCATACCAGATACTCAGGCGGCTCGGAGTGGACATAAATGCATTAAAGGCGGACATCGATAAAGAGATAGAAAAGTTCCCAAAGGTTTCAGGTGCGACTCCGCTCGGACAGGTTTATATAGCGCCGATGTTGAAAACCGTCTTGGAAAAAGCCTTTGAAGAGGCAACGCATCTGACGGATGAGTTCATCAGCGTGGAGCATCTGCTGCTTGCGGTAGTGAACAGCTACGGCACTGCATCGGAGATTCTTAAGAGGAACGGCGCAACGTCCGAGAATGTTTTATCCGCAATGAGGGAGATAAGAGGAGTGCACCGCGTAACAGACCCTAATCCCGAAGAAAAGTATCAGGCAATCGCCCGTTATGCAAAAGACCTCACAGAACTCGCAAGAAAGGGCAAGCTCGACCCTGTAATCGGCAGGGATGAAGAAATTAGAAGGGTAATGCATGTGCTCTCAAGGAGGACAAAAAACAACCCTGTGCTCATAGGAGATCCCGGAGTCGGCAAAACAGCCATTGCAGAGGGCCTTGCCCAGAGGATAGTTGCAGGCGATGTGCCTGAAACATTGAGGGACAAGCGTTTGATAGCCATTGACATCGGTAGCCTCGTTGCCGGTTCTAAATACAGAGGAGAATTCGAAGAGAGATTAAAGGCGGTATTAAAAGAGATAGAGCAGTCAGAAGGGAAGATAATAACCTTCATCGACGAGCTTCATACCCTCGTCGGAGCCGGCGCCGCAGAGGGCGCTGTTGATGCAGCTAATATGCTTAAACCCGCCCTTGCAAGGGGAGAATTAAGATGCATCGGAGCGACAACGGTCAATGAATACAGAAAACATATAGAAAAAGACCCTGCCCTCGAAAGAAGGTTTCAGCCTGTTCTTATAAAAGAGCCTTCTGTTGAGGATACAATTTCCATTCTAAGAGGGCTTAAGGAAAGATACGAAGTGCATCACGGAGTGAAGATTAAGGACTCTGCATTGATAGCTGCCGCCGTTCTTTCACACAGGTATATTACAGATAGGTTTTTGCCTGACAAGGCAATAGACCTTATTGACGAGTCTGCTGCAAGGCTCAGGATGGAGATAGACAGCATGCCTGTAGAGCTTGACGAGATAGAGAGGAGATTGAGGCAGCTTGAGATAGAAAAGCAGGCATTGATGAGGGATGACGGCTCTATTGATGCTCAGGAAAAGCTCGGCAAATTATCCAAAGAGACGGCGGAGCTTCAGGCAAAGAGAGATGTATTAAGGGCGCAGTGGCTGAGCGAAAAAGAGGTAATCCAGAAAATCAGGGATATAAAAGAGCAGATAGAAAAAACAAAGATAGATTCCGAAAGGGCTGAAAGAGAAGGAGACCTCACAAAAGCTGCTGAGCTCAGATACGGACGCTTGCTCGAATTCCAAAAAGCTCTCGAAGAAGAGAATGCAAAATTGCAGGAGACACAGGCAAAAAGGAAAATGCTGAAAGAAGAGGCTGACGAAGAAGACATTGCAGAGGTCGTATCAAAATGGACAGGAGTACCTGTCTCAAAGATGCTCGAAACAGAAGTCCAGAAACTCATTCACATGGAAGACAGGCTGAAACACAGGGTGGTCGGTCAGGATGAGGCGATTATTGCTGTCTCCAATGCTGTCAGGAGGGCAAGGGCAGGGCTCCAGGACCCGAACAGACCCATCGGCTCATTCATCTTCCTCGGCCCTACAGGCGTAGGAAAGACAGAGCTTGCAAAGGCCCTCGCAGAATTTCTCTTTGATGATGAGGCTTCAATGATAAGGATTGACATGTCCGAGTATCAGGAGCGGCATACGGTATCACGTCTTATCGGAGCGCCTCCGGGATATGTGGGATATGAAGAAGGCGGACAGCTTACAGAGGCAGTAAGGAGAAGGCATTATTCAGTAATACTCTTTGACGAGGTTGAAAAAGCGCATCCAGAGGTATTCAACATACTTCTCCAGTTGCTTGACGACGGGCGCTTAACGGACGGGCATGGCCGTACAGTGGATTTCAGGAATACGGTAGTCATCATGACATCGAACATCGGGAGCGCTCATATTCAGGAACTCCTTGAGGAAAGAGCAAAAAGGACTGCTGTTCACTGGAGCGGCGATAATGAGAGGGAATTAAAGGAGATGGTAATGGAAGACCTGAAGACATTCTTCAGGCCGGAATTCCTCAACAGGGTTGATGAAATAATAATATTCAATCCGTTGAGCGAGGAGCTGCTTAAGCAGATTGTCGAGATTCAGGTGGCAAGGATGAAGAAATACCTCCACAAAAGGAAGCTTGATATTGTCCTTACCGAAAATGCAAAAGAGTTCATTGCAAGGGCTGGATATGACCCTGTCTATGGAGCAAGGCCGCTCAAACGGGCTATCCAGAAGGAGATACTCAACCCCCTTGCGCTGAAGCTCCTTGACGGCACATTCAGGGAAGGAGATATTGTGGAGGTGGATTATACGACTAACAGGATGGTATTCAGTAAAATGGCAGTTGCTGAGGCTGTATCATAGCGGGTCTTTGACCCCTTAAAAATTGCGTTATAGAGTTATAGCGTTATTGAGTTTTGGAGTTAGTAGTTTCGCATGACGCTCAACGCTTAACGCTTAACGCTATAACGCTAAAGCAGGAGGACAACATGTCGATCGTAAAATGGAGTCCGCTTAAGGAACTCGAAGATATGAGAAAGGATATGGATAGGCTCTTCGAGGAATTTTTCTCCCCTATTACACGGAGGAGAAGAGGCTGGCTGAAGCCGGAAATGGGCATCATAGTGCCGAACATCGAGATGTACGACAGAAAGGATGAGATTGTGGTAAAGGCAGAGCTTCCAGGCGTTGCCAAGGAAGATATAGACCTCACAATAACCAAGGACTCGCTCACATTAAAAGGTGAGGTAAAAAGAGAAGAAGAGATAAAAGAAGAAGACTATTACGCCTGCGAAAGAAGCTACGGCAGCTTCACAAGGACAATTGCACTGCCGGCAGAAGTCGACAGCGAAAAGGCAAAGGCATCCTTTAAAAGCGGGGTTCTCGAGATAGTCCTTCCCAAGAAAGAAGAGGCAAAGCCAAAGGAGATTAAGATAGAAGTATCTTAATCGCAATAAAAAAGGCGGGATTTTCCTCCCGCCTTTTTTTGTCTCTGTAAGCTCCTGGGGAGGGATTCGAACCCCCGACCAAGTGGTTAACAGCCACCCGCTCTGCCGGCTGAGCTACCCAGGAATTTTAAGCGAAATTTATTTATATCAAAAAATTTGTTTTGTTGTCAAACTAACCGGCATCCTCTTTATCTTTATCCTTTTCCTGTTCCTCTATAAATCTGAAGAGCTTTTCCATTGCATCTATCTGCTGGAGCTTCTTGTTTCTGCCCGAAAATCTTATAACATCCTCTATAAAATCCGGCGATTCGGGCATCTCCGCATTATAAACCCCGCGCTTTGTAACCTTGTAACTCTCAAGTTCGGTCCCTACGGAGTTCTTTAGCGCTATGACCTTCCTTACCAGTAGGTATCCGCTTTTTACATTCAAAAGAGAGGTTATTGCCCTCAGATACTTTACAGCATCGTTCCAGTTTGCCAGACTGAACTCAATATCGGAGTGTATCAGCACTTCGTTGTTCTTGTTTATATCTATGGCGTTTATAGAAAGCTCTTTTGACATGCCCCATAGGCTGTCCACAGTCTCCTGTGTAATCTCTCTGTAAAAATACGGCAGCGGCAGCTTTATATAAAAAGCCCTTATCTCTCTCTGAAGTTCCATCGAGGTCATTATACCATTATTTTGTAAGAATACAGAAATCAGGAGTTGGAACAGGATACCGCATTTAGAGTTTCGAAATCTTTTAGTAAAAAAACTCCTTGACTTATTTATCAATTGATGTTATAACTTTTTAACAAAAATTTTACAGGGGGTGTTTTATGAGGAAGTTTATCGCAGTTCTCCTTTCACTCTCTCTTCTTCTCCCTCTCCCCGCATTTGCCGCTGAGCAGGCAGATATTCTCCAGAAGATGGAGTCGCTTTCAAAGGAACTCGATCGCCTGAAACAGCAGATGCAGGAGATGCAGCAGAAAGAGACCGCAAAGGAGGAAAGAATCACGGTTGTTGAGAAAAAGGCTGAACAAGCCGCAGGGCCTTCATGGCTGGAAATCGGCGGAGACTTCAGGGCAAGGATTGACAGTTTGAGCGGTAAAACACACGACGCACGGGTCTTCAATGCAGACGGTTCGGCAGTTAATGCAACTCCTGGAAGAGATATAAAAAACGATTCTCTATTCACCAACCGCTTTGGACTTAACCTGAATGCAAAGGCAACAGAAGACATCACTGTTAAGGCAAGGCTGTTAATGTACAAGGTATGGGGAATGGGTAATACCAACCCTGTAACAACCAATGCCTTCTTTGGTGACAGGACCGTGTTTGATGGAACTACTGGTCATATACCACAGGACAATACCCTCAGGGTTGACCAGGCATACGCTACATGGAGCAATATCGGTGGCGCACCTGTCTGGTTCTCCATTGGTAGAAGGCCATCAACAGGCGGCATTCCACAGAACCTGAGAATGAACACCGAAAAAACAGGAACAGCAGGCGTGCCTTCTTTATTGGTTGATTATGCCTTTGACGGTTTAACATTAGGCTATGCCCCTGATATCGATGCCCTTCCCGGCGCCTATGCAAAGTTCTGTTATGGAAAGGGATTGGACAGCGGGTTCAGACCGCAGAATAACAATCTCAAAGATACCTCTATGTTTGGCATCAGTGTTGTTCCCTATGATACCGACAACTTACATGTCGAACTCAACTGGAACAGGGGAGCGAATATATTCTTCAAGCCAGATACCATAGCAAATAACACAAACCTTGGAGAAATAGACTGGTTTGGAGCAACAATCACGGGCAAGCTTGATAAGGTTGGTCCTGGTGACCTTAATCTTTTCGTATCAGGCGCCCTTAGCAAAACACATCCTAATAATAACTCTATGGGGCCATTTGCAGATGGTAACTCTTTCGGATTAATGTGGGACTCTGTCGAAGGCAGGAAATCGCGCACGGGTAATGCCGTCTATCTTGGCGGCCGTTATGACATTAAGTCCACCGGTACAAAGATCGGTGCAGAATATAACCACGGCTCAAAGAACTGGATAACATTTGTTCCTGCCAATGATGATATGTGGACCGGCAAACTCGGGACCAGGGGCGATGTCTATGAGGTTTATATTATTCAGGAACTCAACAAGAAGCCGATTGCAAAAAGAGGAAAGGCCTTCTTCAGGCTCGGCTACCAGCAATATGACTTTAAATATACAGGAAGCAACAACTGGGTCGGCGCTCCACAGAAAATTTCCGATTTAAAACAAACAGGGACGGGCGCGGGTGTATTCCATGAAGTAGTTGACAAAGCAAAAGATATCTACTTCACCTTTAACGTATTGTTCTAAAAACATCACACAAAAAAGGAGGGGCTCAAGCCCCTCCTTTTTTTATTTTAGCCTGTTCAAAAACTCACAGGCCCTTGAACATCAAGATATCGTAAGGATGTTAAGCTTGCTTATTCCCTGTAGTCTTGCTGCAGGGTTACATTATGTCATTCTCCGGCTTGACCGGAGAATCCAGACGCTGTCCCTGCGAAAGCAGGGAACTATACAGAGGAGGTAGATTCCCGTTTTCACGGGAAACCATGTTTCTTCACAAATCCGGGGCTATACTGTTCATAAGTCAATAAACGAATATCAGGCATACCACGCAATTGGATTGTTACAAATTTTTCTCCAAATGGTTTATAATATTCCAATTTTTACTGAGAAAGGAAAGAGTTGATGGCTGCTTTAATACAATCCCGCGACAGCGCTTTTCTGAAAGAACAAACACGAATAGTCAGAATAGAGATATTGAAAATGCTCGCTCAGGCAGGGTCGGGACACACAGGAGGCTCCCTGTCCGCTGCAGATATCGTAACCGCGCTTTATTTTTACAAGATGAGACACAGACCTGATAATCCAAAATGGCCGGAAAGAGACAGATTCATTCTCTCAAAAGGTCATGCAGCGCCTTTGCTTTATGCATCGCTCGCACTCTCAGGCTATTTCGACAAATCACTTCTCAGCACTCTCAGAAAAGCAGGCAGCCCTTTGCAGGGACATCCTTCATCAAAAATGCTTCAGGGAGTGGAGGTATCAACAGGCTCTCTCGGACAGGGGTTGTCCATTGCAAACGGCATGGCATTAGGATTGCGATTAGATAAAAGTCTTGCAAGAGTCTATTGTCTTTTGGGCGACGGCGAGATTCAGGAAGGTCAGGTATGGGAGGCTGCAATGACTGCCGGACATTATATCCTCGACAATCTTTGTGCCATTGTGGATTTAAACGAACTCCAGATAGATGGCAGGTGCGAGGATGTAATGAAGATAGCGCCTGTTGCCGCAAAATGGAAGGCATTTAACTGGCATGTGTTCGAGATAGACGGTCACAATATGGAAGAAATACTAAACACCCTCGATGAGGCGGAAAAGATAAAAGGCAAGCCTTCTGTAATCCTTGCAAATACAATAAAAGGCAAGGGAGTATCTATCTTTGAAGGCAAGGTTGAGTATCACGGGCTTGCGCCTACAAAAGAAGAGCTTGAGATAGCGCTAAAGGAGCTTGGCGAAAATGGGAAGTAGGGAACAGGTCACGGTTCACGAATCACGGATCACGGACTTTTACGGTCAAGCAGTTGCCACAAGGGATGCCTATGGCGCAGCCCTGGCTGAATTAGGCAAAAGAAACGAAAAAATAGTAGTCCTTGACGCCGACCTTTCAGGCTCTACAAAGACCATAAAATTCGCAAAGGCATTTCCCGAAAGGTTTTTTAATATGGGCGTCTCTGAGCAAGACATGATTGGAACAGCAGGAGGGCTTTCACTTACAGGAAAGATTCCATTTGCATCGACATTCGCCATATTCGAGACAGGAAGGGCATGGGAGCAGATAAGACAGACCATTTGCTACTCCCATCTCAATGTGAAGCTTGTCGCAACCCATAGCGGTATTACAGTCGGGGAAGACGGCGCATCCCATCAGGCGCTGGAAGATGTGGCATTGATGCGTGTCCTGCCTCAAATGGTCGTAATAGTCCCTTCCGACGGATTTGAGACAAAGCAGGTCATAGATACTATCGCTGAATACGAAGGCCCTGTTTATGTAAGGCTCGGCAGGGCGAAAGTGCCTGCTGTCATGCCGCCTGATTATAAGTTTCAGATAGGAAAGGCTTACAAATTCCACATCGGGCGTGATGTCAATATAATTGTCAATGGCATAATGGTCTCTGCTGCTTTGCAAGCGAGGGATATTCTGTCAAAAGAGGGAATAGATGCGGGTGTAATAAACATGACGACGGTAAAGCCCCTTGATACAGAAGCAGTACTTGAGGCAGCCAAAGCATCAAAGCTGATAGTGACCGCAGAAGAACACTCCATCATCGGCGGACTCGGCAGCGCAGTCTCTGAATTCTTGTCAGAAAACTGTCCAACTACAGTAAAAAGAATAGGCACAAAAGACACCTTCGGCGGCTCAGGCAAGCCCGATGAGCTTTTGAAGCTCTATGGCCTTACAGTAGAGGATATAGCAAAGACCGTAATGAGTAATGTGTAATGAGTAAACTATCACATCTCATCACGCATCACTTATCACGCATTACGAATATATGATAGCATTTCATAATGTCTCGAAATACTACGACCAGAGCGTTCTCAAAAGCATAACCTTCACCGTCCGGAAAGGTGAGATGGCCTTTTTAACAGGGCCGAGCGGAGCAGGGAAATCCACTCTTTTGAAACTTATGTATCTGGCTGAATGGCCTGACGAGGGAGACATTGTCATAGGAGATTTTCATCTGCAGTCCCTTGCCGAATCGCAAATACCTTTTCTGAGGCGGAATATCGGTGTTGTTTTTCAGGATTTTAAGCTTATAAACAACCTTAGTGTATTCGACAATGTAGCATTAGCCTTAAGAATTCGCGGAGTCGGCGAAAAAGACATTAAAAACCTCGTATCCGAGGCATTGAAAAAGGTTCACCTGCGCCATTTATCGGACAGCAATCCCCGCAGCCTGTCAGGAGGAGAACAGCAGAGGGCTGTGATTGCACGCGCAATAGTGGCGGAACCGCTTGTTATACTCGCCGACGAGCCTACAGGAAACCTCGACCCGAACACATCGATAGACATCATAAAGCTTTTTGGAGAGATTAATTTTCAGGGCACGACAATCCTCATTGCAACCCATAATAGGGAGCTTTTCAGAAATAGAGGGAAAAGGATATTGAAGCTTGACGGCGGAAACCTCGTGGGCGAGGAGGTGGGCTGATGACCATCGCTTATTCCTTTAAATCAGCATTCCAGAGCCTCTGCAGGGAGAAATGGATCAACATCCTCTCCATATTCACAGTCGCGTCGAGCCTCCTGATAATAACCCTGACAGCCTTTTTCCTCTACAACGTCGGGCTTATTGCAAACCATCTTCCGGAGCGCTTTTCAATGGTTGCTTACCTAAAGGACAATCTGTCAAAGGAAGAGACGCAGAATATTATCGATACCCTCAAAAGGAGGGGAGAAGTCGTAAGCCTGAAATACATCTCAAAAGAAGACGCCTTAAAAGAGTTGAAGCAGACGCTAAAGGACACAGGCTACATCCTTGAAGGGCTGAATGAAAACCCCCTCTCGTCGTCCATCGAAATAAAATTACAAAAAGATTTCGTGTCGTCTTCAAACGTGAAGAAGATTTCCGAAGAGATTAAAAAAACATCCGGGATCGACGATGTATATTACGGTGAAAAAGTGGCAGAGGCAATACACCTCTTGAAAAAATCCCTTCAGAACATGAGCATCATAATCTTCTTAACGATATCTACAGGCGTTATCTTCGTCGCCTACAGCACGGTGAAAATCCTCTTTTACAGGAAAAGGGAAGAAATAGAGATAATAAAGCTCTTAGGAGCAACAAAGGGCTTCATAAGAATGCCTTTTCTTGTCGAAGGCGGCGCTATAGGTTTTTTAGGCGGCGTCTTAGGAACAATCGGCGCTCTGCTCTTTTACTTTGCCGTAACATACAGGCTGAGCGTTGTCATTCCTATGCTTAAGACGCTCGTCTTTCCCTTCGAAATGTTAATCATGCTTCCAATAGCAGGAATTGTCATGGGAATCATAGGCTCTGTTATAGCCATCGGGAGGCTGAGACTTTGAAGATATGAAAAAGAGAAGCGGAGTATTGGAGTATTGGAGTATTGCTTTTTGCTTTTTCCTGTTCACTGTTCACTGTTTACTGTTCACTGTTGTTTTCGCTGAAAACTCTCGCGATGAGTACAAACAAATACAGAGGGACATCAGTACCCATAAGAAAAAACTCGAATCTGCCAAGCGCGTAGAAAAATCCGTCCTCGAAGAGCTCAGAAAAACAAATGCAGAGCTTAATGAGATAGAAGACCAGTTGACAGCCCAGCGAGCTAAAATAAAGAAGATACAAGGCAACATATCCGCCCTTCAGGTCGATATAAACAACAACAAAGAGAGTCTCCAAAAGCAGGGCAATCTCCTCAAAAAAAGGCTACGGGTATTGCAGAGGATAAGCAGGGAGAACGACGCGCTTCTGATAATGATAGGCGGTGAGGACATTTCCCAGACATTGAGGACATTGCGGTACATAAGCGATATTTCTACATATGATTACAAACTTATAAACAAATACAAGGAGGCTGTCAGGGTTTTGAGCGCAAAGCAGACCGGGCTCAAAAAACTGTCTGCAGAGCTAAAGTCAGAAGAAGAAAAGCTGACAAAACTGGAGTGGTCGTTAAAAGAAAAAAGGAAAGAGAGGGAATCTCTTTTAGTCAGCGTCAGAAAAGAGAAGAAGTCTTACGAAAAAATGATAAAGGAGCTGCAGGAGGCTTCAAGCAGGCTGCTCCGGATAATACAGAAATCCGAACGACAGGAGAGAGAGTTGAGAAAAAAGAGACAGGCAAAACCCGGAATAAAAGAAGAGGAACCGGCAGAGGACAGCGGGTTTGCAAGGCTTAAGGGAAGACTTCCATGGCCTGTAAATGGCACTGTTGCAATCCAATACGGAACACAAATAGACCCTCTTTTTAACCTGCCTGTGTTCAGAAGCGGCATCCATATAAAAACATCGCCCAGCTCCAATGTAAAGACGGTTCACGATGGCAAGGTCGTTTTTGCCGATGATTTCAAGGGCTACGGACAGCTTGTCATAATAAGCCATGGAGCCGGCTATCACACGCTCTATGGAAACCTGTCCAAGATTTTTTTGAAAAATGGAGTTATAATAAAAGAGCATACGGCCATCGGAGAGGTCGGGGAGTCGAACACCCTCGGGACAAGCGGTCTCTATTTCGAGCTCAGGTACAGAGGGAAACCCCTCGACCCCCAGCAATGGCTGAAAAGATAGACGGAGGATAAAGGATGTTTAGAAGAAAAAAGTGGCTGCTTATAACAATAATATTTTCCATCGCCTTAGTCGGCATAGTAGCAGGCAAATGGACAGTAGAAACCGTAAGCGCGCAGAACGGGTATGAAGAGCTCAGGACATTCACAGAGGTTCTTACCCTTATAAAGAAAAACTACGTCGACGAGGTAAAGACAAAAGACCTCGTAATCGGAGCCATAAAGGGGATGATTAACTCATTAGACCCCCACTCAAGCTATCTGACGCCTGAGGCATTAAAGGAGCTTCAGGTCGAGACAAAGGGCGAATTCGGCGGTCTCGGAATCCAGATAGGAATCAAAGACAATGTAATTACAGTCATAGCGCCTATAGATGATACGCCCGCATTTAAGGCAGGCATTAAGGCAGGCGACAAAATCCTCAAGATTTCCGGAGAATCAACAAAGAACATGGGACTTACGGATGCTGTCTCTAAGATGCGCGGACAGAAAGGCACATCCATTACATTGATGATTTTCAGGGAGGGATGGAAAGAAACAAAAGATTTCACCCTTGTCCGGGACATCATAAAGATAAAGAGCATAAAGGCACAAATGCTTCCTGACAATATCGGATACATTAAACTCACTCAGTTTCAGGAGGCAACAGGGCATGACCTTGCTGCTGCTCTGGGCAGGTTAAAAAAAGAAGGTATGGAGTTATTAATCCTTGACATGAGGAATAACCCGGGCGGATTGCTGAACAGCGCTGTGGAAGTTGCAGAACAGTTTCTCCCGCCCAAAAAGCTTGTAGTGTATATAAAAAGCAGGTCGGAGGAAAAGACAGAGTATTATACAGAGGGAGAAACGGCTTATACGGACATCCCGATGGTTGTACTCGTTAATCAGGGCAGCGCCAGCGCCTCCGAAATAGTTGCAGGCGCCTTGAAAGATTGGAACAGGGCCATAATCATCGGAGTGCAGACCTTTGGAAAAGGCTCTGTGCAGAGTCTTATTCCCTTAAGCGCCGGCTCCGGTTTGCGACTTACCACCGCAAAATACTATACACCGAAAGGCACAAGTATTCAGGGAGTCGGGATTACTCCTGATATAGTGGTAAAACTGGAGGCAAAAAACGGAAAGGAGCAGCATGTAGTTGTAAGGGAAAAAGACCTTGAGAGACACCTCAAAAACGAACAACAAAAAGAGGGTCCCGAAGAAAAGGAGAAAGCCCCTTTAGATGTGGAAGAAAAAGACGACATACAATTACAGAGGGCCATTGATACCCTTAAGACATGGAAGGTCTTTGAAAAGATGCTGAAAAAGGCAGCGTGAGCAGAATAATATTTGACATAGAAACTGTTGGTATGGATTTTGACTCCCTCGACCCTTCCACACAAGAATACCTGCTCAAATGGGCAGGGACAGAAGAGGAAGAGGAAAAGGTCAAGGAGAGTCTCTCCTTTTATCCCCTTACAGGCGAAATCGTCGCCATCGGGATGTTAAATCCCGACACAAATAAGGGCTTTGTCTATTTTCAGACACCGGGAGATATGCTCCTGCCATTCGAGGAAGACGATATCAGATACGAGTGCGGCACAGAGGCAGAGATTCTCCGGAAGTTTTGGAATACAATAAAGTCCTACGACCGATTCATCACCTTCAACGGCAGGGGATTTGATTGTCCTTTTATCATGATCCGTTCGGCAATAAACAAGATAAAGCCCGCAAAGGATTTAATGCCCAACAGATACAACGGCACACATATTGATTTGCTCGACCAATTGACATTCTACGGCGCTTCAAAAAGGAGGTTCAGCCTCGATATGTGGTGCAAGACCTTCAATATCAAAAGCCCGAAGTCCGCTAATGAATCAGGGGAAATAATAACCGGATACGAAATCAAAAACCTCTTTAAATCAGGCAGGTATGTGGATATTGCAAGATATTGCGCAGGAGACCTTAAGGCAACTAAGGAGTTATTCTCCATCTGGGAGAATTATATAAAAGTAGGCGCAAACAATCCTAAATCTAACCAGCTATATACTGGTTAATTTTGCTTAATTCAAACCTCTCTGATACGAGGACCCTTCTAACAAACCTGAAGATTTTATTTCGGCCGTCCTCGCTCAAATCTGGATAAAAAACAGGATTGGCAACAACCGCTCCCCTGAAGGCAAAAAATGGCGCAAGGACTTCGAATAATTCATCATCCTTTGTTGCTCTTACATACTCTTCAAAAAAGAGATTACTGCCCTCAAGGTATGCGCCTTTTACTTCTCCGTGATACATAATTGAGAAAAAGATGTAATTGATGCAAAGGGCTGTGACATCATCAGCAGGCTCGCCGTAAGGCCCTCGGCTCCGGTCGAGAAGCACAAAGTCAAGTTTGGAGTTTGGAGTTTGGAGTTCGAAGTTTTTTGAACTACTTCCCTGACTGCTGACCGCTGACTGCTGACCGCTGACTGCTTTAAACCATATATTTCCAGGATGAAAGTCTCCGTGAATCTGCGAGAGCCGGTGGGTTTTGGGTTTAAGCCTTGCCCTCCAGTCAACGCACAGCTTTTCTATTTCTGCTATTTCTTCATAGCTCAACACACCGTCAGGATATGTATCGAACACACCCATGAGACATTCTCCGTGTCCTACAATGTCCCTTATCTTTCTCCAGTATAATGAGCGGGAATCTTTTTTATTCGAATGAATCTCTGAAAGATACGATGTCATTGCCTTTATCTTTTCTATGTCTTCGGAATCAAGTTTTTCTTTTTTGGAGAATTCTCTTAAATCATTAAAATAATCCCTTCCCTCAACCCGTTCCATTAATAGATAATATTCTTTGCCGCCGCCGATGGACTTTATAGAGCCGTCCTCCATCTCTGCCAGCACATCAACAGCCTTTGCATGTTTTGGTAAATTGTTGTATTCCTCGAGGTCGAGGAGAAATACCTGCGCCCTGTCTGATGGATAATCATGCCCCAAACCTTCAGGGAAAAGTCCTTTTATGACATAGGTGCTTAAGCCCTCTGGAGTTTGGATTTCTATCAGAAAACCTGCGCCGTGGACGCCTTCGCCGAGCTTGCGGATGTCAATAGCGGTGGCGTCTTTGAACCTGGTCCTCAGATAGAATTTTATCGCTTCTTCGTTAATCATAATCACATCCAAACAGCGGATAGCATATAGCCATGTGGCTCATAGTTCTTAGTATTCTGTTATCTGCCATCTGCTGTCATATATCATAGAATCGCTTAGGTTAGGCCTGGTTATATCGCTTCCCCGAAATTATTTTCGTATCTTTTGACAAAATCATCATAACTGAAATAATGCTCCTGGGTTCCGTATTTCTCGACAGCGTATGCCGCTGCAACTGCCCCCATTTTGGCCGCAGTCTCCATATCCTTACCCATCGCAAGCCCCTTTAGCAATCCCGCCCTGTATGCATCGCCGGCGCCTGTCGGGTCTACGATATCAGAAATCTTAGCTATGGGTATCTGTGCATCTCCCTCAGAATTGCTGATAAGAGAGCCTTTCTCTCCGAGTGTTGTAATAATAGTCTTTGTGAGACATAGAAGTCCTTTTTTATCCATTCCTGTCATTTTCATAACCAGCTCCAGTTCGTAATCGTTAGTGATTAGCATCATAGCGCCGTTAATCCAATCCCTGAGAGAATCTCCATCCCATTGGGTAAGCGATTGTCCGGGATCACAGATATAATTGATGCCCTTGCTTTTGCATTCCTTTGCATACTCTTTCATATCCTGCAGATTTCCGGGGCCTATCAGGACTACAGAATTTGGGGATTCTGGATTTTTAAATTCATATCCCGAAGGATATTTCATTGCTCCTGGATTGAATCCCGTTATCTGGTTGTCTGCCTTATCTGTTGTTATGTAAGCTCCTGCCGTGAATTCTTCGTTAATTGTCTTGATTCCCTCAACAGAAATATTGTTCTTCTTCAGCCATTCAAAATACCTGTCATAGTCCTTGCCTATGGTTGCAATGATTATGGGCTTTTCTCCAAGAAG
>CAMTVO010000040.1:0-13717 GCA_947085205.1 uncultured Nitrospiraceae bacterium
TACCGGAACGAGCACATCTTGAAATAACCTTTCCGCGGCTGACAGGTTATCGCTATGAAATGCCGGAAGAAAAACTAAAGGCAACATTTACAGATGAATCCAAGTTTATTCTCAGCACTCATGATATTCCCACAAAAGTTCAACTCGATCCCATAGCCGGGGAATCAAGCATCCACACGCTTGATGACCTAAAGAAAAGGCGGGTTCAGGAAGTTGCTTTTCTACTTGCAAAACTGACATTGGAAAACCATTTTCAGGATGATGAGGGCAATGTTAAGCCTTATCTTTTCCCGCAGGTTCTTGATATTACAAGACAGTGGATAGATGAATGTGTCATCTGCCATGATAATACCTTCCCTCAATTATTATTGCTTATAAAATTTGCTCATAATGCAGCAGACCGCATCTATCGGTCAATTGTTAAATCAACGGATAAAAGTCAGGCGTTAAAACCTGTTTTGAAACCTTACGATATGCTCGGCACTACAAAGTATGTTGATTTTGATACAATCAGGGCTGTCTATCCAACGACATTAAGCCATATCAGCCATGTAGTTGCAGATACAGATTCATGGGAGCAGAAGCTTGCACAATCACTTGAAGATATGGAAGAGGTTATTTCCTATGCAAAAAACCAGAACTTGGGTTTCACAATACCGTACACATATAATGGCGAAGAAAAAAACTACCTGCCGGATTTCATTGTTATGATAAAAACAACACCCTCCCCTTCATCCCCTCCAGTCAAGGGAGGGGAGACAAAAGAAACATCCCAAAATATCCCCTCTCCACTTGCGGGAGAGGGCAAGGGTGAGGGGGTCTCCGATAATATCCTCAATCTCATCATCGAAGTCACAGGCGAGAAAAAGAAAGACAAAGAAGCAAAGGTTGCAACAGCAAAAGACCTCTGGGTGCCTGCTGTAAACAATCACGGCGGTTTCGGCAGATGGGAATTCATAGAGATAACAGACCCGTGGAATGTTAAAAATACAATAAGGGAGTTTATAAAATTTATCGGCAATGAAAACATCATGGAGAATCTCATATGAGCAGATTATTGTTTCTGGATGAGAGTGGTCATGATAGGCGGGAATCCCCGTATGAGGTACTTGCCGGAATATGCATTGAAGACGTGAATATCTGGCGGTTTATATGCGCAATCCATGATTCGGAAATTAACTTCTTTGGACAAAGGGTCTCAAATGGATTGCTGGAACTTAAGGCAAAGAAACTATTAAAAGCGAAAACCTTCCGACAAGCAATGCAAATGCCCCCGATAAGTTCTGTAGAGCGTACAGTGCTGGCGCTCGAATGCCTTAAACTCGGACAGAAAAGTCAGGGCAGCGCCAAAGGGAGCGGCGCGTCAAGAAGACATATCACTGCGCTTGCACAAGCGAAAATAGAATTCGTAAAAAATCTTTTAGCTCTTTGCAACCAATATCAAATCAATGCATTTGCAAGCGTTGTTGACAGAGACGCACCTTATCCTTCAGGTAATTTCCTGAGAAGAGATTATTCTTTTCTCTTTGAGCGGTATTACGATTTTCTCGATGATTGTCCGGATGTAGAGATGGGAATAGTTGTATTTGATGAACTTGAGCGCTCACAGAGCCACATGCTCATTGAGCAGATGCAATTTTATTTCAAGGAAACGCGAAAAGGAATCGAGCGAGCAGGCAGGATCATTCCCGAACCGTTTTTTGTACACAGTCACCTCACAACCGCCATTCAAGTAGCCGATATAATCGCATACATAATTGCATGGGGAGTTCGTGTAGGAAATATGAATCGCCCTGCTCGGAATAATCTTCAGGATCTTGCAGAACTTGTATTGTCGTTGAGATATTCTCGCAAGGTCAGGGAAGGCGGCCAGGAATATACAAAATGGAGCTTTGCTATAATAGATGATTTGCGCCCGAGGAGTGAGAGGGAAGGCATATAAATGAAAAAGGCAATGACAGCCGAAGCCATCAAAGCCTCCATAATAACTTTACTAAATACTGTGGGAGAGTTTCAATAAAATTTTGCTTATGGATTTATTAATAAAACTAATAGTGCATGGTCAATAAAATTGAGGGAGACAGATTAATATGGCAAAGAAAAAACCTGCAAAGAATTCTGTTGAGAGTTTAAAGCACAAAGACAAACGCAAAAACATCCCGACTATTGAGCTTCAGAACTTTGTAAAAGACGACGAGACCAAACCGAAGAAGATACTCTATCCTCGCGACCCGTCGCTTGACCCGCAATTAGTCTGGAAAGGCAAAGATGAGCAGGATCAGAAAGACTTGGAAGTGCCTGCTGTGCCTGTCTATATTCAGGAAAAGATTCATCCGCAGGTTTTGATAGAGGATTTGCGCAGGACTTCGGCAAAGGATAATCCGCCTGAGCAGTCTAATCTCTTTGCAGACTTCAACGGCATTGCGTTTGAAGATTTAATAGATTTTTACCGGCATGAGCAGAACTGGTCTAATCGCATGATTCTCGGCGATTCCCTGCTTGTGATGAACTCCCTTGCTGAAAAAGAAGGGCTTAAAGGCAAAGTCCAGATGATTTACTTTGACCCGCCTTATGGAATCAGGTTCGGCTCCAACTGGCAGGTCTCTACAAGAAAGCGTGACATAAAAGACGGCAAGGCAGAGGATTTAACAAGACAGCCGGAACAGATTCGCGCCTTCCGCGATACATGGGAATACGGAATACATTCATATCTTGCTTATCTCAGAGACAGGCTTGTGATTGCAAGGGAACTACTCACGGAAACAGGTTCCGTATTTGTCCAGATTGGCGATGAGAATGTGCATCTTGTGAGGTGCTTGATGGATGAAGTGATGGGGAGTGAGAATTTCTGCGGCTGCATCACATTCAAAAAAACTACAGGCCAATCCACCGATCTTCTCGCGTCCGTGTATGACTACATCCTTTGGTATTCGAAGAATGAAGAGACCGTAAAATACCGCCCCCTACTTCAGGAAAAAGCGGGAAGCATCATCGAAGGCTCATACACTTGGGTCGAATTTCTAGACGGAACAACTCGCCGAGTAAACTCAAAGGACGCAGAGAATCCAGAAGCATTGCGCGACACGAGGCGCTTCATGACGGCCAGTATCATGTCATCGGGTGCATCCGAAGAAGGTTCGAAGCCGTTCAAATTTGCAGGGGAAACCTACTACCCAGCGCCAGGAACACACTGGAAAACAAATCAAAACGGGTTGCGGACTTTGGCCGCCAGCAACCGACTTGTAGCTGTTGGCAAAACTCTCGCCTACAAACGCTATGAGAATGATTTCCCAGTCGTGTATTTGAACTGCGTGTGGCATGACACCCTCCAGAGCACTTTTGCGATAGAGAACATCTACGTTGTCCAAACAGCGACCAAAGTTATCCAACGCTGTCTTCTCATGACCACTGACCCAGGCGACCTTGTGCTTGACCCCACATGCGGGAGCGGGACGACGGCGTATGTTGCGGAGCAGTGGGGCAGGCGGTGGATTACGATAGACACAAGCAGGGTTGCGCTGGCACTCGCAAGGACGCGCCTCATGTCAGCGAAGTATCCGTATTATTTGCTCTCTGATTCGCAGGAGGGGATTGAAAAGGAGATGGAAGTTTCTTTTAGCCGTCATTCCCGTGAAAACGGGAATCCAGAAAGCACTGGATTCCGGGTCAAGCCCGGAATGACAAACAGCAGGACCGAAAACGACATCAAGAAAGGTTTTGTCTATAAACGTGTCCCGCACATCACTTTAAAGTCCATTGCCAATAACCCCGACATCAAAGAAGGTATGAGCAGGGAAGAAATAGACGCTGCAATCGCAAAACATGCAGACACTGAAATCCTCTATGATCAGCCGTATACTGACAACAAACGCATCCGAGTGGCTGGGCCTTTCACAGTAGAAAGCCTCTCGCCGCATAGAATATTATCAGCAGATGAAGAAAGACCAAAATCTGAGAAGTCTCCGGAGAGAACCTCAGGACATGGGCAGTTTGAGACCATGATTCTTGAAAACCTTAAAAAGGCAGGAGTGCAGAACACTATTAAAAATGAACGGCTTAAATTCGACAGGCTTGAGACATTCGCAGGGCTTTATATTCATGGCGACGGTGAATACACGGAAGGCGGAGAGTCCAGACGTATCGCAGTCTGCATTGGCCCGGAGCATGGAACTGTCAGCCCTGAACTTGTGAAAGAAGCAGCTAAAGAAGCAATGAAAGGAGCAGGCTTTGATTTGCTGATTGTCTGCGGTTTTGCATTTGACCCTCATGCAAACGAGATTGCTAAACAGTTTGCTCCCCCTCACCCTAACCCTCTCCCGCAAGGGGAGAGGGGAAATCTGAACCCCACTTTAGCAAAGGGGGGCAAGGGGGGATTTGATAATCCTATTGTATCTGAAGAAATGCGCAAATATGGAAAGCTCACAGTCTTGCTTGCTCGGATGAACCCTGATTTGGCAATGGGAGACGAGCTATTAAAGAAAACAGGCGCAGGCAATCTTTTCATGATATTCGGAGAGCCTGATATTGTGATTGAAAAAATCCCTTCCTCATCCGTCATTCCCGCAAGCGAAGCGCGTCGGGAATCCTTTCGGAAGAAAGATTCCGGACAAGCCGGAATGACAGACAAAAAAGACAACGATATCTTTATTACTGTTGAGATAAAAGGACTCGATGTCTATGACCCGACAACAGGCCAAATAAGAAGCCATTCCACGGACGACATTGCCTGCTGGTTCATAGATACCGATTACAATGAAGAGAGCTTTTTTGTCAGACATGCCTATTTCAGCGGCGCTGATGAGCCTTACGAAAAACTCAAAAAAGCCCTCAAAGCAGAGATTGACGAATCAGCATGGCAAACAATCTATTCAACAAAAAGCAGGCCTTTCCCCATGCCCTCAAAAAATAAAATTGCAATAAAGGTTATCAATCATTATGGTGATGAGGTGTTGAAGGTTTATGATGTTGGGAAAACATGAAATGGAAGTCGTCGGAGGCATATCACAGGTCATTGACCACAGAGGGAATGAGGTTATGGTGGTGAGGGAGATAGGATGTGGGCAAATTTAAGTTAATAAAAAAAGTTGCTAAAAAATGGACAAGTGGCATCACTACTTTCAGTGTTATCAGTGATGGCGAACACCCTGACCGTAACTATATTATTCTTGACCGCAAGTTAATTGGTAAGCCTGATAAAAATCAGTTCTTCTATTTACATTTCCAAGACTGGACTAAACTGAAAGAACTTATTAACAATGAAATAGCGAAAGAGCATAAGTGGCCTATTGAAGAGCAAGAAAAAAACGAAACCGATATCCTGAGTAATCTTGAGCATATTTTAAATAGAGATCCTGATTTTTTGCTTAAGATATTGTCATACAAGAATATAGGAAATTTAACCAGTGCAAGTTTTGAGGCTATAGATAAATTAGGATTAAGGATATACGAGATAAAAGCCGAGAATCTTGAATTTTTGCTCAAAAAATTATCTGAAGCAGGCGAAGGTGAACTAAAGGACTTCGTATCAATTTTAAATCAATTACGTATTGGCCAGATAAGCACAATTGCTGAACTTGTAAAAAAGAAAATATCAATTATTAAATTACTTGAAGCATTAATAAAACAAAAAGATACGAAAGAAAATGAAATTCATAAATTATTAGAGAGTAATCTGTGGCTTTTGAATAATAATTATGATTTACTTAAAAGCAATAAAACTCTCAGTGATTATCTTTCTATAAACATCAAAGATGACCCCGCATTAGGCAAGAGGCCAGACTTGATAGTTAAAATGTTTCTTCAAGACCCACATCATGTGGTCTTAGTAGAATTAAAGAGACCATCGGTGAAGCTGAAAGCTGACCATATTGGGCAAATATTAGGTTATAAAGGAATTATTGAAAACCATAATCCTTCAATAAAAATAATTGACCTTTTTTTGTTAGGCTATGATGTAGATTCAAATATGCCCAGAGGATTAAAAGATTTATGTGTTGACTTGTTGGAAAATGTTATCAACAAAAAAAGAAATGAATTTGATGAGTTTTTAAAAATAGTAGAAGAATCTCATGAGGATGAATACGATATTTTCTAGATTAGAAAATCCTGTTTTATTAGTGTAATAGGAGAACAAAAAAGGGGACAGGTACATTTTCTGTGCGATATTACTTAAAGCAGCGCTTCTATCTCCTTTACTATCTCTGGATGTGTCCAGTCTTGTTCACCGAAATATTTTTCTACTATGACTCCCCTTTTGTCTATGAGGAATGTCGTGGGCATCATGAAGACCTTGTATAGAGACCTTGAGACATTTAGATTGTAATCAACGAGCACGGTGAAGTTAACCGGAGTCTTCTTGAGAAAATCTTTTACATCTACGACTGCCCTGTCTGTTGAGACTGCGAGTATCACGAGCCCTTTTTTCTTCAAGATATCGTTCAGTTTGTTCATTGACGGTATCTCTGCCCTGCATGGCGGACACCATGTAGCCCAGAAGTTCAGCAGAATAACCTTGCCTTTAAACGAAGACATTGATATGGGATTGCCGTTGATATCTTTCAGCGTGAAATCAGGCGCTTTTTGACCTGAGAGTTTTTCGACTGCATAAGGAGAAGGAGGCTGGGCAAAGCCTTCGGCGGTGAACAGTGAACAGTGAACAGTGAACAGTGAAAGACAGAAAATGAGAAGTTGAGAAAATGAGAAGTTGAGAAATCCAAACTTCTTATCTTCCAAACCTCTTATCTTCTTATTTTCTGACCGCTGACCGCTGACTGCTAACTGCTGACTGTTACCTGATAATTTTTGCACTCTTTAATATACCTTTCAGTTTTTCTTTGTTTGTCTTTGACATTTCGCAGAGCGGGAGCCTGAATTCCTCTTTAATCTTGCCCATCATTGCGAGCGTCGTCTTCACCGGTATCGGGTTTGTTTCGATAAACATTGCAGAGTTCAGGGGCTCGAGTTTGTAGTGCAACTCCCTTGCCTTTGCTATATCTCCTTTTTCCCAAGCATTGAACATCCCTGCCATATCCTTCGGAGCAATGTTTGCAGTAACGGATATTGCTCCCTCGCCCCCAAGCGTAAGCATCGGAAGCGTTGTAAAGTCGTCTCCAGAGATAACTGTAATCCTGTCTCCGCAGAGCCTTATCAATTCGCTCACCTGCTTCATATCACCAGTAGCCTCTTTTATGGCAACGATATTCTTGCACTCTGTCAAACGTGCCACTGTTGATGGAAGCATATTTACGGCGGTCCTGCCAGGCACATTGTAAAGTACTATCGGGATTTTAACCGCATCGGCTACTGCCTTGTAATGTCTGTAAAGACCTTCCTGCGTCGGTTTGTTGTAGTAAGGAGTTACAAGCAGAGCGCCGTCGGCTCCTAATTTTTTTGCCTTTTTGGTAAGGTCTATGGCCTCTTCTGTTGAATTGGCGCCTGTGCCTGCAATAACGGGAATGCGTTTGTTTGCAGCCTTGACTGCAACCTCTATTACCCGGTAATGTTCCTCAAAGCCGAGGGTCGATGCCTCGCCTGTCGTGCCGCAAGGCACTATGCCATGAGTCCCCTGAGCAATATGCCATTCAATTAAATCTCCGTAAGCCTTTTCGTCGAACTTACCGTTTTTAAAGGGTGTAACGATTGCAACTATAGAGCCTTTGAACATTTTAATCCTCCTAAAAAATTAAATAAACATTAAGCCGGCCCTGTACTTATCGCCTGTCTTTATGCTCCATTGAACTATGGCGATTTTCACGACCGATGGGTTTTCCTTGCCTTTGAATATAATAACCTGTCCCGGTTCCAAAGGGCAATCTGAGGTTAGACCGATCCCTGCTTCGCTTACGTCTATGGCAGAAAGAATGTTGTCAAAACCATATCCTCCCCTCGAATACCTCCGCTGCCGGGCCTGTCATGTAAATATGGTTATTTGTATGCCATTCGATGACAAGGTCGCCGCCGAGGAGGTGGATTGTGACTTTTCGGTCTGTTAATCCCTTAAGCATTGCAACCGCTCCAGTGGCCGATGCACCTGTTCCACATGCCATTGTCTCGCCGGAACCCCTCTCCCATACCCTCATGGTCAATTCGGTTTTGTTTTTTACATTGACGAACTCCACATTTGTTCTCTTCGGAAAGAGTTGATGGCTCTCGATTTCGGGGCCATATAAGGATATCGGAAAGTCCGATATATCCTCATCTAAAAAAATTACCGCATGCGGATTGCCCATGGATACACAGGTCATTTTGAATTCCCTGTCTTTGATTTTAAGGGAATGGTCGATTACCGCTTCTTTTTCGATGTCTGACTGCTGACTGCTGACTGCTGACTGCCGACCTATTTTCACTGGAATTTTCTCAGGCTCAAAAATCGGCTCTCCCATATCAACCTTCACAAGTTCACCAATGCGTTCAGGTTTTATTATTCCTGCAAGTGTCTCTATTTCAAGAACAGTTTTGTCCGAAAGTCCTCTGTCCCATATGTATTTTGCAAGGCATCTGATGCCGTTGCCGCACATCTCAACCTCTCCGCCGTCTGCATTGAATATCTTCATCTTAAAGTCGGTATTATCAGACGGATAGAGCAGAAGTATCTGGTCTGCGCCGATTCCGAATCTCCTGTGGCAGAGCTTTTTGCTTAAATCTCCAAAAGGCAGATTCCCTGCCTCCGGCTGCTTTATGCAGTCTATGAGGATGAAGTCGTTTCCGATGCCATGCATTTTTGTAAACGCCAATTCTATTGAATAAACTCCCATTAAATAAACTCCGGTACTGTCTCTCCTCTAATAATATCACTAAATGTCTCTCTTTTCCTTATCAAGGCATATTTTTTCCCTTTTACCATGACCTCTGCCGCCTTAGGCCTGCTGTTGTAGTTAGAGGACATGGTAAAGCCGTAGGCACCTGCGCTCATTACAGCAAGATATTCGCCTTTTTTCACCTTCTGTATCTCCCTGTCCTTTGCAAGGAAATCTCCTGATTCGCAGATGGGCCCTACAACATCAGCTATTGTTTTGTCCCTGCGATTCTTTACTACAGGCTGCATGTGATGATAAGCGCCGTAAATAGAAGGTCTTATCAGGTCATTCATTCCAGCGTCAACAATCACGAACTCTTTTTCCAGTCCTTTCTTGAGGTAAAGTGTTTTTGTCACGAGGATGCCTGCATTGCCCACAAGTGACCTGCCCGGCTCAAGGAGAACGGTGGTTTTTCTCCCTTTCAGCAAAGGAAGGATGTTTTTGGCAAGCTGTGCAGGATTCGGAGGGGTTTCGTCCCTGTATGTGATTCCAAGCCCTCCTCCAATGTCAAGATAATTAATGCGGATGCCCTGCTTTGTTAGTTCATCAACGAGTATCAATATCCTTTTTAGTGCATCCACAAATGGAGATACCTTTGTAAGCTGAGAGCCTATGTGTTTGTGTATCCCTACAATTTCAATATTCTCAAGGCTGTTTGCGAGCCTATAATATTCGAGGGCATCCTCGATTGGTATGCCGAATTTGTGTTTCTTTAATCCTGTCGATATATAAGGATGTGTCTCAGGGTCTATGTCAGGATTTATTCTCAGGGCAATTGGAGCTTTTACTTTCATTTTCCCTGCAATCCTGTCAATCTCCCTTAATTCATCCTCAGACTCCACATTGAACATGAGGATTTTGCTTTTTAAGGCATATCTTATTTCTTCCTCTGTCTTTCCGACCCCGGCATAGACAATCTTTTTTGCAGGAATGCCTGCCTTTAACGCCCTGAAGAGTTCGCCTCCTGAGACAACATCGGCTCCGCCTCCGTTTTTTGCGAATAGACTTATTATTGCTGCATTAGAGTTCGCCTTTAGAGCAAAGCATATAATGTGGGGAAAACTGTCGAATGCTTCTTCGTATGCCTTGAAGTGATTTAAAAGCGTGTTGCAACTGTAAATATAAAGGGGTGTTCTGAACTCTTCGGCAAGTTTTCGTACAGGTACATCCTCTGCGTACATCTCGCCGTTTTTATACTCAAAGAGGTGCATGAAATCTCCTTTATTTGTTTGATTTTTTTTCTGTTTTTTAACATAATATGCGGAAAAAGTCAAAAGACCGTGATGAGTAATGTGTAATGAGTAATGAGTTCAAGAAAAATATTCATTATGCTCATCACGCATTTCGCATTACGGATTACGGTTTTTTAAGGGGTAAAAATGGGAAAGAACATTGTACAGAAGATATTCGAATCTCACAAGGTTTCGGGAGAGATAAAGGAAGGAAGCCTTATAGGGTTAAAGGTTGATCAGGTCTATACCCAGGATGCCACAGGCACAATGGCGTGGCTTGAGTTTGAGGCCATAGGCATCGACAGAGTGAGGGTTCCACTTGCTGTTTCTTATGTTGACCACAACATGCTCCAGTCAAACTTCATGAATGCCGATGACCACCAGTTTTTGCGGACCGCTGCTGCAAAATTCGGCGCATACTTTTCAAAGCCTGGCAACGGCATCTGCCATCAGGTGCATCTTGAGAGGTTTTCAGTGCCCGGAAAGATCGCCCTCGGTACAGACAGCCATACTCCCACAGGCGGCGGAATGGGAATGATAGCAATAGGAGTAGGCGGTCTTGAGGCAGCCGCTGTTATGGCCGGAGCGCCCTTTGAGATAAACATGCCAAAGGTTGTTCTGATTAAACTTACCGGGAGACTTAAAAGGCCGTGGGTTACTGCGATGGATGTCATCCTCACACTTCTGAAAAAGCTCACAGTAAAAGGCGGTGTAGGAAAAATACTGCAATACGGCGGTGAAGGGGTAAAAGATTTAAATATAACAGAAAGGGCAACTATCACAAACATGGGCGCAGAGCTTGGAGCAACAACATCCATATTTCCCAGCGATGAAAATACTCTCTCTTTTCTAAAGGCTCAGGGCAGGGAAAAGGACTGGATAGAATTAAAGGCAGATGAGGATGTAGAATACTCTGAGGTTATAGAGCTTGATTTGAGCAGCATAGAGCCGATGATCGCGCAGCCTCACAGCCCTGACAATGTCGTTGCAATCCGTGAGATAGCAGGCAAAAAGGTTAATCAGGTATGCATCGGAAGCTGCACAAACTCATCCCATCAGGCAATGAAGACGGTTGCATCCATACTGCGTGGAAATGCAATTCCTGGATGGGTAAATCTCCTGATAAATCCCGGCTCAAAGCAGGTTTATGAGATGCTTTCGAGGGATGGCCTTATAGCAGATATGATTGCCGCAGGAGCAAGGATACTCGAGGCATCGTGCGGTCCCTGCATCGGAATGGGAGGCGCGCCGGGGACAGGCCACATATCAATAAGGTCTTACAATAGAAATTTCCAGGGTAGGTCAGGGACAAAAGATGCCTTTGTCTATCTCACAAATCCAATTGCATGTGCTGTAATGGCCGTAAAAGGAGAGGTTATCGATCCACGTGATGCAGGACTCCACATTGATGAGATAAAAGAGCCTGAGAAATTCCTTATTAACGACAACCTCATTATTCCTCCTAAGGCCGATACAAAGGATGTGAAGATAATAAAAGGGCCGAACATAAAAGAGGTGCCTGTAAAAGAGCATGCTAAGAGGGACATGAAGGCAGAGGCGCTTCTAAAACTCGGCAACAACATCACCACAGACGACATAATGCCGGCAGGCTCAAAGGTGCTTCCATACAGGTCAAACATACCTGCTATTTCTGAATTCGTATTTGAGAATATCGACAATACCTTCAGCAAGCGTGCGCTTGAGGCAAAGGAGAGCGGCGGAGGAATAATCATCGGCGGAGAGAATTACGGACAGGGCTCTTCGAGGGAGCATGCTGCCATTGCTCCAATGTATCTCGGCCTTCAGGCTGTTATTGCAAAGTCCTTTGCGAGGATACACAGGGCAAACCTTATAAACTTCGGAGTGCTGCCGCTTTTATTCAAGTCAGAGGGCGATTATGACAGGGTAGAGCAGGGAGACAGGCTTGTAATAAGGAATGTCATCAGCTCTATCAAAGGAGACCAGAACTTTAAGGTCGAGAACATGACAAAGGGTTATTCTTTTGAAGTTGTATCCAATCTCAATGACAGGGAAAAGGAACTGATCTTAAAGGGCGGGCTTCTGCCTTATGCCAGAGGCTGTGGTAACGCATTGACAAAAAACCGGTATAAATTGTAAATTAATATTCTTCTTTTTCCAGTAGGGCCGCTAGCTCAGTTGGTAGAGCAACGCCCTTTTAAGGCGTGGGTCGTTGGTTCGAATCCAACGCGGCTCATGTCCCCATCGTCTAGCCCGGCCTAGGACATCGCCCTTTCAAGGCGGTAACATGGGTTCGAATCCCATTGGGGACGCCATGAAAATCAAGGGGGTTGCGGAAGCAGCCCCTTTTCTTTATAATTGCCGTATGGATTTCTTTAATGTGTTTTTCCCAATATCGGGTGTGGAAACCAACATACTGATTCCTCCGTTGGTTGCCATGATTATTTCATTTTTCACATCAATGGGCGGCATTTCGGGCGCATTTCTCCTTCTTCCCTTTCAGATGAGTGTGCTTAATTACACCGCTCCGTCGGTAAGCGGTACAAACCATGTCTTTAATATTGTTGCAATTCCAAGCGGTGTTTACCGATATATCAGGGAAGGACGCATGGCATGGCCATTGACATGGGTAGTGGTTGCAGGCACGCTGCCCGGCGTCTTCCTTGGATATTATGTGAGAGTGCTGTATCTTCCAGATCCAAAGGCATTTAAATTCTTTGTGGGGTGCGTATTGCTTTATATAGGCATCCGCCTTCTTAAAGAAATTATAGGCAAGAAGAAAGCAAAATCTGTGCTGGATGAGAAATTCAGGATGAGGGCAGAGGAGATAAAAAAGGAACAGAGTTTGAGATTGGCATCCGGACTCCCTGCTGAGGCGGCGGTTAAGACAATAGCAGTGTCATTAAAGAAAATAGAGTATGAGTTCTGGGGAGAGAGATTTTCCTTTAATACCGGCGGCATGTTTATCCTTGCGCTTGTTGTGGGCATAATCGGCGGGGCGTATGGCATAGGCGGCGGCTCTATCATTGCTCCTTTTTGTGTAGCTGTTTTCCATCTGCCGGTTTATACTATCGCCGGCGCTGCTTTGATGGGGACTTTTATAACATCGGTTGCCGGAGCGATATTCTTCAGCATTATTCCTGCAACTCATGGTGTCCCGGCAATGCCCGATTGGCCCCTGGGGATATTGTTCGGCATTGGCGGTTTTGTGGGTATGTATCTTGGTGCAAGGTCTCAGAAGTTTGTCCCTCAGAAGGTTATAAAGTTGATGCTTGGTAGTGTTATAGTATTTCTTGCAATAAGGTATATTGTGCAGTATTTCTAATGAATAAAAGGCCTACAATCATTCAGTTGTTCCTCTCGTTCCTGAGGCTCGGCCTTACAGTCTTCGGCGGGCCTGCGATGGTCCAGTATATAAAGGAGCTTTCTGTAAAACGCAATAAATGGATTGTTCAATGGTCTTCAGGTTATTGTTGTTGCCCTCATCGCAAACGCATTGCATTTTTTGGTAAGGGGATATTGAGGAGTTACAAGGAGATTTTTATATCTGCCGTGGCAGCTTTCCTTTTCTGGTCAGGCATAAGTCCCTTTATAGTTTAAAAAACGAGGCGGTCTTAGCTCTGAAAAAATTTTCACAGGAATAAATACTGGAAATGCTCAAATTATTTTTCCTCTTCTTATGCATTTTTGTTCTTATTGCGGCTCAGGGAA
>CAMTVO010000041.1:0-26206 GCA_947085205.1 uncultured Nitrospiraceae bacterium
CTTATTATTGGCTCTATATCATCAAGATGTTTAAGAGGATTATCAGACTGACGGACCCTGATGTTTCAGTTGCCTCTTATTATTGGCTCTATATCATCTATAGCAGAGGACATGACTGCCTGCGATATGATAGTTTCAGTTGCCTCTTATTATTGGCTCTATATCATCCTTAAAAAGGGAGGTGAAAGATCAGTTTTTGTTGGGTTTCAGTTGCCTCTTATTATTGGCTCTATATCATCCCACCCTCTGTAAATCCAGTATTATCAATACGCTATTGGCATATTTCCGCCCCGAGTAACTTTGAGCACCCAAAGCGTTCATTTTAAGCCTTCAATAAGCTTCCAAGTTGTCAAAGAGCAAGTAATTTCAAGCGCCGCCTGAGATTCTATTCCAAAAACATAACATTTGCATCTGAATTCAACTCGTTAACTCACTAAGCTTAAGCTATTTCTTTAAGTTCACATTTCTCGGGCGGTATTTTCAATTATCTTATATCTCCCGAACCCGCTTGTTGTGTGCTGGCCTACACCAATAATCTCGCCGAGCTTAAGATAGGGGTAAAAAGGGTCCAGGTTTCCTGACGTAATGAATATCCCTACCTGTCCCCCCATCTTTATAGATTTTCTTTGTCTCGATGAATTTCTCTCGTAATCATTCCATTCAGTATGGGACTCCATCCGAATCTGTTGTGCAAGCGAAATCAAGCAGCTTTTAATATGCTCAATCTGTTCTTTGTCAAAGAGAATACCATCGCAGTACAGATTGTTCAGGTTAAGGACCCTTTTTATCAATAGTTTGAAAAATTTCTCAAAAGACAAACCCTTGTAGTATAATCCCGCGCCTTTTTCCTTTATCTTTACAGGCGTAAGCAGTTCCAGCAGATGTTCTCTTGTTTTTGCTTTTTCATTGGACATGCGGGAAAACTCTATTTCTGAAGTTGTCACATCCACCACGAAGAACTTGCCTCGCCCTCCGCCGATTCCTTGCATGCCGAGCCTTTCAATAACTTTTATGAATCTATATATCTGATTTGCAGCGTTGCCTATCAAAAACAGATCCAACCGGAATTTCTCACCTCTGATATAGGCGCTCTTCATATCCAGCGCAGGATGCAGCACATATGGCCGGGGTGGTATTCGGCCTTCGTTGTTGCCGAAACATTTGAAATAAATGCATGATTCCTTTTTTTCACAGTGTTTGCAATCCTCTCCTTCATCTTCACATCCCATGTCCCATAATACCTTAGCGCCGATTCCACCCCTCCATCTGTCACCTTTCATGTCATCATCCCCAAGATATATCCTGTCCATAGGTGACAGAGTGAATGCCAGCTTCAGCATTCTGAAACCTGAAAGGGACTGCTTCAGGTAGTCGAGGTTATCTGTTTCTGCCGCTGCTCTTGAATTCATCTTATTTAATCCGGACTGTGGTTAAATATAACCACATCGCCAGTAACCGGGCTTCTGTATATCAGCTTCCTTGCCTTTCCATGCAGGGCATGGGCGATTTTGAGATACAACCATACCGGCGCTGCGCCGGTAAGTATAATATCATTTCCTTCTCCGGCAATTTCTTTTGCCTTCTGGACATAAGAGTCAAGCTCGGAGAGCTTGGCAGAGGTGGTTGCTGCATAAAGGGTAGAGAGGTCTATACGAATCAATGTTTGATACCCCAAGTAATGTCATATTCATGGACTTTGTAGTCACGAGTGCTGACATACTGAATGCGGCGACCTTCACCCAACCCAATAATACCGCCCATTACCCCGGGTATTTTCTGCCCACCGGTAACATCCAGAATAATGTCTTTATAAGAATAACCTTCGTTGTTTAAAGCGTCATAAAGATTATCTAACGCATCAAAAAGATCAACGGCGTCTTCAAAGTCAACGCCACGGTAAGTTGGGTCGTTGCTGATGGGTAAAACAATTTTATCCGGTGCAATACCTGAGGATGCAGCCATCACTATGCGAAAGTTATCCACTTGCCGCCATGTACCATCCTGCGCTGTACCGGATGAATCTTTTGAAGGGATAACAACGACCTTATCCAGTTTATCAGCACCCAACGCCTTGATTGCCTCAAACGCCATACGCCATGCTCGCATTTTTTCCGGATTAGTTTCTCTTTCAAGGCCGGGAGTTGGCGGACTAAGAAACCATATCAATATCTTAGCTCCGCTGGCAGCACGTTGTTTGATGCTGGGGGCAATAGACGGCGCTTTGGAAAGAAAGCGTCCAACTATGAGAGCGATAACAAAAACGGGTAACAAACCCCAGAGTGGTGGTTTTTCCGGGCTAATGAATGCCATCAGAGCATCCCCGAACCAGCCAATAGACGCAATGATAAAAACTGCAACCAAAATCGTTCCTGTTGAAGCGGCTCCGCCAAATATTGCTCGCATAGCCTCAATGCCGCCATAAAAAGCAGTCTTTTTATCTTGAAAACGTCCAAGCATATTATATCCTCCTATATTTTGATTATATGTTTGTTGGTTTCGGTAATTCTACAACATCCATATACCCATATCCTACTGCTGTCTTTGCGCCGTTTATAGCAGATATTTCAACACCTTCAGCGTGTTCTGATAGTCGCTATCTTTTTCAGGCTTCTTGGCGATGCTTTTCTCTTTCCAAACCGTAGCAGCCTGCATTAATCCCCTGATCTTTTCAGCAACCTGCTTTTTATCATTTTCATCCGGCCAGTGGTTTTCCTCCAGTTTTTTAAGGAGAAGAACATAGTCTTTCATATTTGGGTCATGCTTTTCAGCCAGCAGTTTAGCTATGCTTCTCTCAAATGGCGGTAAATTCTCTATTTCTCTCTGCCTCAGCAACTCTTCCTCTCTTTTTTGCAATATTTCCTTTTGATGTAAATATTCGCCTTCCAGCCTCTTTGTATCTGCTTCATCCTTAGTCATCCTTCCATAGCCCACTGCTGTCTTAGCGCCTGCGCCAAGCCATTCCAAAGCATCTTTGAGTTCTTGAAGAACGCTGTCCAAATTAATGTTGCAACCTGGACGCGCCGAAATTGAGAAGAGGAAACTCTGTCCCGGGGCAACCGCCAGAAAAGGCACCGGCACCGGATTATGCCAATCGGCGGGCACATTGGAGCCATCGGGGTTTGGAACACCACCACCCTCTTCATACCACTCGTCGTAATGCGGCGTCATCACATCTGCCTGCAACTGAACAGGATTTGTCGGTATCGCATCAAAAAATATGAGGTTCCCAACAGCAGGTTCTATCTTATTCGTTTTATCCTTTAATTCTTTAAAAGAAGGGCCAAACCAGTCGCGCAATTTTTCTGCTTTTTTGTCTTCATCAAGCTTTTCAAATTCGCTTGACCACTGCTCGCACCAAGCGCGCAGCAGACCTTTCACAGCCGCGCCTGTCAGGTATGGTACTCCCAATGTGGGATGCCATGCAAAGCCGTTCTCTACAGGGTGATTTATGCCCATGCCAGTAACGAAGTGCCAATCGGTTTTTGCAACAATACTCTTACCCCCCAATGAATCTATTAACTCCATTTGACGCATCACAAATTGGCCAACCTTTTCTCCCCCAAGAGGTGATAAAGTGATTTTTTTTATCCACTTGAGTTTAGCTCCGGGCACAGCCCCATTTGGATCATATGCATCAAAGAAACGATCATACCACAGGCCAGCATGCCCTCCAGAAGGATAGTTATCCGGTGGATTAAAACCGTTATATAAAGGTGAGCTCATTGTGTATCTCCTTCCTCGCTCTTTAAAAATGCCTTGGCAAATTTCTTAAGCCAGTCAAGGTAAGCCAAGGCTTCTATCTGCGCCATACGATAGATATGCTTATCACAGTTTGTTATACACTGAACGATATGCCCTTGTTGCCCGTGAAATGGACGGCCTTCCTTCTTGAGCCATTCCTCAACAGCCTTCAAAACGTCCCGATGTTCAGACTTTTTATTGGCTATATAAAAAGCACATGCCTGACCAAAGCCATTCATTAATATCATTGGACCGAATGAAGCCACATAGCTGTTGAATCTTTTTTGTTCATCATCTTTTCCTGTAGTCTTAGCCTGATATGCTGTAATGCTGTCGAGTGCATGTTTAGCCCTCTTCTGGGCGATCGTTGGTTGACTCATAAACTAACCTCCGTCACCCGGCACCAGCCCATCCCTACGGTCTCGTTGCCGCCGATTTGAAGATAGGGTTTATCACCTGAAAACATCCCTGTAACGTGACTGAGTACTGTCGCCGCATCCATCCCATTACTACTGCGGGAGGGATTGGCTAAAAGCATTGTGTAGAGTAGGGTATCAGGCGGCAGAGTTTCTTCATACCAGAGTGCGCCGGGGATCACCGTCTTCTTAGTATTGGTATTGTCAATGGCTATATGTGGTGTTACTGCCGTGGCCGTCAGGCTAAAAGCAGCAAAGTCCTCATTTTGCATGATTGCCAGTTGCTGCTTCAGTTGTTCCTTGTCCATTCCAAACCCGACAAGAACATCTATAAGATCATTGATATTTTCTTGTACCTGATTAAACTGATACTCTTCTAAGAAAATCGCGGTGCCGCCGCTTCTTGTAACTACGGCCTCGGGCTTTGTAGGTGGTATGTTAAACTCTATAGGTTTGCCGACCAGTTGCATATCTCTTTTTAATCGTTCAAGCACCGCAGGGCAGGTGACCCATTTAAAATGACTTGTTAGTGATCGTACCGGCAGCAATAACAGACGGGCATCGGTAACTGCTATCGCTCCGGCATGATCAGACGCCTTATCATTGGCACCTGGCCCAAAAACATCCTTAATCCACGGAGGATTTCCGCATCGCGTCTCAGCATGAGAACGCAGCGCCCCTTTCATTGCCGAACCATAAACACACGGCCAGCCGGTGTGCGCCTCACGCTGAATGGGCAGATCCACGACTCCTGTATTTTGACCTGTACCTGCGTGAATAGATGTTTCTGCCCGAAGTCCAAGAATTGTTTTTTCCATAGATTTTCTCCTTTATTCTAATCTTGCAATATCTTATTTATTTCCATAGACCAACGGCTATCTCACCGTAGCCAAACTCAGTCCGATTGCCGATTTTCTTTCCATGTAGTGCATCGATTGCCTGTGTAATATCGCCTGTAACTTCCACGAAATAGCTGCTGCCCGACGGAACTAAAGATTTCAGCGGCTTGGGTTTGGGCTTATTTCCTGCATAGTCCCAGCCTCCTTCCCGCACCGGTTTGCCGATACAGGCTGATTTTAGACTCAGGTTCTCTCCATACTCTGTATTTATAGCAGCCCAATCAGGTTCAGGCTTACCACTAAAATCGCCATGTGTCAGGAGTGTCAGGATCAACCCTTTTTCGCAGCCTGTCGGATGAGGAGTCACCGGAAAAGTAAGTTGTGCGCCGTTATTAGACAATTCCGCCAACCGCCCTTCGCCGCCAAAACGGGTCAGTATTTTCTCCGGCAATGTAACACTATCTGGTAGGCCATTTACATTGATACCGAAAGACACCTTATCATCAAGCCACAAGTGGCGGACGAAATAGAGAAGCCCTTCCTCTACCGTGCTCCGTTGGTTGTTGCGGCCAATACCGGCGCGGTTTTCATCGCTAACCAATTCTGATGCTTTGATACCGCCTGTCGGCAGACCGCCTCCGAGAACGATATTGAAATCCGTTTCATTCAGCCAAACATTTTCCGGCAGCTTGCCGCCGTCAAATTTGCCTGCAACCTCCGGCAATGCCACATTGTCTATATCGCAGGTTACAGTCCCGCCGGGTTGCAGGTGCGCCCATTCATATTGATTATCATCAAGTTTATAAAGCAGGTGCAGCGGCGCAGGATAAAGTCGCCTGCCATCCTGTAAAATAAAAGGGCCTGAAAAAGAGAGGGGAGCAAGATTGTCAGGAGCGCCGATCACCTTGCGAAGAGAGTTATCAGGATTTTTCCCGTAATCCTTCCAGTCCAAGTTCACTCCAATTGTTTCGCCAATGGTGTTGCGGAAAGAACCGATTAATGTCTGGGCAGGCGGAGGAAACTGCGAGTTGAGAAATCCTCCCTCACTGGCGTTAAACGGCTTTGCTTCACGAAAGAAGCAGGAATCTACTGGCTTAAAACTCCAGAGTATGCTCATCTCTCCACCCCCTTCTGCGCCAAGAAGCGTAACAGCATAGCGGCCTCTGCGCCATAACTGCCGTCGGCTTTTTTGCAGAGCGGCAGCAGATCTGCAATGCGCGCCTCTGGTATCCTATTTTTCTTATCTTCTTTAGTAAGTACGCCGCTTGTAGCATATTCGGCGACAAGAAGTTTTTTTATCTCATCGTCACTGAAGCCACTGCCGCCTTTCAGCATCTCCAATCGCTCTCGGATGCGATAAAGGGACTTGCTGGCGTGGCCCGGCTCATCATCTTCGGATTGCTGGAATTGCCGCGTTAGTTTCGCAAGTTTTTGTACTGCTCCGCCCGCATCATCCCACCTCATAGACCATGTCAGTTGAATGCCGCCTGGTTTCCAGACTCGCACAGCTATGGCGTCTCTGCCAGTCTTATCCTTGGCCACATCGTCCAGAAGCCGATGGCTGTCTTTTAAGACAGCGGTCAGGGGGATCTTCATGTGGGCATAGATAATTGCCCCCGAAATACTGGCTTTGGGATTACCCACGACATTAAAGCCCTGTGAGTTGAAAGCCTCGATGTAAGCCTCCCGCAGATTAATGGCACAATCCAATGCGTCTTCCAACGGCAACAGAGCCAGCACATCGTCGCCGCCAGCATAGACCAAAAAACCGTTATTCTTCTTTACAACGGCAGAAACTTTATTCGTAAATTCTTCCAGAGCCTTGCCCACTTCATTTGCTTTGCCTGCCGCTATGGCAGCGCCCAGATTGTCGCCGTCCATAAGCAACACGGCATAAAAAGGGGTAGGATACCCAAGTTTCCGGCCAGGTTTTATTTCGGTTTTGGATAGTTCTGATAAGGCGTTAAGCGCCTTTTTGGCTTTGTCGGTATCAAATTCTTTATTGTTTTCCAGTTCCGAACGAAAAAATACCCGGCCATCAAGGCTGGAAAAACGGAATTTCAAACTCCTTGCATCAACTTTATTATCAATGCAATGAATTGAAGTGGACCATTCTCCATAATCAACCAGTTTATTTGCGCTGTCATGGAAGTTTTTAAGTTTATCGTCCGGTGCATGTTCAATCGCTTGTTCCAGCCAGTGAACGGCAGCCATGTAGGAGGTAGAGGGGACTCCAGTTGGGAGTTTCCATTCTTTATGTATTGCCTGCCATACGTGCACAAACCGTCGTTTGATATAAGCTATGGCGCACAGCCGTTCATTGTCACGCAGTTCCAGAGGGTTTGTAATATTCTTCCGCACTTTCTCCCAAAACATCTTTTGACCATGTTCGCCTGGAGCCTCCACACCGGAGAGTTCCTGCCACTCACCCATCATGGTGCATTTATCACCCTTTTGTTCGGGCGGATAATGACTGCGCCAGTTTTTTCGCCTGTCAAGCAGATTGGGATTGTTTTGCTCCGCTGAAACACAAACCCAACTTATTTCCCAAAAGTTTTTAATCTGCTCATTCCATAGATTTTTCTGTTTTACCGTTGCGATACCTGCCAGTTCCTTATTCCATACAGCATCGGCAATTTTTTCCCATGCAGCTCTTACAGCACCGGCGACTTCATTACCTTTAAAACCAGCAGGTACGCTTGCCGAGAAGCGATTGGGGATAGTGCCGATGGTAGGTGGTTCTTTTGCCGATTGATTGCCTTCGACCCATTGCAGCAAAGCATCATTTGTTACATCCGGCAGGGTGATCACTCCGTGCTGCTCACGGACAGACTTCATAGCATTGGCGATCAAATACGACAGGATGAACGACCCTGCCCAAAAATCACGTGTCCTTCTGGCCTGAGAAACAAAACCTTGAACGGGGCCGAGGGTAAAATGGAAGCGATGAGTATGGTTTTGTTGATTCATGGCAGCACCACCTGTTTGCTTGAAAAACGATTAGTAACTACATTTGGTGATTTCCTGTCTTTGCCGTCTATGAAATCTGTAATCACTGTCCAGTCAACATTTGCTGGAACAATATTGTTACCAGCTTTTATTTTTTCGTTGATTGGCAAGAATTGAGCACGCAAATAAATAGAAACTCCCACAAACAAATTTGTCCCTAACTGATGCACATGGAAAAATAGCGGGCTGGAACGGCGTTCATGATCTTTATTTTCAGATTTGACTTTTAGAGAGTCCCCCTGTCCATAATCATGAGGCAATCCAAAGGCTACTCGTTCTGGATGATTCTCTGGATATAGTGGCCCCCTTTGATATCTCCACTCATGATCATTGAAAAAATTCTTTTCCGATGGATTGCCGCTTGGAAGAATATTGTTGTTTATTGTCCTACCCCAGCTGCGATAATCCAATATTGCTTTCCCAAAATCATCTAATACAGAATATGGGGTGTTCCCAGAAAGCAATATATCAATTCTTGATTTTTCCGAGAAAGCTGTGAAAGGTGGTTCATTGGCTGTAAGTGGAAGAGGGAACAATTCTTTGATTTTAGTTTTGTATTCCTCCTGAGTCGTCGGTGCTGCCCAGATTGTTTCCTTCTGATACTTCTCCTGATTGCGAATGATTTCATATAAGGCAATACTCCCCATACCATGACGGGAGCGACTACCAAGTCCTCCAAGCAATCCAAATACTTTGACTGCCCTTAGTATACTATCTATATCTGATTGAACTGCTCTTGGATGAAACCGTAAAATAATTTCAAATTCTTGTTCTGTAGGCAATGCGTTTCTTCCACTAAGTCCCATTCCGGCTAAGTATTTACTGCCTCCAGTAAATACTGGATTCGTTGGTGTCATTTTGACATGATTTACCGACAACAAAAAACATCCCTGTCCGCTTCCTTCGCCATCGGTTGCACTGCCAAATAACCGCGCCTCCTCAGCGTGCAATGTCGGCAATGCCGAAGCATCATCGGCTCCTGTAGCACCACTGATATTCCCCCAGTTCAGCGCCCGCCACCAGAAACGCAACGCTCCCTTAAATGACGGTGGCCTGATACCCTCTGCCTCATGGTTTGCCCCACCGAGAAACATAGGGGTTACAATCCTGTAGATTGCCGTTACCGTTTGCATATCTTCCTCCCCATCACTCCCTTATCCTCTCCCTCACCCCATACGGGTCACTTATACCCTTAAAAACAACCGCTGCTTCACCTTCTGCTGCTGAAATCATTATAACTGTTCCTATATTCAGGATTCTCTCAACAATCCCCTGCCTGACATTTATCGCCCTGATATGTCTCAATTGCATCTCATTGGTATCCCTTGCAATCAATCCCACCCTCATAATAACGCTGTTGTTTGTAACAGTGAACTGGTATCTATACCTTGATATTGCCGCACCTCCGACACATAATAATAAAAGGAGCAGACCGGCGCTAATATTTTGCGCCGAGAATGAAAAAATTAAAAGCACAAGTCCAACAAGATAAAAGCCTATATAATTCAGCCACGAAGGCCGCCCCTGATAAATAATTTTTTCATCAGCATTATTCATTAAAGTTCAGAAGGGAGCCCCCGTAGTTTTCTTTTGAAAGACTTGCCCCGCACTCCTTGAAATATCTGAGCCAGAAGTTCTGGATAGCAAAGAATCTGTCGCGGTTTTCTGCTGTTGCGCCTGTTACATAGACTTTTACATTGATTAAATCAGGGAGCATGTGTTTCTTCTTTTCATTCGTTATGATTTCAGCTATCCTTTTTCCTGTAAGATTCTCCCTTGCAAAATTGTAATCCTTGGATTCTTCAATCATATCGGACATTATAACCAGTATATACCTGTCTCGTTTATAGCTCTTAAAAACTTTCTCTGCTATATGTAAGGAACTCAAAATGTCTGTATAGGGGACTTTGACATTTTGAGTTAGAATAGTCTTTTCGACATTATTGATTATTTTGTCTTTTCTCTCCGTGTGCCTTTTCTTGAGCATCTTGTCCTTAAGCGGGCCTCCTTCAAGAAAAGAAGGCTTCTCAAACTCTTCTTTTACCGGAAGCGTAGATTTAGTGATGGATGCTTCAGCTATTCTGTCTGCGACTATAACATCACCCGGATTAATCTTGTTCAGGACAGCCTTGAAGTCTTCAAGATACCGCTTTCTTATCTCTCCTTTTTTTGTGCTGTCCGAAATATCAAAAAGCACAAAAACAACCTTACTCTGGTGCTCAGCGCAGTATGCCAGAACCGGGAAGATTATAGCCCCCAGTATAAAGACAATGTAAGGTATCCGCTTCAAAAGATTTTTCATTGTTCTTTCCCGCCCGGATGTTGTCCTCCTTCCAGATCATCGGTTATGCCGCAATCCACATCAAGTTCCTGCAATGAATGAGGAATCTCTATAGGTGGATAGTTTTTAAATGATTTAGGGAGATCGTTCCTGCGTCTCAGATTGTGTGCGCGATATGCTTCTATTACCCTTTTATGTATAGCTGTGATCTCACTAACCATAGACTGGTATTTTTCAAAAGTGCGTTCTCTCAGTGCCTCTATCTTGACAAGCACCTCAGCAGCCTCATCCACCCTTTCTTCAGCCTTAATTACATCTCTGCTATCTTTTTGAAGCCTGTTTCTTGCATCTTCAAAATCTTTCCTTGCTCTTTTGAGATTAGGGTGCGGGTCATGGGCAAGATAGGAGGCAGTGGCAGCTACACCAAAGATGAACAGTTGTATAAAAATGAATACTATTGTGACAGTTGTAGGGTCCATTTGCATGCCCAAGACCTTTTGAAACTCTGACGCTTCAAAGAACTTTTCTCTCAGGTAAGCGATTGCAACAATCACTCCTACAAACAGCACTGAATTAACACCGGCTATAATGCTACTTTTCTTATTAAATTGTTCCCTGATAAATATTCCAAGGAAATGCGAAGCCATAGGAAGGGCAATACATAGGGCTGCCGCAAAAAGATAGGTAAGCAGGCGGTTTTCTCCAAGGATATCAAATACAAAGGCGGTAAGTGGAAATTCGCTTAATCCGATAACTATTATGAGAAACCAATATGCTTTATGGCTGAAGTGCGGATAGGTAGAACTTTCTCGCTTTTTCTTTAAGGCAGCTTCATAATCCTGAAGCGCTTCGCCGTGTTCGCCCCTCTCTTTATTCAGGTCTTTGAGCGCATCTATATATTCCCTTTTTGCACTGCAATAGTCTCCTTTTAGTTTTCTGTCTTCGTTATCCCATTTTTGGGCAACACGCCTAATATTCTCATCAGCAATCAGAATAAGCTGCTTTTCGTATGGACAGTGATCTTCCTGGTCGACCGTTGGAATGTTCCTTTTGCCGTCTATTCTGCCGTACATCCATGCGCCAAAATATGTGTATGAAATCCAGCTAAGCAATCCCATGTATCCTCCCTTGTCCGGTTATCTTGTATTTTTACCTCGCAAAGCAGGGAACAGCTCTGTTTCCCCGGCTGTTAACTTTATCTTTCCAACCGCCCATATTGCTACCACACTGCCTTTCTGAATTACAATGTTTTTTAAACCTGCCCCTTTTACTTCTTATCACAATCAGGGTTAACTGTCAATACGTATCTTCCCCTTCTCAACCCTCACCCCATATCTGCTGTCGGCATATCTTTTAACCGTTGCCACCTGGTAGTAAGGCAGGAGTGTTTCATCGTGGAGTTGTTCCTTTATTGTCCTGTTGATCTTGCTTATATTTCCCCTGAGGACTTCAGGCTTAATGCCATCTTTCCATTTGCCGGATAACTCTTCGCCCTTCAATGGCTTTCCCCCGTAGATCTTGTCATAATCCTTTGCCATAGCTTCAAGAGCCGGTTTACTTGCGAGATCTGATAACACAAAGAAGCAGTCTGCGCATTCAAGACAATAGGGCCTGTCAGGATATTTACAATGTTCAAGTTTTTGCCGCAGAAAGGCCGCATAAATCATTAACTGCACGGGAACCATTTCTATAAGAGTTTCCCCAATATAGATAGTCCTCGCAAAAAGGTCAACTGTCAATTCAGGCTGGATTGTCGCTGTGTCCCACTCCCGCTGTCCTTCGGAAATAAGTTCCCTGAATCCTTTTCCCTTTAGTGAAAGTTTATTCCCAAGTCTGATGAGAGGCAGTTCGGCAAGCTGAATCTCTGCGTTATCAGTGTTCAGTTGTTTTATAGAGCCATCGGGACACCGTCTTTCGATAACCGTGTTTTTCTTTGGTTTGTAAAAGAAGTGCGGGTTTGTCTCAAAGTCGGATGAAACCAGGACATGGTAAAGCCGGTCCCATGGCCGGCCAAAGAGCTGCAAGGCGCTGCCGATGTAAAAGCTCATTGTCTTCCGCCCGCCAGCCAGCGAACAATGCAGTCTTGCGGATTTATCATGGGCTTTTTCCATGATAAGCGATGTGATACAGTCTCCCAGAGCCTCATTCTCGGCTTCATTGCGGATATCATCAAGCTCCTGCCCTGAGGGGTCTTTCACAATGATAAATGAATCTTCCTTCAGTTCCAAAGCCGGTAGACTGTATTCGTCGGCAAGCGCTTTTAAAATTCCCTTTTCGATCAGAGTTTCTTTAATGCATCTCTTTCCTGTGCTTGTGGTGATTATATACATTTCATCTGGATGAACTTGCGGATTCTTTTGAGAGAGGGCGTAGATAGTTTCGGTGATTATCTGCGGCGTCGCACCCGCAACAAAGATAAAGATTTCTCTGAATTCCTGTTTCAGCATGGCGAACCTATAGTGCTCGCACACCTGTCACATAAAAGCATCGTAATCCCCCCTGCTACGATGGGATACACAGAAAACGTCCTCACTATTAAATAACATCCCCGAACATTTATCAAGTCCGCAAATCTCATCAAGAGTTTTTTTTGCAGACCATCTGTGCCTCGATAGCTTCTATCGCTTCATCGTAATTCACATTCCCATTTTAGCTAAGCGCGGTCTCATAAGGAAGAAAAGAAATATTTCTGAAATATTTTGTATTCAGCCTTTACATATCCGCCGATAGGCAGATTGCAGTATGCCTCATACGGCGTCCTGTCGTCCAGCGATGAATGTGGACGCTCCTCTTTGTCCTGCTCATTACGGTGAATCCTCCTTCGCTTGGTCGTATATTTTACCGACTTATACGATTGTCCAGTTTTCGGGGTCCACCTCTCATTACACTTCAATCTGAAAAGAACGTTTTATAAAAATATCCATCTGACACCTGCCTCCGCCATTTTGCACAGCATTCAATATCGCTTCGCTTTTCCAGACGATCAGTTTTAACTCTTCAATAATTTTTACCAAGTCCTTGTCATCCGGCTGCTTATCTTCCATAGCCACCTCAAATTTGTCCAAGAGACGATTGGCTTTTTTAAGCAAGATTAACAGCGGAGAGTCGTCTCCTTTTGGTTTACTTTCCGGTCGGCCATCCTTTAAAGCAATGTCAGTAAGCATGCCTACAGTTATATCGCCAATCATGGCCTTACCCATGGTCTCAACTGTGTCCATCGAATGAAAGTTCAAATAAAGTTGCCTGTATTCTGCAATCTTGGACGGAGTGACGAGCTTGCCGCGAGCCTTGAATATGTCCCGCGCCAGCCTTTTGAAAACGGCCTCCTTATCTTCAATGTGATCCACAATCGTGTTTACCTTTTCACCGATCCTGAGCGCCAGCGATATCTGTTGTTTCTCATGCCGGCTCTCTTCTTCAAAAAGTGCTATGCATTCTTTTAAAGCATCCACATACTGCAATTCAAAGTCGCTATCAGCTTTCATGTCCAACCTCCTAAGCAATGAGGACATTGTCGGCGCCTGCAATGTATTTGATGTTAGACGCCAGAACGATTCTGCACTTGAAAATACGACTCGTATAGAATCTATATCCCGCGGATATAGATTGTATACGAGGGTCTCTTTTTCCTATCAAATCCAAAACATAACCTATTGTTTCTTTAATATTTTCTCGTATTTCTACATCTATAAACACCTCCTCCTTGCAATTTATTACAATGGTGTCCACGATATAATAAAGGGTCTCTCTCGTAGTTGCCGGGTTAAGAAGTCCGTCTATGATTTTCAGAAAATAGTTTTCCATATCTTTAGCTGTAAGCAGGTCTGCTATATTCATGCTTTCAACATCGCTGACCCGATAAAGCAATAGTTCGTTTTCCAATTCTGTTTTGCGCTTTTCATTTTCGAGCAGAAGTCTTTCCACCGTCTCTGTGTTTTCAATAGTAGGACTGGATAAAATGAGATTAGCGATATTATTTAGGCGCTGCTTAACCGTCTCAACCTCTTTTTCTATCTCATCTCTCTGCCTGCCTCTAATGGCATCATTCATTATGTCTCCGAGGGAGTAGTGGATTTCCTCTGTTATTAAGGATAAGGTGTTCTTATTTATAAGCTCCCGGCAGAGTGTCGTAATGATAGCTTCCTCAAGTGCTTCTTTTTTTATCTTGACCGTGTTCGAACAGGCGTTGTTGCCGCTGTTATGATTTCTGGCGCAGCCGTATTTTGCATATTTGCCGCCTGAGACTATCCCGAAAGTTCCTCCGCAAGCGCCGCATACGGCTATACGGGTGAGAAGATTCTCTGAATACAAATGCTTTGCTCTGTGATATACACCGTCTGTTTTATCCTTAATCTCTCTCTGACGTTTTTTAACAGCTGCCCATATCTCATCGGAAATAATCCTGAGTTCCGGCTTTTCGACCACTGCCCATTTATCAGGAGGATTTATAACAGCCTTGGGTTTGCCTGTTTTCGGATTTTTTTTGTATGTGGTCCTGTTCCATACGTATTTGCCTATATATAGTTCATTATTCAATATCCCTCGGAAGCTTTTTTTGCTGCCGAGTAGTGTGGAAACGCACCAGTGTTTTCCCCTCGGGGGTTTCGGACTATCTGTCTCGATGAGTTCCCTGTTAAAAAGGTTCACTATGCGTTTGGCAGACCAACCTTTGATGCCGAATAGCGTATAAATTCTTCGCACAACTTCAGCTTCTTTATTATCTATTTCTATTCTGTAACCATCGGCTTTAGGAGTTCCGTACTTGTCGGTTTTCCCTGAATACTCCGGCTTGGACATGTAGCCGTAATGACTTCCTCCACCGCTGAACCCTCTTATCACCTGGCTTTCGACGCCGTCATGTGTTCTAACGCTTATTTTTTCCAATAACATTGAGTCGGTCATACCGTGGAGCGCTATGATCGTTTTTGAATCTGGATTTTTGGTATCAATGTTTTGTGATACGTAATACACATAGATGTTGTTGAATGTGAGATCTTCAAAGACCTCCAGCGCTTCTCTTGGATTTCTGGCGACACGTGATGTGTCATAGACTAATATGTATTGGAACGGGACATCTTTTTTCTGGGCTACCTCAAGAAGTTTTTTTAGGCCAAGTCTCGGTGCTATGCTGCTACCTGAAAGTGCTTTATCGTAATATATGTGGTCTTCCATTACGAACCAACCTTTTGATGCGGCAAACTCCTTGAGTATACGTATTTGGTCCTCAATACTCCGTTCGTTTTGGTTCTCGCTGCTATACCTCGCATAGATGGCGCAAGTGATAAGAATTATTTCTTTTTTGTTTGTCATAACCTGAAATTAACAGATATGAAAAAGGAATAATACAGTTTCGAATCGCTTCGATTCTAAAATGAAAGCTAATATACATGATGATATTGATTTATTGAGATATTTTCCGTTATATTTTGCAACATGAAGGAACGATACGGTTGGGATAAGTATAAGAAAGAGGGATTAGCAGAGATGGAGAGGGTCAAGTCTTTTATGGTTTTACCCAAAGACGAAGCCATAATAGATTTGGTCGAAAGATATATCAGATTATATAAAGATAAAAAAATTTATAAAAAAGACGACATAAGCGCAGTAATACTTTACCAAACCATCGTTGAAGAAACTGCACAAAAAAGAGCCAAGAAATACTTAGAAGCAAAAGTTACTGAATCCAGGGACAAAGACTTGTTGCACCTGCTTGAGAAAGAATCCGTGAACAAAGCGACAAAGGTTTTCCTTAAAAGTGCTAAAACGGACAAAAAATTGAGAGAGGAACTTGAAAAACCTGCACAAGACAAAGCCTCTAATCAAGCCAAAAAACTTAGATCGTTTTTAGAAGATTTTTATAATTCAGCGGAAGGGAAGAAATCTGAATATAGACTTTTTTTCGTCTCTGATGAGAGAGACTATAGGCTTGGGATTAAGAAGGCAGATATATTAGGCAAGACAAATAAAGAAACTGGCACTAAACTCCCAGAGTTTGCACATATTAAAGAAATACTTCTAAGCTTTTTCAAAATCTATCCTGAAGCATGGGCAATGCCAAAGCGCTTGGTAGCCCGTTCGACTGCATCGAAAACGTTTAATTGGGATACAATAGCTATTTTCTTATTGTCTGCAACATTAGTTGTATTAATGTCTCGTTCTTTTTTCAGTAGTTACAAATTTTATGTTGAAACTGCGAACATTCATCCAGTTTTAACCAATTTTCTACTCGCACGGCTTGGAAAAATCGAGAGGCCATTTGACAACATCCTTTCCTTTGAGTTGCTTTTTTATATATTCAGATTTGCTGTAATAACGACGATAATCCCATGGCTTATATATACAAAAATATTTAAGGGAAGCGCTTCTGTTTATGAAATAATGAACCTCCAATTTTATTTTCTATCATCATGGATTCCTGTTTTTGTTTGGGTAGGATTTGCTGATATTAAACTGACTTTCCTGAATGCAGACGCAACTCTTTTAAGACTCTTTACGGCTCTACTTGGACTATGGGTTCTGTATACATACTACAAATGTCTCTATCAATTATCAGGCTTTACTTGGAAAAAGGGCATTTCCCCTTATATAATCTATATCCCTGTCCATTTGTGGTTCATAACCATACTGTGAAATGAACTGCTCATGGAAGCTAAAGCCCTTGGTAAACTCTGATGTTCAAAAAAGTTTATCCGGATAGAAAACGGATAGATAAAACTACAGCTCTATCTATTGAAATCAATAGATAATTTTGGTGGAGGCGGCGGGAATCGAACCCGCGTCCGAAAGTACTGCTCTCAAGCTTCTACATGTTTATCCTACCTATTTAGTTTCGGATACCGGATTGCCGGCAGGCAGGCCTGCCGGTATCCTATCCCTTAAATTTCCCATCAGAATTAAGGGCATCATCTGATGGCAGCCTGCTGTCCGACGCTTTCTCCAAGGCACAGGCAACCTTGAAGGAGCGTGCTGCTATTGGTTAAGCAGCGAGTGCCAGTTCGTTGTTGGCGTTTGTGTTTTTTCCACCTTTTTACGTGGTGATGGAGCCACGACATGCCACTTGAGCCTCATAACCCCCGTCGAGCCCTATCGCCCCCGGTTGAGACATTTTTATTATAACATATTTAGGGATATTGCACATAAGGCAGGGCATGGTATTGGAGCGGCTTTTTCCGTTGACTGCGAGGACATGGATGTCTGAGCAAGCGAAAACCATAGTCGATAGTCGATAGTCCAGATCTAACTTCTGACTCCTGACTCTTGACTATTTAATGCCGTGTCCTGTCTTAAAAAAGAGTCAGCGATTTTTCATCGCTTTTTCTATCGCCCTTTTTGCTTCCCGTTCTTTTATCGCCTCCCTTTTTTCATAAACCCTCTTGCCTTTTGCGAGGCCTATTTCAACCTTTGCATACGGGCCTTTGAAATATATTTTCAGCGGTATTAGTGTGTATCCCTTTTGCTGTATCTTGCCTTTAAGTCTTTCTGTCTCTTTTTTGTGCAGGAGGAGTTTTCTTGTTCTCAGAGGTTCGTGGTTCATGATGTTTCCATGAGAATAAGGACTTATATGGCAGTTGAAAAGAAAGACCTCGGAGTCTTTAATCAACACATAGCTGTCTTTAAGATTGGCCTTGCCGTCTCTTAAAGACTTAACCTCTGTGCCTAAAAGCTGAATGCCCGCTTCAGCGGTCTCCTCGATGCTGTAGTCGTGATATGCTTTTCTATTCTGGCATACGATTTTCATGCTCTTATGATAGCAGTATTTTTATTAAACTTTAAAGCATTGTCTCTACATATGCAAATCGTATATAATTTCAGTTCAGCTACAAATAAGGTGCGGAGGTTTTTATGAAGAAGTTTTTGATTTTGGCGTTTATAGTGTTTGCTTTTGTTGCTTCATGCGGTAAAAAAGAGGTCAAAAAGGTATCCGAAGATTCAAAGATAGCAACAGAGGCATTCGCTCTTGCCGAGACAATTAAAGATGCATATATAAAGAGAGACCTCAAGGTTATCGAGCAAAATACTACAAGGGAAGGCTTCAGGACAATCAGCAGTGCAATGAAAGTATTTGATTCCTCTGATCTGGCCTTTACTCCTGTATGGGTTGAGATAGAGGATAATGTTGTTCATCTCAATGTTTCATGGAAAGGCACATGGAAGAAGGCCGGAAAGACCACAGAAGAAAGAGGAATGGCAGTGTTTGTCTTGAAAGGCAGACCTCTTAAGGTAGATAACATACTGCGGGCAAATCCTTTTAAATATCCGGTAGATTAATATTTCCAATTACCTTTTTTCGTCGGCATAAGGGGATTGTTTTTATTTACATGAGCTGCATGAGCCAGAACTGCAGGAAGAACAGCCCGAGGATGTGGGGTTTTCAACCCCGCTCATTCCGAAGACAGAGAATTTCTTTTTAATTTTTTTAGACTTGCAGTTAGGACAGGTCGCCTCCTGACCGCCGAAGACGAGCTTTTCAAATTCCTGTCCGCACTTATCGCATATGTATTCATAAATAGGCATGTTTGCTCTCCTGTTGTAAACTGGACTGTTTTTTATTATAACATGGCGCTTGAATTATTGAGAAAAATCCTTTAAAGTTTAAGTGATTTGTATGAAAATTAATGGTCATTCTGTGGAGGGAATCATGGGAGTAAGTAAGGGGCAAAATCTTCAGGACAGCTTCTTAAACCAGTTGCGAAAGGAAAAAGTGCCTGTCGTTGTGTATCTTACAAACGGCGTGCGATTGAAGGGCATAGTCAAAGGCTTTGACAACTTTGTAATCCTGCTTAAAGAGGCAAGCGAGCAGCTTATCTACAAGCATGCCATTTCCACAATTGTTCCGGAAAAGAGCGTAGATATTAGGATTGAGAGCGCAGAGGCCAATAGCTAACGGGAGGTATTAAACAATGCTGAAGACAATGAGAAAACACGCGAAGTTATTTTATGTACTTTTTTTTATCGTGATACTTTCTTTCATATTCTGGGGGGTAGACCCTGTTGATAAGCCTACCGGAGTCAGCGTTGCAGAGATAGGCAATGAGAAGATTACTGTTGAGGAATACTGGCGGGCATATGAAAATGTAAGGCAGCAGATCATGGAGGTTTATAAAGGAAAGCTTACCGAAGAGGTCGAAAAGAACCTGAAGCTCAAAGAGACGGTGCTGAACAATCTCATAGAGGAGAAGGTTCTTTTGATTTCTGCTGCGGAAATAGGGATAAGGGTGACAGACAAAGAGCTTCAGGACGCTATTGTGAATGACCCTCGATTCATGAGGGACGGCATTTTCAGGAAGGATGTGTATTTCAGGACACTTGATCTCAACAGGCTGACGCCGGAGATGTTTGAGAACTCGATGCGTCAGCAGATCACGCTTTTGAAGATGAAGAGGCTTATCAGCTCTACCGTTGATCTGAATCCTCTGGATTTAAAGGGTGTTTCGGGAGACGACAAAAAGATTGCCGAGATAAGGCAGACCATATTGACGGATAAGACAAATGCTGCTATAAAGTCATATGTTGACAGTGCAAAGCAGAGGATGAAGTTTAAGGTCAACATGGAACTCATCTCTTAGAGATTTTTGCCCTCCCAGCTAAAGAAATGTTATAATTTCGATTAATCTTTCCAAAGGGGTAAACAGATGCTTGATGACAAACTGCCTATAGGTCTAACATTCGATGATGTCCTTTTATTGCCTGCCAAATCCGATATCCTGCCGAGGGATGTGGATATAAGCACAAAACTGACAAGAAACATAACCTTGAACATTCCTATTATCAGCGCTGCTATGGATACCGTTACAGAGGCGGGTCTCGCCGTAGCTATTGCAAGGGAAGGAGGATTGGGCATAATCCACAGGGCAATGTCTCCTCAGAAGCAGGCACTCGAAGTGGACAAGGTAAAAAAGTCAGAGAGCGGCATGATAGTTGACCCTATAACCATAGCCCCTGATGCCCTGATTTCCGATGCACTCGTACTTATGGAGAGATACAAAATTTCAGGCGTTCCTGTCACAATAAAAGGCAAGCTTGTCGGAATTCTCACCAACAGGGATCTTAGGTTCGAGACCAATGTAAAAAAAAGGGTCAGCGAGGTTATGACCAAGGAAAAGCTGATTACAGCACCTGTCGGCACTACTTTGGAAAAGGCAAAAAAGCTGCTTCACGAATATAAGATAGAAAAACTGCCAATAGTGGACGATGATTTCAATTTAAAGGGCTTAATCACCATAAAAGATATAGAGAAGATAAAGAAGTATCCCCATGCCTGTAAAGACAGGCTTGGCAGGCTTAGAGTCGGAGCTGCAGTGGGAGTCGGCGAGGAGGCATTACACAGGGCAGAGCTTCTTGTCAAGGCCGGCGTTGATATTATTGCTATTGACACTGCACACGGCCATTCAAAAGCTGTCATTAATACACTGAAGGAAATTAAAAAGCGATTTAATATAGATGTCATTGCCGGGAATGTTGCTACCGCAGATGGAACAAGAGACCTTATAAATGCAGGCGCCGATGCGGTGAAAGTTGGAATCGGCCCCGGCTCCATATGCACAACGAGAATAGTTGCAGGAGCAGGAGTGCCGCAGCTTACAGCGATAAATAACTGCCATGCAGTGTCGTCAAAGGCAAAGATACCTTTAATCGCGGACGGCGGAATAAAATATTCAGGAGACATAACAAAGGCGCTTGCAGCAGGCACCCATTGCGTTATGATAGGAAGCCTCTTTGCAGGAACTGCAGAGTCTCCGGGAGAGATAATCCTCTATCAGGGCAGGAGCTATAAGGTTTACAGGGGTATGGGATCCATTGGAGCAATGGAGCAGGGAGCAAAGGACAGATACGGCCAGCATGGAGTCGAAAAGGAAAAGCTCGTTCCTGAAGGAGTGGAAGGCAGAGTGCCGTATAAAGGCCCGATTGCTCAAAGCATCCATCAATTGGTCGGCGGTCTCCGCTCTGGCATGGGATACTGCGGATGCAAAAACCTCGAGGAGATGAGGACAAAGGCTAAATTCATCCAGATTACCAATGCAGGATGGAAAGAGAGCCATGTCCATGATGTAATCATTACAAAGGAAGCGCCAAACTACAGGGTAGAACAGTGATCAGCGATAGAATACTCGTACTTGATTTCGGTTCACAGTACACACAGCTTATAGCCAGAAGGATAAGGGAGAGCAAGGTATATTCAGAGATATTCCCGTTCAATGCATCGATAGAAAAAATAAAGTCGTTCAATCCACAGGGTATAATACTTTCAGGAGGGCCTTCCAGCGTTTATGACAAGGGTGCGCCTGCTCCCGACATGGAGATATTCAAACTCGGAATCCCGGCGCTCGGAATCTGCTATGGAATGCAGCTTATGGCCTATTATCTCGGTGGAAGGGTCGCAAAGGCTCAGAAGAGGGAGTACGGAAGGGCTGAACTAATAATCGATGATAATTCGGATTTATTCAAAGGCATTGGTTCTAAACTCCGAACTCCGAACTCCGAACTCCGAACTATTGTCTGGATGAGCCACGGAGACAGGATAGAAAAACTTCCGAAGGGATTTTCCATAATAGGGCATACTGATAATTCACCAATAGCCGCAATGGCAAACAGGGAAAAGAAATTCTATGCGCTGCAGTTCCATCCTGAAGTTGTTCATACGGATGAAGGAAGAAAGATACTTCAGAATTTTGTCTATGACATATGTAAATGCAAGCCCGCATGGACAATGAAATCCTTTATCGAGACTGCCAAAAAAGAGATAAAAGAAAAGGTCGGAGACAAGAGGGTTATATGCGGCATAAGCGGAGGAGTTGATTCTGCTGTTACGGCAGTTCTTGTGCATGAGGCAATCGGAGATGCCCTTACCTGCATCTTTGTCGACAACGGCTTGTTGAGGGCAGGCGAGGCAAAGAAGGTTGAGGATACGTTGCGCAAAAGTTTTCATATGGATTTGAGATGCGTTGATGCCTCGGAGAGATTTCTCAAAAGGCTTAAAGGTGTTACAGACCCTGAGAGGAAGAGGAAGATTATAGGCAATGAATTCATAGGGGTCTTTGAAGAAGAGGCAATAAAGATAAAGAATGTCGGATTCCTCGCGCAGGGGACATTGTATCCTGATGTTATAGAGAGCACATCATTTAAAGGCCCTTCTGCTGTTATCAAGAGCCACCACAATGTAGGCGGACTGCTCAAGAAGATGAAACTGAAGCTCGTTGAGCCTTTGAGGGAGCTGTTTAAAGACGAAGTCCGCTTATTGGGAAAAGAGCTCGGAATGCCGGATGAAGTCATTCACAGACATCCCTTCCCTGGCCCCGGCCTTGCCATAAGGTGCATAGGCGATGTCACCATAGAGAGGACGGAGGTTTTAAGAAAGGCTGATACCATTGTCCTTGAGGAGATAAAAAGAGCAGGGCTCTACGGCGAGTTATGGCAGGCGTTTGCAGTAATACTTCCGATAAAGAGCGTTGGAGTTATGGGCGACGAGAGGACATACGAGAATGTTATAGCAGTAAGGGCTGTCACAAGCCTTGACGGAATGACTGCTGACTGGGCAAAGATACCATATGGAGTGATGGAGAAAATTTCAAACAGAATAATAAATGAAGTAAAAGGCGTGAATAGGGTCGTTTACGACATAACCTCCAAGCCTCCAGGAACTATTGAATGGGAGTAATGGATATAAAGACTTACCTCAAAGAAAAAAAAGCACTTGTAGATTCATTTCTCGAATCATATTTTTCTGCACCTCTTACGCCTAAGACTCTTCATGAGTCTATGATATATTCTCTTTCAGCAGGCGGAAAGAGGATAAGGCCCATTTTATGTCTTGCATCGTATGAGGCGTGCGGGGGTAAGGCTGAGGATATAATTCCCTATGCCTCTGCCCTTGAGTTCATACACACATACTCATTAGTCCATGACGACCTTCCTGCCATGGACAATGATGATTTAAGGCGCGGCAAACCCACTAACCATAAGGTTTTTGGCGAAGGCATGGCAATCCTTGCAGGAGATGCCCTTTTAACAGAGGCATTTTATATGCTTTCCAATAATTCAAATAAAAAGCCATCAGCTATCAGCCATCAGCCATCAGCCGTATTGCGGGTCATCCGCGAGATAGCTATGGCATCAGGCGCTCATGGCATGGTTGGAGGTCAGGCACAAGATTTATTATCCGAAGACGCAGAACCTGATGCAAAGACCCTTTCCTTTATCCACAGCCACAAGACCGCTGCGCTTATAACAGTCTCTGTCCGCTCCGGGGGTATACTGGCAGGCTGCAGTGATGAGAAATTATTCGGGCTTACAAAATATGGTGAAAATATAGGATTAGCCTTTCAGGTTGTTGATGATATACTTGATGTGGAGGGCGAGGCAGAGGTAATAGGAAAGCCTAAAGGCTCTGATGAAAAGAAGAAGAAGATGACATACCCCAAGCTTTATGGGATAGAGAAATCAAGAGAAAAGGCAAGGGAATTAATTCATAATGCAATTGGAGCATTAGAAGTATTTGATGAAAAGGCAGAGCCTCTAAGGGCAATTGCGAGGTATTTACTTGAAAGGAAAAGTTAAGGGTCAACAGGTATGCATACCCGCTGTTTTTTGGAGCAGAAGATGTTGATAGAAAACATTAAATCTCCGCAGGATTTAAAGTCCCTTAAGATTGAAGACCTTAATGCGCTTTCAGAGGAACTGCGCAATATAATCATTGAACGTGTTTCAATAAACGGTGGACATTTATCGTCTAACCTTGGGGTTGTTGAATTAACTATTGCCCTTCATTATGTATTTAATTCGCCTGATGACAAGATTGTGTGGGATGTGGGGCATCAATCATACCCCCATAAGCTTTTGACAGGAAGATACAAAGATTTTCATACCATTAGACAATACAAAGGAATATCAGGATTCCCGAAGATTTCGGAAAGTCTGCATGATGCCTTTGGAACAGGACACAGCTCTACATCTATATCCGCAGCGTTTGGAATATTGGAAGCAAGGGATATCCTTAAGAGATTTCAAATTTCAGATTTCAATTTTCAAATTCCCAATAAGGTAATTGCTGTTATAGGAGACGGCGCTTTAACATCTGGTCTGGCATTTGAAGGTCTTAACCATGCAGGGCATCTTAAAAAAGACCTTATCGTAATCCTCAATGACAATGAGATGTCCATATCTCCTAATGTGGGTGCAATGTCTGCCTATCTTAACAAGGTGCTTACAGGAACTTTCTATAAGAAACTCAAAAAGGAGACAAAAGCTATTTTAGAAGGCATTCCTAAAATCGGCGGGACTGTTGCAAAGATTGCAGAAAAGGCAGAAGGAAGCGTAAAGGGATTTTTCCTTCCCGGCGGCCTGTTTGAGGATTTGGGATTCAATTATCTTGGGCCGATTGACGGCCACAATATACCATTACTTGTCGAGACATTGAAGAGCATTCGAGATGCCAACGAACCGACCTTCATTCATGTAGTGACAAAGAAAGGCAAAGGATACAAGTTCTCGGAAGAAGACCCCTGTATTTATCACGGAGTAGGACCTTTTGAGGCTGATACAGGAATACAAGGTTCCCCTGCCCCATGCACCTCGCTGCTTTCATACAGCGATGTGTTCGGCAATGCGCTTGTTGAAATTGCTGAATCTGATAACAGGATTGTTGCGATTACAGCTGCAATGAAGGAGGGTACAGGCCTTGCCCCATTTGCAGAGAAATTCCCTGACAGATTTTATGACGTAGGCATAGCAGAACCACATGCAGTCACCTTCGCAGCAGGCCTTGCAAGCCAAGGATTAAAGCCTGTTGTGGCAATATATTCTACATTCCTCCAGAGGGCATATGACGAGATTATTCACGATGTCTGCCTCCAAAATCTTTCTGTTGTATTTGCCATAGACAGGGCAGGCATAGTAGGTGAAGACGGGGCGACACATCAGGGCTTGTTTGATATATCTTTTCTAAGGCATATCCCAAATCTCTTGTTTATGGCCCCAAAAGACGGGCAGGAATTGAAAGACATGCTTAAGTTCGCAGTTCAGTATAATGGCCCTTCAGCGATAAGGTATCCGAGGGGGAAGACAGGGGATAAGAGGATAAGAGGTTCGGAGGATAAAATAGAAATGGGGAGATCTGAAGTCTTGACGGAAGGTGATGATGTAGCAATTATTGCTGTGGGTAATGCAGTGCATCCATCATTGAAGGCGGCAGAGATGTTGAAGGGAGATGACATAAATGCCTGCGTTGTAAATGCACGGTTCATCAAGCCCCTCGACGAGGATTTGATAATAAGTCTTTGCGGGAAGGTAAAGAGAATAGTCACAGTCGAAGAGAATATGCTTGCAGGCGGCTTTGGCTCCGCGATTTTAGAGTGCCTCAATAACGCCGGCTTGCACGATGTTAAAGTGAAAAGGATAGGCATAGGCGACGAGTTCGTAGAGCACGGCAGCCAAAAAATTCTCAGGCAGAAATACAGGCTTGACGAAGAAGGAATATATAAGACCGCAAAAGAGTTTCTGAGCAAAGCCTCGTAAAGCGCCCTTCACCGCGGGCAATTATGGTAATTTTCACATCCCATTTTTCATGAAAATTGATATAATTCTCCTATAACTGAAGCAATGGGGGATGAGATGCGATATTTAATGCAAATTATTCTCGTAGTTGTTTTCAGTATATTCCTGTTTGCCGGATTATCCCACGCTGAAAAAGTAACCTTTGTAAAAGAATACACATATCAGGCAAGCGATTTTGACAGCAGGCACTCAAGCAGGACGATTGCCCTTATTACATCTTGCGAGGTTATGCTGAGTGAACTTACATAATATTTCTTGCGGCTGTAGCTCAACACTACTTCGTGAATGTAGACTTTCACTGTCTTGCCTCTAACCGGCAATTGCCACTCTTTCCAATCATACTGTATCTGTTTGCCAGGGCCGGTCTCTAC
>CAMTVO010000042.1:0-20222 GCA_947085205.1 uncultured Nitrospiraceae bacterium
AAAGTCCGAAATTCCCTCCCCCGACAATCGGGAATGACGGCTGAATAGTTAATAGTTCTAAAATATCACGAAACAGCGCAATCGTCAAGCAATTTAAGAAAAGCATCGGGCAAAGAATCGATAATGTCGGATGCAATCAGAGAATGCTCTCCCCTTGCCTTTGCTGCAATGTCTCCTGCGAGGCCATGGAGATAAACACCAAGCACAGATGAATCAATCGGGTTCAATCCCTGTCCTAATAAAGAAGCAATTATGCCTGTCAAAACATCTCCAGAGCCGGCAGTAGCCATTCCCGGGTTTCCTGTGGTATTGATAAAAGCATTACCGTCCGGCTCTGCAACAATAGTTGGAACTCCTTTTAAGACGAGATATGTTCTCGTTTCCTTTGAAAACGATATTGCAGTATTGATCCTGTCTTTTTCTACTGCCCTTTGCAATAATCTCGCCATCTCTCCCGCATGCGGCGTGAGAATAATCGGCGATTTTGCCTTTTTAAAAAGACCTATCGCCTCTTTAGACATAACCCCCCTTTGCCCCCCCTTAACAAGGGGGGGATGGGGGGGTGCTATCGCGTTTATTCCATCCGCATCTATCACCATCGGAACTGTTGATTTCTGGATAAGCTCATTCATAACCTTTTCTGTGTTGTTTGAAACTCCGATTCCCGGGCCTATTGCAATAACATCAATCCTTTCTGAAGCGAAATTGAGAATCACATCCGCTGCCTTCGGCGAAAGCGTTCCGTTTCCGTTATCCGGCAAAGGAAGCGTCATCTCTTCTGTAACCCTGTTCTGAAAAATATCTATCAATGACTCTGGAACAGCCAAGGTCACAAGACCCGAGCCGCTTCTCAGACATGCCTTTGCAGCCATCAATGCAGCGCCTGTCTTGCCTTTAGAACCTGCCACTATTAAGATATGTCCATAATCGCCTTTGTGAGAATATCCCGGCCTTGGCGGTATTAAGCCCGATACGGTTTCCTTAGTCATCAAGCCGACCCTTAAATTGTCCTCTGCAAGAAGATTGTCAGGGAAGCCGATATCCTCGACAAAAAGTCTGCCTGTGTATTCTGCGCCGGGATAGAGAAAATGTCCCCTCTTCGGCAATCCGAATGTAACTGTGCAATCAGCCTTGACAGCCTTTCCTAAAATCTCTCCGGTATCGGAAGAAATGCCTGATGGAATGTCAACTGAAACCGTTAATGCGTGATGCGTAATGCGTGATGCGTTTACAAACTTAATAACATCAGCTATGCTCCCTTTTATATGTCTGCTGATGCCTGTACCAAATATTGCATCAATGACAACAGCGCCGTGTATATCTCTTTCATTTACAGTCTTGCGGAATTCTATAGGAATGCCGTTTTTTTTTGCAATTTGATATTGAGCGTTGCAGTCTGGACTCAGGGAATCCTTTTTTGCAAAAATCAAGACATTGACCTTAAATCCCCAGTTATGGAGATTCCTTGCAGCCGCAATGCCGTCGCCGCCGTTGTTTCCACCTCCGCAGAGAACGAGAACCCTCTTGAGTTTAGAGTTAGGAGTTAGGAGTTTGGAGACCTTTAATGCAACGGCAAGACCCGCCCTTTCCATAAGGACTAATGACGGAATGCCATATTCCTCAACGGTAATCCTGTCGATCTCACGCATTTCCTGAGATGTAACGACTTTCATGACTCCCCTTTATCTGTAAACTTCTCTGCGATGAGCAACTCGATAGACTTTAACAAGCCTGCTTTCATCATCTATCTCATAAAGTATCCTGTAATCTCCTGCTCTAATACGCCGGCGCGAACCGCCACCGCTGAGTTTCTTGGAATTATGAGGTCTTGGTTCCTCATACAATCCGAGGATTATTTCTTCAAATCTTGATAACAGTTTGCCCGAAAAACCATCAAGGTCTTTTTGTGCCTGCGGCATTAACTTGACGAAATAAGAACTCAAGCAGTTTTTCCAGCCCTGCGGCGTTTTGAAAAATATTCTCTAGCAGAGATTGCTTTGCCCTTTGCCTTTTTTGCTTTTTCAATAAGTGCTATATCGATAAGGTCTTCTCTTAGTGCAGGGTCATTTATCACTTTCTCAAGAAAAGCCTCTTTTTCCTTAATCCTGAGCGTCTTGAATGCTGTGAAAAAAACTTCTGCTGTTGTCTGATTTGCTCTCAAAATCTCACCTCCTGTTAAGCTTTGTCTTATTTTACCTGAATCTTCCTTTAAAATCATTTGCTTTCATAACTCCCCCTAACCCCCTCTTACCTTAAGAGGGGTATTTTCTTTCCTTCCCCCTTGAAGTAAGGGGGATTGAGGGGGTTACATCCTCCCCTTAAGGTAAGGGGAGGTTGGGAGGGGTTATCCTCTCCGCTATTATCCTTAAAACATCATTAAGATTTTGCAACACCTCATTATTCCAGAACCTCATGACATCGATTCCCTGTGTCTTCAGATACTCTGTGCGAACAGCATCATATTCCAATTGGTCATTTTCATTATGCCCGCCTCCATCCAATTCTATGGCGAGTTTCAGCATGGGACAATAGAAGTCTAAAATATAAGGGCCTATACTGTATTGCCTGAAGAATTTCAGACCGTGAAATTGTTTGCTACGCACATGAGACCAGAAGGTTTTTTCAGCATCTGTTTGATTCCTCCTCAACTCCTGCCGCCGCTGTTTCAGTATCGATGCATTCCGCACTGCTTTCATAACTCCCCCTAACCCCCTCTTACCTTAAGAGGGGGAACATAGGATGAAACGTTTTTTAAGAGGGACCCCTCAGCAAATCCTTTCTCCTCCCCTTGAGGTAAGGGGAGGTTGGGAGGGGTTATTCCCCTGTCTTTCCTTCGCCTCTGTCAAAAACTCCTCAGCACGATTTTATAAAGCAAAATTAAAGAGCGGACTTTAAGCCCTCACTTTTGAAAAATTATCAAGAGACTCAAGAGTATTTAATGCATCTTCTTCATTCCAAAGCACTTTCGAGCCGTATGTTTCATTAAGCTTTAATGGTTTGCTACATATCCAATCATGTAAGCGCTTTTCGGTCAATAATACATCGCAATAAGGCAAAGCCCATGCAGCATGAGAAAAGTCAATAAGGTCATTCTCTTTGAAACGCTGACTCTTGTTATATCTCAGGAATGCGTGAAGATTTGCATTTATGTGAAAGAACGGCAACTCTTTATTGATCTTTTTTTGAGCAAAAGCATTATAAATTAGGTTTGACAATAACTCCACACTTTTTGATTCGCGCAAAGCTTCTGTGCTTACAGAACCTCCAGCATCATTTTGGTAAAGATAAATCCAGAGTTTTTCAATCTCAGGCTTTGCTATATCAAGGACCCCAGCTATTTCATGCATAAAAACTTCGTGAAATGTCTTCCAATCTTGATTCTCATCTTTCCCTTGATTAAGTTTAGCAATAAGATTGTCTCTATTCCATAAAGGGAAATCACTTTTTATAGTTTTTAACATTTCTACCAGAGTAAATTTTGAAAAGTGATCAAAAAAGCTGATTCTAATGTTATTCATCTGCTCGTCGGGAATTCCCTCTACTGCGGGATAGAACTCCCCCAACAAAAAGGCCACTTTTGTAAACACATACTTTATGGGATTAAAAGGAGATTTTCCTTCTGCTCTCGCTTGACTGTTACGCACAAAACTAAGGAGTTCTTGTCCCACAATGTTAAGCGGTGATATGAAGCAAACCTGCTGGCTAAGTTCATCCATTACCTGTGCCATATTTAACCTTTTTTCTTTGTTGCGTATGTTCATAAGTTCTTGGAAAACATGAGGGCTTAAAGGACAAATCGCAACTTCTTTTTGAACAAGGTCTTTCAGCTTTTCATAGATTGCTGTTTGTACTAAAGATGCTTTTCCAAGTGATGCATCACGCATGAAAATCCAGTATTTCGTATCAAGGTAAATTTGGTACTTATTCAGTACCATATCTCCAATCTTAATTTTAAACTGCTCTGAAAAATCTTCTATCTTCATTGTTTAATTTTCAAATTGTTGTCATTTTTAAATCGCATCCCATCTGTTACTTCTTCCAACCATTAATCCAGCCACTACCAATTCCTTTGTGAATTACCTTATGCTCCGGAGGTTTCGGCTCCTTTCCTAGTTTATAATATTTTCGAGTGCAATCTTTCGTCATGCACACCCACCCATTAGCATATTCTTTTAAATGGGACTTCTTACCGTTCGCCATACAAGATGGACAAAAATAGTTACCTGTTTTCTTTTCTTTGTAAATAGCCACATCGGGGATAAATACATATTTGGGTCTTTTTACAAATATGTATCCCGCTAATGCAATGCAGGCAATTATCAAAACAACGACTACCCAAAACCATGCCAGTGGATCAACGCTATTTATAAATTTTACAGGAACAAATTGGGCAGCAACAAGTATTAAAGTGCTAATAATGGTAAGGATTACCGTAGCAATATGTTCAGCTATTTTTTCAATCAATTTTTCCTTCAAAAGCTTCATTCGTTTTCCTGTGTTAATCTACTGTTATATTTGTTAAAATCACTTCCCCTCAATTATTTTCCTCTCCTCTTCCGTTATCCCATAAAGCCCATAAACAATATTATCAATCTTCTCATCTGTAACCGCAATCTCACGTTCTATTTTATCACGCTCTGCTGATAGTAGGAGGGAGTTTTTCTTTTTATGAAGCTCAAGCATTCGGTCAACGAGGGAGACGAGTTTGTCGTGGATGGCTTTTTCAGAAGGGTTGGTGAAATTAATGGTGCGGATGGGAAGTTCTAAAAGCGGTGCTTTATCAATTTGCAATGCATTGCCCTGTTTCTTTCCTTTCTTGTCAAACCAGAAATGAGCAATCTTAGAATTTAAAATTGCAACAAGATATTTGAGATTTATGTCGCCTGGTTTTAATACGAAAAAGGTCTGAGATACATAACAGGGGAAATCAGTATAGGTAAAACAAGGTCTTTGTGTCTTTCTTAATGAAATTATTTTTTCGCCAAGGAAAAATCTTTCCTCCCTTGCACGGTGAAGTCCATACGGTTTAAAATCTGATGTAATAACAGACTTGAATTTATCCAGATGTGCCTTGATATGAGGATAATCCTTTATATATTTTATAGTTTCTGTAGTCGTATAGATAACCCAAAGTGAATTGGCAGGGTTTCCATAATATCTTGTCAATTCATTAGTTGTATAAAAAGGCTTTATTATCTTTTCCTCTTCTTTGGTAAGACGGAGCCTTTTCTTTTCCTCTGTTGAAATATTGAAGATGCCATCGCCTATCTTTACTGTTGGGTCACTTAATTTTGGAAGATGCTTTGCTATGACAAAGTCCTGAGGTAGGACAATGCCTTGAGCAACATCATTCCCCTTTAAACGATATGTTCCATTCTTTTCAATCTTGTTTAGGATTGCTGCATCTTGTTGGTTAATAAATGTGAAGACTTCGCCTTTTGTTTTAGGTTTTAAAGTAGAAGGGAATGATACTGCAAAATTATCATCCTTCCCATGGAAAAGAAAATCAGCTATATCAGAAACTGGTATATCCTTTTTTAGAATTCGCCTATAGCGTATTTCTCCTTTGTGTGGTTTATCTGTCTTTTTTAGCAGATATACCATTGTTTGAATGCCTGCCGTTTCAAAGACCCTGTAGTCTCCAAAATCAATGAACTCCAATAATTGTGTCTCTGACAAGATTTTCTTGCGGAGGATACTTGCCCCGCTGTTTGTAATCCAGTTATTTGGTGCAATAAAACTATGCAGCCCACCAATCTTGAGAAGGTCTAAGGAGAGGCATGCAAAGATATACCATAGATCCATTTTACCCTGATAGTATTTAAAGAGTTTTGTTCCACGCAAATCATGAAACGGCTGTTTGCTTGTATATTCTTTCACATACGGCGGGTTGCCGATGACGCAATCAAACCCTCCGCTCTCCATTATCTCTCCAAATCCAACTGTCTTTGAGTTCCAATCAAAAGGATTGATGCGGCTTTTATCTTCGTCAGACAGTCCAGCTACAGGGACAGTCCCTTCATAACTCCCCCTTCCCCCTCTTATCTTAAGAGGGGTTATTTTCTTTCCTTCCCCCTTGAAGTAAGGGGGATTGAGGGGGTAACATCCTCCCCTTAAGGTAAGGGGAGGTTGGGAGGGGTTATCCAATATGTCATAACCAATCAAACTATTGCCGCATTTGATGTTGTTGCTCAAAGGAGGAAGAAGGTGCTGCTTTTTAGGAAGCATCCCGCGCTCGCCTTCCAATGCTTTCAGATATAGGCTCATCATAGTTATCTCAACAGCCTGAGGGTCAATGTCAACACCGAAGATGTTATTTCTGAGAATCTTTGCCTTTTCATGAATCGGCAGCGACAACTCTTCAGGCGATATTTTCCAGTAAGGAAATAGATGCAGCGTCTGCGCCTCTTTTGGATGCTCACGATAGTATTTCAGGTGGTAGTCAATCAGGTATTGATATGCTCCGAGGAGGAATGAGCCTGAACCGCACGCAGGGTCAAGTATTTTTATTTTTTCTATCTGTTTCGGTGTCTTGCCCTCAATGAGTTTTCCGACTGTATTTTTGACAATGTAATCAACAATATATTTCGGCGTGTAATAAACCCCACCTGCCTTTCTTACCTCCGGCTTTTCCTCAACCTTAACCCTCTGCGGAGTTACCCTTATCGTGCTTCCAAGATAACGCTCATATATGCTTCCCAAGAGTTCAACGCCTATGGCGTCAAACCTGTATCTGCTCTTCGGGAAATAGAGGTTCTCTATAATCTCTGCAATGAGGTTTGAATCAACATCTGCTCTCTCACATGCGTGAGGTTTAAAAATATCGCCGTTTAAATCATCGTTCACTTCGTGGAAGAGGTCAAGGAGATGGCTCATTATGGATTTTCTCTTGCCTTCTTCTTTCCAGAGGGCCACAATCTCTATTAATTCCTTGTCAGGCCGTATCCTTCTGTCCTCTGCGATGCGGATAAAGATAATCCTGTCGAGGAGTTTCTGGACAACATCATTCAATAACTTCACATCGAATTCAGGATTCCGTTTATGAATATCCTTTGCAAGCTCTGTCCTCCATTCTGTTAAATCTTCAAGGAATGATTTGTCAGGCGGAATCCTGAGCCTCTTGCTCTTTGTATCCTTGGGCAATAGGGCTTCCAAAGAACCCTGTTCAATGCGCTCTTTTGAAAGCTCCCAAAGTTTTTCTATGTTATTGAGGTAATCAGTATGTTTGAGGCCGAGGATTAATCCTTCGTCAGGGAATTTCGGATTTGGCTTTAAAGATGCGTCATAAAGCCTGAACTCTTCAAAGTCAGTGAGAATTACAAAATAGACCTCTTTTGTGGACCACACATAACTCTTTGCCTGAAGTATGTGGTTGATGTCATCAAGGGCAACAGACGGGGCTTTCGCTTCGATAAAAAATTTTATTGCTCCGTTTATTCTGAAGTTGTAATCGGGTCTTCCCGTAGTTTCCGGCGAAAGCTCGACGATTACATCTCTTTCATGCGGCGGTTTCTGCGCCTTGTTTTCTATGTCCCAGCCGAGGGCTTTGAAAAAGGGGTTTATGAAGTCGATTCTTACCTGTGCCTCAAGATAGCCTTTTGACAGATAGTGGACTTTATCCTTCTCAAACTTTGAGATTAGCGCATTAAGTTTTTCTTTGAATATGTCAATATCGCCCATTTGCTCAGGTTACGGCTTCATTCCCGTCTGCATATACCACGGAGACTCTTCCGGCTTCTGGAAGCCGCAGAGCTTATAAATGTAATCGCTCACCTGTTCTGCGGTAAAAGGCCTGATAAGAACTCCGCTTACTATCTTGGACTGGATAATGCTTACAATCTCCTCCTTTGTAGTCCCTGAAGATGCTATGATAAGGATTTTCAGAGATGGCTTGTCGTTCTTTATCTCCTTTGCAAATTCGAGAGTAGATTCGTTACCAATAACCGAATCAAGGATTACAGAACAACAGTTTTTGACATCTCCAAGAACCATGCCGAGCTGTTTTGTTGTATCGAAATACCTTACGCTTATCATTTTTTCGAATTCCCTCAATGCCCAGCTTATCGGATGGACGATATCCTTTTTTACGCACACCAATACAGATTTTTTTGCCATAATATACCTCTAAAAAGAATGTTCTTTCCCCGGGAAGATGCCTTTTTCAACTTCTTCCTTATATTCTCTGACCGCCTTTAATGCGTCTTCTTTAAGATTTACATATCTCTTTACAAACTTGGGAACAAACCTCTCGAACAATCCGAGCGCATCATGCATTACCAATACCTGCCCGTCGCAATGAGGCCCTGCGCCTATACCGATAATCGGGATTGTCAATTCATCTGTTATCTTTGCCGCTAAATCCGCAGGTATCGCCTCAAGGACAATGGAAAAGGCGCCAGCGGCTTCCAGTATCTTTGCGTCCTCCATAAGCCTCTTCTGAGCATCCTCTGTTTTGCCCTGAACCCTGAACCCTCCCATCCTGTGTATTGCATGAGGAGTAAGCCCTATATGAGCCATCACAGGAATCTCAGACTTCGTCATCGCCTCGACCTGTTCGGCAACCTCTCTTCCGCCCTCAAGTTTAACCGCCTGAGCCCCGGCTTCCTTGATAAACCGCCCTGCGTTCCTCACTGCATCCTCAACGCTCACCTGATACGAAAGATAGGGCATATCGCCGATAACCATCGTATTTTTTGCAGCCCGCGAAACCATTTTTGTATGGTATAGCATCTCATCCATAGTTACAGGCAGGGTGTTTTCGAGACCCTGAACAACCATTGCGAGCGAATCTCCCACAAGGATTGCGTCTATCCCCGCCTCATCAACAATCTGTGCAAATGGATAATCGTATGCAGTAAGCATAACAATTTTCTGTTTTTCCTGCTTCTTCTTTAAAAAATCATTAATCGTAACTTTCATAAATCAGTCCTCCATACACATTCTGCCGACAATAATAGGGTTGGGCTGACTTGAAGCAAAATTGCTGGGTTCTCTGAGGGGCAAAATAACGACTGCCCCTTAGTCCTGCACTAATAAAAACTTTTATATTCTGGTTTATCATTACATTAAGTATAAACGACTAATTAATTTTGCGAAAGTCAGCTTAACCTTGTTATTAGGTCGATGGCCTTATTGCCTTCAAATTAAGCTGCAAATATCTTCCGCCGTCCCATTCATTTATTACCGGCAAAAAGGCAGCATCAATCAATTCATTATCTGTAACGCTGCTTAAAAGGCCGCCGAAATCAAAACCAATGCTGTCTATCCTCCGGCCGCTCTGTCTTAAGCGCATCTTGAGATGGTTCTTGCCGACAATCCTCGGCTGCACTACCTCGAGCCCTTTTGCTCCGAACAAAGGCTCTTCATTGCAGCAGCCGAAAGGCTCGAGCCCTGAGATTTCATCTATTAGTCCAACGCTTATATCAGACATAGTAACGGCAGCATCAATATTCAAAACAGGAATAAAGTCATCATCCGAGAGTGTATTCATTACCACATCAGAAATCATCGCCCTGAATTTTTCTATATCCACGGATGAAAGAGCAAGCCCCGCTGCCTGTTTATGTCCTCCAAACCTTTTAAGAATGTCCTTGCATTGCGTAAGACCGTAATGAATATCAAACTGCGGTATGCTCCGTCCAGAGCCTTTGGCCATACCGTTTTCTATTGAGAGGATAAATGCAGGGCGGCAGTATTTTTCAGCAATCCTCGATGCAACAATGCCGACTACGCCGTGATGCCAGCCTTCCGATGCAATGACAATAGCGCCATCAAGCGTGCAGCGTGCAGCGTCAAGCGTATTGAGCATCTCTAAAGCCTCTTGATAAACAGACCCCTCTATCTCTTGCCTTCTTTGATTTAAATCATTCAGCCATTTCGCAAGCTCCCCGGCCTCTGCTTCGGATTTCGTAGTCAAAAGCCTCACGACATCGGTTGCATCTGCCATCCTTCCTGCAGCATTAATCCTCGGTATAATGGAGTAATACAAAAAAGATGTCTTGAAAAAATCAGACCTTATTCCCGACACATCCTTCAGTGCCCTGATACCGGGACGCTGTCCCGACTGGACTAGTTTTATGCCCTCTTTGAGGATAATCCTGTTGTCTCCAATCACAGGAACTACATCGGCAGCGGTCCCGATTGCAGCGAGGTCAAAGAGCTCGTATATATCGTCAATATTGCTATCAAATAAGCCTTGAATGAGTTTGAATGCCACGCCGGCTCCGGAAAGGATGGATTGGAGTGTTGGAGTATTGGAGTGTTGTATTTTAGGATTTATTATCGCCAGAGCATAAGGAAGTAAAAATTCATTGCTAACTCCTAACTCCTGACTCCTGACTCCTGACTGCCTTGTCGGTTCGTGATGGTCTGTAATGATTACATCTATACCTGCCGAATTAGCAATTGAAACAGCCTCAAATGATGTAATGCCGCAGTCAACAGTGATGATTAGCTTTGCGCCAACCGTCTTCGCCTTTTCTACTCCTTCACTGCCGAATCCGTAGCCGTGGGCAATCCTGTTGGGGATAAAATAGTGAACATCTATGCCGATTTTCTTGAGACCCTCGACCATTATTGCGGTCGCAGTAATCCCGTCTGCATCATAATCTCCATGGACAAAGACCCTCTCTCCTAATCTTTTAGCCTCCTTGATTCTATTTATTGCGATTTTGATATGAGGCAGTTCAAATGGGTCGGAGAGTTTATTTACGGCAGGACTAAGAAAAGATTCTATTTGCTCCGACGTCTTTATCCCCCTGTTTATCAATACCTGCGCAAACACAGGGGATATAGAAGCCGCTTTAGAAAGATATTCTACATATTCAGGATTAGTTTTATTTACCACCCATTTTTTCACACTTTTACTTTTTGCTTCCTGCTTTCATGCCTAACAGCACAACAACAGGGCTTGCCACAAAAATAGAAGAATATGAGCCTATGGCAATACCCATTAACATGGCAAGGGCAAAGTCGTGTATAACCTCTCCGCCAAAGAGAAACAGCGCGAGGGCAGCTAAAAAGGTGGTGAATGATGTTATGATTGTTCTTGATAGAACCTCATTAATACTCCTGTTTATAACAGTTTCTATCGGCTCTTTAACCATCTTTTTTATATTTTCCCTTATCCTGTCGAACACCACAACCGTGTCTGTAAGGGAATATCCAGCTATGGCAAGCAGTGCGCTTAAAAGAATGAGGTTTATCTCCTTGTCCATTATATAAAAGATTCCGAGGACAGCAAGGACATCGTGAAATGTAGCAATGGTGGCTCCCACTCCAAACCTGAACTGAAACCTCCAGCCCACATATATCAGCAGCCCTGCAATAGCCATAGATACAGCCCATATTGCATCCTGTCTCAACCTTGAGCTAACCTTTGGGCCTATCTCTGTGGTGGAGTCAATTACAGGTCTTTTATCGGAAAATTTTTGAGAAAGTATCCGGATTATTTTTTCAGAAAAGCCGCCCAGTTTCTCCTCCTGTTTTTTTACCCTTATAAGGATTTTATTTTCTGCCGGCAAATCCTGAAGGTCAAAATCCTTGAGTCCCCCTTCATCAATGGTCTTTCTCACTTCATGGAGGGACACAGGACTCTCAAACTTAATCTGAACCGATGTGCCGCCTGTAAAATCTACGCCAAGATTTGCTTTGCCGAGCGCTATCTGAATTAATGCCACTATGCCGAGTATTGACAATATACCTGTAACGATAAAGGCATATTTCCTTTTGCCCATGAAATCTATATTTGTATTTTTCAGAAGCTCTATCATATGCTCAACCCCTTGACCTCTTTTTTGGAATGCATGATATCGAAGACAGTCTTAGTGCCTATGAGCGCTGTGAAGAGATTTATTGCGACAGCAAGGCTCAATGTAACCGCAAAACCCTTTATGGGACCTGTTCCGAACTGGAATAATACTGCAGCAGTTATAAGGATTGTCACATGGGAGTCAAAAATTGTCCAGAAAGCCTTTTTGTATCCTCCCTCGACAGCAGCTTTCGGAGTCTTGCCTGCCCTCAGCTCTTCCCTCATCCTTTCAAACATGAGGACATTGGAGTCAACAGCCATACCGATCGCAAGGATTATTCCAGCTATGCCGGGCATTGTGAGTGTTGCATTGAGAGCTGCCATTGCGCCTAATAGAAGTATTATATTTAAGAGCAAGGCAAAATCCGCTATGATGCCCGACAGTCTGTAATAGAAAATCATGAATGCAACAACAAGGATAGTCCCTATTATCCCCGCCATCTTGCCTGCCTCAATGGAATCGCTTCCGAGGGATGGGCCGACCGTTACATTCTGAAGCATATTGACAGGAGCCGGCAGTGAACCTGCCCTCAATACTATCGCAAGGTCTTTAACCTCTTCCAGTGTAAAGTTTCCTGTTATCTGGGCGTCTCCTCCGCTTATCCTTTCCTGTATCACAGGGGCTGAATAAACATTTCCGTCAAGGATTATGGCAAGCCTCTTTTTCACATTCTGTGCCGTTATATCCTCGAATATCTTTGCGCCTGCGGGATTAAACTTAATGGAAACATACGGCTCATTGAACCGGGTATCAATACTTACCCTCGCCTCTGTCAAAAGGTCGCCTGTAAGTAATACCTTCTCTTTAAGAAGGACAGGTCTTTTTGTAACAACGCCTGTCTCTTTGTTTACGACCTTCTGGAAGAGTATCTCGGCCCCTTCGGGAATTTTATCTTTAAATCTCTCAAAAAACTGCGCATCTTCTCCCGGCATAATGGAAGCAGGCAGTTCTGCAGCTAATGGAGATACGTCATCAGCAAGCTTGAATTCCAGAATGGCCGTTTTACCTATTATCTCAACCGCCCTTTTCGGATCCTTTACTCCGGGCAACTGCACGACAATTTCATTTTCCGCCTGCCTGTGTATTGTGGGCTCTGCAACACCGAACTGGTCTATCCTGTTCCTTATAATCTCAAGCACCTGGTCTGTCGACATGTCCTTTATCCTGCCGACCTCATCAGCAGAAAGCTTGTATTTTATGACATCCTTGCTCTCAACGAGCGTCAATACAGGATAAGTGTCTTCTATAACCTTCCTGACATCCATATTGGCAGGGGTTATAACCACAAAGAGACCGTCCTTTTTTACGTTAGCCTGAATTTTTTTCCTCTCAAAAACTCCGACTAAAGAAGATGCAATTCTCTCTGTAGCGATATCGACAGCCTTGTCTCCTTCGACTTCAAAGACGAGATGCAACCCTCCCTGAAGGTCGAGTCCGAGGACTATTCCCTTGTTTGGCATGTTCTTCTTCCACCACTCAGGCATGCCCTGAAACAGCGGCGTGTTAGGCAAAAAAAAGACCGCAGCAACAACTACGGTCAGAGTTATAAGGATTATTCTCCAAAATACATCTTTCTTCATCTATTCTCCGACCTCCGATTAATCCTCGTCAGCGGTTGAGCGCACAGCAGCTATGTAGCCTTTCCCAAGCTTTATCTTTACATTGTCATCAACTTTTACTACAATTGTATTGTTGCCGACGCTGTCAATTACCCCATAAACTCCACCTGCTGTTATTACTTTATCGCCTTTTTTCAGGTTTTCGAGCATCTGCCTGTGCTCTTTCGCCTTTTTTTGCTGCGGTCTTATAAGAAGGAAATAAAAGACCACAAAAATCAGTATCAATGGGAGCAGGCTCGCAATCATTCCCTGGGCTCCACCCGTCTGCCCCCCCTGGGGAGCACTCCCCATAGCATAAGCATCGGCAACTAAATTAAATAAAAACATTCGGCACCTCCATTTTTTAGTAAATAACCAATAATCAAGCACCAATTTCCAGATAAATTCCAACTTGCCAAATTCAAAACTGTTTGGTGATTGTGATTTGGTTATTGGTTATTTTTGTTTGCTGTATATATTAACAGTCTTATAGAAAAATCTCAAGGACTACAGCAGGAAACTGCATTTTTTTTCAGGTTGGCAATTCACGGTTTGATCGCCGAGTTTATGGTTGTTCATCAAATATAGCATTTTCCGGAATGTCTGAAAGTTGCGAGGGATGGAAAGTTTTTGTTAAGCTTTAGCATGCATCCTGTACTCATTGAAATAGGCCCCTTTGAGATAAGGTATTACAGCCTTATGTACTTGCTTGCAATAACATCTGGCATATTTCTTTTAAGGCAAGAGATCACAAGGAAGGGTCTTGCCTTATCAAAGGATGATGTCATTAACCTCGTTTTATTATCTATCTTTGGAGGCATTATCTGTGCGAGGCTTTACTATGTGGCATTCAACTGGGATTATTACGGCGTCCACATAAAGGAGATACCTGCCATATGGAAGGGTGGTCTTGCGAGCCACGGCGGATTTATAGGTGGTTTTATCGTTGCGTATCTCTATTTAAGGCATTACAGGGTTCCCATCTGGAAGATAGGCGATTCAATACTGCCCCTCATAGTCATGGGGGAGGCATTTGTGAGATTTGGTAATTTCATGAATGGAGAGGCCCATGGCGTGCCCACAACCCTGCCGTGGGGCATAGTTTTTCCACAGGGAAGTCCAGCTGGCAATGAGTTTCCAAATACACCTGTACATCCCACTATGCTCTATCAACTCTTTTATAATCTGATGGCTTTCTCTGTTGTCTGGTTCGGACTCAGGAAAAAGGAGTACAAAGACGGCTTTGTAGCAGCAGTCACTGTTATTATCTATTCCATCGGCAGGTTCTTCATAGAGGGTCTAAGGGCAGACAGCCTTTATTTAGGGCCATTCAGGATTGCCCAGATAATGAGCATGGCGCTTATTTCAGCCATGATCTATATAATTCTTTCCAGAAGGCTCTGGGTTAAAGTAGTTATATAGAGCGACAACATAGTTAATTAGTGCGACAGAGCGGCAACTTTGTTGTCATTCCCCGACCACCTCCCCCTCCCCCTGATCAAGTCAGAGGGCATGGATCAAGTCAGAGGGCATGGCCTTTATTGTATCCGGCGGAGTTACAGGGATAAAGTAACGACATTTTAAGTGCATAAGTTTTTAAAATAACAATTAAAAATAGGAGAGATCCTTCAGGTAATTTCTGAACAGTTCCAGCCCCTTTTTATGCTCGCCTGTAAAATCATAGTCAATCATGTTCCAGTAAGAAATAATTTCTTTTTCTGACATAAACCCCTTCATCGGCGAATGTTTTGCGATTTCTGGAAGACTTTTAAGAGCAATCTCCTTTGCCCTGTCTAAATCCTGAATAAATTTATCTAAAAGTTCCCCTTGACCCCTGACCCCTGACCCTTGACCCTTGAAAAGTTCCCTTCTCGCAATCCAGAGTGCAAACACAAAAGGCAGATTTGTGTTTTGATGCCATAGATCACCCAAATCATAAATTAATTCATTCTGACTGCTAACTGCCGACTGTTGACTTCTGTGTTTTAGAGCATCGTCTCCTATCAAAAGAAATGCTTCGCCTTCTGAATTCTCCGGATCCTGTAAAATCTGTAATTTGCACTGGATCCAATAAAATTTTCTAAGAATAATATCAAGCAGGGCAACAGATGTTTCTGACTGAAAAGATACATATATAGTGCCTCCATTCAATTCCTCAATCGGTATTTTGCTGAAAAGTAAGATACTGCCCACAGGGCCTTTGGAGCTTATGGAGTGTCCATCAATTATTTGGTATAAAGATGGATTTTTGAGATACTCAATAGACGAAGAAGGGCTTATATCCAACTCGCCGTCTCTGAGCATTTTATTGAGCATGGAAGGCACGCCTTCTACAAACTCGTAAGGCGAGCAATCGCATTCCCTTTCAAGCATATAGAATATCGGGAAAAGATTTGCATAAGGAATCTTACCTATTCTTAATTTTATATTCATTCACATCTGTACAAGATAAATTAATAAAAATCAAGGCATATGGCTTAATTTTATGCAGCAAAAGCACGGGTTACTTCAACTCGGCTGAAGTCGGTAGCGGAAGCCGAGCAAAACAATTTGGTAAAAGCATTATGGTCAAATATATAATAATATACACTTGCACAAAGGTAATTTTTTTGCAAAGAAAATTGAGCCTTATGCCTTTACTGAAATTATATTGAACAGCAATGATTTCATCCCTTTATTACTCCCATCGGCCTCAGCCTTGCAACCTTTAAAGAAATTCCTGCGTTATGCACAACCTCAACCACATTCGAAACATCTTTATAAGCCTCTGACATCTCCTCTGCAAGCGTCTCCCTTCCCGCCGCCCTAACGATTATCCCTCTATCCTCCATCTCACGCCATATTGCGCGCCCCTTTGCCTGCCTAATGGCCTGATGACGGGACATCACCCTGCCTGCTCCGTGGCATGTAGAGCCGAGGGTCTCATTCATTGCCTTCTCTGTACCGATAAGAACAAAAGACGCCCTTCCCATGTCACCGGGTATGAGCACTGGCTGTCCTAAATTCCGGTAGACGGCAGGGAGTTCAGGATGACCGGGAGGAAATGCCCGTGTAGCGCCCTTTCGATGCACGACTAATTTCTTTTTCTTTCCAGCGACAATATGCTCCTCTATTTTTGCTATATTGTGGGCGACATCATAAATTAATGTCATGCCAAGCTCAATAGGCGAAGCCTTAAAAACCGACATAAAGACCTCTCTTGTCCAGTGCATAAGGCACTGTCTGTTTGCCCATGCATAATTTGCAGCAGCCTTCATTGCTGCAAAATATTCCTGAGCCTCAGAGCTGTTAAAAGGCGCGCAGGCAAGCTCCCTGTCAGGCAGAACAATCCCGTATTTCTGAACAGCCCTGCTCATAACCTCAAGAAAATCTGTGCAAACCTGATGACCAAAACCCCTTGAGCCTGAATGAATCATAACAGTAATCTGGCCTTTAAAAAGTCCAAGCACATTTGCCGCCCTTTCATCGAATATTTCATCAACATACTGTACTTCAAGAAAATGATTACCTGAGCCTAAAGTGCCCTGCTGCGCCCTTCCCCTTTCGTACGCCTTCCGGCTTATGATTAAAGGATCTGCGCCCTCAAGGCATCCTCCAGACTCGATTTTTTCGAGGTCTGATGCTTCGCCGAGACCTTTTTCAACAGCCCATCTCGCTCCCTTTACAAGGAGTTTTTCTTCGTCTTCAGGGCCTAGCCTTATCTTTCCCTTTGAGCCTACGCCGGAAGGTATTTCGTTGTAAAGCGCGTCTATCAATTCTTTGAGCCTTGGAACCAGCTTCTCTTTCTTGAGATTGCTCCTTAAAAGCCTGACGCCGCAGTTTATGTCATAACCGACGCCTCCCGGAGATATTATCCCTTCTTTAATATCAAATGCAGCTACACCGCCTATCGGAAAGCCGTAGCCTGTATGTATGTCAGGCATTGCCATCGACGCTCCAATAATGCCCGGAAGCGTGGCCACATTTGCCACCTGCTCAATGGACTCTGACTCAAGCTCTTTTTCCAAGACATTATCGACATAAATAATACCGTTAGTCCTCATCCCCGGCTTATAGTCACTGGGCACTTCCAATCTGTTGGCATCTATCCTTTTAAGTCTTTCCACGGACATAATTCGCCTCCCTTAAATATCGAATATGACCTCTATTTCCCAATTATCGCCTGTTTTCTCCACTCTGATATTATGATACGTCGCCGCCTTAACCAGCAGCCTCCTCTCGTGCCTGTCGATATCGAATTCTTCGCCATATACATTGACCTTAATAAGATTATCGCTAAAATGCCCAACCTCTATTTTCCTTCCGATGAACCCATAAGTGTCAAGCCGGAATATCAGCTCATTAAGAAACGAGACCAACAGCCCTTCTATCGAATCGCTCTTTACCTCTATACCTATCTCTTGTCTCTCATTAATGTTCCCGATATCCGTAATCAGGCTATACATGCCGATGCCAGCATTCACAAATGCCTCTTCACGGCTTGCTCCATAAGCCTTTATGCCGACATCACCTGATATATCAAGGACTTCGTATTGCATATAAAAATGATAACATACAACTGCGCATATTATTCAGTAATTTCAATCTGCATCCATTTCAGATATAATTATTGAAAGAGATATAAGTAATGTCCTATTTCGTCATTGCCCGACTTGATCGGGCAATCCAGAGAGAGGCATAAAGACTGGATTCCGCATCAAGTGCGGAATGACAGACAAAGCAAGCATAGGACATTAATATTACAGGAGTCAATAGTTATGCAAGACAAAACAGAAGAAGAATTAATAGAAAAATTAATAGAAGAACTAACAAGATATAAAAGACTCCTTGAGGCAGTGACAGATTACATCTATACCGTAAGAGTTGAAAATGATCATGTGGTTTCAACAACCCATGGTCCAAATTGTATAAAGATAACAGGGTATTCGCCGGAGGAATACGAAAAAAATCCATTGCTATGGTATCAGATGATTCATGAAGAAGACAAAAATGCCGTTTTAGAGCAAGCCTCTAAAGTGGTTTCTGGAAGACCTACTCTATCCCTTGAACACCGTATTATTTATAAAGACGGTTCCATCCGCTGGGTGAGAAACACACCGGTCCTTCAATACGACGGATATGGACAATTTATCGGTTATGACGGATTGATTTCAGACATCACCGAACGGAAAATAATAGAAGAAAAACTCGTAGAATTTGCCGAAAGAGACCCGTTAATAAACATATACAACAGAAGAAAATTTTATAATTCCATGGAGGATGAAATAGAAAGGGCAAAAAGATACAAAAGACCTCTGTCATTAATAATGTTTGATATAGACTATTTTAAGAAGGTAAATGATATGCACGGACATAATGTGGGAGACAGGGTTCTAATCATGATAGCTGATATTGTAGCTGCAAATATAAGAAGAATAGATGTATTTGGAAGATTAGGCGGAGAGGAGTTTGGAATACTTGTCTCTGACACAGCGATTGAAGGCTCTAAAGCATTGGCAAAAAAGGTAAAGGGGAAAATAGAAAGTCATAACTTTGATGTTGCAGGAAAGGTTACAATAAGCATTGGGGTGACAGAATATAAAGATGATGACACTTCAGATAGCTTTTTAAAAAGAGTGGATGATGCTCTCTACATGGCTAAAGACAAAGGAAGAAACAGGGTTGAAGTGGTATAATGCATACCTTTACAGTCCAGGCTATTGAAAAACTATTCAGGGGCAAATTCTCCGCAGCCGCCGATATACAACTCCTGTGGAAAGGGGACGAATCGTTCAGAACCATCTTCGATGCGGTAAGAAACGCAAAAGATTTTATATGCCTCGAATTCTATATCTTCAGAAATGACGAGACAGGTAATGAATTGGCAGAACTCTTAAAACAAAAAAGCAAAGAAGGAGTTAAGGTATACCTCCTTTATGACCACTTTGGCTCGTTCGGAACGCCGAGTGGCTTCTGGAAGGACATGAGGAATGCCGGAATAAAAATAAGGGCATCCCGGCCGTTTAAGTGGACTTCTCCTTTTAATTATGTGCACAGAGACCACAGGAAGCTCATCGTTATTGACTTCAAGAAGGCATTCACCGGAGGATTAAATATAGCAAACGAATACAGCGGTTTTCATAAAAAGATATATCCCCCTATAATTCCCCCCTTGGTAAAGGGGAATACAGGGGGGTGGCGGGATACGGGAATAATGCTTGAAGGCCCTATAGTGAATGAACTTTTCGAGACTTTTAAAAAATGGTGGTACATATGGGGCGGAGAACCCATAACAATTTCAAATTTCAAATTTCAAATTTCAAATTTCAAGGAAGGTATCCCTGCAATTCCGATATTCGTCAGCTCTGCGAGAGGCAGAAGGAGAATGAGAAGGCTTCTCTATTACAGCATAAACCACTCCCGGAAAAGCATTACATTAACAACCGCCTATTTTACCCCGTCTAGAAGGATGGTGGAGACATTGGAAAATGCAGTAAACCGCGGAGTAAGGGTAAGACTTCTCGTTCCGGGCATCAGTGATGTGCCGGCAGCATCATATGCAGGAAGGGCTTTCTTTGAAAGGCTCTTAAAGGCAGGCGTTGAGATATACACATATACCGGAGAAATACTCCATGCAAAGACATACATCTTCGATGACTGCTGGAGCGTTATAGGCTCAACAAATCTCGATTTCCAGTCTTTAAGATACAACGACGAGGGGAATGTCGGAATACTCAATGCCGACTTTGCATCAAATATGAACGCTATCTTTGAGGAAGACCTGAAAAATTCAACCGGAATAACGCTTGACGAATGGCTTAAAAGGCCATTCAGA
>CAMTVO010000043.1:0-56855 GCA_947085205.1 uncultured Nitrospiraceae bacterium
GTTAAAGGTAATCGCCAGCGGATCACCAAATACTGTTGACGCCTCATGAAAAGAGATGCCATGCTTTTTGAGGTTAGCATTTGATTTGTCCGGGTCCCATTCAAATTCCATATCTTATTTTATCATTTTTTATGGTCTAACATATAATCTACCTCGCAGGCAGATTCAAGCTATTTGCGTTATGGTAGCATAATGCATTAAATGCCGCAATACAAAAAATGTATATTAATATCAATGACACATGCAAATGCTAAACTTTACAATTTATGATATTATAAGTCAAAAGTATGGGAGGTTTTTTATGGGTTTTCGTGCACAGGAGCAAAATTCCGGGCATATTTTGCCTGAGTTTCAGCAATACCTCTGTCCATACGCTCAGACATAGTTTTGCCACGCATCTTCTTGAAAGCGGTTATGACATCAGAACTATTCAGGAATTGCTTGGATACAGGAATCTTCAGACGACTATGATCTATACCCATGTGGCCTCAAAAAACACTCTCGGTATAAGGAGCCCGCTGGATAAATGAAAGTCGCAAAGCTCTACAGCTTTAATGATATACGCATTGAAGACATACCTATACCTCGGATAGGACATCGTGATGCACTTATAAAGACAAAAGCTTGCGGCATCTGCTCTGGGGATGTAATGCAGTGGTATATTGAAAAAAAGGCGCCCATTGTAATAGGACATGAACCCGCGGGTGAAATTGTTGAACTTGGCAGCGAGCTATCAGCCATCAGCCATGAGCCATCAGCCTTTAAGGTTGGCGACAGGGTTTTTGTGCATCATCATGCGTCGTGCCTAAACTTAAAATCCTGCAAATATTGCAAAAGGGGCGACTATGTGCAATGCGATACATGGCGCAACACAAAGATAATTCCCGGAGGAATATCCGAATACATACTAATACCGGAGATAAACCTGAGAAACGATACATTGATGCTTCCAGATGATATGAGTTATGAAGATGGGACATTGATTGAACCGACTGCCTGTGTTGTTAAATCTTTAAAGAGAGCATCCATAAAAAAAGGTGACACCATACTCATCATCGGTCTTGGAGTCATGGGGCAGATGCACGTGCTGCTTGCAAGAGAGTTTGGAGCAGAAAAAATAATCGGCGCCGATATGATACCGTTTAGACTTAATAAGGCCATTGAGTTCGGAGCGGATCATGTAATAGATGTCTCGAAAAAAAATATGATTGAGGGTATAAAAAAATTTACAGGCGGTTTTATGGCAGATATTGTTATTGTCGGCCCTAACAGCGCAGGTGCAATGAAAACAGGCATAGAAGCCGCATCCCACGGAGGAACAGTCGTCCTGTTTACCCCTGCTAAGCCAACTGAGATGTTAAATATAGACCCGAACTATATCTACTTCAGAGACATTAACATTGTCACAAGCTATTCATGCGGGCCTGATGATACAAAAGCAGCGTTAACTTTCATAAATAAAGGCATTGTTAATGCAAAAAAACTCGTTACTCACAGATTTGCCATAGACGAGACTGAAAAGGCATACAGGCTTGCCGTCAAGGCAAGGGATTCGCTCAAATGCATTATAGCGTTATAGGGTTATAGCGTAAGGCGTTATAGCGAAAAGAAATTAACCCGACAAAACGCAATAACACTATAACCCTATAACGCTATTTTAATAACCTCGATACCTCTTGTATCAGCTTTGTGACATCGAACTTTACAAGGTAGCCGTCAGCTCCTACAAGTTTCGCCTTTTCCCTGTTTTCTTCTCCGCTCAGCGATGTATTTACAATCAGAGGTAATGACTGGAGCTTGGCATTGGCCTTGACATTATTTGTGAATGTAAGGCCGTCCATTTCCGGCATCTCCACATCGGTGATAATAAGGTCTATGTAATCAGTAATGGGTTTATCGCCAATCTTCTGGAGAAAGTCGTTAAGTATGTCCAATGCCTGTTTGCCGTCTATGGCTTCAATAACATGCAATCCAGCGCTCTCAAGCGTATCCCTGAGAATCTTTCTGGCAACTGATGAATCGTCGACAATAAGGACATTGCCCTTCAGCTTCTTCTTGCCTACCCGCTCTATCTCTTCAGCGGCTATACCATGCTTGGGCATAAGGGCGCCGATATCAGAAATAACGCTTTCAAGGTCAAGAATTAAAAGAAGGGCAGCGCTTTCGTCGTCTATCTTTGTAACACCGGTAACCCTGCCGCTGTGTTTTGCCTGAAGCAATGACGGAGGAGGCTTTATCTGATCCCACTTAATCCTCCTGATCCTCTCCACCTCATGGACAATCATTCCGACTGTTGTTCCTAACATTTCGAGGACTATGACCTTCGGCCTTATATCCATATTTGAAGGAGCAGACACCTTCATCCACTTACCGAGGTCAACTATCGGGATAACATCGCCCCTTATCTCTGCAAGTGCCTCTGCATAGGCAGGCATATCGGGTACCTTTGTGAGCGTTGGCATTGGAATGATCTCCCTAACCTTCGCAACATTTACGCCGTAATCAAGAATCTCAGGGCTGCCGTCAGGATGTGTGCTGTACATCCTGAAGACCACGAGTTCCATCTCATTAGCTCCTACCTTTAAAACCTCCGGTAAAGCTCCTATGCCTTGAGCCATAATTTCCTCCATATATACAGTTAATCGAACCCTTTGATATTTTTAAATTATAGCCTTAGAGCGATACTTTTGCAAGCAAATCTTGAATTCGTATATAATCAAACATGCCGAAAGAAACAGGCCGCTCACATGAATATGCCCACTCCTGCGACTGGAAATCGCCTCAAAATAAAGATAGAGCAGCAGAGCAGCAGAGCAGCAGAGCAACAGTCAGTAAAATATACAGACATAAGGAAAATTTCCGATGGAGCGGTGTCAAAACAGAAAAATACAAACAAAAAGAAGGCGGCCAAAAGGATGGATGGTCGGCCATTTCAAGGCTTGTGTTGACAGGCAGTCATGGAGAAACTTCAAAATTCCATCTCAGATATTTCGAGATAGCGCCGAAGGGTTACAGCAGCCTTGAAAGGCACAGACACGAGCATGTGGTTATCTGCATAAGAGGTAAAGGAAAGGTAAGGATGGGGAAAAGGTCTTATACTTTAAATTATCTCGATACTGCTTACATAGCGCCCGATACCGTACACCAGCTCACAAACCCCTATAATGAGCCTTTCGGATTCTTCTGCATCGTGAATGCAAAAAGGGACAAACCTAAAATCGTAATGCGTAATGAGTGATGCGTGATGCATTAAGGATTAAAGGATTTTTATTTCACTCATTACTCATTACTCATAACGCATTACGGTCTTTAAGTTCCGCAGCACTTCTTATATTTTTTCCCACTCCCGCAGGGACAGGGGTCATTTCTTCCAATCTTTTTCTCTTTATGCACAGGCTGTTGTGCAGAGTCACCGTCTCCACGATTATAAACAAGCCTCTGCTGCGACCTTGCCTTTATCTCTGATTCCTCTTCGTGTCTCACCTGAATCTTGAAAAGTCTCATCAAAACTTCTGAATTAATCCTTCGGGACATATCGGCAAAGAGGTCAAATGCCTCTTTTTTATACTCTACAAGAGGGTCTCTCTGCGCATATCCCCTCAATCCTATGCCCTCTTTTATGTGGTCTATGCCGAGGAGATGGTCTTTCCATTGGGCGTCTATGACCTGAAGGAACACCATCTTCTCGATGTAGCGCATAAATTCGGGACCTGCTTCGCTTTCCTTATTCTCGTATGCCTCTTTTACCTTTAAGAGGATAAAATCAGCCATCTCATCAAGGCTGTTAAATCCTTCCGGCTGTATATTCACGGAGAACAAACCATACAGGGCATCCTTAAGGCCGTTCATATCCCATTCATCTCCGCTCTCCGGGCAGAAAACAGACAAAAGCTCATCCACTTCAGTTTCGACTATCTCGAAAATCTTTTCCTTCAGGGACTCGCTCTGCAGCACCTCGCGCCTGAACGAATATATCTCCTTCCTCTGCTTGTTCATTACGTCATCGTATTCGAGGAGATGCTTTCTTATGTCAAAGTTGTGGGCCTCCACCCTCTTCTGTGCGTTCTCTATGGCCTTTGTAACCATCTTATTTTCGATGGGTATGCTTTCGTCCATCTTCAACAGGTTCATTAATCCGTTTATCCTGTCTGAGCCGAATATCCTCATGAGGTCGTCTTCAAGCGATAGATAAAATTTCGAAGAGCCCGGGTCTCCCTGTCTTCCGGACCTTCCGCGGAGCTGGTTGTCTATTCTCCTTGCCTCATGCCGCTCTGTGCCGATTATATGAAGTCCCCCTGCTGTTAAAACCTGCTGCTTTTCCTTCTCGCATATCTCTTTTGCCTTCTCATACGCTGCCTTAAAGTCCTCTTCAGTGTATTCCTTTTTATCCTTCAATAACTCCCCTGCAAGTCCGTCAGGATTACCGCCAAGTATAATATCCGTGCCTCTTCCAGCCATGTTTGTAGCAATGGTAACAGCGCCGAGCCTTCCTGCCTGTGCAATAATCTCTGCCTCTCTTTCATGATATTTGGCATTCAGCACAGAGTGCTTTATCCCCTTTTTCTTCAAAAGATGACCCAATACCTCTGACTTTTCTATAGATGTGGTTCCCACGAGTACAGGCTGTCCCTTTTTATGGCACTCTTCAATATCGTTTATCACTTCATTGAACTTTGCTTTTTCGCTTTTGTATATCACATCGGGATAATCGTTTCTTACCATTGACCTGTTTGTGGGTATGACAATAACATCGAGGTTGTATATCTTTGCAAACTCCTCTGCCTCGGTATCTGCCGTACCTGTCATTCCTGCAAGCTTGTTGTACATCCTGAAGAGGTTCTGGAATGTGATTGTTGCAAGGGTCTGGTTTTCACTCGCTATCTTTACTCCTTCCTTTGCCTCGATGGCCTGATGCAGCCCGTCGCTCCAGCGCCTGCCGGGCATGAGCCTTCCGGTGAATTCGTCAACAATAATGACCTCTCCGTCCTTTACCACATAATCGACATCTTTTTTGAAGAGGTGATGGGCCCTCAATGCCTGAAGCACATGATGCACGAGCTCTATATTCGAAGGGTCATAGAGATTGCCAACGCCGAGAAGTTTTTCGACCTTTGCGCTTCCCAACTCTGTAAGGGTGGCATTTTTCAGTTTTTCATCTATCTTGAAATCTGCATCTGCCTTAAGGCTGGGGATTATCTTATTCACCTTATAATATTTATCGGTGGACTCTTCGGAAGGGCCTGATATTATGAGCGGCGTCCTCGCCTCGTCTACAAGAATACTGTCCACTTCGTCAACAATTGCATAATTCAATTCCCTCTGTGCAAATTCGGAGGTATCGTATTTCATGTTGTCCCTGAGATAGTCGAATCCGAATTCGTTGTTTGTGCCGTAAGTTACATCCGCAAGATATGCCTCTCTTCTCGAACACGGTCTCAGATGGTTGAATCTCTTGTCGTGCGAAACGTATGTGGGGTCGAAGAGGAATGAATTGTCATGCTGTATTACGCCTACAGAAAGCCCAAGGAAATTATAAATAACACCCATCCACTGGGCATCCCTTTTGGCAAGGTAATCGTTCACTGTCACTAAATGTACTCCCCTTCCGTCGAGTGCATTTAGATAAACGGGAAGTGTCGCAACAAGAGTCTTACCCTCGCCTGTCTTCATCTCTGCTATCTTTCCCTCGTGGAGCACGATGCCGCCGATAAGCTGGACGTCAAAATGCCTCATGTTCAAAAGACGCTTTGAGACTTCTCGAACAACAGCAAATGCCTCGTTCAGAATTTCATCAAGAGATTCGCCTCCCTCAATCCTTATTCTGAACTCCTCTGTCTTTGCCTTGAGCTGTTCGTCGCTGAGGGACCCGATTGACGGTTCAAGACTGTTTATCTCATCTATCGCATCAAACAGCCTCTTTAGCTCTCTCTCGTTCTTTGTGCCGAAGATTTTGTTTAAAAAACCTATCATCTTTTTATAGTAAAAAACTGAGTATAATTTATGCAAGCCAACAGTCTGCAAGCCGCAGTTCTTGACAAAACACATGGTGTTTGCTATGTTTTGTTTATTCTTGCATTTCATGGAAAAACCATTTTCATACAAAGGAGTATCCTATGGCGAAAATCGATGCTTTTTTTAAGCTCATGCTTGATCAGGGAGCTTCAGACCTCCATATGGTTGCAGGGCAGCAGCCGATCCTTCGTGTCAGAGGGGATATGGAGAGGGTTCAATATGATATCCTCGATAATGATGAATTAAGGGGCATGCTCTATGAAATCACCCCTGAAGAAAAAATCAAGGTCTTTGAAGAGACAGGCGACGTGGACTTCGGCTACGAAATCCCGGGTATGGCAAGGTTCCGTACCAACATCTTCCTCCAGAAATATGGTATAGGAGCCGTTTTCAGATTGATCCCCAGCGAGATAATGACCATAGAGCAGTTAGGCCTTCCGGCAATATGCAAAAAGTTTGCGATGCTCGGTAAAGGAATGGTATTAGTGACAGGGCCTACAGGAAGCGGTAAATCCACAACACTTGCTGCAATCATTGATTACGCCAATAAGAGCCGTAAAGACCATATTATTACTGTAGAAGACCCTATAGAGTTCGTCCACAAAAGTCAGGGCTGTATAGTCAATCACAGGGAAATCGGGACGCATACGAAGTCATTCGCTGCTGCATTGAGAGGGGCATTGAGAGAAGACCCTGACATAATACTCGTCGGAGAAATGAGGGACCTCGAAACAATACAACTGGCGCTGGAAGCCGCAGCTACAGGACATCTTGTATTCGGCACACTGCATACCACAAACGCGCCAAAGACTGTTGACAGGATAATAGACGTCTTTCCATCGCATCAGCAGGCGCAGATCAGAACCACATTATCCGAAAGTCTCAAAGGTGTTATTGCCCAGAATCTCTTTAAAAGGGCTGATAAAAAAGGCAGGTGTGCGGCGCTGGAGATTCTCGTTTGTACATATGCCGTAGGCGCTTTGATAAGGGAGGCCAAGACCCACCAGATACCTTCTGCAATGCAGACAGGAAAGAAGTACGGCATGCAGACCCTTGATGATGCCATAATGGAGCTTCTGCTTAAGAAATGGATAACGCCGGAAGACGCATACGACAAGGCAATAGATAGACAAAAGTTTGTGCAGTTCCTGAAAGAGCCTCCGCCGGAGTTTTAAAACAGTGAATAGTGAAAGGACTGTTCGGTGGATTTTTTTTACTATTCACTAACTATAGGAGGGATTTATGAGAAAGCCGGAAATAGATTACATACTTTCAACAATGCTGGACAGCCATCAAAATGTCTCTGACCTTAACTTCACAGTGGGCAAACCGCCGCAGGTGGAATCTGCCGGACAACTTGTCCCTGTGACATTTGAAAACAATGTCATAGAGACTCTTACGCCGTTTCAGACAGAAATCATCGCCATGAATCTGATAAACTCGGACAGGCGTCTCACAGAAAATCTCATAAGCGAAGGTTCATGCGACCTCTCTTACTCTCTGCCTGATAAGGCAAGATTCAGGGTAAATGTATTCTCCCAGAGAGTCTCTTATTCAATAGTATTAAGACAGCTTGCTACGCGTATTCCGACCCTCGATGATTTAAAGCTGCCGGAAGTCCTGTCACAGATAGCGGAAGAAAAAAACGGTCTGGCGCTGGTAACAGGCGCAACAGGCAGCGGTAAATCATCAACGCTTGCGGCAGTCTTGGATATAATCAACCAGAACAAGGCAGTGCATGTGCTCACACTTGAAGACCCTGTGGAATTCGCACACCCGCATAAAAAGGCCACTTTTAACCAGAGGGAAATGGGAATAGATTTTGATACATTTGCCAATGGATTGAGAGCAGCATTAAGGCAGGCCCCGAAGGTAATCCTCGTCGGCGAGATGCGGGATAGGGAAACAGTCGAAATAGGATTGACCGCAGCAGAAACCGGACATCTTGTCCTATCCACACTCCATACGATAGATGCAGGCCAGACAATCAACAGGATTATCGGCATGTTCGAGCAGGAGGAAGAAAAACAGGTAAGAATCCGTCTTGCTGATACTGTGAGATGGATTATCAGCCAAAGGCTACTACCGAAAGTAGGCGGAGGAAGGATCGCTGTTGTCGAAATAATGAAGACAAACATCAGGGTAAAAGACACTATACTGAACGGCGAATCCGAAGGCAAGACATTTTACGACATCATCGATACGGGAGAGGCATTCGGAATGCAAACATTCGACAGCGCCATCATCAAACTTTACGAGGAAGGTCAGATAACGGAAGAGACAGCCCTTGCCTATGCCTCCAAGAAACCGATTGTAGGCAGAGGCATCGACATGATAAAAGCACAGAGGGGCGAAAAGACAACACCCATAGAAGGTTTAAAGATGGACAAGGATTACGAGAAAAAAATAAAAGAGCAGCCGTTCAAGAGATAATAATATGCAAAGAGAGGTGATATTATGCCAGAGATAGAGGAATACGGCGAAGGCTTTAAGACAGCCCTTATATGCGCCAATGCATACGATGACGATGCAGAAACACAGAATTTGATAAATTCCGCATTAAAAGAACTTAAGTATAAAGTAGAGATTGCGGCAAGCAGCGCTGACACCTTTGAAAAGCTCAGATTCAATCAGTATGATGTGGTTGTGTTGATTGAAAACTTTGGAGGAAACTCTCCTGAAAACAACGAGGTCTTGAAGTTCTTTCAGCATATGCCTATGAACACAAGGAGACATATATTTCTTGCCCTCATAGGCCAAAATCTGAAAACGCTTGATAACATGACAGCCTTTTCCAAGAGTGTAAATGCAGTGATTAACAAGCATGATCTTTCCAATCTGGTAAATATCCTTAGAAAATCCATCGACGACAACGACCAGTTTTACAAGGTCTATAAGGAGATTTTGAGGAAACTTGGGAAAAGGTAAAAACAATCTTATTCAGGCTTGAATACAAGAACAGACAACGGCGGTAGGACAAGGTTTAATGAAAATTGCCTTTCATGGCATGGCACATTATCGGCATGAAGACCGCCTGCGTTTCCTAAATTCCCTCCCCAGTATATCTCCGAATCGCTGTTTAAAACCTCCCTGTAAAAACCTCCATGGGGAACGCCTATTCTGTATCCAAACCTCGGCACTGGAGTGAAATTAAATACAAATACAAGGAAGTCATCGGTATTCTTTGCTCTTCTTATAAACGATATAACACTGTTTTCCGAGTCGCTGCAATCTATCCATTCAAAACCATGCCAGTCAAAATCAACTTCATAGAGCGCAGGCTCTGTTTTATAAAGATGATTCAGATCACTAATAAACCTTTGCAGTTTCTGGTGAGGCTCGTACTCAAGGAGATGCCAGTCAAGGCTCCCGTCAAAATCCCATTCACGCCACTGACCGATCTCAGAACCCATAAACAGGAGTTTCTTGCCGGGATGTCCATACATATACCCATAGAGTGCTCGCTGATTTGCGAACTTCTGCCACATGTCGCCCGGCATTTTATCAAGCATTGACCTTTTCCCATAAACAACCTCATCATGGGAGAAAGGAAGGATAAAGTTTTCTGTAAAGGCATAGAGCATGCTGAATGTAAGATTGTTGGTATGATATTTCCGGTGGACCGGTTCTTTTGAAAAATACAGAAGTGTATCGTGCATCCATCCCATATTCCACTTCATGCTGAAACCAAGCCCCCCAAGATATGTCGGCTTTGATACAGCAGGCCATGCAGTTGACTCCTCTGCTATTGTGAGCACACCTGGATGATATTTATGCACAACCTCATTGAATCTCTTTAAAAAATCTACTGCCTCAAGGTTTTCATTGCCGCCGTAAATATTGGGTATCCATTCTCCCGGCTCTCTCGAGTAGTCGAGATAAAGCATGGATGCAACCGCATCCACCCTCAATCCGTCAATGTGGTATTTTTCGAGCCAGAAAAGGGCATTTGAGATGAGATAGTTCTTCACCTCGTTTCTTCCATAGTTGAATATCAGAGTCCCCCACTCCCTGTGTTCGCCCTTTCTTGGGTCTTCATGTTCATAGAGACATGTACCGTCAAAAAGGCCGAGACCATGGGCATCCTTAGGAAAATGGGCAGGAACCCAGTCTATTATTACGCCGATTCCATTTTGGTGGCATTTATCAACAAAATACATAAAATCCTCTGGCCTGCCGAATCTGCTCGTGGGAGCAAAATAGCCGATTACCTGATAGCCCCATGATGCATCAAAGGGATGTTCTGAAATGGGCAAAAGCTCTATATGGGTATAGCCGAGTTTCTTAACATGCGGGATTAATCTATCTGCAAGCTCTCTGTATGTGAGGAATCTGTTGTTTTCTTCAGGAATGCGCATCCACGAGCCGAGATGTACCTCATAAATTGAGGTCGGAGACCTGAACCAGTCCTTTTTCTCTCTCATCTCCAGCCATTCGTCATCCTGCCATTTATGCTTGCCTTCTATGTTATATACAATGGCAGCGCTCTTTGGCCTTACCTCGAAATAAAAGGCAAAGGGGTCTGCCTTTTGCTCTTTATAGCCCTTGTATTTTGATTTGATTTCAAACTTATATAATTCCCCCTCATCAAGTCCCGGAATGAATATCTCCCATATGCCGGAATCTCCAAGAAGTTTCATGGGATGTTTTTTCCCATCCCAATGATTAAAGTCTCCGATAACACTTACCCTTTTTGCATTGGGCGCCCATACAGCAAAATGAACACCCTTTATATAACCGGATTCACTGGCAACCTCCACAACATGGGCTCCGAGTTTTTCGTAATTCTTGTAATGCGTCCCCTCCCTTATTAAGTGGAGGTCGAAATCCGTCAAAACACGTTTCTTCATAAAAAACATTGTATCACATTTAACAAAATTATTGACGGAAGAAGCCGTTTAAGGTATCTTAAAAGCATGAATAAACTCAGATTTCTTACGGCAGGCGAATCTCACGGCAAGGGATTGACCGGAATACTCGAAGGAATTCCGGCAGGTCTTCTTTTATCATCCGAAGATATAGATAAAGAACTCAAAAAAAGGCAGGCAGGATACGGCCGAGGCGGCAGGATGAAGATAGAAAGCGACCGCGCGGAGATAATCTCAGGAGTGAGATGGGGAAAAACCATCGGCTCTCCGATATCGCTTCTTATAGAGAACAAAGACTGGAAAAACTGGGAACAGGGCATGTCATCCGACAGCCGGCATGAAGGCTCTATAGACGCCGTAACAAGACCGAGGCCCGGACATGCAGACCTTGCAGGAGCGTTAAAATATGGGCACAAAGACATAAGGAATATCCTCGAACGCTCAAGCGCGCGGGAAACGGCCATGCGCGTCGCGATAGGCGCGGTGGCGAAAAAATTCCTTTCCGAGTTCGGAATCGATGTAGGCAGCTATGTAATACAAATAGGAAGCGTGAAAATTCCAAATTTCAAATTTCAAATTTCAAATTTGGAAGGAATTTTCAAAAAAGCAGAAGATTCTCCTGTGAAATGCCCTGATGAAGAGGCATCGAAAAAAATGATAGGGCTGATAGACACCGCTTCCAAAAACGGGGACACGCTGGGAGGGATTTTTGAGGTTGTCACAACAGGAATCCCCGCAGGTCTCGGAAGCCATATACAATGGGATAAACGGCTTGATGGCAGGCTTGCACAGGCATTGATGGGTATTCAGGCAATAAAGGGCGTTGAGATAGGAACGGGCTTTGAAATGTCGGAAAGATTCGGCTCAGAGGTTATGGATGAGATATTTTACGACGGTTCACGGTTTTACAGAGAGACGAATCACGCTGGCGGTATCGAAGGCGGGATGACAAACGGAATGCCTGTTATTATAAGGGCGGCTATGAAACCTATCCCTACATTAAGGAAACCGCTGCGGTCAGTTGATATTATTACAAAAGAGCCTTTTGAAGCTGCTTATGAACGCTCGGATACCTGCGCTGTCCCTGCCGCCGCGGTAATAGGCGAAGCAATGACAGCCATTGTCATCGCCGACGCCCTAATCGAAAAATTCGGTGGTGACAGTATGGAAGAGACAAAGAGGAATGCTGCCGGGTATCTGGAGCATTTAAAAAACTTTTAGTCACAGCACTTGTATTTGATTTTGCAGAAAAGATTTGTTAAACCAAGACTGTCTATTTTATCCACTGCGATAAAATTTGCTAAACTACAGTAAATTATGATAATCGGCATCCCTAAAGAGATTAAGAAAGAGGAATACAGGGTCGGGATTACGCCCTTTGGTGTGGAAGAACTCAAGAGGGATGGACATACAATCCTTATAGAAACCGGCGCTGGTGAAGGCAGCGGATTTTCCGACGAAGAATATCTCAAGGCAGATGCGGATATTGTTGACAGAGAGACCGTATTCAAGAAATCGGATTTAATCGTAAAAGTAAAAGAGCCCCTTCCACAGGAATATGATTTAATCAGAGAAGGACAGGCAATATTTACATACCTGCATTTGGCGCCCAATCAAAAGCTTACAGAACTTCTTTTAAATAAAAAGGTCTCTGCCCTCGGATACGAAACCCTTCAGAAAGATGGAACACTCCCGCTCCTCGCTCCCATGAGTGAGATAGCAGGCAGAATGGCTCCAATAGTAGGTTCGTACTACCTCCAGAGGATTCATGGCGGCAGAGGCATTCTGCCTACAGGAGTTTGTGGTGTTGCCCCTGCAAAGGCATTGATATTGGGAGCAGGAGTCGTAGGCACCAATGCAGCCCGCGTCTGCTGCGGCATTGGAATGGATACAGCAGTAATGAATAGAGGCATTGAAAGATTGCAGAGAATAGATGAGATGTTCATGGGAAGGGTAAAGACCCTCCTCCTCACAATGCGCAATATAAAGGAAGAGATAAAAGACGCCGATATTATAATCGGGGCTGTACTTGTGCCGGGTGGAAGGACTCCCATACTCATAACAAAAGAGACGCTAAAAACTATGAAGAAAGGCTCTGTAATAGTCGATGTATCAGTGGATCAGGGAGGCTGCGTTGAGACATCAAGACCGACGACCCATGACAATCCTGTCTATGAGGTCGACGGAATAATTCACTACGCAGTTGTAAATATGCCCGGCGCATATCCGAGGACATCTACCATTGCGCTCACTAACGCAACACTGCCGTACATCAAATTCATTGCCAAAAGGGGCATTTCAAATTCGATAAGCGAAGATGCGGCGATAAAAAGTGCGCTCAATACATACGCCGGAGAGATAGTGAACAAGGCGATTGCAAACTCTCTGGGTATCGCTTATAAAAGCATAGGTGCTATAATTAATACATGAGGACTGAAGGCAACAAGCAGGGCATTCTCTTTCTCATCATATTAAGCTTATTATTTTTCACGCTTTCTCCGGATTCCCCTGCAGCAGAGGAATCCGACAAGCATTTATCCGAAGCAGCCCGCCACTTATCAGAAGGCAGAGACCATCTCGACAAAGGCAATTACGATGCCGCAATAAGCCGGTTGACTTCAGCCTATGAAAAGCTGCCGATACTCGGAGACTATGCGCTTTTCTGGAGGGCAAAGGCTTATGAGGACAAAGATGATACAGATAAGGCAATTTCTGATTTGAGGGCAATAAAAGAAAGATTCAAGGACTCGCCGCTGATAAAAAATGTCAGAATAAAAGAGATAGAAATTGCAAAAAAGAAAAGCAGTCCTGATTTAATCAGGCTTTTTGAAGGCTTTGTAAGGGATTATCCGTCGGAATTCAGCATCAAATATGCTTATGCGTTATCCTTAAAGGAAAACAACGAAACAGAAAAGGCAAAAAAGATTTTTAAAGAAATATTAATATCCGTCTCGCCTTTCTCAAAAAACGCATTTCATGAACTTTCGCCGTCGGATATAACGGCTGAAGACCTTGTAAAAAAGGGTGAAAATCTCAATAAGGCATGGCTTTTCGGAGAGGCGGAGAAATCGCTTAGAGATGCCTTGCAAAAAGACAGCGGGCAGCTTAGACCCGATATTTTAGAAAAGTTGGCATACTCCATTTTCAGGCAGAAGAGGTATAAAGAGGCGGCTAATATTTACAGAGATATTAACAACCGCTACTGGAGGGCAAGGTCGGTATTCAGGGCAGGAGACATGGAGACCTTCGAGTCGGAGCTTTCCGAGCTTTTAAAAACAGGAGACAAAAGGGTCGCATCCTTGTTAATCGCCTATGGAAACAAAAAAAGAAGGGACGGCGATATTGAAAAGGCATTAGAGACCTTCAACAATACTCTATCTAAATATCCTTCCGAAAAAGAGGAAATACTCTGGGCAAAGGGCTGGACTTACTATTTATCGGGGGACTCTAAAAATGCATCCGAGATTTTCTCAAAGCTCCATGACACATACGGCGGTTCAAAGTATATTTACTGGAAAAACAAGCGCTCGGAAATATCAGGCGATGGACAACCTGCAAAGGCATCGGCCAAGAAGATGCCTGCGCACCGCGATTTCTATGCATTTCTGTCCATCCTTAAGAGCAATCTAAAACCGCAGGTCATAGAAGACACGTCGCTAAAAGTTTTTACAACATCTCAAGCGGCAGAGAGGTTTGAAATTCTCAATGTTCTTGGATTGCGACAGGAAGCGGTTTCTGAATTAATGCACTTGTCAAGAAAGAGTCCTGACCGGAATCAGCTTGTATACATAAGCTCCCATCTCAAAAATTTAGGCAATTACAAAATGTCTGTGAATCTCGCCGCAAAGGTTCAATACAGCGAAGATCTGCACGGACTATTTTATCCTGCGGCCTTTCCTGAAGAAGTTGAAGAGGCATCGAGAAAAAACAACATAGACCCGCTTTTAATCCTTTCGGTGATGCGGGAGGAGTCGAGGTTCGATGCAGAGGCGAGGTCGATTGCAGGAGCTCTGGGATTAATGCAGTTAATGCCGCACACTGCGCAAAAATTCGACAAGCATGTCAAAGTCTCTTTAAAAAATTCAAGCCAGCTTTATGACGCAAGGACAAACATACTTATAGGCTCATACTATTTAAAGCATCTGATAAAGACATTCAATTCGATACCGATTGCCATTGCAGCTTACAATGCAGGAGAGGACGCCGTGAGGGATTGGCTGAAAAAGCGGAGCTACAGCACCATAGACGAATTCATCGAGGACATACCGTATGATGAGACGAGGAATTATGTAAAAAGGGTTTTGACCACTTATTTCGAATACATTAGAGCAAACAGAGATATCGATGTCTCAGCAGCAAAAAAGCATATTGGAAATCTTTAATATTGCAGGAGTGTAATCGTTCACTAGGTGAGGCTGGTGAACGATTACGCAGGAGTTTATTTTTTGAATAAAAATTGTGTATCATTTTATAGAGTTATAGAGTTAAATGAATTACTATAATGCTCTACGCTTAACGCTATAACGCTATCAAGGAGGCCGATGTGGAAGCGTTGAGGACATTCGAAGAAAAAATAGCCGTTGCCGTTGAAAAAGTAAGGACCCTGAAGGAAGAAAAAAACTCTCTCGAAAGAAGGGTCGAAGAGCTCGAAGACGCCCTTAGATTAAAAGACATGGAGATAGAGAGATTAACGCTCGAAAAGTCTGCAGTAAAGAGCCAGATAGAAGACCTTTTGAACGAGCTTGAGTCCATAGGCATGAAATAGCGGTCATGGGAAGCATAGAAGTAACGATACTCGGACAGAAATATCTAATAAGGGGGGATGTCCCTCCGGAGTATATCAAACAGATTGCAGACTTTGTAGACGGCAAGCTCCAGGAGGTCTATACTACTTCTCCTGATATAACTCCCCTGAAGGCTGCAATCCTTGCTGCCTTAAATATTGCTGATGAACTGCACAGGATTAAAAATGAATACAACTCCATCTCACAAAGCTTAAGACATATTGAAAACAAAGCGGATAGTATAATAAGGCTCTTTGATTAACCTGCAACTGCGCATTGCCTTTTATCTGTCCTGAAACAGCCTCCCCCTGCATCCTTGGCATATTTCTTCATTTCTGATGCTACCTCTGCCATCTCGCCGTAATGTGAAAACTTTTTAAGCTTATTATGTGCAATCCCTATGGAGATGCCTATCAGCGGGAATGTCCTTTTATTTCCCTCCCTATCAACAGATTCTATGAAACCCTTTACCCTGTCTTCTGCATCATAAAAGGTAGGTATTATCTTATTGAAATTATCTATGAGCTCTCCAGATGCATCTTCTATAAACACCGAGTCCATTATAAACACAAAATCATCGCCGCCTATATGTCCGACAAAGCTCCCATGAGGCTGTTTACCTTTGACTATATTTAGAACAAGGCGTCCGAACATCTTCAAGACCTCATCTCCCCGGCTGAAACCATACCTGTCATTGTAGGGTTTAAAATAATCGAGGTCAGCATAGGCGAGTGCAAAAACATCTCCGGCATCCAATCTTTTCTGCATCTGCTTGATTATTGCAATGTTCCCCGGCAGCCGTGTAAGGGGATTAACCTCAACAGTCCTCTCTGCCCTGTGCATGCATAAGCCAACCTTTGTCAACAACTCCGTCTCAAGACGCGACTTCCTTAAATAGTCGTCAACAAGCAGATAATCCCAGTCCGGGATGACAAACTTGTCATCGAATATGGCAAGGACAGGCAACTGGCCAAATATAGGGTCGCCTTTCAATTCATTTAGAATATTCACTGTAAAATCATCCGTATCTATGCCAATATCAATGATCAGCATGTCCGGAATGGAGTTGTAAATATAATCAAGCGAAGATTGCATATTGGAAAAATCAGCAACCCCATAAGACTCCTTGAGGAGTCTGTCGATTATGCTTGTCAAGACCATGTCTTTGGTTATAACGACTACTGTCTTTGGGCTACTCATCAGAAAGAAGGAAGTCCTCTGCCTGAGACAAGGAGTCTTCCATCTCCGCAAATATATCTTTTAAATCTTCTTCCGAAAGATTGAGGCTCTGCCATGCAGAACCATTAACTGCCGGGACAAAGTTATTGCCTGCAAAACCAAATCCCTTTGCCCTCACAAGAATATCAGACAAATGCACTATCGCTGTCTGCACAGGAACACTCTTTGAGAGGTGAGGCTTATGATGGTATTCTATCACCTCGACAAGGCTCCTCGGGAAATTCCATTTCTGTGCAATCCATGCCCCTGCATCAGCGTGATTTATATTGAAATAGTTTTTCTCTGCATCAACTATAAAAATATCCTTGGACTCTGCCTCGGCCATAATCTTTTTGTATTCTCCAGGGAACTTCAATCCCAGAACAACCTTCCCTATGTCGTGAAGCAGGGCAGCAACAGAAACCTCCTCTGGCTCCTTCAAATCTTTCTTTTTAGCGATTATCCTTGCTGTAATGGCACAGCCCAGAGAGTGCTCCCACAGTCCGACCATGGTTTTCTGCATTGCCTCAAATACAGAGACGCCAAGGAGCATGCCTTTTACAACATTTAAACCTAAAAGTATCAATGCCTGACTTACAGAAGATATCCTGCCGGGAAAACCGTAAACAGGCGAGTTAACCACCTTGAGAACCCTTGATGTAAGGACAGGGTCGTTTGATATAAAGCTGCCCACTTCATTCAGAGAGATTTTTGGATTTTCAATAACAACCAATAGCTTCCTCAAAACGCTTGGTATTGTTGGAAGGGTATCTATCTTCTCAATCTGACTGCGCAGTGCCTGTATGTCCATGATTATTTATATAACTCCTCTATATGCTCTTCAAGCAGCCTTTTTAACGTGCCCATATGTGGCTCATTTCCTGTCTTTTTGAATCTTGCGTCTATTTCGGACATGATATCTTCCTTTGACTTCTGAGGCTTTGATACCCCTTCGACATAAACACTGCTCATATTCATATTTTGGAGCCTCTCAATAAGAGAACCTGTAAGCTCAGTGCCCTCTCCAAGGAGTACCATGCCGGCTTCGTTTACAACCGGTTTTGATAGTTTCATCCCCGGCTTAAGACTATTGACAGAAACCTTCGGCAAACCATTACCTCCATGTGGTGCTTTTGACAGGTATTATATCATAAAAGCGTGCAAGATATAGCAACGAAAAAGAGTTCGAAAAATAGACATAGAACTATAAATGCTTGAATTACCTGTCATTGCGAGAACCCGAAGGGTTCGTGGCAATCTTTCTGTAAAAGCTTGAGATTGTTTCGTTTCACTCGCAATGACAACTTTCTATGTCTATTTTTCGGCTTGCAGAAGGACATGTAATCTGATATGCTTTTAAAAAATACAGAAGGAGGGGATGCATATGAAGGAGGCGGTTAAAGAATTACTAAGGGCAATGCATGAGATGGCAAATAATGCAGAAAACTGCATATCTTTTTTACAGACCGCATTTATTTATAATTCATCGAAACCTTTAAAAGACTGCCGCTCAAATGTGGAGGCCATTAAAAAAGCAGAGGCTCAACTAACAAAAAAGGTGACAGAGACAGCACGGGATAATAATGATTTAAAGCCGTATATTTCTGTCCCCGTGCACCTTTTAAGGATCGGCGAGAACATAGAAAAGCTCACAGATCTCATGGACAAAAAGATAAAGGATAATATCCTCTTCAGCGACAAGGCTGTAACAGAAGTAACATTTCTCCTGCAGAGACTTATCGATATACTTAGGCCTACATCGGATGTGATACTTGCAAAAAATACAATCCTGAGGAGATATGTTGAAGAGTCCGAAGTCGGAATAGTGAGAAGAGCAACGGAATATGCAACGCTCCATGAAGAGAGGCTCATCGAGGGCTTGTGTCTTCCAGTGGCTTCATCGCTGTATATAAACATGCTCGATGCGATTAAGAATATCGCATGGCATGCAAAAGAGATAGCAACAAAACTTATAGAGTGGTCGTTGCCTAAGGCGCAATGAGCTTATGCAGTTCAACCATATTGCATCCTATCTCAGGCTGTCCCGTGGCAAGCTTTGGGAGAAGGTAAGGCTTGCTGAAGATATATTGACGAACTGCACCCTCTGTCCGAGAAACTGCAAGGTTGACAGGACTTCAGGAAATGTAGGTTTCTGCAGGACAGGGGACAAGCTTTTTGTTGCAAGCTGGGGGCCTCATTTCGGAGAGGAGAGGCCGCTTGTAGGAAAGTTCGGCTCCGGAACCATATTCTTCAGTTTCTGCAATCTTGGATGCATATTCTGCCAGAACTGGACAATAAGCCATCTTGGCGAAGGCAATGAAATATCCTACGAGAAGCTCGCAAAAATCATGCTGGAACTTCAAAGCATAGACTGCCACAACATAAACCTCGTGACCCCGACCCACCAGGTGCCCATGATACTGCATTCAATCGCCATCGCCTCAGAAATGGGTCTGAATATACCCATCGTGTATAATTGCGGAGGCTACGAATCCCTTGAGGCAGTAAAGATACTCGACGGAGTTGTGGACATATACATGCCTGATTTCAAATATTCAAATCCCGATATGGCGCTCAAATACTCGAAAGCAAAAGACTATCCCGAGAAGGCAAAAGCTGCAATCAAAGAGATGCACCGACAGGTTGGAGACCTCATAATTGATGAAAAAGGAGTTGCAGTGAGGGGCGTTCTCGTCAGACACCTTGTCCTGCCTGAAGGCATTGCAGGCACAAAAGAGGTTGTGCGATTTATTGCAGAGGAGATTTCCAAAAATACTTACATAAATATAATGGATCAGTATTACCCTTGCTACAAGGCATTTGAGCACCCTCCCCTCGACAGGAGGATAACAACCAAAGAATATACCGAGGCTGTAAAAATGGCAATGGATGCAGGATTAAAAAGGATCGATGGAGTAACTATATAAGTGGGAAGTGAGGAATAGATGAAGATAAGATTTCTTGGCGGCGTCAGAACAGTCACAGGCACATGTTTGCACATATCCGTAAACGATATGCAGATACTCGTGGACTGCGGCATGTATCAGGGAGAGAATGCCGACGAAATAAACAAAACCCCGTTTGATTTCAGGCCGAAGGACATAGATTATCTCTTTCTAACCCATGCACATATCGACCATTCAGGACTCATCCCAAAACTTGTAAAAGACGGATTTAAGGGCAGGATAATAGCCACATCAGCCACTGCTGACCTTGCTGAGATAATGCTCTATGACTCCGCAAACATACAGGAGAAGGATGCAGAATGGCTGACAAAAAAGGCTCTCAGGGCAGGGAAGAAAGCATTATTTGAACCCCTGTATACAGTTGAGGATGTGAAGAAAGCAGTGACCTCTTTTGATAGAAAGTCTTACGATAAAATAGAACATCTGGGTAGAGGCGTAAAATATAGATTTGTAGATGCTGGACATATACTCGGGTCAGGCACACTTGAACTCTGGTATCAGGACAGTCCTCGCGAAAAGAGGATAGTATTCTCAGGGGATATAGGCAAAAAAAGCAATCCCATAATTAATGACCCTCAGCATGTGGAGGCAGCAGATTATGTGGTAATGGAATCCACTTATGGCAACAGGCTGCACAAAAACATAGAAAAAAGCATTGATGAGCTTGTGGAGGCAATAAAGACTACATTCAAAAGAGGCGGCAATGTCCTTATACCTGCCTTTGCAGTGGGAAGGACACAGGACATTTTATATACCCTTAACAAACTCGTAAGAGAAGGCAGGCTTTATAATCTAAATGTCTATATAGACAGCCCCCTTGCAGAAGAAGCTACAAAGGTTTATCTTGCACATCCTGAATGCTTTGATGAAGATGCAATGAAGATGTTTCAGGAAAGAAAAGGCGATGCCATAAAGCTCCACTTCACAGCCGCAATAGAAGACTCCCAAAAAATAAACAGGATAAAATCAGGTGCCATTATTGTCGCTGGAAGCGGCATGTGCGATGGAGGAAGAATAAGACATCACTTCAAGCATAACCTCTGGCGTTCAGAATGCAGCATAGTATTTACAGGCTTTCAAGCAAATGGAACACTCGGCCGCAAAATCATTGAAGGTGCGAAGACAGTGAATGTCCTCGGAGAGGAAATAGCAGTAAAGGCAAAGGTCTATACCATTGGAGGATTTTCAGCCCATGCAGACCAGAGAGAGCTTTTGGATTGGCTCGGAGCATTTTCAAACAGACCAGAGGTATTCATAGTTCACGGCGAAGAGGATGTCTCCCTTGAATTTGAAGATTCGGTAAAAGATAAATTCGGCTTTACGACCCATGTGCCGCAAAAAGGAGAGGATTTTGAGATTTAAATTATGGGAATCATCTCTGCTTCCATAGTCTCGAGATTAACCGTTGCTGCTGTTGGTTTTCCGTAAAGCCAGCCGCAGACCTCACCCGGATTCACTATCAGTGTATCCTTGACCTTTTTAATCACAGGTTCGTGTGTATGTCCATAAACAACAAGGTCAAAATGCCCGCTGTCAGCAAGCGCATCAACCACATCAGACTCGTGCATGACAACAATCTTTCTGTCATAAAGGCTGAATGTGTAAGGCTGCGTATATATCCTGTCCTGATAAAGCTTTTTCAAAAGAATCCTTTCACCGTCATTGTTTCCAAAAATTCCTGTAAAATCACCTTCAAAATGCTTTAAAACCCTCCATGTAAATGGAGAGCAAAAATCCCCTGCATGGACAATGTGATCAACATTCCTTGCATTGAAAATCTCCAGAACCTTCCTGAGATTATCAAGATGATCATGCGTGTCGGAAATAATGCCGATAATCATAAAACCTCCGCAAAATATAAAAATCCTTTAGCAATCATTTTATCATAGCGCCAGTTCAATAGCGAAGTGCAACACTTGGGAGAGCCGACTAAGAGTTGGTATCCTAAGTGGATATGGGAAAGAGATATAAACAATTAAGACTTGAAGACAGGGACAGGATAACAGAGATGACGGCTGAAGGCAGGAGCGAAGGACGAAGATACCTAATAGGGTATCAATACAAGAGCGTCCCGTATCTGTGGACACGAGAAGATTACTGAAGCTGTAGCAACGAAATGCTATTTTGCCAGTCCTTATGCCTCATGGCAGAGAGGAACAAATGAGAACGCCAATGGGTTAATCAGATGGTATTTGCCAAAGGGAACAGACTTCAGTAAAATAACGGATGAGGAACTGACTCGCATAGAGTCTCTTATTAACCAGAGACCCAGAAAATGTCTGGGTTATAAAACACCGCTTGAGGTCGCTTCATCTTTCGGTGTTGCACTTCAAGGTTGAATGTGGGATTGACAGTCTCGTAAAAAGTCCAGTTTCAGGCCGTCATTCCCGAAGTTATTAATCGGGAATCCAGTCTTTCCAATTAGTTGCAACGTCTCTGGATACCCGCTCCCCGACTACGACCTTCGGGGACAAGCTTCGCGGGTATGACGACTTTTTACGAGGTCATCAAAATTGACAAAATCTTTGCATAGAAACTATAATTTTCAAGTTTGCTATACTTAACAGATTAAGGAGGATTTTTATGGCTGAAGGCATTGTCGAGCTTACTACTGCTTCTTGGGATAAGGAGGTCGTACAGGCCAACGGCCTGGTTATGGTAGATTTCTGGGCAGTGTGGTGCGGCCCCTGCAGGATGATTGCCCCCATGGTTGAAGAGCTTGCAAAGGAGTATGCAGGCAGTGTAAAGGTCGGGAAGCTGAATACCGACGAAAACCCTGATGTTGCGAGCAAGTACAAAATAATGGGGATCCCTACCATCATGTTCTTTAAAGACGGACAGAAGGTTGAGCAGATTGTGGGTGCAGTTCCTAAGCCGCAGCTCAAGGCAAAAATAGATGCGCTCTTACAGAGTTAAGGAGTAATGGAGTAATGGAGTATTGGAGTGATGGAGCAGCGTTATGTTTGAGAGTTTAAGCGACAAACTTGATTCTATATTTAAAAAATTGAAAGGCAGGGGGCTGCTGAAAGAGGAAGATGTCGATGCAGTCCTTAAAGAGATAAGGCTTGCCCTTCTCGAGGCTGATGTAAACTTCAAGGTAGTAAAGGATTTTGTCCAGCACGTCAGGGAAAGGGCAGTAGGAAAAGAGGTTTTGGAGAGCATTTCTCCGGGGCAGCAGGTCGTAAAGATAGTGAATGATGAACTATGCGAGCTGTTAGGAACCACGAATCAGAGGATACAGCTTGCACCCAACCCGCCTACGGTAATAATGATGGTCGGTCTTCAGGGCTCTGGTAAGACCACCACATCTTCAAAGCTCGCGAGGTTTTTCAAAAAAGAGGGCAGGAGGCCGATGCTCGTGGCAGCAGACCTTAAGAGGCCCGCTGCAATCGACCAGCTTATAATTCTTGGCAAACAGATAGACATACCAGTCTTTTATTCTAAAGAGACTCAAGACCCTGTAGCTCTATGCGAGAATGCATCAAAACAGGCAAAAATGGAGGGCAGGGATATTTTGATTATAGACACTGCAGGAAGGCTGCACATCGACGAAGACCTGATGAATGAGCTGCTGGAGATAAGGACAAAGGTTAACCCGAGAGAGGTGCTGCTTGTTGCCGATGCCATGACAGGTCAGGATGCGGTGAATATGGCAAAGAGCTTTAATGAGCAGATAGGCATAGATGGGATTATACTCACAAAGATGGACGGCGATGCAAGGGGCGGCGCTGCTCTTTCGATAAGAAATGTTACCGGCAAACCTATAAAATTCATCGGCATGGGCGAAAAGATAGACATGCTGGAGCCCTTTTATCCGGACAGGATTGCCAACAGGATACTTGGCATGGGAGATGTGCTTACATTGATAGAACAGGCGCAGAAGTCTTTTGACCAGAAAGAGGCAGAAAAGCTCCATAAGAGGATAATAGAGGAGAGCTTTACCTTTGAGGATTTACGAGACCAGCTGAAAAAGCTCAGGAGTATGGGGCCGCTTGAAAACCTTCTGGGCATGATACCTGGTATGAACAAGGCAATGAAGGACGTCAGGGTGGATGAGAAGGAGTTTGTGAGGATAGAGGCGATTATAAACTCCATGACCCCTGCTGAGAGAAATAACCACAATATAATAAACGGCAGCAGGAGAAAGAGGATAGCGATGGGCAGCGGCACATCCGTGGCTGATATAAACAGACTTGTCAAACAGTATCTTGAAATGAAGAAGATGATGAAAATGTTCAAGGGAGGGGCAGGCAAAAAAGGGTTCAGGCTTCCCAAGATTATGCTGTTTTAAAAACTGTAATGCGTTATGCGTAATGAGTAATGGGATAAAAGATAAAACTCATCACGCATTGCGGATTACGCATCACGGTTCATGATTGCATTATTACGTCAAAATATATTAAAATTTTAACTCTTTGGAATTTATTGCAGGAGGTGATTGTTTGGTAAAGATAAGACTGACAAGAATGGGTGCGCACAAGAAGCCGTTTTACAGGATTATCGTGGCGGATTGCAGGGCGAGAAGGGATGGCCCATTCATTGAGATTATAGGAACCTACGACCCCAAGAAAGAACCATCCGAGATAAAGGTCGATCCAGATCGGGCAAAATACTGGATCGAGCGCGGTGCGCAGCCTACAGATACCGTTAAAAAGCTTTTGAGAAAAGCTGCAATGCAGTAAGCAGTCTTCTGTTAACTGCAAACCGCTCACAGCTAACTGCTAACTCTAAACTCAAATGGAGGTGGAAAGATGAAGACATTGCTCGAGGATATGGCTAAGGCACTTGTTGATAGACCTGAGGAAGTGAAGGTTGCCGAGGTTGAGGGGGAGAAGACGACCGTTTACGAGCTCAGGGTATCTCAGGGTGACCTCGGAAAGGTTATAGGAAAGCAGGGAAAGACCGCCCGTGCGATGAGGACCATACTCGGCGCTGCAGGCACAAAAATCGGCAAGCGTTGCGTCCTTGAGATATTAGAATAAAAGTAATACGATAAATACTTATAAGGGGCGTTTTTATAAAACGCCCCTTATTGTTGGAGCAAAAGGGGAAAAGACAAATGACAATTACAATTTATGAATTATGCATAGGAAAGAAGAATCGCTCGTTACAGTCGGAAAAATACTGAGTGTGTGGGGTCTTAAAGGTGAGCTGATTGTAATGCCTTTGACCTTTGACCAAGATAGATTATTGAAACTCCATGAAGTATCGATAGAGTCGCAGGGCGTCACTGAGAAGAAAAGGATAATATCTGTACGGCCCCATAAGAATAACCTGCTGATTGGTTTTGAGGGATGTGAAAATCCCGAGGATGCGCGGAAGTACCGCGGGGCATTGATAAAAATCGAAGAGTCGGAAAGCCCAAGGCTGCCTGACGGTATTTATTACCACTACCAGATAATCGGACTGGATGTTTATACGGATAAGGGTGAATATTTAGGTCAGGTAAGGTCGATATTGCAGACCGGAAGCAATGATGTATATATCGTAAGGGGAAAGGACAGAGAATACCTTATCCCTGCAATAAAGGATTTTATTAAAGAGATAGATTTAAAGACAAGCAAAATGATAGTAAGGCCTATGGAAGTTATAGAATAAATACATGGGTATCGGATTCGATGTAATTACTATTTTCCCTGAGATATTTAACGCATATCTCGGAGAGAGCATTCTCAAAAGGGCTTTGCAGAAAGGGCTGCTCGACGTAACGATTTATAATCTCAGGGACTTTACAACCGACAAGCACAGGACTGTGGACGACTATCCTTACGGCGGCGGGCCTGGGATGGTAATGAAGATAGAGCCGATATACAATGCAGTACAGGCAATAAAGTCCAACGGGCTTGAAAGGCTCACGGTAATGTTAAGCCCGCAGGGAAGGCAGTATAATCAGGAGATAGCAGAGACGCTTTCGAGGGAAAAGAGAAGGATAATTTTCATCTGCGGGAGATACGAAGGGATAGACGAAAGGGTGCGCGAATCTCTTGTCGATGAAGAAATCTCCATCGGCGATTATGTCCTGACTGGCGGAGAACTGGCTGCTTTGGTTATAATAGACAGCATTGCCCGGCTGATACCCGGCGTGCTGGGCGATGAAGAATCGGCTAAGGAAGAGTCTTTTACATGGGGAATCCTTGACTACCCTCATTACACAAGACCGCCTGAGTTTATGGGAAGGAAAGTTCCCGATGTTTTGCTCTCCGGAAATCACAAAGAAATATGGAGATGGAGGAGAAGGGAAGCGATAAGAAGGACATTGATGAAGAGGCCCGACCTTCTTAAGAAGACAGGACTAAGCAGCGAAGACAATGAGATAATAAACGAGCTTTGCTCGGAGAAATAGAGTTATAGAATAAATTACGAATTAATGAAATCTCCTTAATTCGTAATTGTTAATTCTTAATTAAAATAAATTCGTAATAACGCTATAACGCAAAGGGAGGAAAAGATGCATCAGATACAGGCAATAGAAGAGGGTTACAGGAAAGAGGTTGCTGCATTCAATGTGGGCGATACTGTCAGGATATATGTGAAGGTTGTAGAGGGAGATAAAGAGAGGCTTCAGCCTTTTGAAGGAGTAGTTATTTCCAGAAAAGGAAGCGGCGCCAGGGAGACATTCATAGCGAGAAAGATATCTTTCGGCATCGGAGTCGAAAGGATATTCCCCGTGCATTCACCCTCAATCGACAGGATAGAGGTGGTCAAATATGGCGATGTCAAGAGGGCAAAGCTCTATTACCTCAGGGGCAAGAAGGGCAAAGAGGCAAAGGTAAAAGAGAAGTCGAGGGCAGCATATTAGTTCATAGTTCATGGACCCTTACGAATTCGACGAGTCTGTAAAAAGAGACGGATTTAAGTTAATCGCCGGCGTCGACGAGGCCGGCAGGGGGCCTGTAGCAGGGCCTGTAGTAGCCGCTGCGGTAATTCTGCCTGACAGCTTCAGAATAAAGGGCATAAGGGATTCGAAAAAAGTGCCGGAAAAAGAGCGTGAATATCTGTTCTGGCACATACTGCTTTATGCATTGAATATCGGTGTTGGAATTATAGATTCCGACGAGATTGACAGGATTAATATCCTGAGAGCGACAAAGCAGGCGATGCATAATGCAGTTACCGACCTCACAAACAAGCCAGATATAATACTCATAGACGCCGTCACAATACCTTCCGTCAGGATACGTCAGATGCCCATTATAAAAGGCGATGCAAAGAGCGCATCCATTGCTGCCGCATCCATTGTTGCAAAGGTAGTAAGGGACGGGATAATGATGCAATACCACTCCATGTATCCGCAATACGCATTCGACAAACATAAGGGCTATGCAACCGGAGCGCATCTTGATAAAATAGAAAAGTACGGCCCGTGTCCGATACACAGAAAGAGTTTTCAGAAGGTGATGGACTTAACACTACCGTTTTAAGGAGGAACTGTGGAAAAGGAAAGAATAGACGAGGCTCTTGAGCTTTTGTGGGAACTGGGCGAAGAAGGATATTCCGATGTTAAGAGGTTTAAGTTGAGTTCCGATGATGCGGATGTCGACTCATTGATAAATGCATTGACGGACGAAAGGCTTGCAATGATAGAAGACGGCAAGATTAAGCTTACGGATAAAGGGAGCGGGCTTGCAAAAGGACTTGTCAGAAGGCATAGGCTTGCAGAGAGGCTGTTTACAGACGTCTTTGACCTTTCGGGCGATATTGTCCATGAAGATGCCTGCAAAATGGAGCATATACTTAGCAAGGAGCTTACAGACAGCGTTTGCACTTTTTTGGGCCATCCTCCCACATGCCCGCATGGAAAGCCGATTCCGAGAGGAGAGTGCTGCAAGAAATACAAAGTGGATGTACAGCCAGTCGTGGTAAGGCTTGCCGATTTCGAGGTCGGTCATAAGGGCAAGATATTGTTTATAACTCCGTCTGAGGCTGCGAGGATAGGCCGTTTAAGCTCCATCGGCATAATTCCGGGGACGATAATAAAATTGATACAAAAAAGGCCTTCCATAGTCCTACAGGTGGATGAAACCACCATTGCCGTAGACCCGGAGCTTGCAAGGGAAATTTTTGTAAAAAAGGTTGCATGAACCGCCTTCGTATATCGGTAAGTGGAATTGTTCAGGGCGTTGGCTTCAGGCCTTTTGTTTATAACCTCGCCGGAGGCCTCAACATAAAGGGCTATATAAAAAACACATCCGAAGGGGTTGTTATCGAGGCCGAGGGCGAAGGCCTTGATGATTTCCTGACATCCATCCGGAACAAATGCCCGCCCATCGCCAGAATAGATAGAATCGAAATAAAGGAACTCCCCCCTGACGGCTGCAAAGACTTTATAATTGTAGAGAGTCTCGATGAAGGCAGCTTCACGCTTGTATCTCCTGACATTTCTGTTTGCGATGACTGTCTGAATGAATTATTTGAGTCGTCCGACAGGCGTTATCTCTATCCGTTCATAAACTGCACAAACTGCGGGCCGCGTTACTCAATAACCGAAAGGGTTCCATACGACAGGCCGAATACAACAATGTCTGCATTTAAGATGTGTCCGCAATGTTTGTCCGAATACGGCAATCCGCATAACCGCAGATTCCATGCCCAGCCGAATGCATGCAGTGAATGCGGGCCATCATTAGAGTTGAGAGTCAAGAGTTCAGAGTTTACCCCCCTTAGGCAATTAAAGGGGAGTGTAGTCCCAGCTAAAGAGGCAATAAAAGCGACCATAGATGTTTTAAAGCAAGGTGATATTGTTGCCGTCAAAGGACTCGGTGGTTTTCATCTATGCTGTGACGCTGCAAATGCAGATGCGGTAAAACGGTTAAGGGAGATGAAGAGGAGAAGCAATAAGCCTTTTGCGCTTATGTCGCCGGATGTTGAGACAATCAGGCAATTCTGCAGCGTCTCGGAAGATGAAGAGAAACTGCTGACAGATAGAAGAAGACCGATAGTGCTTCTGAAAAAAAGAGGCAATAGGCAAGAGGCAATAGGCAAGAGGCTTCCGGATGAGATTGCACCGAATAATAAATATCTCGGCTTTATGCTGCCTTATACGCCGCTGCATTATCTTTTATTTTTTTATCCTTTAACTCCTCACTCTTCACTCCTCACCCCTCACTTTATTGCCCTTGTTATGACGAGCGGAAACCTTTCGGAGGAGCCGATAGTTATAAGTAATGAAGAGGCGATATCGAAACTCTCAGGAATTGCAGATGCCTTTCTTTTACATGACAGGGATATTTTCATGAGAGTCGATGATTCGGTAGTGAAAGTTCGTAATGCGATATGCGTAATGCGTAATGAGTTAAAAGAAAATATTTTTTCAAACAAGGAAATGGATTTCAATCCATCACGCATCACGCATTACGCATTACGGTCTTTTATCCGCCGTGCCAGAGGTTATGTGCCGGAGACCATTAGATTGAATGATGAAGGCCCTGATGTCTTAGGCTGCGGCGCTGATATCAAGAATACATTCGCTATCACTAAAGGCGATTACGCAATAATAAGCCAGCATATAGGAGATATGGAAAATTATGAAACCCTGAAATTTTTTGAGGAAACCCTTAATAATCTGAAACAGGTTTACAGGGCGAATCCAATTGCTATTGCCTATGACCTGCATCCCAATTATCTTTCCACGCAGTGGGCGTTAAATCACGGTTCACGGTTCACGGTTCACGGTTATGGTATTCAACATCACTATGCTCACATAACATCTGTAATGGCTGAAAGAGGGCTTAACGATAAAGTTATAGGGGTTGCCTTTGACGGCACAGGATACGGCGCTGACGGAAACTTGTGGGGAGGCGAATTCCTTGTCTGCGACTTGAATGACTTTAAGAGGGTTGCACATTTCAAATATATTCCGCTTCCGGGCGGTTCAAAGGCTGTAAAGGAGTGCTGGAGGACGGCAATAAGCTATATAGTCAAGAGTTTAGAGTTTAGAGTTATGAGTTATGAAGGGAAAGGCGTCTATCAAGATATTGACTCTGAACTCCGAACTCTGAACTCCAAAGTTGTCTGGGATTGTCTTAATTCCATCGGATTTGTGGATAGATACGGCAGGAATAATATCGAGAATATCTTGAAGCTGCTTAACAACAGGCAATTCTCTCCGCTTTCATCGGGTGCAGGCAGGCTTTTTGACGCAGCATCCGCGCTGTCAGGCATATGCGATGAAAATACATTCGAAGGCGAAGCGGCTATAGCGCTCGAAAACATGGTTCGCGGTTCGCAGTTCACGGTCCACAGCGAGCCGTATCCTTTCGAGATTTTAGAAGCTCATAACTCAGAACTCAGAACTCAGAACTCACCACTAATCGTGGACTTTTCTCAGATGATTTTGCAGATAATCTGCGATGTTAAAAGTAGGGAGAATAAGAGCATTATTGCTGCAAGGTTTCATAATACGATTGTTAATGCGATAACAGAAGTCGTTATCCGCATAAACAAGAAATATGGAATAAACAAAGTCGCGTTAAGCGGAGGCGTGTTCCAGAATTCTTATCTTTTGGAAAATACATTTATCCGACTTTTATCAGAAGGATTTGAGGTTTATACCAATGAGAAAGTCCCGTGCAATGACGCTGGCATATCCCTCGGGCAGGCGTATATCGCAAGGGAGAGATTAAAAAGGAACTCAAACTTTAAACTTGCTTATTCCCTGTAGTCTTGCTGCATGGTTGTTCATTGGCTTGTTTTTACACCTCCGACAAAATTTAAAGCCCTTTTGGTCTGTATTCGCTGTGCTGTTTGAAAATTTTATATTACTCCATCACTATGTCGCCAAATACTACTTTATTAATCCCCTTCAGTGATTTTATTGGGGATTTGAAGATGATTGCTTTGCCGGTAATCTCAGTAATAATTCCTAAAGCTATTGTCTCGTTATTATGATTCAATCCGATTAGTGTGCCTTTTTCGAAATCTTTTTCCTTTGGGCTGAACGGTTTATTGTTGTAAAAGAACGCGGCATCGTTTTCAGTTATTAAGAATTCAGAGATTCTCGTTTTGTGGAGATACTCATCGAGTCTTTTCTTTCTATATCTGATGCGATATTCCCTGCTCCTCACTTTTGCCATGCGGGATGCCTTAATGCGGTGAATACGAATACCTTCAATAAGTTCGAGAATGTGTTCCAGTTCATAATCTCGCTGGACTGCGATTATATGTTCAGGTTTTACGGCTCTTATCTTGCCGATCTTCAATGCCTTTCCCAAACCTCCTGAAATAAGACCTGTTGTGTCGATGAGTATGATCTCAGAACTTTTTCTGCAGATGTTGACCATTTTTTTTGTTGCCTCGATCATTAAATAGATTTTTGCGGCTGGATTGCTGTAGCCTACAAAAAACATCTTCTCAAATCTGAAACTTTCGATATCTCTTTGGGTATGGAATGTCTTCATACTTATTGTTCCCGGTAGTCCGAGGGATGACTGGCCTACATCAGAGTCGACGAGGGAGACTTTAATATTTTCCGATAATAGCCTTTTTATAAGAAACCTTGCGAGAGTTGATTTGCCTGAATCAGTTGCGCCGAGCAGGATGGCTGCGCCTTTATGTTTTATCAGGTCTTCGATAAGCCTTTCCCATTCTTGTTCAGGGATGATTTCCATTATCGATTATAACAGAATAAATGAAAATTTAAGGTATATGGTGATTGTAGTTCTAAAGGAATTCTTGACAGCAGTTCCTTTTTGGAATACTTTTTATAGTAAGAACCAATAGGGAGGACTTTATGCAAGACGACAGTCTCTTTTGCAATCTTTCACGGCGGGGTGTATCGAGAAGGGACTTCATGAAGTTCTGCACTGCCATGGCCGCAACGATGGCCCTGCCTCCGGGACTTATATCGCAAATAGCGGAAGCCTTCGAAAAGAAGCAGAAGCCTTATCTTGTCTGGCTCGAGTATCAGGATTGCGGCGGCGATACCGCGGCGCTGCTGGGGGCTAACAATCCGACGGTTGCAGAGATAGTCCTCGACATTCTTTCTGTGGAATATCACGAAACAATAATGGCTGCGTCAGGAAAACACGCGGAGAAGTCCCTTATGGATGTTGTTAAAAAACATAAGGGTAAATATTTTGCCGTTGTCGAAGGCTCTATACCGATGAAGGACGGAGGCGTTTATTGCTGCATTGGAGGTAAATCCGCCGTTGACCTTTCAAAGGAAATATGCGGCAATGCACTCGCAACAATTGCAGTTGGTACATGTGCATGTTACGGAGGTATCCCTGCTGCAAATCCGAATCCTACCGGAGCGGTCGGCGTCAAGGACGCCATGCCGGGCATTACTGTTGTTAACCTGCCGGGATGTCCGGTCAATGTCGAAAACATAACAGCAACAATAGTTCATTATCTTACATTCTGCTCGCTGCCTACACTTGATGGTCTTGGCCGCCCTTATTTTGCATACGGCAAGAGGATTCATGACCATTGCGAAAGGCGCGCGCATTTCGATGCCGGACAATTTGTCAGAAAATGGGGCGACGAAGGACACAGGCTCGGCTGGTGCTTATACGAAATGGGATGCAAAGGGCCTGCTGCATACAAGAATTGTCCTATAGTTAAATACAACGAAGGAACGAGCTGGCCTGTTCAGGCAGGACACGGCTGCATTGGCTGTGCAATGCCGAATTTCTGGGATACCATGACGCCGTTCTACAGAAGACTTCCGAAAGTTCCGGGCTTCGGCGTCGAGGCTGCTGCCGATAAGATAGGCATTGGCATTGCAGCAGCGGCGGCAGCAGGCGTGGCGGCCCATGCTATTGCAAGCACTGCAAGGAAGAAAGAGTCTAAAGAAAAGGGGAAAGAATAAATAGGTAAAGGAGGGAGAGTTTTTATGGCAAAGATAGCAATTGACCCGATAACGAGGATTGAAGGTCATCTCAGGATCGAGGCCCAGGTAGAGGGCGGTAAGGTTGTGGATGCATGGTCGTCCAGCACCATGTTCAGGGGCATAGAGATAATTCTTCAAGGCAGGGACCCGCGTGATGCGTGGGCATTTACCCAGCGAATATGAGGCGTATGAACAACGGTTCACGCCACCAGCTCCGTGAGAGCGGTAGAAAATGCCTTAGGAATAACAATTCCGGATAACGCGAGGATAATCAGGAACCTTATAACCGGAATACAGTATGTTCAGGATCACGTGATCCATTTTTATCATTTGCACGCCCTCGACTGGGTGGATATCGTAAGCGCCTTAAAGGCAGACTCTTCAAAGACATCATCCCTTGCCCAGTCCATATCTGACTGGCCCAAATCATCTGCGTTATATTTCAAGGGAATTCAGGACAGAGTCAAGGCATTGGTTGACAGCGGACAGTTAGGGATATTCTCCAATGCCTATTGGGGGCATTCTGCATACAAACTGCCTCCTGAAGCGAACCTGATGGCAGTAGCCCACTACCTTGAGGCGCTCGACTGGCAGAAGGATGTAATAAAGATTCAGACATTGCTGGGCGCAAAGAATCCGCATGCACAGACATATCTTGTGGCCGGCATGTCCATACCTGTCGATCCCAACAGCCAGAATGCCCTTAACGCGGGAAGCATCGCCTTTATGTCAGGGCTTGCGAAAAAGGCTCATGAGTTCGTCGAAAAAGTCTACATCCCCGACCTGCTTGCGGTTGCGTCGTTCTATAAAGAATGGGCAAATTACGGCGGCGGTGTGGGCAACTTCCTTGTGTACGGCGAATTCCCCAACGACAATCAGAGCAATACAGCCAACCTCTGGCTCCCGCGAGGGATAATCAAGAATAAGGATTTAAGCAAAGTCCATCCTGTGGATCACACAAAGATTATGGAATATGTTACGCATTCATGGTATGAATATGCTGGCGGGGACGCAAAAGCCAAGCACCCGTGGGACGGAGAGACAAATTATAAATATACCGGCCCGAAACCTCCTTACGAGTTTCTCGATACAAACAAGAAATATAGCTGGCTCAAGGCACCGAGATATTAGGATATGCCTATGGAAGTAGGCCCGCTTGCGAGGATGCTCGTAGCTTATGCATCAGGACACAAGCGCATAAAAGAGGTTGTGGACAGCATATTGAAGAAACTTGGTGTAAGCCCTGAGGCATTATTTTCTACGCTCGGCCGTGTTGCTGCAAGGGGAATAGAAACTCTGGTTACAGCAGAGATGCTCTCTGTCTGGCTCGACCAGCTTGCCTCGGGCATGAAGAAGGGAGATCTCCGCATCCACAACGGCAGCAAATGGGAACCTTCTACATGGCCGAAAGAGGCGCGCGGTTTCGGTTTTCATGAGGCACCGAGGGGAGCATTGGGACACTGGATTTTAATAAAAGACAAAAAGATCGCCAATTACCAGTGCGTTGTGCCGAGCACATGGAACGGCTCTCCGAGGGATGCAAAGGGACAAAAGGGGCCTTATGAGGCTGCGCTCATCGGTACGCCTGTAGCGGATATCAACAAGCCAGTAGAAATACTGAGGACGATACATTCCTTTGATCCCTGTATGGCTTGCGCGGTTCATGTTGTAGACGCGGCGGGTAAAGAACTTGCAAAGATACGAATAGTTTAGGAGGGGACAATGTTAAAGAAGGTTTATGTATGGGAGTTTCCGGTTCGGATGACCCACTGGATAAATGTCCTCTGCATAGCGGCGCTGTCCGTTACCGGCTATTACATCGGAAATCCCTTTATCCATGCCATTTCCACCGACCAGTACATAATGGGGTGGATGAGGTTTATACACTTTGTTACGGCGTACCTCTTTACGGTGAGCTTCCTGATAAGGATTTACTGGGCATTTAAGGGGAACAAGCATGCACGTCTTAAGGAATTTCTTTATTTCAGGGCTCAGCAATTCATAGACTTGATTAATGACATCAAGTACTATATTTTTATGAGAAAAGAGCATTCTCAGGCTGTCGGGCATACTGCCCTTGCTTCAGCAGTATATTTGGGTTTGTGGATTCTATTTATAGTCCAGATACTCACCGGTTTTGCCCTTTATTCGCAGAGCCATCACGGAATTTTCTGGAAGCTCATGGGAGGCTGGCTTCTTTCGGTATTTTCCGCTCCGACTATTAGGCTGTATCATCACATGATGATGTGGTTTATGGTATTCTTTGTTATAGAACATGTATACCTTGTATGGCTTGCTGACAGGTTACAAAAGGGAGGGTTTATCAGCTCCATGTTCAGCGGTTACAAAACAGTGGAGGAAGATTAAAATAGATACAGTTGAATGCAATAGGGAGTTTTCGCAAGGGGGACAGAGTCCTTCTTGCGGCCATATAGCTGTTATAGGACTCGGCAATATACTTTTAAGGGATGAGGGCGTCGGGGTTCATGTAACAAACACCATAAAACAAGGGTATACCTTTTCTCCATACGTGGAGATAATTGATGGTGGAACCATGGGCCTCGATCTTCTGCCGCTCTTTGAAGGGCGTGATAAAATCTTAATCGTCGATGCCGTAGATTTCGGCAGAGAGCCGGGATATGTCGGTATAATCAAAAATGAAGACATACCATCCGCGCTCAATTCAAAACTCTCTGTCCACCATATAGGGCTTTCTGATGTCCTCTTTGCCTCAAAGCTGATGGGCATATCGCCGTTGGAAATATGCCTTATCGGAATACAGCCTGAATCACTCGATGTTGGGCTTGACATGACAGAGGAGATTAAAGGGAAAATAGAGACAGTGATAGATTTAATCATCGGAAAGCTGAAGGAGTGGAACATAGAATGTGCCTTGCTGTCCCGTCAAGAATCATTGAAATAAACAATCTTCTCGCAACTGTTGATGTATATGGAGCAAGGAAAAAGATAAGCCTTTTGCTCCTTCCTGAAGAGGCGCATCTCGGCGATTATGTCCTCGTGCACGCAGGCTTTGCAATTCAAAAGGTGGACAAAGAAGCTGCAAAGGACGCCCTGAATCTCATCAGGGAGATCACCGAGACAATGGAAGAATGAGGCTGAATCTGGAGTTCCCAAAGATTAGATAGTCTTCATTACCAGACAGCTTTTCTTGCCTGCAAAAGCCTGTTTATGCTATTTTACAAATACTTGAAATCAAGGGGGTTTTATGGTTAAAAGCGACAGGTGGATACGGGAGATGGCTCAAAAGGGAATGATTGAGCCTTTCAATAAAAAGCAGGTCAGAAAGGGCGTCATTTCTTACGGCGTAAGCTCCTACGGCTATGACATGAGGATAGGCGGCGAATTCAAGATATTTACCAATATAAACAACACAGTTGTCGACCCCAAGAATTTCGACCCGAAGAGCTTTGTGGACTATAAGGGAGATGTCTGCATTATTCCGCCGAATTCTTTTCTCCTTGCGAGTTCTCTCGAATATTTCAGGATTCCGAGGGATGTGCTGGTGATATGCCTCGGCAAATCTACTTATGCAAGATGCGGTCTTGTCGTGAATGTCACTCCATTGGAGCCTGAATGGGAAGGACATGTGACAATAGAGATTTCTAATACAACTCCATTACCCGCCAGGATATACGCTAATGAAGGAATAGCCCAGTTGATTTTTCTGCAGGCGGCGGAAATCTGTGAAGTCTCTTACAAAGACAAATCAGGCAAGTATCAGGCACAGAAGGGGATAACCCTGCCGAGGATGTAATATGCCATGGAAAGAAAAACTCATTATAGCCCTTGATGTGTCGGATGCAAAACAAGCCCTGGGTATTGTTGATATGCTCGGCGATTATGCAGGTGTGTTCAAAGTCGGCTTCGAGCTTTTCGTCTCTGCCGGGCCAAAGGTAGTTGAAGAAATTCATAAAAAAGATAAAAAGGTATTCCTTGATTTAAAGTTCCATGATATTCCAAACACTGTCTCAAAGGCAGCAGTTGCAGCGGCAAGACTCGGTGTGTATATGTTCAATCTCCACACATCCGGCGGCATTGAGATGATGAAAAAGTGCAGGGATGCGGTCGAGAACGTATGCGCAAAAGAGAATACGGCAAGACCTAAAATTATAGGCGTTACTGCGCTTACAAGCCTTGATAACGAAATTCTGAAGAATGAGCTTTTCGTCTCGCACGGTATAAAGACACATGTTAAGCATCTTGCATTATTGGCTCAGAAGGCGGGGCTTGACGGTGTTGTCGCATCTCCGCATGAGATTTCCATGATAAAGCAGCATTGCGGAAAGGGCTTCCTCGTCGTTACGCCCGGAATAAGGCCTTCATGGGTTCCACCGGATGACCAGAAAAGGACAGCGACTCCGAAAGAGGCATTGAAAAACGGAGCCGATTATATTGTCATGGGGAGGGGAATACTGAAACAGGAAGACCCCATCAAGGCGCTTGAGCTGATTTCTTTAGAGATACTCACAGCATAAATCTTTTAACTCAAATGATCCATGCTAATTGAATTTTTCCGAAGAGTCTTTCTACTTATTGGTTAAAAATGAAATTAAACCTAAATAAAAAGGATTTTCTGGATACGGTTAAAAGTGGCAGCATTCCGCCCCTTTATGTGGAAATTCCATACAATGAGCCGTATTCCGTTTACGAAACTCTCGGCTGCAGCGCAAACTCCATCCTCCTTGAAAGCGTAAAAGGCCCTTATAAAATAGCCCGTTATTCCTTCATAGCCTTTGAACCATATCTCGTTTTTGATGTTAAGGACGGTGAGATAAAAATAGGGGCAAGGGTCAAGGGTCAAGGGTCGCAGGTTAAAGAATCGGTATCTTCAAGACCGCCTCTTGAAAGGCTGAAGGAGCTTGTGGCTGCCTATCCACAAAAACCTGTTCCTGAGTTGCCGCCATTTCAGGGCGGCGCTGTCGGATTGCTGAGCTATGACTTTGTAAGGTATATCGAGAACATTCCAAAGAAAGCGGTTGACGACCTTCGTATTCCCGATGCTCATTTCTTTATGACTGACAAGGTAGTAGCCTTTGACCACATGCATAAGAAGGCATGGCTGATTGTTTCCCCGGGTGCAAGGGATACGGAGCTGGGATACAAGGACGTTTCAGATATAGACTGGAACAGGGCGTATGAAAGAGCAGTTGAAGAGTTAAAAGTTAAGAGTTTAAGAGTTAAGGAGTTGAAAATTGAGAAAGAAAATATAACTCCTGAACTCCCAAACTCTTTAACTCCTAAACTCAATTACGAGATGTCTAAGGAACAATACATGAATATTGTCAAAAGGACAAAGGAGTATATAGCTGCCGGAGATATATTTCAGGCAAATCTTTCGCAGAGGATCTCAGCAAATATATGGGATAAAAATCCATGGGAAATATATAAGGTGCTAAGAGGTATTAACCCATCTCCCTTTGCAGCATATGCCGATTTTGGAGATTACCGGATTGTCAGTTCATCTCCGGAGAGGCTGATAAGAGTTAAAGACGGTATTATAGAAACGAGGCCTATTGCAGGCACAAGGCCGAGGGGAAGCGATTTCAGAGAAGACGAGCTTATGAGGGCGGAGCTCCTGCTGAATGAGAAAGAGAGGGCGGAGCATATAATGCTTATCGACCTCGAAAGGAATGACATAGGAAGGGTATCCGAATACGGCAGCGTGAATGTTGATGAATTGATGATTACAGAGGACTATTCTCATGTTATTCATATCGTATCCAATGTAATGGGCATTCTCAAAAAGGGAAAGAGCTGTTTTGATGTGATAAGGGCGACCTTCCCCGGAGGAACAATTACAGGAGTACCTAAGGTAAGATGCATGGAGATAATAGACGAGCTTGAGCCTGTCTGTCGCGGCCCTTATACCGGCTCGCTCGGTTATATCGGCTTTTCGGGCAATATGGATTTAAATATAATTATCAGGACATTTTTAATAAAAAACGGCTATGCTTATGTGCAGGCCGGCGCCGGTATTGTTGCGGACTCCGACCCGGAGCGGGAATACTATGAGACATTAAAGAAGGCCGAGGCCCTTATAAAGACCCTTGAAATAATAAGCGGCGGTTGATATAAAAGACCATTAGGATTTTCATGGACTAATTTGTATACTATAAATAATGAAAGTTCTGATTGCTGAAAGCGGCGAAGAGTCGAAGACTGTTCTTGGGAAGATACTTTTTGATGAAGGCTACGAATGTGCCTTTGTAAAAAAGAGCGATGAAGTTATCGAAAAGATTTATTCCGAACTACCTGATGTTATTATTCTCGATATAAGGCTTTCAAAGCCGGGCAGCCTTGAACTATTAAAACAGCTTAAATCAGCGCCCTCCACGAGGGATATCCCTGTCATCCTTATAGCATCCAGAAGGTCGTGCCGGAAACTCTCAAAGGGATACGAGCTCGGAGCATACGATTATATCTCAAGACCGTTTTTTAAGGAAGAGGTGCTCGCGAGGATCAGCAATATTACCTTTGCCTGCGGGAGGGTGAAGGAACTCGAAAAGCTCCTCGACAGGGATTACCTGACAGGCCTTTATAATAGAAGGTTTTTCATGGAGAGATTTCTTGAGGAAGTGGCATGGTCTGCAAGATACAATGAGCCGCTTTCGGTAATGATGCTCGATATCGACTACTTTAAAAAAGTTAATGACACCTACGGACACGGGTGCGGCGATGAGATACTAAAGCAGATTGCAGGCACACTGTCGTCTGTTCTCAGGACTGAAGACATTGTAGCAAGATATGGAGGGGAGGAATTCATAGTTCTGCTGCCGAATATCGGCATAGAAGGCGCATCAACCGTCGCAGAAAAACTGAGGAGTACGGTTCAGGATAGAAGTTTTTTCTGCGAAGATAAAAGCATTAAGCTGAATGTCACCGTTAGCATAGGTGTAGCGACACATTATGGCGATGCTGATTTGTCGCCGGACAGGCTTATCGGACAGGCCGACGGCGCGCTCTATGACGCAAAGGAAGGCGGGAGGAACAAGGTAGTCGTATATAGACAGCAACTCTTGTGATATTCATAAGCTTTGTGGTAATAGAAAGGACTTTAAATAAGCTTAATCAGGAAAGGATTGATAGATGAAGGTTAGATTTTCTCAAAGGCTCGGTACAAAGCTGTCTGTATTCCCGCTGATGGTTTTGCTGTTTGTTTTTATCGCAGGCGGCATCGCTTTTTATTTCTCAGGCTATGCGAATTTTCTTAAGGACTCTCATAAGCCTCATCTTATAAACCTTCTGTCCGAAAAGCGTCTTGTTGCCGACTCGTGGTTTTCGTATTACAAGGGAGACATCGAAGGGCTTGCAAAACTCGGTATATTCGGGGAGAGCGCCGCAATACTGGCAAAGGATGCAGCAGGCATACAGAAAGGGGGGACAGCAAAAAACAGGAAGACGAAAGAGTCTGTTAAAGCTGCACAGCTTGGTATTTCGAGACTTCTTGAAGAAAAAGCGTCATCAGGAAAGTATAAGCTGCTCTCACTGCTTTCAGTTGATGGAAAGGTGATGTCAAGCAGCATGGCTGATATCGCAGGAGAGGATTGGTCGGACAAGCCGTTCTTAAAGGAAAAGGCGGACGGGCTGAAGTCGACAGTATTTATAAGTTTTAATGCTGACAATACTATGGATTTTATAATGCCGGTTTCCGACAGCGAAGGAAATCTTATAGCCCTGCTTTACGCTTCGTTAAAGGCTGATGAGATGGCAGGTTTTTTAAGGCCGGAAAAGGGCTTGTACAAGACGGAAAAGATAGAAATGATAGACAGGGACGGCGATGTTATACTGACAAAAGAGGGGAGTCCCGTCAGGAAAGTCAGATACAATATTCCGAAGAATGCCCGTAATGCTGTAGAATATAAAGACGGAGTGTTTTTTTATGTTGCAGACCTCGAGCATGTTCCCTTCAGGCTGATAGGCACTGTCAGAAAGTCCGAAGTCTCAAAACCATTCGACATATTGTTAATAGGTTGTTTATCATTTGCCGGCTTAATAGTCCTGCTTGCCGTAATACAGAACACGTACTTCTCCAGGAAGCTGATTGTGAGGTCTGTTTCCAAGCTTGCCGGAGCTGCGAAGTCTGTTGCCGATGGGAATATGGATGTCGCGCTCGGAAAAGACTACAGGGGAGAGCTTCTGGAACTGAAGAAGTCCTTCGAAAACATGATAGATGGATTGAAACAGAGAGAGAATGCCTTAAGGGAGAACATAAGGACAAAGGAAAAGTCGAGATTGAGGTCTGCTTTCTTCGGCAAGCTCTCTCAGGATATGAGGACTTCTTTGCAATTCATTGCAAACGGTGCACGCATTCTTCTTGACAGCAATGTTCAGCCGGATAGCAGGAGAACGCTTGAGGAGATTTTATACAATTCCAGAAGCCTTTTACAGATTATTGATGACATGCTGGACGTTTCACGCCTCGAAGAAGGCAAGATAACTGTATCTCCGGAGGAATTCAATATGTGCGACCTTTTGAGAGAGCTCGAAGAGTCTGCAAGATTTCTCATAGGGACAAGGGAAATAGAACTGATTGTAGACTGTCAGGATATTTTTGAAAACAAGCCTGTTTATACCGACAGACAGCGTTTGAAGAAGATACTCGCACATCTCCTGAGTAATGCCATAAAATCCACGGAGGTCGGCACAGTAACGGTTTTGGCTTCTACTGCTATAAAGAAAGGTGTGGAATATCTTGAAATCTCTGTTGCAGATACTGGAGCTGGCATAGAGCCGGAAATGCTGGGCCGGATATTTGAAGAGTTCTCCGACTCTCCATCATCGCTCGGATTGTCTATATCAAAAAAGCTTATCGATGCCCTCGGCGGCAAAATAGAGATTGAAAGCACAGCGGGCAAAGGCTCTGTGTTTATTGTGACAATCCCTACAAAAGCCATTATTTATCAATAAGAGCGTTTTGTTGAATAATGTCTTTGATTCTGTTATAATTAAAAACTTTGGGGAAGCAGCCCTGTCTTCATAAAATATTCATATGATGAGTTGTAATTTAAATAAAATTAATAAGGGAAGGGATAGATAGTGAGCAATAAGAAAGAAAATCAGAGCATCGTTGATAGGATATGGAGCCTTTTCTCTTCGATAACACTTGCCGTTGTAGTCTTTTCGATTATATCGATTACATCCATTGTCGGAACAATCATTGAACAGCAGGCAGAGCCGGAGCGTAATATAAAACTGCTTTCAAAGTTCTTCGGAGATGCCGCCCCTACCGTATTCAGGGCGCTTGATACCATCGGCTTTACCGATATGTATCACTCATGGTGGTTTGTCACCCTGCTGTTTGTTTTTGCAGCGAACCTGATTATCTGCTCTCTCGAGAGGCTTCCTAAAATCTGGAAGATGGTAAAGGACCCGATAAAGCCGCTTTCAGCAGATATTCTGAATGCCATGCCTATCAAAAGGGATGCGATAGTAAAAGGAAAAATAGATGATGCAAAGTTGACGGTAGAATCTGCAATGAAGAATGTCGGCTTCAAGGCAGCAGTTCATCAGGACGAGGGCGGACTTCAGATTTATGCGGAAAAAGGAAGGCACAGCAGGCTCGGCGTATATGCAACACATTTCAGCATCATACTTATCCTAATTGGAGCAGTGGTGGGAATATTTTTCGGATTCAATGCATCGTTGAATCTACTCGAAGGAACAACCTCTGCAGTAGCATATGCAAGAAACGGCAAGGATATTCCACTCGGATTTGAGATAGCCTGCAATGACTTTGAGACCTCTTTTTATGAAAATTCCGACACGCCGAAGTCGTACAAGAGCTGGCTTACAATAATCGAAAACAACAAGCCTGTGAAAATAAAAGGCAAAGAGGTTATAGAGATAGATGTCAACAGCCCATTGAGATATAAAGGAATCACTTTTTATCAGTCAAGCTATGGGTTTTCGCCCACTAAAGACTCTCTGTTTAAGTTCAGCGTAATATCAAACGATGGCAAGAGGCAGGATGCTGAAGTTAAATTCGAAGAGGCTTTCACCATCCCAGGCACAAGCATAACCGGCAAGGTTTCTGATTTCACCCCGGCGCTCGGCATTGATGAGGCAGGAAGGCTGTTTACATACGCGGAGATGATGAACAACCCTGCGGTATTTGTCGAATTTACAGAGAACGGAAAACTTAAATACAAGCAGTGGATATTGAAGAGGTATCCCCAGACATGGAGGGTGCAAGACGGTATTGTCGAATTTAAAGACCTCTGGGGATCTCAATACACTGGGCTTCAGGTCAGGAAAGACCCGGGGGTCTGGATTGTATATCTCGGATGTCTCGTTATGAGTGTTGGACTATATGCAGCATTTTTCATGAGCCATGCGAGGATATGGGTCAGCCTTAAAGATGAAAAAAATAACACAAAGGTTACAATAGCCGCATCTGCAAACAAGAATAAGGCAGCATTCGAACAGAAGATAGATAAATTAATAAAGTCATTGAGTCAAGGGTCAGGAGTCAAGAGTTGACTCTGGATTTAGGACTGAAAACGGAGGTTTAAATGGACAGTTCCCAATTTTTCGGAATATCGAGCATTGCGTATATACTTGCAATGGTTGCGTATATAACATATCTTGCATTTAAGAACTCGACGATAGGCATTATAGCTACAACCATAACATCCATAGGCTTTGTTTCTCAGACGATCGCATTTTTTATGAGAGGCAAGGAGTTTTACGATATAGGACAGTTAGGCAGCATAATGAGGGCAATACCGCTTACCAATCTTTACGAGTCATTGGTATTCTTTGTCTGGTGTCTGATATTGGGCTACCTCATCATTGAATGGAAATATAAGAACCGCTCATTCGGCGCTTTCATTACTCCGATAGCAGGAATGGCGCTGGCATTTATAGACATATCAGGAATGTCAAAGGATATTCATCCCCTTATCCCTGCGCTTCAGAGCAACTGGCTTTTGGTGCATGTAGTGTTGAGTTTTATAGCTTACGCAGCATTTGCAATAGCCTTTGCCACCGGCATAATGTATCTTGCTGTAACAACGGACAACAAAAAGAGCGGCGCATACATATTCTGGACTGTAACATCCGGCATATTTGCGGCAATACTTATTGCTATGGGCATAGACTTTCTTGCATTTAAGGTTGCTGCAAAATCTCCTGAGACATTTATCAAGAGTTACCTGTTTAAAGCCACGTTCAGGAGCGGCTCGGGTCTAGTAGTCCTTCTGAGCTATGCAGCAACAGCGGTTTTTGTATTTGCGGTCTGGAGATACGGCCATGCGCTTAAAAAATTAATCGAATCGGTTTCCATATCTAAAGACCTTTTAGACGACCTGACATATAAAAACATAGCTATCGGTTTCCCTGTTTTCACACTTGGAGGGCTTATCTTCGGCGCAATCTGGGCTGATCAGGCATGGGGTAGATACTGGAGCTGGGACCCGAAAGAGACATGGTCATTGATAACATGGTTTGTTTATGCCTTTTACCTCCATACCAGACTATTAAGAGGATGGAGGGGCAAGAAGATAGCCATAGTTGCGGTCATTGGATTTATATCTACAATATTTACATATCTTGGCGTGAATCTCCTGCTTAGCGGATTACATGCGTATGGAGGAGTATAAAAACCGTAATGCGTTAAGCGTAATGAGTAATGCGTTAAAAGAAAAAACAAATTCCAGAAACTCATCACTGCTTTTGGGTATTGATACCTCTTGCGATGATACATCCGCTGCTGTGGTTGTTAACGGAGAACGAATTCTCTCCAATGTCGTTTCTTCGCAGTCCGACATCCATAAAAAATACGGCGGCATAGTGCCTGAACTGGCATCCAGAAGGCATATCGAGATGATATGGCCTGTTGTGGATGAGGCATTAAACAATGCCGGAGTTGCACTCGATGATATTGATGCCGTTGCCGTCTGCTACGGACCCGGACTGATAGGCTCTCTGCTTGTCGGATGCGGCTTTGCAAAATCTATTGCATACGCCAAAAAAATCCCTATTGTTGCTGTGAATCATCTCGAAGGGCATATCTTCTCCACATTCCTTGAAGGCAGGCCTGAGTTCCCTTTCTTATCATTGATAGCATCCGGTGGTCATACAAACCTTTATATAGTGAACGGCTTTGGACAGTATATAGAACTCGGCAGGACAAGAGACGACGCGGCAGGAGAGGCGTACGATAAAGTGTCTAAACTTTTAGGCCTCGGTTATCCAGGAGGGCCTGTGATAGACAGACTGGCCAAAGAAGGAGACCCCAAGGCCTTTGACTTTCCGAGGGCATATGTGCCTGAATCCTTTGATTTCAGCTTCAGCGGGTTGAAGACTGCTGTTAAGCTGAAAGTCGGCAGTTGGCAGTCGGCAGCCAAAAACTCTGAACTCCAAACTCTTAACTCTAAACTCATTAATGATATTGCTGCATCTTTTCAGGCTGCTGTTGTTGATGTTCTTGTAAGGAAAGTGGAATGGGCGATAGTGAAAAAGGGAATAAAAAGGGTTACCCTTTCCGGCGGTGTTTCTGCAAACAGCGAATTGAGGAGGCGGTTTAAGGAGATGGTAGAGGAAAGAGGGCTTGAGTTGTTCCTGCCTTCCGTCTCTTTATGTACAGACAACGCAGCCATGATAGCCGCAGCAGGGTATCATCACTTCAAAGCTGGAAATATTGTTGGCATTGATTTAAATCCAAAGGCGCATCTGCCGTTGTGATGCCAATCCTTGTTTTAGCGGAGGTCTCCTGTTTCTTTCACGGAATCTGAAATTATCTTTCTACTTCCCCTTCGATTCCACGCAAAATATCCAACGTCAATTCCGGGTTCAATCTTCTCAAGTAATGAGCAAGTCTTTGCGAAGCCTCTGAAATCGCATCCGCCTCGCCTTCCTTTGAAAAATAGAAAGAGGAATCGGGGACGGTTCCATTTTTATCATTCAAAAAATGCATTTCATTCCTTTGTCCTCCTAACTCTATAATCTATCCATGCAGATATCACTTTCGCGTCAAGGAGGGGATTCTTGGCGCCTTTTGAAGCAAGGTCGTAAATTTTCCCGCCGAGAGATGTGAAATTTGAATGCACTTTTTGTTTAAGCTCAAAGATTTTGTATCTCCTTTTTCCTTCCTCTGCAAATTTCTCTGCCTCAGCAGTGAACCCTTACAATCTTTTTGCCGGCAGCATAAATTATTATTGCTGTTGTTGCTGCTGCTGACGGTATAAAACCATATACTCCTTTTCGAGGTCTTCATGCTGTTTTTGCATCTCGTCCAACAGCTTGGTCTTCTCCTCAACGACATGCTCAAAGTCTTTGAGTTTTTCAACCAGATACTCTTTCTCCTTTACGATTTCGGCATACCTGCCTTCATCAATCATTGAGGTTTGTTCAGCCTCCTCCCAAATCTGCTTTAACTCCTCTTCCCACCTCCTGAACTTCTCAGCAAGGGTCTCGTTCTCATTTTCAAGTATCTCCATATAAGAATTCAGTTCGTTATTATTGCTCTCAAATGCCTCCAGAGCATCCGCAAGGCCTTTATTTTCAGGGGTTTCTCCCAACAGCTTGACAAATCTTTCCTTGAGGTTCAGATAACTGTCCTGCACGGCATTCAGTTTTTTGTGGGCTCCTTCAAGGATGTCCTTGTAACACATAAGGTCTATTATCTTACCCTTCTGGAAATTTATTATATGCTGCAGCTTGTTAATCTTGCCTGCTAAAGAACCCTCATCAACCGCCTCGCCTTTGTCTGAAGCAGGCACAGGCTCTGCAAAAGGCTCCGGAGCAGGCTGCTCCTGTTTCGGCTGCTCCTGCTGAGGCTCCTCTACTCTTGGGCTTTCAAACATCTCAGTTTTTGCGCTGCTTTTCATATCTGTGAGCTCTTTCAGGGTTTTCTGATAGAGTTTCTTATGTTTTTTATTTCTCAGAAACAGATATATCGTAGATACAAGCAGTATAAGCGAAAACTCGCCGAGCAGAAGAAGATAAAGCGCATCAATGCTTATCGTCATTTTTTAGTTCCTTTCTTTTTTGACTTTTTTCGCCTTAGATCCGGCGGCTATCTTTCTTGCAAGGAGTATTATAACAACAGCAAACAGCAACGATGAATTTATTATGCCGAATTTAATCAGCACGGAACTCCAAGAGTAATCGTTCTTCTTTTTCGTATCCTTACCCTCAGGGGCTTTCTTCTCGACCTTCTGCGGAGGCGGCTCAACCACCTTAAACTGCAAGACCTTCTCCCTCTTAAATGTCTTTCCTTCGGCAACTATCTTGATTGTATATTCGCCTGTATTATTTACAGCCAATCCTGCCGAATATTTTCCGTCTCCCTGCCTGTCGTCTTCTGATTTTTCGCTGTCAAAAAGATCGAGCCTTGCCGCTTTTCCGTCAGGAGTAGAAACTTCAGCTAAAAATGATACCTGTTCGAGAAATTCCTTTTCTGTCAACACGCCCCCTTCTCTTTCGAGCCATGCATCAATTTTTATGGAGTCTCCTTTATTTACAAAGCCCTTGTCAAAAGAGCTTTTCAGACTGAGGTTCGTTATTACAAACACCTTATTCCCCTCTTTTGTACTGAGCTTAACCTTCCATTTGCCCTGAGCAGGCTCCTTAATCGTAATCATGTCGAATGCCTTTGATTCATACCACTGTATGTTCTTGCCGTATTTCACAGGAGTATGTTTTCCTTTTGAAGAGTCAATAATCGTGGTTGCTGTCCCCGGCTTCTTGCTGATAAGCAGTATCGCCTCGTTTATATCCTTGTCTATGTCGAATGTATCTCCTTCTAACGGTATGGTATCAGGTGATTTAATCTTTTCAAAGATCGATGCAAATATAACATGGAGGTCTTTGTCCTCTTTTGCAAGCCTGAAAAAACCTCCTGTCTCCTTTGCCATGTCTTCAAGGAGCTTAACATCGGACATTTCTGTAAAGGCTATAGAGTAAAGTTTTATGCCAGATTTTGCGACCTCCGGCAGAACTTTCGACAGTTCTGCAAATGCCGCATCGTCCTTTTCCTTTGAGCCGAGCGCAAGCTTGCCGTCGGACATAAGGATAAGAATCCTGTTTTTCCTCTCGGATGATTTAAGCGCATCAAATCCTGTTTTTACGGCATCGGTAATATTTGTCGAAAATTCCTTTGAGGTTACTTTATTTACTGCACTGAAGAGCTTGTCGCGATTCTTCTTTGTATTCTCTGTGAGAGGCATCAATACCTTTGCTAAATCGCCGAAGCTGATAATGCCTATTCTGTCGCTTTCTGCAAGGAGCGATATAAAAAGTTTAGCAGCGGGCTTTCTGTAACTCTGAGGGTCTGTCTTTTTCATGCTGCCCGAGCTGTCCATCAAAATGACAATATCAAAGCCTTCTTTGTCTTTCTGAGCGGGCTGGGCAGCGGCCTTTTGCTCATTCTGAGGGGCAGGAGCAGGGGGGACATTCTTCTCACCAATGGCATTGCCTGCATTCAATACAGTCGATAAAAAGAATGCTGTCAGTAAAACAGAAATCAGCGCATATTGCTTTTTCATAATTACTATTTTTATCGGAATTTTTATATAGAACTATAGCATAAATAGCGTCAAAGTGTCAGTGCATACCTGTGGCAGTTGGATTTCAGCAAGCTTGTACGGGTGGTCTTGAAAGGCAAAGTAACGACCTTGCCGCCCTTCGCGCTGATTATGACGACTATAACCAAATATAACGGTAACACTTATGCTAAATGTAGTTTCAAGATTGCTGAAAGATAACTGCCACAGGTAACTACACTCTGACAATGGCGGAGAGGGTGGGATTCGAACCCACGGTGGAGTCGCCCCCACAACGGTTTTCGAGACCGCCCCGTTCAACCGCTCCGGCACCTCTCCATAACGACAGTTATCGGTGAATAGTGAATAGTTTTTAGTTTAAAACAAAACAATATAATTAAGGAATACCATAAAATAGCGTCTGAAGCGAAAGTCAGTCCTGCTTATCTACGATTTTTAAAAAATCTCCTCAGCAGCGCTGCACACTCATCCTCCAAGACTCCGGATACAACCTCGACCTGATGATTAAGCCTACTGTCAGAAAGGATTTGATAAAGGCTGTGAACCGCTCCGCCCTTTACATCACCGCATCCGTAAACGAGCCTGCCCAGCCTCGCATTAACCATAGCGCCCGCGCACATTATGCATGGCTCTTTTGTGACATACAGGGTTGTGTCGGACAGTCTCCAGTTTTTAATCTTTCGGGCAGCTTCCCTCATAGCAATTATTTCTGCGTGGGCAGTCGGGTCAAAAATCGACTCCCGCGTGTTATGAGCAGTTGTTATAACTTCGCCGTTTATTACAAGCACAGCGCCGACCGGAACCTCTCCTTCATCGAATGCGGTTTCCGCCCCCTTGAGGGCAAGCCTCATAAAATGGATATCTGCGGCCATCTTTTTATCAACTAACTCTCTACCTCAAGTTCTGATAACTCCACTCCGTTTCCTGATTTTATTATGACTGCTTCACTTTCACAATATGGACACTGGAAAACAAAATCTCTATTCACATTGAACTCGCTGTCACAGGTCTTACAGCAGCCGGTTGTCAGTGTTTCTACAATCGTAAGAGATGCCTCGCTTGCGACACTTCCTGCCTTTAACGCATCAAAGGCAAAAATTAAGGCCTCGGTTGATACTACCGAGGCCTTTCCAATATTAACCTTTATGTTTTTAATCCTGCTAAAGCCGCTGTCTTTGCATTTCCAAACGGCTGTTTCAAGGAGACTTTCGGCTATGTAAACTTCATGCATACCTTATTTATGCACTTCCTTTTCATAAGCCTCTTTGCCTGCCTCAAATGCCGCAGATATGGCTGATTTCTTCTCTTCAACCGCATGTTTGCCCTTTTCAACTGTTGCCGTGAGCTTTTCCTTTGCCTCGCCAGCATAATCGGAAGCCTTTTCTTTCACATCATCGGTAAACTCACGTATCCTTTTCCTTGTCTCTGCCCCGGACTGCGGCGCAAGAAGCAATGCGAGTCCTGCCCCAACCATGCCGCCCAAAAGGAACGAAAGCAATACAGAACCTGCGTTGAAACCACCTTCTTCGTGTCCCATTTTATAACCTCCTTTCTTTGATTTGTTTTATCAAGACATTCAGGGCCGCTTTTATGCCGGCCTTTACTCCCAAAACCCTCAGGTTTACTCCTCCCCTTAAATCGCTTACAATACCGCTGAGCGCCTTCACATTATCGACAATCTCATACACTGCGCTGGAAAAGTTTCTCACATTCTCTGTTGCAGTTCCTACATCATCGCTGACTTTTCTCAGGCTTTTAAGCGTATGTTCTGTCTCCTCGAGGACGGGCTGTATTCTTTCTTCTGTATTCTTCAGGAATTCTCTAAAAGAAGCCGCCGCCCTTCTTATTTCCACAGAGGCGTAGATAAGGAAACCGATTACTGTTAGAAAGCCGAGTGCCATTATAAAAAAACCGAGACTCATGATTATTATCCACGACTGGCTATCCATCCTGCCTCCTTTATAAGAAAGTATATCATATAGTCCTTATTTTATCCCAGATTACGCAAATATTACATTTATATTTTCTATCTCCCATCGCCGCTCCCTATCATGTATCTCGAAAATGCCTTATCGCCCTGCACTATGTCCATCACTTCCACAAGAATATCCACAAGGTCGTTCTCGGATAATGCAAGGATGTTCCATCCGGCCTCATCAAGCAAAGGCACAAAAGGGTCTCCGATGTAAGAGACGCCGATGCCCTTTACGATAATATCCGAAAGATGGACGATTGCCGTCTCTTTTTTATGCCCGGTGCACATGCCCGGCTTGTGGTGATAAGCTATAAGATCTTTTATTATTGCCGGAAGATTCCATGTATCGGCAAGCCACAATCCGACATCGTCGTGAGTGATGTTGATGATACTCCGCTCGGCATCCAGTATAGTTATGCATTTTGTTTTCACTTCAGCCTCGATTGCGCCGGATTCGTCAGGAAGCTGTTTCTTTATGAGCACCTTTCCTATGTCGTGAAGCAGCGCTCCGGTCATTATCTCCTCGATTGTTATCAGATTAAATCTCTTTGCCAGAAAACCTGCAACCGTCGCGCAGCAGTAAGAGTGGTCCCACAAGCCCGGAAGCTTTCTATCCGCAACGTCGAACAGGGATGTGCTGAGTATTATGCCCCTTATGAGATTAGAGCCGAGCAATATCACCGACCTCCTGATTGTCGCCACATCGCTGTAAAGGCCGTAGAAAGGGGAATTGATGAGCTTCAACACCTTGCTGGATAAAACCTGATCCTTCTCTATAAGCTTGCTTACATCGTCTACCGAGTAGTTTATATCCTCCATGAGCTTAAGTATCCTGCTGTGTATTGCAGGAATAGTAGGGAGGTCTTTTATATTGAAGAGTCTACTATTAATGGATGAATTAATCTGCATATTCACTGTATCTAAATTAGAAGTTCCTTGATTATGTCCTTTATCTTCAAGACAGCGGGATGAGAGCCTGCGGCGCAGAACCTCTTGTCTATCTCCTTAAACGAACCTTCCGAGCCGGCGTTTTCCCTCTTTACCGGACAGCCTTCTACGACGACCTTCTTTATATCCCTATTGTTCAATATGACGATATGCCTTTTTGTAAGCTCTACGCCTTTGAGGAACAAGATATTACCGTCTTTATCCTTTACCGTAGCGGCAAGTATCATGGAGGGTTTTACTTCGTCAATGTCCAGTTTCTGCATTTGGCACCCTATTTTAGCTGAGATTTATAAATTTTACCATGTTTTAACCAAAAATCAACAAAAAATTGATTTTCATGAGGCAGGTATGCGTGCGGTAAAGAGATTTACAAGCAGTTATTTGATTAATTATGCCTTGTCATCTTATAGACATGAATTATTCTCTGGATTGCGGTAGCGTGGCCCAATAGGAACAATATCAAAATCACCGGAAATAGCCAGCCCGTTATACAGCCTAAGGCCAAAAGCGCTACCCTTTCGGGCCTCTCCATCAGCCCTACATTGCATTGAACGCCTATGCCTTCGGCCCTCGCCCTAACATAGCTTATCAACAATGCGCCTACAAGGCTGCCTGCGGTAAATATCACGCCTGCCAGATTATCATTATTGAAGAAATACCATGCTATTGCAATAAAAATAAAGGAGTCTGAATATCGGTCGAGGGTGGAGTCGAGTATCGCGCCGAATTTCGTGTTTTTGCCGTTTGTGCGTGCAACGATTCCGTCGAGCATATCGAAAAAGCCTCCGAGGAGTATCAAAAGTCCTCCGGTGGTGAGGTTGTAAGGGATGCTGACTGCAGCGGCGGTGGTAATCAAAAAGCCGAGCATGGTCAGGATATCTGGACTTACTGATATTTTCTTTGCAATGGGTGCAAGGGGCTTGTCGAGGAAATGTCCGAGCTTAGCGCTTATCATATTAACTCTCCCTACCTATCCCTTTTGCCTGCGATAAACTCCTCTACCATTTCCCTCGCGTCTTCGTCTGTAAACTGCATCATAGGATGTTTCATAAAATAGGCGGAAGGCGAAGTCAAAACGCCTCCGATGCCCCTGTCCTTTGCGATTTTACAGCATCTTATGGCATCTATAACAACGCCTGCGCTGTTCGGAGAGTCTTCAACGGACAATCTCATTTCAAGATGCATTGGTATATTGCCGAATCCCTGCCCCTCTATCCTCAGGAAGCATACCTTATTGTCATTCATCCACGGCACATAATCCGAAGGTCCTATGTGTATATTGTCATCCGTCAGTTTATGCGTAACCTGCGACTGTACAGCCTCTGTCTTAGATACCTTTTTGGATTTCAGCCTGCTGTGGTTTAACATGTTCAGGAAGTCCGTATTGCCGCCTACATTCAACTGGTAGGTGCTGCTTATCTTTACGCCCCTGTCCATAAATAATTTTGTAAGCATCCTGTGGATTATGGTCGCGCCTATCTGGGATTTTATATCGTCGCCGATTATTGGAATCCCCTTTTCTTCAAATCGCTTTATCCATGCATTATCCGACGCTATAAACACAGGGATGCAGTTGATGAACGCAACGTCTGCCTCGAGGCATGCCTGTGCATAATATTTTGCGGCATTCTCCGACCCCACCGGCAGATAGTTAATCAGCATGTCTGCTCCGCTTTCTTTCAGAACCTTTGCAACATCGCAAGGCTTTTCATCAGCGGCAATGAATCTCCTTTCATCAGGATAGTCCGACATGTGCGGTGATACGCCATCGAGGATCTCGCCCATCTGTACCGTTACTTGATAGTCCGGAATATCAGGATAAAAAATCTTTGTGCAGTTCGGCCTTGCAAAGACCGCTTCTTTCAGCGGCTTGTTTACCTTTCTGACATCTACGTCAAAGGCAGCCGCCACCTCTATGTCTGCAGGCATGTATCCGCCGAGGTTGTGATGCATCAATCCATTGGATATTTCGGGGGATATATCAGGGCTGTCGGCCCTCAGAGACTTGTAGTATTCTATTCCCTGAATCAGAGAGCTTGCGCAGTTACCGACTCCAGCAATCGCAATTCTTATCTTACCCGTATTTTGGCCCGTATTTTGGCCCACTTTAAGCTCCTTTAAACTCTTTAACAGTGCGACAGAACGATAGTGCGACAGTCAAATTATGGAAAAATTTATTCCTTATAAAAAACTGTCGCTCTGTTGCTCTGTCGCACTGTCGCTCTAAATAATCAATCTTTTATCTCTATATGTCTCGGCAGATCCTTAATCTTCTTCGGAAGAATTATTTTCAAAATACCGTCGTTAAGGGCTGCCTTTATATTGCCCTGATCGACATCTCCGGGCAAGAGGAACGACCTCGAAAACGAACCGTATGCCCGTTCCACCTGATAATAGCTTCTCCCCTCGCAATTGAATTTCCTCTCGCCGTTAATCCTAAGAATATTTCCCTCCGCCGTAATATGAATATTGGACTCTTTGACTTCGGGCAATTCAGCCTTTACCACGAACTCTTCAGCCGTCTCGTAAATATCGACAACAGGCGCCCATACGGAAGAGCCTGCCGCGCCTCTGCTGCACTGAGGAATTTCAAAAAGCTTATCTATCCTTTCCCTCAGCGAAAAGGGATCCCACTTTTCCATACCTTTTCAATCCCCCTGCTCTACAACCATAAACAGAATTTTATAAATTAACTCATGCCCTTATGTCAAGGCATATGTCTGAATTGCTTGAATAACGGCCTGTTTCAGGCTCAGGCGATTCCATAAAAAGTTTCTTTTCTGAAGGCTCTCGGCGAGCCTGCAATATACCCTACATGGAAATTGATAATGTTTGCAACCTCTGACACAAAATATTCAGGCGCCTTTATCCTGCTGATGTTCGACAGATTCCATTTCTGCAGACTCCTGTAAAATTTCAGAGCGCTGCCGGAAATCCTTATGGAATCTTCCTTTCCGTCAATGCATCTTTCGCAGATTATTGAGCCGTGCGATACATAAAAGTTATGACTTCCATTTCCGCCGGCTCCGCATCTGCCGCATGTATTGAGCCTCGGCAGATAGCCGGAAAGCTCAAGGAATCTGATTTTGTAATAAAGGTAATACAAGCTGTTGACGCAGTCTGATTCGAGCTTCACGAGCGTATCTAAAAGCAGCTTGAAGGCCTTGAAGTTAGACTCCTTTTCCGGAAGAAACTTAAGAGTCATTTCAAGGATTTCAGCCACTCCAAGGAAACATTTCAGATTATCCCGCAGCGGATGGAAATTTTTTATTATATCCGACTGTGTCAATCGCGGAAGATTTGCGTCCTCCTTGCCTATGAAAGAAATGCTCGAATAGGTAAGGGGTTCGAGACTGCTTCCGAATCTGCTCTTGATCTTTCTCGGACTCTTGGCAAATACCTTAAGCAGTCCGTAATCACGGGAAAGATATGTAACTATAAGGTCGGCTTCTCCGAAGACAGAGCTCTTTAAAACAATTCCTTCTGTTCGTTTTAACATCTACATTATATTTCCGAAGTCTTCCGGCTTCAGATTTTTCAGCCACTCTTCAAGCTCATCCGCCATCTTGACTTCAAGCACGTTGTCCTCTACGAATATCGGCGCCTGCGCCCTCAATGCTACGGCGACCGCATCTGAAGGTCTCGAATCAATGGTTACCTCTCTCTTTCCATCGGTCGCATGGATATGCGCATAGTAGGTGTTATCGACTATCTCTGTAATGACTATCCTCATAATCTTAGCATTGAATCCGTCAAATACATTCTTAATCAGGTCATGCGTAAGCGGCCTCGGCGTGATTACCTTGCCGAGGGCAAGGGCGATGGAATCAGCTTCCGGTTTGCCTATCCATATCGGAAGGGTTTCGACTCCGTCCACCTGATGCAGCAGCAAGATATACATACCGCTTCTCGGATCAAACAGAAGGCCTTCGACTTTCATCTGTATCATCATTATTTAAACCCCAATTCTTTCAGCGCCTGCTCTCTGTTGCGCCAATCCTTCTTTATCTTAACCCACAGTTCCAAAAATATCTTTGCGCCTAACAGTTTTTCTATTTCGAGCCTTGCATTCGTCCCGATAGTCTTCAATTTAGAGCCGCCTTTACCTATTATAATACCCTTCTGCCCCTCTCTTTCAACATAAATATTTGCATGGATAAGAATCACGCCATCTCCTCTTTCTGTCCATTGTGTTACATCAACGGCAACAGAATAAGGTATCTCATCCTCTGTCTGCTGGATAATCTTTTCCCTTATTATCTCCGAGACCATAAACCTCTCAATCTGGTCTGTGAGGATGTCGTCGGGATAATACTTGGGGCCTTCCGGAAGATAGTTTACAATTGTTTTAAGCAGAATATCGACGCCGTCGCCTTTAAGAGCGGATATCGGAATAACCTCATCAAAGTTGTAAAGCTTGCTGTATGCCTCGATAACAGGAAGCGCCTGAGGCTTTTTGACAGTATCAATCTTGTTAATCAACAGAAATACCGGCTTATTGAGGTCTTTCAGCAGCTCTATTATGAATTTATCCCCGCTGCCAGGCTCTTCAGGCTCAGCCATAAAGAGGACAACATCCACCTCCTGCGCAGAGCCTCTCGCCTCTTTGACCATAAGCTCACCTAACTTATGCTTCGGCTTATGGATTCCGGGTGTGTCTATAAACACTATCTGAGCGTCAGGCAATGTCTTTACGCCGATTATCCTGTTCCTTGTCGTCTGGGGCTTTGAAGAGACAATGGCCACCTTTTCGCCGAGCATAGCATTAAGCAGAGTGGACTTGCCTACATTGGGCCTGCCTGTTAACGATACGTAACCGCTACGAAATTTTTCAAATTGCATATTCTAATATCTTACCTGTTTCCCTCAATACGTTTCTTCATCAACCTGTAGACTTCTTTTCTATGCCGGATGCCGATGATTAGCACATTTTGTTCCTCTATTAAAAATACCATCCTATAGTCGCCGACTCGCAGCTTCCAGTATCCTTTAAGTGTTTTCCTGAGCGGTTCTCCATATTCATAAGGAGCTACAGATAAGCGCGTTTCTATCGCAGTCCTGATACGTGATTTGATATCGGCATTTAAAAGCGGAATATCATCGGTTCTGACGGCCTGATGATATTTAAGGGTATAAGTCATTTAGCCCCACACTTCATCGTGCGATAATGCCTTTTTCCTGTTAAATGACTTCATCCGCTCATCAGCAAATGCCGCGAGGGCTGCGTCTTCTTTCAATTCCAAAGCTTCCTTGATCAGATCCCGCACCACCATCGCCATAGAAACACCGCTGTCTTCCGCCATGTCATGAATAGCGGTATATAGCGGACGCTCAACAACTATATTTATTCTCGGATTCTTTGCCGGCATAATTTTTACCTCCTTTGACCTTTGAATATAGCGTAACACAAGTGGAACACTCTGTCAAATGGGGGCTTGAGTGTTGTCTCCCCGCCATAGACATGCCTTGTATTACTGCCCTCATAACTGCAATTGTATGCCCGGATTCAGTGTCCGTAAATCTCTCCTCCGCATTTTCATAAATTCTTTTTGGCAGGTCATATTCAATAGAAAATGTACCTGTCCCCTTTTTGTTGTAATAGAAATAATCCGAGTTTTTCTCATTCAGTCAGATTTCCTTTTGCCAGTTGGGCATGTAATTCTCATCGTCATGCCAGTTTAAAGGATTATTGATAATGTATTCCCTTGTTTTGTTTAATTCTGCCTCA
>CAMTVO010000044.1:0-21371 GCA_947085205.1 uncultured Nitrospiraceae bacterium
AATGAAGTTTATGCTCCGTCGGACTGTTGAGGAACACTTCAAAAAGGAAAAGTTTTATAAGGGCAAAGGAATTAAAGTCCTTTCTCTGTTTTTCATAGACAAGGTCAGGAACTACCGGGAATACGACATAAACGGGAATCCTGTAAAGGGCAAGTTTGCCGGATGGTTTGAGGAGATATACAATGAGCTTGCCGCCTCACCCCTTGCTCCCCTCTCCTTCAGGAGAGGGGCGGGGGGTGAGGTTCACAATGGCTATTTCTCACAGGACAACAAGGGAAAAGTGAAAGATACTGAAGGCGAAAGTCAGGCGGATTATGACACTTACAAACTGATAATGCAGGACAAAGAGAAACTTCTTGACCCTAATATTCCTCTTCGCTTCATATTCAGCCATTCCGCATTGCGGGAGGGGTGGGATAGCCCGAACGTGTTTCAGATATGCACTTTGAACGAGACCAAATCAGAGATCAAAAAGAGGCAGGAAATAGGACGGGGCTTACGCTTATCGGTGAATCAAAACGGCGAGCGGATATTTGACCGCAACATCAACAAACTGACCGTTGTTGCCAATGAACGTTATGAAGATTTTGCAAAGGCCTTGCAAAAGGAGATACAGGAAGACTGCGGAGTGGATTTCTCAGGAAGGGTAAAGAACAGGGGCGACAGGCAGAAGGTCAATTTCTGCAAGGGCTTTGAGGCAGACCCGAAATTCCTGCAGATTTGGGAGAAGATAAAATTCCATACCCGATACAGCGTTGATTATAAGACAGATGAATTGATTGCTGCGTCTGCAAAAGAAGTGAAGAACATGCCTGAAACGAAAAAGCCCTCCATTAAGTCAACCAAGAAAAAGGTCTTGATAACTCAGGAAGGCGTTGACGGGCTTTTGGTAAGCGACAGCACCTCTCCCCTAACCCCTCTCCTTGAGGAGAGGGGATTAAGGGGTGAGGTTGAAATGCCGGACATGCTGGCTTATATTCAAGCAAAGACTGACTTGACGCGGCATACCATCATGGAAATACTCAAAAAGTCGGGGAGATTGGGTGAATCGCTGCTCAACCCTCAGTTCTTTATGGATAATGCTGTAGCCTCCGTCAAAGCAGTGCTGTATCAACTGATGGTGGACGGCATCAAGTATGAAAAGATCGGCAATAGGATATATGAAATGCAATTATTTGAAGATAATGAATTGGAAATATACCTTGACCAATTCACCTTTGCGGTGAGTAACCCGGATAAGACTATTTATGAAAACTACATCCCTCTGGATTCATCTGTGGAAAACCACTTTGCACAAGATTGCGAGAGTAGTGAGAATATCGAGTTCTATTTCAAACTTCCTTTTTGGTTCAAGATAAAGACACCCATTGGCACATATAACCCGGACTGGGCGATAGTATTCAAAGGCGAAAAGAAAATCTATTTCGTAGCGGAGACAAAAGGTGACAAAGACCAGGAATTGAGACCCAGCGAGAAACTGAAAATCAAATGCGGAACAGAACATTTCAGAAAATTTGAGGATGTTGTTTATAAGAGAGTGTCATCGGTTTCTGAATTGAACGGGTGATAGTTGGATTTGAATATTAATAACGCATGGGCGGGAAAGATGTTAAAAATAGATATTTCGCTGTAAAATACTAATAAACGATAGAGGAGCTTATATGAAGTCATTTGATGATGTCGTTAAATTTCACGGACATAGCTGTCCGGGGCTTGCCTTTGGCTATAGGGCTGCATTGGCAGCAATGAAAGAGATAGACATGGAGAATATTTCTGAGGATGAAGAACTGGTTGCTATTGTGGAGAATAATTCCTGTGCTGTTGATGCCATTCAGGTGCTGACCGGCTGCACCTTTGGAAAAGGCAATCTTATTTTTAGAGATTACGGCAAACAGGTTTATACATTCATCAAAAGGCCTTCCGGCGAGGCTGTAAGAATATCCGTAGATTTTACTCCTCCAGAAGAAACAGAGGAAGAAAAGGAAATGTGGAAGAGATATTCTGAAGGAGACCGTTCAGAAGAGGTCTTGAAAGCTGTCCATAACCGAAAGGCAAAGAAATTAAAGGCTGTCTTGGATGCATCCGATTCAGAGCTTTTAAAAATAACGAAAATAAATGTGCCTTTCCCGCCGGAGGCGAGGATATACCCGAGCATCAGATGCGAGATATGCGGTGAGAAGGTTGCCGAGCCAAAGGCAAGGGTGAAGGATGGAAATATCGTGTGCATACCGTGTTTTGAAGGAGATGAATAATGAAAAAACTTATCGAGAAGGCAAATATTTTGATTGAGTCTTTGCCGTATATCCGCAATTTTTATGGGAAGACATTTGTCATAAAATACGGCGGGGCTGCACAGGTTGAAGAGGATTTGAAGGATTCATTTGCGCAGGATGTGGTTCTCTTGAGCTTCATCGGCATAAAGCCTGTCATCGTTCATGGCGGAGGGCCGAAAATAAGCGAGACTATGAAGAAGATGGGCAAGGAGCCTGCATTTATTTACGGCCAGCGCGTGACGGACAAAGAGACGATGGATATTGTTGAGATGGTGCTCGGAGGGCTTATAAATAAAGAGATTGTTGCCCTGATAAACAACCACGGCGGCAAGGCGATTGGTTTGAGCGGCAAGGACGGAGGACTTATAAAGGCAAAAAAGAAGGTCATAAAAAAGTCTGCAGAGACAGGTGAAGAAGAGATTATAGATATCGGACTCGTTGGTGAAGTTGAGTCTGTTGACCCGGAGATATTGAACTCTCTTGAACGGGACGGGTTTATACCTGTTATCTCACCTATCGGCGTTGGGAGTAAAGGTGAGGCATTCAATATTAATGCAGATTATGTTGCCTCTGCAATTGCATCGGCATTGAAGGCCGAAAAGCTGATACTGCTTACAGATGTACCCGGAATAAAGGATAAAAATGACAATGTAATATCATCGGTCAATAAAAAAGAAATTAAAAAACTAACCGATGACGGAACTGTTTCAGGAGGCATGCTTCCAAAGGTTCAGGCATGCACCCGCGCCATTGACGGCGGAGTGAAAAAGACACATATTGTTGATGGAAGGATACCCCACTGCCTTCTCCTTGAGATATTTACCAAAGAGGGCATCGGGACGGAGATAGTAGGGTAGCATTCCTTGGGCTGTATGTACACCGAGCTTTTTACCTGCCATTTCCTTGACTTTAAAAACCTTTTAGTGGTAATTTTTCTGTTATGCCGATTGATTACAAGGATACCCTTAATTTACCACAAACAGATTTTCCGATGAAGGCCAATCTCAACCAGAGAGAGCCTGACATCCTGAAATTCTGGGAAGAAAAGTCTGTCTATCAAAAACTTCAGGATAAGAATAAAGGCAATAAGAGGTATATCCTTCACGATGGTCCGCCTTATGCCAACGGCAATATTCATATTGGCCATGCGCTGAATAAAATCCTCAAGGATATAATCGTCAAATACAAATCAATGCAGGGGCATTATTCTCCATATGTGCCGGGATGGGACTGTCACGGGCTTCCAATAGAACTTCAGGTTGATAAGAATTTAGGTGACAAAAAAGAGCAGGTGGATGTGTTAAAGAAACGTCAGCTTTGCCGCGAATATGCTGATAAGTTCGTCAATATCCAGAGGGAAGAATTCAAGAGGCTCGGTGTATTCGGCGATTGGGACAGGCCGTATCTCACAATGTCCTACGATTATGAGGCATCCATTGTGAGGGAGTTTTTCAGGTTTGTAAAGAATGGTTCTGTTTATAAAGGCAAAAAGCCTGTTCACTGGTGTCCTTCATGCGTAACCGCTCTTGCAGAGGCAGAGGTCGAGTATGCGGAGAAGGAGTCGCCATCGATATTTGTAAGGTTTCAGATAATCAATGAAGACATTTTAAAATGCCTGCCGCAGTTGTCAGGCAAGAAGGCATATATCATAATCTGGACGACCACTCCGTGGACGCTTCCTGCAAATCTTGCCCTTGCAGTGAATCCAGAGCTTACCTATGTTGCGGTTGAAGACGTTGGAGAGGTACATATCATTGCTGAGGACAATCTCGAAAACCTCAAAGAGAAGAATGTCGTCAAAGGCAATGTTGTTCTAAAAATTTCCGGAGATAAGCTCGAAGGCATAAGGGCGAGACATCCGTTTATAGACAGGGAATCAAAACTTATTCTTGGTGATTTTGTCACTGTAGGCGAAGGCTCAGGCATTGTTCATATTGCGCCAGGCCACGGCGAGGATGACTATGATGCCGGACTTAAATACGGACTTGATATTTATGCGCCTGTTGACGACAAGGGCAAATTTACGAAGCATGTCCCTGAGTTCGAAGGGCAGTTTGTTTTCAAGGCGAATGAAGGGATTATCGAGCTTCTGAAAGAAAAGAATGCCCTTTTAGGCGTTGATAAAATCAGGCATTCTTATCCTCACTGCTGGAGATGCAAAAAGCCTGTCATATTCAGGGCAACTGCCCAATGGTTTATTTCAATGGAAAAGAGGAATCTGAGGGCTAAGTGTCTGAAGGAGATAGAGAGGGTTGAATGGATTCCCTCATGGGGCAGGGAGAGGATACACGGAATGGTCTTAAACAGGCCTGACTGGTGCATTTCGAGGCAGCGGTCATGGGGAGTTCCTATAACACTTATTACCTGCGAAGACTGCGGTGCATTCATCGAGGATGAGGATTTATTCAATAAGGTTACAGGGCTGACAGAGCAGAAGGGCGCTGATATTTGGTTTAAGATGGATGTCAAAGACCTTCTTAAAGACGGGTATAAATGCAATTGCGGAAGCACATCATTTAAAAAAGAGACGGACATCCTCGATGTCTGGTTTGACTCAGGCGTAAGCCATGCAGCGGTTTTAGAGAGAGATAAGAGGCTTTTATGGCCTGCTGAAATGTATCTTGAGGGAAGCGACCAGCACAGGGGTTGGTTCCAAAGCTCTCTCTTTGCATCTGTCGGGACAAGGGGAAAGGCGCCTTACAACATAGTCCTTACACATGGATTTACAGTGGACGGACAGGGAAAGAAGATGTCAAAGTCCCTCGGAAATGTTATTGCGCCGCAGGAAATCATCAAGGCCAATGGTGCTGATATTTTGAGATTATGGGTCTCTGCTGAGGATTACCGGGATGATGTAAGGCTTTCAAAGGAAATCATAAATAGACTCACAGAGGCATACAGGAAAATCAGAAACACAGGAAGATTCCTTCTTGGCAATATCTACGACTATGATGGAAAGGACTACAGCAATAATCTGCTTGAGATAGACAGATGGGCGATGTCGAGGCTTCAGGGGCTGATAAAGAAGGTTGCCGAGGCTTATGAAAACTTTAATTTCCATGAGGTTTTTCATTCCATCTATAACTTTTGCATTGTTGATATGAGTTCCTTTTATCTCGATATTTTGAAAGACCGTCTTTATACCTTCAAAACGGATTCTCCAGAAAGGCGTGCAGCGCAATGGGTTATGTACCGGATACTTGCTGACATGACAAGGCTGATGGCTCCTGTTCTTTCATTCACCTCAGAGGAAATATGGAATTATGTGCTAAAACAGCAGTCAGCAGTCAGCAGTCAGCAGTTACCCCCCTTAACAAGGGGGGGATGGGGAGGTGAGGAAGATATGGAAAGTGTCTTCCTTGCAGGTTTCCCCACTGTTAGGGAGGAATTTGTCAACGAGGCCATTGAAAAGAGATGGGAAAAACTCATAGATATAAGGGATGAGGCAAATAAGGCGCTTGAGATAAAAAGAAAGGATAAATTCATCGGAAATGCCCTTGAGGCAAAGCTGGTGTTTTATCTGCCTGATGAGGAATTGAATCTTTTGCAGGCCTATAAAGACTTTCTGCCTGCGCTTTTCATTGTCTCCGAAGTCAAGATTCATCCATCAAGCCATAAGGCAGGGGATGTTTATGAGAGCACAGAGATTAAAGATATGTTCATAAAAGTGGAAAGGGCATCAGGCAGCAAGTGCGAAAGATGCTGGAACTGGAGCGTATCTGTTGGAAAATTTGAAGATCATCCGCAGGTCTGTGAAAGATGCTACAATGCAATCAAATAAAGAAATGACCTCATTACTCCATTACATTACTCCATTACAGAGTTTCATCATTGCCCTGTCTGTTTTTATACTCGACCAGCTTACGAAATATCTCATAAAAACTTATGTAAGTTCCTTTGAAGTTATAAGGGTGCTGCCATTTTTCAATATTGTATATGTGGAAAATGTTGGCTCTGCCTTCGGCATGTTCAAGAGCCTTGGAAATTTTTTCTTCGTAGCAGTTGCTGCCATGGCAATCATTTTTGTATCAATCCTTATTATCAAGGACAAAGACAACAGATTAGGTTTTTCCCTCATACTCGGCGGCGCAGCAGGAAATCTTGCAGACAGAATCATATACGGCTATGTCATAGATTTTTTGGATGTCTATGTAGGCAGATTTCACTGGCCTGCATTTAATGTGGCTGATTCAGCCTTGACAATTGGAATTTTTTTGTTATTGATAAAAACATTCTTTCATGGGAAAACTTCCAGATAATTGACTGCAAATTTACCCCATGATATTCTTTTATTAAATGCCTGAGAGAATAATTAAATCCTTTGATGTAAGACATCTTTCCATCCTCGATGAAAAAGGGGATGTGGATGCAGCCCTCATGCCCCCATTGTCCGACTCTGATATAAAGAAAATCTATGAACTTCTTGTCCTGTCAAGGACATTTGACCATTATGCCTTAAGCCTGCAGAGGGAAGGAAGGATGGGCACATATGCATCCATCTTAGGACAGGAGGCATCCCAGATAGGCAGCGCCTTTGCCATTGAAAAATCCGACTGGATATTCCCGTCATTCAGGGAGATGGGCGTTTACATAACAATGGGCTATCCCATGCATATGCTCTTTCAATACTGGTCTGGCGATGAAAGGGGAATGAAGACGCCGGATGATTTAAATATATTCCCTCTTTGCGTGCCTGTCGGGACACAGGCACCCCATGCAGTCGGCGCTGCAATGGCTGCGAAATACAAAAAAGATAAGACAGCGGTTATCTGTTATTTCGGAGACGGCGGCACTTCAAAGGGCGACTTCCATGAGGGATTCAATATGGCGGGTGTTTTCAATCTGCCTGTAGTTTTCATCTGCCAGAACAACCAGTGGGCAATATCTGTGCCGAGGGAAAGGCAGACCGCATCAAAGACACTCGCGCAAAAGGCATTTGCATACGGCTTTGAAGGCATTCAGGTTGACGGCAATGATGTATTCGCTGTCTATAAGGCGACAAAAGAGGCTCTTGAAAAGGCAAGAAGCGGAAATGGCCCTACATTTATTGAATGCTTTACATATAGGATGTCTGACCATACTACAGCGGATGATGCGGCAAGATACAGGTCAAAGGACGATGTAGAGGCATGGAAGCTGAAAGACCCTATTTTGAGACTGAAATTGTTTATGGAGAAAAAAGGACTCTGGACAGAACAATATCAAAGTGAGATGGAAGATAAATCAAAGGCTGTAGTTGATGAGGCTGTAAAGAAGGAGGAGGCAATTGAGCATCCGCATCCGCAAGATATGTTCGGATACACGTATAAAGACTTGACTGAAAGACAATCGATACAGATAAAGGATTTCTGATATGCCCAAACTCAATATGGTTCAGGCAATAAACCTTGCATTAAAAGAGGAGATGCAGAGAGACAGTAATGTCGTCATCCTTGGCGAGGATGTCGGCAGGGATGGAGGCGTGTTCAGAGTTACAGAAGGCTTGTTTGAACAATTCGGGCATGAAAGAGTCATAGATACTCCTCTTGCAGAATCTGTTATTGCAGGCGCTGCTATCGGAATGGCAGTTTATGGATTAAAGCCGGTGGCAGAGATTCAGTTTATGGGATTTATCTATCCTGCAATTGACCAGATATTCTCGCATGCATCAAGAATCCGTAATCGTTCAAGGGGGAGGTTTATATGCCCTATTGTGATAAGAGTGCCGTACGGAGCAGGCATAAAGGCTCCGGACTTACATTCAGAAAGCACAGAGGCATTGTTCTGTCATATGCCCGGCCTGAAAGTAGTTGTTCCATCATCGCCGTATAATGCAAAAGGATTATTAATCTCATCCATTAGAGACCCTGATCCTGTGATATTCCTTGAATCAACGAGGCTCTATCGCCTCATAAAAGAGGATGTGCCTGAAGGCGAATATACAATACCTCTTGGCAAGGCGAGAATAGTGCGGGAAGGAAAGAATGTAACAGTAATAGCATGGGGAAGCATGCTTCACAGGGCTTTGCAGGCAGTGGAAGGACTTGATGCAGAGGTGATAGATTTGATGACACTCAATCCATTTGACGAAGAGACTATTTTAAAGTCTGTGAAAAAGACCGGACGTGTTGTGATTGTGCATGAAGCGCCCAAGACATGCGGATTTGGAGCAGAGCTTTCAGCGACCATTGCAGAGGATGTAATGCTTTATTTGAAGTCTCCAATAATAAGGGTTACGGGTTATGATGTTGTTATGCCCCTTCCAAAACTTGAAGATTATTACATGCCGACAGCGGAGAGGATAAGGAAGGGGATTGAAGAGGTAATGAAATATTAAAGGAGTTTAATATGCCGTTTGATTTTGTATTGCCGGATTTGGGCGAAGGTATAACAGAAGGGGAGATAAGGAAATGGCTTGTGAAGGAAGGCGATGCCGTTGAGGAGCATCAGAATGTGCTTGAGATAGAAACCGACAAGGCAATAGTGGAAGTGCCGTCTCCTAAAAAGGGCAGGGTATTTAAGATTAATAAAGAAGAAGGCGAGATAGCAAAGGTCGGAGAGATATTGATGACAATTGCTGAAGAAGGCGAGCAAATAAAAAAGGAAAGGGAAGAAAAACCAAAGGCTGAGGAGAAGCCAAAATCAGTCTCGGTTGTCGGCGTTCTTCCGGAGGAGGAAGATGAGGAAATACTCGCAACGCCTGCTGTAAGGGCATTGGCAAAAGAGCTTGGAGTAAAGCTCGAGACTGTCAAAGGCTCAGGCCCAGGAGGAAGCATTACAAAAGATGATGTCAGTGAGGAATCAGAAAAGACAAAAAAGACAGAAGACCAGTATGGCGCTATAGAAAGAATACCTTTAAGGGGATTGCGAAGAACGATAGCAAAGAATCTTATTCTGTCACAGAGGGCAACTGCATTTGTAACAGGCATGGATGAGGCGGATGTTACGGACTTGTGGAATCTAAGGGAAAAAGAAAAGAAGTCACTATTGGAGAGAAATATTCATTTAACATTTCTGCCGTTTTTCATAAAGGCTGTACAGCATGCCCTTGTAGAGCATCCGATGTTAAATGCGTCTGTAGATGAAGAGAGGGAGGAAATAATCGTCAAAAAATATTACAACATCGGAATTGCTGTTGATACTCCAGACGGCTTAATGGTGCCTGTGATAAAGGATGCTAATAAGAAGACTATCCTTGAGCTTGCATTAGAGCTTCAGAATTTAAGCCAGAAGGCAAGGGAGAGGAAGATAAAGCTTGAGGAGATGAAGGGAAGCACATTCACAATCACAAACTACGGGCATTTCGGAGGAATATTTGCAACGCCTATAATCAATTATCCGGATGTTGCAATTCTTGGAATCGGAAAGATTTCTGACAAGCCATGGGTTAAGGACAGCCAGATTGTAATCAGAAAAATACTCCCACTTTCTTTGACTTTCGACCACAGGGTGACAGACGGCGTCGATTCGGCAAAGTTTCTGTCAAGGATGATTCAATATCTTGAAGACCCTGCGTTGTTGTTTATTGAAAGCGCATGAATCTTGATCCTCTTTTTAATCCAAAGAACATCGCCCTTATTGGCGCTGCCCATACTATTGAAAAGCTGGGAGGCGTGATACTTAAAAATCTCCTGAAATTCAAAGGCAGGGTATATCCTGTTAATCCTAAATACACGGAAGTCATGGGCTTAAAGGCATATCCGTCCATCAATGATTTGCCGGAAACAGTGGATTTGTCTGTAATTATAAGGCCTGCCTCGGAAGTTTGTGAAATTCTTAAGGAACATAAAGATAAAGCCAGATGCGTGATTATTGCCAGCTCAGGTTTTGCGGAAATAGGAGAGACCGGACTTCAGGATGAGGTAAAAAAGATAGGAAAAGAGATAGGGATTAGAATCCTCGGGCCGAACTGCATGGGATTATACAATCCATATCAAAGGCTTGATACATTTTTTCTACCGTATGAAAGGCTTCAAAGACCTAAGAAAGGCAATGTGGCTGTTGTATCCCAAAGCGGTGCAATTCTGAGTTGTATCCTCGGAGCAGTAAGAGCATCAAATACAGGCATATCAAAGGCTATAGGTTATGGAAATGCCATAGATATTGACGAGTCGGATTTATACGAATATTTTGCGGAAGATAAAGATACAGATATAGTGATTTCCTATGTGGAATCTTTGGGTGATGGAAGAAAGTTTATAGAAAGGGCGAAGATGTTGTCAGAAAAAAAATCCCTCCTCATCCTCAAAGCAGGCAAGGGTGTAAGCGGACAGGCTGCAGCATTTTCCCATACAGGGAGGCTTGCAGGGAAATACGAGGTCTTTCATTCAATCCTGAAGCAGTTCAGAATAAAGGAGGCAAGGGACTTTGATGAATTGATTGATGCAACAAAGGCATTATCATTTCAGGGTCAAGGGTCAAGGGTCAAGGGTCAAGAAAGAATTAGTAATCGTGTTTGTATCATAACAAACGGCGGCGGCTCAGGCGTGCTGGCTGCTGATGAGTGCATGAGACAGGGGCTTGAGGTTGCAAAATTACCGGATGATAAGGCAGAAAAACTCAGACATGTATTCCCATATTTTTACGGGATCAATAATCCCATTGACCTCACTGCCCAGGTGAGGGATGAAGATTATATTACGGCACTGAATGAACTCAAGGATGATTATGACAGCTTTTTAATTATTGCACTTCCAAATGTATATGGAATAACAGAAAGGCTTGCAGAGATGATAAAGGTTGCTAAAGCAGGTATAAACAAGCCATTAGTTTTCCATATTCCTGCCAATGGTGTGGCAAAAAGACTGATTTCCCTTCTCGAAAAAATAAAAATACCTGTTTACCCCTCACCTGAAAGGGCAGTGAAGGGATTAAAGGCAATTTTGAAATAATAAAAAATCTCCCTCTCAGACCACAAAACGGGTATGACCCGAAAGGGAGATTTTTTATTAAGACAGAGGATGTCTACTTCTTCTTTGCTGTCTTTTTTGCGGTTGTCTTTTTCGCAGTTGCCTTCTTGGCTGTGCCGCATGGTCCCTTTGACTTACATGCCATCAGATAATCACCTCCCTCTATCGATTTAATATATTCAAATATATCATTTTTTAAAACGTATTTGAAGTATCCATGATAGTGCTCGGTACTATCGCTCTATTATCGCACTGTCGTGCTGTCGAGCTATTTTACTATTTTGTAGGGAAAACTTAATATTTCAGCTTTTTTCTGAGTGTTAAGCGGTTTATGCCCAAAATACGCGCAGCTTCTGATTGGTTTTCCTTCGTGTAGGACAAAATATAATCAAAAACGGATTTATCCACTTCATTATGAATCTTCTCGTAGATATTCTTATTCTTTCTTTCAAGGGCTTCTTTTATAAAAGGTATTAAGATGGAGGCAAGATTTTCTGAAAACGTGTTTTTTTCTGTAACTAAAGGAGGATGGCTTCCCAGTTCTTTAAGTTCATATGTTGTGAGGCAGTTTGTCTTACTAAGGGCAATGGCAGAACGGATAGCGTTTTCAAGCTCACGGATATTTCCAGTCCAGTCATAGGAAATCAATTTTTTCAGAAATGCCATGGTAAAGCCCTTAAGAGGCCTTGGCACTGTGTGTCGGTATTTGTTAATAAAAAAGTGTAGGAGAGGAGTAATATCCTCCTTGCGTTCACGAAGAGGGGGTATATGTATTGTTGTAACACGCAATCTGTGGTATAAATCCGCCCTGAATTTTCCTTCCTTAACCATGACTGATAGATCTCTATTTGTAGCAGAAATGACCCTGACATTGACCTGAGCCTCTTTTGTGCTGCCAAGCGGATAAAAGGTCTGTGTTTGTAAAAAGCGCAGAAGTTTGGCCTGCAGTGATAAAGGCAGTTCTCCCACCTCGTCAAGGAAAACGCACCCTTCATCAGCAATCTTAAGAATTCCCTCTTTTGCAGAAACCGCACCTGTGAAGGACCCTTTCTCAAATCCGAACAATTCTGACTCAAGGAGAGTTTCTGGAACGGCAGCACAGTTAACTACTACAAATGGTTTGCCAAATCGCGAGGAGAGTTGTGCAATGGCCTCAGCAACGAGTTCCTTTCCAGTCCCTGTCTCGCCAGTAATAAGTACAGGAGCGTCTACCTGTGCTAATCGGGATATTTTCTTGCATGCATCCATAATGATAGTGGAATGTCCTACTATTGCACATGTAGGTGTAGGCGGCAGGCTTGTAACAGGGATAATGTTTTTTATCTCATTGCTTAGATCTTCCAATTCCTGAAGCGTCTTAAGGACGACATCCTTACTTAGGGGACGATGTATGATCTCGTATGCTCCAAAAGTTGTAGCTTCCATTACAGGCCCTGTTATTTTCTGCCTTGTAATTGCGATTACGAGGGCTTTATCGCGAAGTTCTTTTATGAGGCCTGGTCTTATTGTATCCAGGTCAAAAAATACAAAGGCATTTTTATCCATGGCTGTACGACTGGATAGCTTAAAGCCCTTTTGGAGCATATCCGATAGCTCTCTTCTTAAAGAATTATCTTTTGTAAGCAGGACTATTTTCCCCATCATCTCATCCTTGTATAAATACTATACAGAATGATTACAAATTAATCAAACTGCTTTATTCATTCACTTTCAAATGCCCTTTCCCCAATGTTTTGCGTTTGGCATGCAGATTGCTTTTATTTAATGTTAAATGAAATATTGAATTTGTAAGGAGGGCATGAAAAGTATGTTAGAAGCAAAAATGTACGGACTCTGCATGGAGAGGCTCAAATATCAGATAAGCAGTGCTAAACAGAGGGTAAAAAACGAGCCTCATAAATATAAAGGATATTTTCTGCTTGAGTGCTACAACACAGGTGACTTGGATGATATTATAGACATCCTTGAGCTTTATGATATAGAAGAAAGGACATTTGACGGAGTTAGAGAGAAGCTGGAAGAACTGGCGTATACGGTTTCCGTGCTTACCCGGGAGACATTATTTTTTGATTTCACACAAAACGGGCATCTGGGCCTTTATTTGTTGCTCATCGACAAATTAACCGAAAAACCGAGGGAGACAGTTTATCCCATGCCAGCGGAACAGTGTATTCATGAAAAAGAATGGTAATTTAAAAGTGACAGGTTGTGCGTTTGTCATTCTGAGCGTACCGAAGAATCTCGTTTTTAAGAGTCAGCAATACAAAGGCTTTAAGTGCTTATTTTGTTGATTCCGGCCCTGTAAAGCTCTGCCTCATACGCAGCATAGTTCATTCCGAGGCCTATGAATGCGGTTATCAGAGGGCTCAATGATATGCCTATATTTGGAAGGCCGTAATACAGAATATAGAGTTGTATAAGCAGCGGTGTCACCCTTATTTGCTGAATAATTTAGGTCCGGTTCGCAAAATCATAAAAATCAGGATATAATTATAAACGAGATGCTAAGGGATTTCATAGAGAAGAATAGAGGCAAGAGAGTCCTTGAACACGAAGTCAAAGGACTGTTGAGGATGATGGGCTTTTCTGTTCCTAATGGAATATTTGTGAAGTCTGGCGAGGGATTGCCTTCATTGGACTTAATCTATCCCCTTGTTGCAAAAGTCTCTTCATCAAAAATAATCTCAAAGAGCGATGTAAAGGGAATAAAGCTCGGGATAAAAAATGAGAATGAATTGAAGGGCGCTGTTTCTGAACTTATGCAGATTGAACATGCAGAAGGAGTTCTGATAGAAGAGATGGCTCCGCAGGGGCTTGAGGTTATTGTGGGAGGTGTGATTGATGCGCAGTTCGGCTCTGTTGTTATGTTCGGCCTTGGAGGAGTTTTTGTGGAGTTGTTCAAGGATGTCTCATTCGGCCTTGCGCCGCTTAATAAAGATAATGCCTTGTGGTTGATAAATCAGATTAAGGGTTACAGGCTTTTAGAGGGCTATCGGGGAAGTCCCGCTGTGAATATCGATGCCCTAATAAACATAATTGTTTCTGTCTCAGAAATGATGGCGACTAATCCGATTAAAGAGATAGACCTGAATCCCATTGCCCTTTATCCTGATGGAGCAATTATACTGGATGCAAAGATGGAGATTTTTTCGTAACCCCGTATTTCTTTCTTGCCTCGTTTATCTTTCCGCAAGTGTATTCACCTTCGGGGCATGGCGCATAGAGGCAGCCGGGGCCTGCTTTTTCGAATATGACGGGAGAGGTTTTTTTAACAAGCTTCAGCATTTCATCGGCCATCTGCCTTATCTCCCATTGTGCGCGGTTGCAGCATCTCATCCTGAAGAAGTGCAGGAGTTCCCTTGCATTCATGGTGACCATAATCTTTGTCTCTGCTGCATTGGGAAGCACAAACCTTGCATCCTGATTTGCTGCTTCTCCTTTTATGCCTTTTTCATTAAGCCTTTTTACGATATGGTTGTATGCCTTTTGCGCCTCTGTCATAAATGCTTCAAAATATCTCTTGAGTTCTTTGTCCTCCTTGATTACCGGTGGAATTATATAATCAAAACCTGTTTCTTCGCTCACATATCTCTGCGATTGCTGGGAGTATGATGCAAGCCTGTGTCTTACAAGCTGATGGGAGCATGCCCTCGAAATGCCCTCAATTGCGAAGGTGAAGGATGAGTGCTCAATTGGGCTCATGTGACCCATTTTCATGAGTTTCTCTACGAATGCCTTCTGGTCTTTTGCTTCTATCTTCTCTTTTAGCGCCCCGATGTCAGAAGGGCTGTAGCAGAGCTTCGCAGCCATTGCCACTGTTTCTTCTGGATTTGGCGTGTGGCGGAGTAGAATTACTTTTAATTTTACTTCCGACATCTTGTTTTATCCTCCAGCATTCAATATTCTAAAATCCTAAATCCCATTATCTTCCCATTATCTGAATATATTTTGCTATGCCGTTTCTTGTTATAAGACCGATTACACTGCCTCTATCCATTACCACCAGTCTCCCTTTGTCTTCCATAATCATCAGTTCCAGCGCCTTCATGACATCATCATCTTCGGAAACCTCCCATTTTTTATCATGGGGTACAAAGATTTTGGATATCATGACATCCTTCCATTTTTCCTTTGGGACATTTTTTATCTCTTTTAATGTTATGAATCCGAGGAATTTTCCGTCATCCACCACCGGGAAACCGCCGTATCCGTATTTCAGGAAATACTCATTGACCGCCGTGTCTATTGTCAGATTTAAGGACATTGTTATGATGTCCCTTACCATGATGTTTTTGACCTTGATGCCGCTAAGGGTTTCCTGAAGGCTTGCCTGCTGATAGCTTGCCTGCGCTGCTGAATAGAGAAACCAGCCTATCAGCATCAGCCATAATCCGCCCGGAAATCCTGCAAATATTGAGAATATTCCGAAAATTATGAAAAACATTGCGATTTTTAAGCCGTAATTCGATGCCTTGCGTGTTGCATAAAAGAAGTCGTTGGTCTTTCTCCAGAGAAACGCCCTTACCACCCTTCCGCCGTCCATGGGAAAGCCCGGAATCAGATTAAATGCTCCGAGTATGAGGTTAAGTTGTGCGAGATATGCAAAAAGCGCTTTTGTAACCTGTGTTGTCGCTATAGTATAAGCAATGCCGAAAACCATTGCCAGAAAAAAGCTGGACAATGGCCCTGCAATGGCTATCCTGAATTCGGCCTTCGGATTCGGCGGCTCACCCTTCATCTGTGCCACGCCTCCGAAGATGAATAATGTGATATTGATAATTGGCAGCTTGTATTTCATGGCAACAAAGGAATGGGATAGTTCATGAAACGCAACGGACATGAAAAGAAGCAGCGCTGCAATTGTACCGTTTATCCAGTAAGATGCAGCAGGCAATTGGGGCGCAGCCTTTGGAAAATAGAACGTGGACAACGACCATGTTATGAGTCCGAAGATAATTAGCCATGAGAAGTGAATCCTAATGGGTATTCCCATGATTGTAGCTATTTTTAGAGAGCCTGCATGGAGCGACATGTTCATAAAAGGTATTATACCACTGTTTGCCTTGATAATATCCTGAAAATTTGTTTTTATAGTGGATATGATTAAAAAGATTATTCTCGGAATTGCCATAATCCTGCTTTTATCAATAGCAGGGCTTATTTTATTTTTTCCCCTCGATTCTTTTGTAAAAGAAAGAGTTGACAAAGCACTCGGCCCTGACATCTCCATTAAAAACTTAAAGATAGGATGGAGCAGCATAGCGGCAGATGATATTCTTGTGAAAACACCTGCCGGGACTGATTTCCTCTCAATAAAGCATCTTAGGCTTAAGCCATATCTGTGGGGACTTTTAAGAAAGAAGCTGGATATTAAGGAAATAGAAATGGATTCACCGCTCCTCGTTATTAAACGGACTAAAGGCGGCAGATGGCTTTTCCCTGAGCTTAAAAAGAGAGAGGACGGGAAGTCATCGGTAGAGCTTATTGTTAAAACTTTCAGGGTAAATAACGGAAATGTAATTATCGAAGATGACCTTAAAGGATTTAATTTAAATCTAACCGATGTGGCTATCGATATGAAGAGCAGCATATCCCTTCGTCAATCAGGCAAAACCAATATCAATGCCTCTGCAAAACTGCCCAATGCTGGAAGGGCTATATTAAAATCTGAAGGGAACATGCTTGGTGTTAATTTCAAGGGAATTTTGTCCATAAAGGACATGGACATGACTCTATTAAGACCATACATGAAGAGCGATGTAAAGGTTAAGAGGGGAAGGTTGAATCTCGATTCGAATTTCAGTCTTGATAAAGGATATGTGAAGTTTCCTTCAATGCTGAGGCTCAGGGATATGGATATAGAAACAAGGGGTCTTTTAATGGGCATATCCGCTCCCCTTGTGATAGAGCTTATTAAGAAAAAAGGAGAGATCGCCTTAAGCTTTAATGTATGGGGCAAGTGGAACGATCTCCAGCATGACTTAAAAGAATCGTTTAAGAAAAAGGTTTCTGAGGAGCTGGGAAGGGCTATTGCCTCACCTTTACAGGAGGCTGCAAAGCCATTGGAGGATGTGATGAAAGGCATAGGCGGCCTTCTGCATGGAGTAAAGTAAAACTAAAAAGGCAGCGGTATCGGGTAAGGCTAACCTGATGCAAAATGTCTGGGTCTCCGAGGGGCAAAGTTGCCTACAATTTTCCCTTTGTTGTCGGCAGGCCTTTTATCCTTGGGTCAATGATCACTGCCTGTCTTAAAGCCCTTCCAACGCCTTTAAATATCGCCTCGATTATATGATGGGTATTTCTGCCGTAAAGGGCATTAACATGCAGCGTAATGCCGCTATTGCTTACAAATGCCTGAAGGAAGTCCTCGATGAGATCAGGGTCAAAGTCTTTTAATTTGCTCCTTTTGGGGAATTCCACTTTATAGACAAGATACGGCCTTCCGCTGATGTCGAGGCTTACAGATGCAAGCGCTTCATCCATCGGTACGGATGCCTGACCATATCTTGACATTCCCTTCATGTCTCCGAGCGCCTGCTTAAATGCCTTTCCAAGTACTATCCCGACATCTTCAATAGTGTGATGACAGTCAATCTCTATGTCTCCTTTTGCTTTTAATTTTGTATCGAATAGCCCGTGCTTGCACATCAAGGAGAGCATATGGTCAAGAAACGGAATGGAGGTATTTATCGAATACTTGCCACTTCCGTCGAGATTTATTTCAGCAGCTATATCTGTCTCTTTAGTCCTTCTTTCAACCTTTGCCTTTCTCATTACTCTCCTCCGATTGATTTCCTTAGAGCCTTTATAAAAAAGCTGTTTTCTTCCGGAGTGCCGATTGTCACTCTCAAGGAATCTTTGATAACACTGCTCAGATTTCTCACAAGCACGCCTTGTTTTATCAATCTCTGATATACCGCATTTGTATTTTTTGCCTTAAACAGTATGAAATTCGCTTCAGAGGGATATGGGGTAATGCCTGCTATATTGCACAGCTCCTCGAACAATCTCTCCCTTTCTGATGTTATGTTTTTTATCCGAGACGCTATAACAGTTTTGTTTTTGAACGCCTCTAATGCTATTGCCTGTGATAAAGAGTTGAGGTTAAACGGAAGCCTTACTTTATTAACCTCTTTGATTAAACTTTCATCGGCTATCAAAAACCCCACTCTTAAAGAGGCAAAGCCTATTTTGCTCAATGTCCTGAGTATGGCAAGGTTTTTGTAATCCTTTAATAAAGGCAGAAATCCTTTCTTGCTCGAAAAAGGCTGATACGCCTCATCAACCACAACAATGCATTTGGATACTTCTATAATCTTCAATATCCTGTTAGCAGAAAAACAGTTCCCTGTTGGATTATTTGGAGAACTTAAAAATATAAGTTTTGGATTATATTTTTTTACAGCAGCAAGCATCTTTTCTGAACCGAGGTCAAAATCCTTATCTAATGGGATTCCAACGTGTTCTTCACCGAGGGACTGGGAGATTATCCCGTACATTGAGAATGTCGGTACAGGATAAAGAACAGTTCCTCCAAAAGTAGTGATTAAGTAATAGATTAGCTCGTCAGAGCCGTTACCAAGAAGAATGCTGTCAGATGTGATTCTGAATGCCTTTGCTATGGCTTTTTTCAGTTCTTTAGCCTCTGGATCGGGATAGCGGTTTAACTTTTTAAAATGTTCCTGAGGCAGTGTTATATCAAGTGGGTACGGACTTTCATTAGCATCCAGCTTGACTTTACACGATATCTCTTTTGCCTCGTAAGGCTTTAAGGAGCGGATATTCTGTCTTGCGAGTTTTGCGAAAATTATATTTTTCATGCTTTTATAATATATTGACAGGAAACCGTTGTCAATATTCTTATTGTCGGGTATAATGAGCGTATGAAAGTTTGCTTGAATAAGCTGATAATATGGAATAAGACTTGATTTATGAAAATAGAAAATCTTAGAAATATCGGCAAGCGCCTCTTTTCTGAAATCGGAAACACGCGCCTTATGCCTTTTACATCCGAATCCCTCGGAAAGGGGGCCGGAGGCGATAAGACATTTCCTATAGATAAAAAGGCTGAGGATATTATAATCGGTTCATTAGAGGCCCTCAAAGAGCCATTGAGCATAGTTTCAGAAGAGGCTGGATTAAAGGAAATCAAAGGCGGTGGCAAAAAAGTATTACTAGACCCCATCGACGGCAGCAAGAATGCCATTACAGGAATACCTTTTTACTGCTCTTCAATCGCTGTTGCGGACGGTGATAACATCGGCAGCATTACGCTCGCATACGTAATAAATCTCCTTACAGGGGATGAATTCTGGGCTGAAAAAGGCAGGGGCGCATTCTTTAATGGCGAAGGGATTCATACACAGAAAGACGATATTTTTTATCTCGTTGCGTATGAGACTCCGAGTCCAAAGAATGATATCCCAAAGATGATGAGATTGCTTGCAGAAGCGAGGAGGACAAGGTGTCTCGGCGCTACGGCCCTTGATTTGGCGTATCTTGCATACGGCTCTATAAGCGTATTTATAACTCCTTCGCCTTCGCGTAGTTTTGATTTTGCAGGGGGCTATCTCCTGACGAAAGAGGCGGGAGGCGTATTTACCGATATTAAAGGGAATTCCATAGATGATACCGAAATAACACTTAAAAAAAGCGCATCGCTTTTAGCTTCCGGAAATAAAGAATTACATGAAAAGGCATTGAAGCTGTTGGGCTGAATTTCAAGTTATGTTTCTGCTCAAAATTTCCGTAAAGTGCCAAAAGCCGATGTCATAGAAAAGGTATCAATAATAGTTGCCACCGAGAGCTTACACATCCCAGACAAAAAGATAATTGCAGATGCCCTTGTTCTTTACAGCAGGAAAAATATTGACTATATAGACGCATACAATGCTGTATTCATGAAGAATTATGGTCTCGGAGAGATTTATTCATACGATGAAGATTTTGATTCAATAGATGGTATAAAAAGAGAAGAACCGTAAAAATGATAATTATAGCTGCGCTGTTATAGCATCAGGAATATGTCTGAGATGACAGAAAGATTTTACGCGCACAGCCTGAACGGCAGGCCGGTTGAAGATTGGCATCGGCTTGAGGAGCATCTCTTCGGCACTGCCAAACTTGCGGCGAAATTTGCGGCTGAATTCGGCTGCGGGGAGTGGGGGTATCTGGCGGGGCTGTGGCATGATCTGGGGAAGTATTCGTCTTTTAGAGCGATCCCGATGGAAAATATAGGGTTCGGTACGGTGAAACCGGTTGACAAGGTTCACGATATATGACATAGTAGCTACAAATGTAGCTACATGGAGGCATGCAATGAAATTCGCTAATGTCAGGGAACTCAAGAACAAGACATCCGAGATATTGAGAAATGCCGAGAAAGAGGCTGTGATTATCACCTCAAACGGCAAGCCGCGAGCAATTGTCACTGCGATTTCGGAGGAGGACTTTGAAGACTATCTCCTCGAAAAGAGCGCCGATCTTCAGGACATGCTCGCGGAAGCACAAGCAGAGTACCGGAGCAAGGGCGGCGTGACATTGGAAGATTACCTGTCTAAAAGGGAAAAAAAGCGTGGATAAGTTTCAGATCGTCCTTTCACCCCCTGCGATTAAAGACCTTGACGGCTTCAGCGACGGTGTTTGCAGAAAGGTTGTTCGAGCATTACAGGCACTCAGGGACAACCCTTTTCCCAGAGGAAAAGCAATCAAAAAAATCAAAGGGACGAATTCAGATTATTACAGGCTCAGGGTGGACAAGTACCGGGTGTTCTATATGATTGAAGGCAATCGTGCCGTAGTTTTGCGAATTCTCAACAAAAAAGATGCTGAGCGGTTTATCAGAAATCTGAACTGAAAGAAGGCGCTTTCTGAATGCTGAAAGCTGAGGGATTAGAGGAAAGAATTTTTTGCACATATTACCGTCACTATTCACTGTCACTGTAACACGGCTGGAGTGAAGGGGGAAAGAGGAGCATCTGGAGGGGACTGTCCCGGATTTACGGATGGAGCGAATCGTAGTCGTAGAATCGGGACTGTCCCCGCCTAAGAGGATAGTTGCAAAGTTTGCCCATGAATTCGGCTCCGGGGAATGGGAACGGCTTGCGGGGTAAACATTGCAAAACAGGATATGGTAAAATGTAGTCATATTGGAGGTGGTTTATGCATAAGATAACAGATGTCAGTCCTCTGGAAGGATTTAGGATCTGGA
>CAMTVO010000045.1:0-10512 GCA_947085205.1 uncultured Nitrospiraceae bacterium
AAGAAAGCATAGACTCCAAAAAGGCCTTACAAAAACTGGAAGAGATAAAGAAAGTGACAAACTCATTGTAGCTACAATGAGTTTGTCACTTTCTTTATCTCTTCCAGTTTTTGTAAGGCCTTTTTGGAGTCTATGCTTTCTTCTGCAATTTCACTTGCTGTCCTGAAGTCCTTTGCAAGTCCTGCAACTACAATTGCTGCTGCTGAGTTCATGACCACTATGTCCCGCTTTGGGCCTTTGTCCCCATTGAGGATTGAAAGTGTTATATCCGCATTCTCTTTTTTGTTGCCTCCTGCAAGATCCCTGCAATCAGCCCTTTGAAATCCGAAGTCTTCCGGTGTTATGTAAGAGGTCTCGACTTTTCCGTCTTTATATCTCGAAACCCTTGTGCCGTCGCATATGGTTATTTCGTCAAGACCGTCTTCTCCATGAACAACCATTGCATCAACAGCGCCAAGGTTTCCAAGCACCGATGCCAACGGCTCTGTCAGTTTGTCGGCAAAAACGCCCAATACCTGCCGCTTTGCACTCGCGGGGTTTGTGAGCGGGCCGAGGATATTGAATACTGTCCTTATGCCTATTTCCCTGCGCGGGCCGATTGCGAATTTCATTGCAGGATGGAACAATGGAGCAAAGAGAAAACCGAAGTTCGTCTCAAACAGGCATTTTTCAACCTTTTCAGGGGGTAGTTCGATATTTACCCCGAGGGCCTCAAGCACATCTGCACTTCCAGACTGGCTCGATACCGAGCGGTTTCCGTGTTTTGCGACAGGCACTCCGGATGCAGCAACAACAATGGCTGTTGTCGTTGAGATGTTAAATGTACCTGACATGTCGCCGCCTGTGCCGCATGTGTCGATAACCCCTTCAGGGGCTTTAATCTTTGTAGCCTTCTCCCTCAGTATCTTTGCTGCGCCTGTGATTTCTTCTATTGTCTCACCCTTAATCCGCAAGGCTGTGAGGAATGCGCCTATCTGTGCGTCTGTGGCCTTACCTTCCATTATCTCTGTCATGCACTCTGCCATTTCGGATTCGGAAAGGCTTATGTTTTGTATTACGAGACTTATGGCCTCTTTTATCATGCCGTTTTCCCCAGCTTTATGAAGTTCCTCAAAAGGTCCTTGCCCACTGTTGTGAGTATGGATTCTGGATGAAACTGAACGCCCTCGACTATAAACTCTTTATGCCTCACTCCCATTATAATAATGTCTGACTCCTGACCCCTGACCTCTGACCCCTGACTCATATATGTCCATGCAGTTATTTCGAGGCAGTCCGGAAGTGTCTCTTTTTTTATTACGAGGGAATGGTATCTTGTCGCCTCAAATGGATTAGGCAGGCCTTCGAATATCGTCTTTCCATCGTGATAAATCATGGATGTCTTTCCATGCATCAGATTCGGCGCCCTCACAATCTCTCCGCCAAATGCAGCTCCTATGGACTGATGACCGAGGCATACGCCTAAAATCGGGATCTTTCCTGCAAAATACTTGATTGCATCTATGGATATTCCGGCCTCTCTCGGTGTGCATGGGCCCGGAGATATGACAATCCTTTCAGGATTCATTTTTTCTATGTCATCGATAGTTGTCTTGTCGTTCCTGAATACTCTAATATCCTCGCCAAGCTCTCCGAGATACTGGACGAGGTTGTATGTAAAAGAGTCGTAGTTGTCTATCATCAAAATCATATTTAACCCCTCTCAAAAAACTCTACGGCCTTCATCATTGCCATTGCCTTGTTTACGGTCTCCATATATTCTTTTTCCGGCACAGAGTCGGCAACAATCCCTGCGCCTGCCTGAACATATACCTTACCGTTTTTTATAATCAATGTCCTGATTGTGATGCAAGTATCCATATTTGCTGAATAGCCGAAATAGCCGACTGAACCTGCATACGGCCCCCTTTTTGTAGGTTCAAGCTCCTCTATTATTTCCATAGCCCTTACCTTTGGAGCGCCTGTTACTGTACCTGCAGGGAAGCATGCCCTGAATACATCAAAGGCATCAAGACCCTCCTTGAGCCTGCCTTCCACATTTGATACAAGATGCATCACATGGCTGTAACGCTCGACATTCATGAGTTCCGTAACCTTGACAGAACCCATTTCCGAAACCCTTCCTACATCGTTCCTTCCCAAATCAACAAGCATTATGTGCTCTGCGAGCTCTTTCGGGTCTTTCTTTAAATCCTCTTCAAGTAATCTGTCTTCCTCTTCTGTTTCCCCTCTCTTTCTTGTCCCTGCAATCGGTCTGAGGGTTATTTTGTCTCCTTCGAGGCGCACGAGGATTTCGGGAGAAGATCCGACGATTTGCGACTCGCCTATATCGAGGTAATACATGTACGGAGAAGGGTTTATTATCCTTAAAGCCCTGTATATGTCAAAAGGATTTATGTCAGCCTTTCTCTCAAACCGCTGTGAAAGTACGAGTTGAAAAACATCGCCTGCCTTTATGTACTCCTTTGATTTTGTTACTGCGTTCAGAAAGTCCTCTTTTGTAAAATTGGAAGAAAAATCGCCGGTGGAGGCGATAGGCGATAGGTTATAGGCAATGGGTGTAGTCCCTTGCCTTAATTCTTCTATAATTTTATCTATACGTCCCTCTGCCTCTTCGTATGCGTTTTTAATGTCTCTCCCCTCTGTGCGGGTGTTGCATACCACTTTTATAGTCTGTTTGAGGTTGTCGAAGACGAGGACCGTATCGGTGAGCATGAGGAACACATCAGGCATGTCGATCTCCGGTTTTGGATTGTCAGGAATTCTTTCGAAGAACTTTACGACATCATAGCCTATGTAGCCTACAAAGCCGCCTGAGAACCTCGGCAATCCCTTAACATCGACAGGTTTGAATTTGGAAAGGATGTTCTTCACAAAATCAAGAGGGTCTGCTGCAGCAATAAACCTTTCATCGGTGCGAGATCCTTCGAATTCCGCATTATGGGTTACTGTCGTCTCCCCTTTCCTGCAAATCACAGTCATCGACGGCTCTATGCCGATAAACGAGTATCTCGCCCATTTTTCACCGCCGATAACGCTCTCTAAAAGGAAAGACGGCTTTTTGTTCAGCTTGAGATAGGCGCTTACAGGAGTCTCGACATCTCCAAGTATCTCTTTGTAAAGAGGGATAAGGTTTCCCTTTTTTGACAGCTCTTTAAATTCGTTTAAGTTCAGATTCATTTTTCCTATTTTAATTGATTCACATGTTTTTCGCAATTGCCGAAACTTTACTTAAATCACGCCTATCTGTTATAAATACAAGATAATTTCGCGGGCGATTAGCTCAGTGGGAGAGCGCTTCCTTCACACGGAAGAGGTCGCAGGTTCAATCCCTGCATCGCCTACCATTGAAACAGCGGGTTGAGGTTGAGGTAAAGTTTGAGAAAACAAATCTTAGCCTGAACCTTAATTTTTAAGGAGACTGAAAGGTGCACATTGCAGTAATCGGAACAGGTTATGTAGGACTCGTTACAGGCGCATGCTTTTCAGAATTCGGCGTCTTCGTAACCTGCGTTGATAAAGATAAAAATAAGACAGAGTCTTTGAAACAAGGAGCTATCCCTTTTTATGAACCAGGCCTCGAAGAGCTTGTAAAGAGAAATATCAAGCAAGGCAGACTGAAATTCACAACAGACATCGGAGAAGCAATCGAAGAATCGCTCGTCATCTTTATTGCCGTCGGCACACCTCCGAGAGAAGACGGCTCTGCTGACCTCAGTTATGTGGATGAGGTTTCAAAAGAGATTGCAAACCATATAAAAAGCTACAAGGTCATCGTAACAAAAAGCACTGTGCCTGTAGGGACAGGAGAAAGAATAAGGGGTATAATCTCTCAGAATCTCAAAGAAGAGGTCGATTTCGATATAGTCTCGAATCCTGAATTCCTCCGAGAAGGCGCTGCGATAGAGGATTTCATGAGGCCGAACAGGGTTGTCATAGGAGCAAAGAGCCAGCAGGCAATAGCGATTATGAAAGATCTCTACAAGCCTCTCTATCTCATCGAGACATCATTTGTAATAACAAATATAGAAACAGCGGAGCTTATAAAATACGCCTCAAACTCTTTCCTTGCCGCAAAAATCTCGTTTATCAATGAAATGGCGATGCTGTGCGAAAAGGTAGGTGCAGATGTTAATGTAGTTGCAAAAGGAATGGGGCTTGACGGAAGGATAGGGACGAAGTTCCTCCATGCAGGGCCGGGATTCGGCGGTTCATGTTTTCCTAAAGATACAAAGGCATTATTAAAAATCGCCGCAGACAAAGGCGTGAAGTTAAGTATAGTCGATGCGGCAATAAAGGCGAATGAAAATCAACTGGTGTGGGCAGCGGACAAGATTGAAAGTGCTTTTAATGACATCAACGGCAAAACTATTGCCGTTTTGGGGCTATCCTTCAAGCCCAATACAGACGACATAAGAGAAGCGCCTGCGATTTTCATTATTCAAAGCCTTTTAAAAGAAGGGGCGGCTGTAAACGCATACGACCCTGTTGCAATGGATAATACAAAGGCAATACTGCCTGATATAACATATTGCAAAGATGCATACGATGCATGCGAAAATGCAGACGCTGTTGTCATTGTCACAGAATGGAACCAGTTCAGAAACCTCGATTTGGAGAGGCTTGCCAAGCTTTTGAAGCAGCCCTATTTCTTTGATCTCAGAAATATATATGACCCTCAGAGAATGAAAACGCTGGGATTCAGATACTACTCTATCGGCCGATAATCTTTCTGCCAATATGCGAGGTCTTAACGTGAAGTGTAAAGAATGCAATGGCGAGCTGAGGTTGATTATCGGTTGAAAGACCGTATATTTCCGCTGCATGGAGTGCGGCATGGAGTTTAAGGTTTCTGAATATATCGATGAAATTGACGGCGATACATGGGACAGGATAGCCATCAGGCCATGTAATCGAGCATAAGGGAGGAATGTCATTTCTTATATCATAATCGACGGATACAATGTCATCGGGATTTTCCATAAGGATATGGAAAAGGCGAGGGACGGGTTTGTTGACCTTCTGATAGGCTACAGAAAAATAAAGATGCATGACATCACAGTGGTCTTCGACGGACACAAGAGCGGCTCAGGTATTGAGAATGTGGCAGTTAGAGGGGGAGTGAAAATCATCTATTCAAGACTCGGAGACCGGGCTGATGATGTTATAAAGAGGCTTATATCGAAGGACAGAAGGGAATGGATTGTGGTGACTTCTGACAGAGGCATTGCTGACCATGCATGGTCTGTGAATTCAATACCGATACCGTCAGACAGGTTTTTCGAGACAGTATCAAAGCAGATAAATCGGAATAACGCAGAAACAGAAACTACAGCCAAAGATGCCGATGAGTTTTTATACAAAGACCTTGATGATGCCGAATATTCCAATTCTTTAAAAGGCAATCCGAATAAGCTTTCAAAAAAAGAAAAAGCGGTCAGAAGGGCATTGAGCAAATTATAAAAATGGTTAATTGGTTTTTAAAGCTTAGACCTGCTGATACTATAACCGCCTTATTCAGTTTTCTTCTTTTAATTCTAACTGCTATTTTTTACAAAAAAATCCCATCTGCGGGTTACCTCATGCTTATATATGCGTCATTGATATTTTTTCAATTAACTGTTGTGCGTTTAAGCAGGCTTAACTTATTTCTCACATTGACCCGTGACATAGTATTCCCTGTAATCAGCGTCCTTATTATATTTGACAGCCTTGAATTGATTGTTCACAATATCAATCCACAGGATCTGGACTATTTTCTTATAAGGCTTGATTATCTTATCTTTGGGGTTCATCCCACCGTTGTTTTGGAAAAGATTATGAATCCATTGTTAACCGATGTTCTTCAAGTCGCTTACTCCACATACTATTTTCTGCCGGTAATGCTGGGTGTGGCGCTTAAACTGAAAGGCGGGGATGAAGACTTTGAAAAGTCCCTTTTTTTGATACTTCTGTGTTTTTATCTCTCTTATGTGGGTTATGTGCTTGTGCCTGCCCTTGGTCCGAGGTATGCGATGGAGCATCTCCATGAAGGAGAACTGGCAGGTTTTCTGGTATCCCGGCCCATTCAGGATACATTAAATCTTCTGGAGGGGATTAAGAGGAATGCTTTCCCCAGCGGACATACAGGGGTTACTCTTATAGTGCTGTTTTTGGCGTTCCGGTATGTAAGGCGGCTTTTCTGGATAATGTTGACTCCGGCGATACTTCTAATTATTGCCACCGTGTACTGCAGGTATCACTATGTGATTGATGTTATCGCAGGGATATTACTGACTGTTGTTACAATTGCTGTCGGTGAAGTATACTATTTCTTGCACAAAAGAAGAAATAATGAGCTTGCCAAACACCAAAACTAAGGGAGGAATAATCATTGAGGAGAGAGACAATAAAACTTCCAAGAGCGGGACAATGATACAGAGCATGACAGGTTTTGGTTCTGCGGAAAGGGATGGATTCAGGGTTGAGGTGCGCTCCTTAAATCACAAATACATTGATATTTCTGTCAGGATGCCGTCTGTTTTAATGGAGCACGAAATGCCTATCAGGAACCTGATTAAGGAGAGGTTTACGAGGGGCAAATTTGATGTTAATATATCACTTACGGATAAAAGGCAGTTGAAGGTGTGCGTTAACAAAGATATGGCAAAGGCTATGTACAACGCATTTTCGGAACTCCAGAAAGAATTATCTTTGCCGGGCTCTCTGAGTATCGACTTTTTTTCGGGGTACAGGGAGTTTTTAATGTCAGAAGAGCCGGAATATAATATAGAAGCCTTGTTCAGCGCCCTTAATGACGCTTTATCAAAGGTCGAGGAGATGCGGAGAAGCGAAGGCGAAACTCTGCGAGGAGAACTCGGAGAGCGGCTGAAAAGGCTCGAAAATATGCAGAGTGAAATAGAAGGGCTTTCAAAGGGGATGGCAGCTTCATATAAAAAAACGATTTCAAAGAGAATAGCCGAGCTTGTTGCCAATCTGTTGATAGACGAGACAAGGCTTGCGCAGGAAGTCGCCCTTATGGCACAGAAAAGTGACATAACGGAGGAGTTGGCGAGGTTTAAGAGCCATATACAGCAGTTTCATTCTTCTTTGGACAATGGAGATGTCATCGGCAGAAAGCTCGATTTTATTCTGCAGGAGATGAACAGGGAGTCAAATACCATCGCATCGAAGACCGATGATGTAAGGGTTATCAATTTGACTATAGATATGAAGACCGACATGGAAAAGCTCAGGGAGCAGGTTCAGAATATTCAGTAGTTTTTGGCAGTAGATTTTGGCAATGAAAAATATTCTTGTAAACATAGGATTTGGCAATGTCATATCAGCCGGCAGGGTTGTGGCTGTTGTAAGTCCAGGATCTTCTCCTATTAAGAAGCTGAGGGAAGAGGCAAGGGAGAGGGGCAAGCTTATAGACGCCACAGAGGGCAAGAAGACACGCTCTATAATAGTTACAGACAGCGACCATATTATACTTTCCGCGATTCAGGTGGAGACAATAGCCCAGAGGATTTCCGGCCAGAGGGCTTCTGAGTCAAAGAAAGAATTTGAGTAAGCGTTCACTATGGCAGATTGCAGGCTGGTGAACGGTTACGAACTTGAAGGAACATAGCATGAGACAAAAAAGAGGTAGCCTGTTTGTGGTTTCCGCTCCATCCGGCGCAGGCAAGACCACGCTTTGCCGGAAGCTGAGGGATGCCTTCCCTGATTTGAAATTTTCTGTCTCTTATACAACCCGCAAGCCGCGCGAGGGCGAGATAGACGACGTTCATTATACCTTTGTTGATGAGGATGAGTTCCGTTCAATGATAACCGACGGTGAGTTTGTTGAGTGGGCTCAGGTGCACGGCAATTTTTACGGCACTTCCAAAAAAAGGATAGAGGATATGATGAACAAAGGCTTTGATGTCCTGCTCGATATAGATGTTCATGGTGCAAGGCAGATAAGGGAGCGATTTCCGGACAGCGTATTGATTTTTGTGCTGCCGCCTTCGATAGACGAGCTTAAAAAGAGACTTTCGGGCAGGATGACCGATTCTGAAGATGTGATTAAGAAGAGGCTGAAGAATGCGGCAGACGAGATAAGCGGGTATAAAAATTACGATTATGTTATTATAAACGACCTTTTTGAGGACGCCCTCAAGGAGATGGTTGCTGTAGTCGTTGCCGAAAGGGCAAGGACATCCAAGATAGACGAAGAACTGGTAAGAGAAAATTTTTTGAAGGAGGAGTAACATGGACATTATAGCTCTCCCTGTAGAGTATGACAAAAAGAAGATAGAGAGCAGATACAGGCTTGTGGTAATAGCCGCACAGAGGGCAAGGGAACTTTCTTTAGGCGCAGCGCAGAAGGTGCAGACAAAGGCAAAGAAGGTGACCACAACCGCCATTCTGGAATCACTTTCGGGCAGCATAGAGTTTATAACCGGCGAAGATGCGGTTATTGCAAAAGAAAAGGCGGAAAAGATAGATTACAAGAAGCTGATAGAGGAGAGGAGAAGGCCGATAGAGGATCTGTCCGAGCTTGAAAAAGACCTGAAGGTTTATCTCCACGAAAAGGGAGCAACAGAGAGGGCTTTAGAGGAGCTTTTCGCAGAGACCGAAGAGGGCGAGGAGTCCGAAGAAGTCAAAGAGTAAAAGGGATAGCCGTGCTAAAGGACAGGTCTATACTTTTAAGCATTACAGGAAGCGTAGCCGCTTACAAGTCCATAGAACTAATAAAGGCATTAAGACATGAAGGGGCCTCTGTTAAGGTTATCATGACAGAGGCCTCAAGGCGTTTTATAACGCCCCTGTCCATCGAGCTTGCATCCGGCGAGAAGGTCTATTGCGATATGTTCGAGTCTCCGCTTTCTCATGTAAGCCTTCCGGCAGATTCCGACCTGTTTGTTATAGCGCCTGCAACAGCCAATATTATAGGTAAATACGCAAACGGCATGGCAGACGACCTTCTGAGCACTGCGTTGTTAGCTTTTAATGGCAAGGTGATTATTGCTCCAGCCATGAACTGGAGGATGTACGAGAATCAAATCTTTCAGAAAAACCTTCAATATCTCAATTCTATCGGCGTAAAATTCGTAGGCCCTGAAAGGGGGAGCCTTGCATGCGGCGAGGAAGGCATCGGCAGAATGGCGGATGTCGAGAAGATAATGGAGGCGATAATGACCGCCTTTACGGAACAGGACATGGCAGGAGAGAATGTCCTTGTCACAGCAGGGCCTACAAGGGAATACATAGACCCTGTAAGGTACATATCCAACAGGTCATCGGGCAAAATGGGATATGCAATTGCAAAAATTGCCAAAAGGAGGGGTGCAGATGTCACACTGATAAGCGGCCCGGTGTCGATAAAGCCGCCTGACGGAGTTGATTTAATTCGCGTTGAGACAGCCAATGATATGCATGAGGCTGTTATGGACAATATCTCGATGTCTTCAATATTAGTGATGTCAGCGGCAGTTGCGGATTACATGCCTGTTGAATCAAAGGGCATGAAGATGGAAAAGAAAGAGGGATTTTCATTAAATCTCATAAAGACTATAGACATCCTTGAAGAGGCAGGAAGGTTTAAGAATAAGCCGTTCATCGTAGGATTCTCAGCAGAGACAGGGCAGCGGCTTGACAGGGCAAGGAAAAAGCTCACGGCCAAGGATATAGACATGATTGTATTCAATGACGTGACAAAGGCGGGTTCCGGTTTTGATACCGATACCAACGAGGTCGTGATTATCGACGGAAAAGGCGAGAAAGAACTTCCATTAATGAGCAAGGAAGATGTTGCTGTCACTTTATTTGACAGGATAATAGAATTAAAGAATAACACCGGTTAGGAAATGAATACAAAGGAAGACAGCTTATACATAAAGCGGCTTAAAGAGAGGCTGAGACAGAAGCCTGATTCAAAGGTCTTTCTATCTTTTGCCGAAGAGCTAAGGAAAAAAGACAGAATAGAGGACGCAATAACCGTCCTCATTGACGGTGTAAAGAAAAACCCTGATTTCATTGCCGCAAGGCTTACCCTTGCAAGATGGTATCTATCGAGCGATATGTCTTCAGAGGCGAAAAAAGAATTTTCAGAGATTATAGAGAGGACTCCCGATAATATTTTTGCCCGAAGAGGACTGAAAGAGGCTTACAGGAGGCTCGGCGAACCAATAGCCGCCAAAGAAGCGGTTGTAAGCCAATTGAGCACTTTTTTAGAGGCGGTAAAATTGCATTTCTCTCCGGAACCGGAAGTATTCAGCAATTCCGTTAAAGACAAGGCAATTGTTGTTGGCCGTCTCGACAGATTTTTAGAAGCCGTTAAAATGCATTTTAACCCTAAGGACAGCCTCTCTTAACCCGAACCCTCATGAGCCTTCGGCTCACAAAGGGAAATGAAAATGACAGCAATAGAACTGTTTTACATAAAAACCATATAAGAACAAATAGGAGCCTCTTGCAAAAGTCATAAAAAGAGAAGAGTTTGTCATTCCCACGAAAGTGGGAATCCAGGGTTTCCCGTGAAAACGG
>CAMTVO010000046.1:0-16895 GCA_947085205.1 uncultured Nitrospiraceae bacterium
ACAGTCTCAATCTTCACAAAATTCACTCTCATCCCTGTCCCGCCCATTATAGGGTCAACTGCATATTTTGTTATCAAAGCTGTATCATCAGCGCCTCTTTTATATGCCCTTTTTGTTTCTTTTGAATTATGACCAAAGCCGTGAACCATATAGACACAATCCTCTCTTATTCTTTCTGTCACTTTGAGTTTTATCTTATTAGACTTTGCCCCATCCTGATTCACCAGCGTGACATAAGCGCCATGTTTGACGCCCAGTTCTCTTGCCTTCTTTGTGTTTATCCAGAGTGTATTCTCTCCGAAGAGTTCATTCAGCAGAGGATTATTTACAGTCCTGCCAAAAGAATGAAGGGGATGTCTTCCATAAAGCAAACGGAAGTAGCCTTTCATCGCTGCCTTGTGTCTTGTATATTTTGGCACCGGGTCAAAGCCGTTCTCTTTGAGGTAGTTTGAATATAGTTCAATCTTTCCCGACTCTGTGTTAAAAACAGGTTCTTTTTCTGCCGTTATATATGGCGCAGCGGTCTCCGGAAAGACTATTGTGCCTTTTTCTTTAATCTCCCTTAGAGTAATTTTTCTGTTATCCAGTCTCTGCTGAAGGTATTCCTCTATATTCTTCCATGGGAAATATTCATGAAGTCCGAGCTTGCTTCCAAGCTCCCTCACTATCTGCCACCCCGGCCGGCTTTCATACATGGGCTGAACAACCGGTTGTCTTAAGCCTACTGCCATTGCCTTTCCTTTTCCTACTTTAAGGTCATCATACCTCTCAAGATATGTGCACTCAGGCAGAACAACATCTGCCCACTCAACAACTTCGTAAGGCAGGACATCACATGCTACCATCAGGTCAAGTTTACGAATAGCATCAATTGTCTCCCGCGGCGCCGGAAGGGTTTTCAGAATATTCATACTATAAATAAACCATCCCTTAACAGCGTATGGTTTTCCAGTGAGAGTCGCCTTCCTTATCTCCGTTGTCGTGGCGTCTGCCCCATAAGGATAACCAACTAATTTCGGTTTTTCAGGCTTTGGAGGCGGAACTTTATATTTATATCCCGGCAGTCCTGCCTCTGTAGGAATGTAGCAGCCGCCCTTTCTTCCGTAAGCGCCCATAAGCGCTGTAATAATCGCCATTGCCCTTGCCCTCTGTGTATCATCCCCATACCATACGACCTTCCTCCCGGGGTGTATTACAACTGATGGCTTATTGCGCGCCATCTCCCTTGCTGTCTCTACTATCAGTTTTGCATCAATACTTGTCTCTTTTGATGCCCATCCAGGGGTATAGTCCTTCACAGCGTCCATAAGTTCACGGAGTCCGACAGCATATTTGCTGATGTAATCTTTGTCATAGAGTCCTTCTTTCAGTATCACATTTATCCATGTGAGGAGAAGGGCTAAATCGGTTCCAGGCTTTATCGGTAGCCACCAATCAGCCTTTCCAGCAGCAGTAGAAAATCTCGGGTCCACTACACATAATTTTGCGCCCCTTGACAACGCCTCAACAAAGTCCTGTATCTGACTGCTGTGCACATTCTCACCTAAGTGAGAGCCTATAAGCACAATAAAACGGCTTTCTGCAAGGTCAAGCGGCTCAGGTGATGGGAGCGCGCCATCTCCAAAGGTCAGGTCATAACCTACAGAAACAGCGCCGCGGCACTGCGCCCATGAAGCAGTCGCAAAATTAGGACTCCCAAAAGAGGCAAGAAGATGCTTCCAGAATACACCACCAGGGCCATGTGACATGCAGGCAATTGATTCAGCGCCGTATTTCTTCTTTATCATTTTCATTTTGTCGGCAATAAATCCAAGCGCCTCATCCCAGCTCACCTTTTTCCATTGAGGCTCACCCCTTTTACCCACATTCAGCATAGGATGCTTCAGCCTGTCAGGATCATAAAGCAAACCTGTCCCTGCATTACCCCTTGCGCACAATCTACCCCTGCTCGCTGGGTCAGCGGGATTTCCATCAAGTTTGACTACTTGTCCATTCACTACCTTTGCTATAATGCCGCAGTTCCAGAAACAAAGGTCGCAGAATGTAGGAACCAGCTTTGTCTCTCCAGACAATAATACTTTCTCATTTGCATCTACAAGGCTGGTGAGTCCTCCACTGATTCCGATTCCTCCAGCAATGGTAGCCGCTTTTAAAAACTCTCTTCTGCTTAATCCCATAGTTTTTACTCCTTGCTTATCTCGTATTTTCCGGCTTTGTCTATCTCAATGATTGCATCAAGAAACCTAACTTTATAGCCTGCATCTCTCAATGTATGATAAGCCATTTCAGACCTGCTACCCACTGCGCAGTGGATGATTACCTCTTTATCTTTTGGGATTTCTGCTAATCGTTTTGATATGTCCGGCGCCGGAATGTTTTTCGCTCCTTTAAGCATGCCTTGCTTTGTTTCATCTGCATCGCGCACATCAAGTATAAACTTATCCGGTGGAAGCGTCTCTACTATACGTTTAAATTCCTCAACTACAATCTCACCAGTCTTAGGCTTTGCAACATATACTATGGCAGTTTTGAGATTATCGGTTAAAACCGGATTCCCTGCCTTTTTCCATGCCTCTATACCGCCTCTAAGCGAAGAAGTGTTGGTGTATCCCCAGCCCCTGATAGTCTTAAATGCATCTGATGCGGTCTTATCATCAGCGGCGTAGAGGACTATGGGAGCCTTTTTATCTGCCGGGAACCTGTCCCGTGCAGCCGGGGCTGATAATTCTCTTACAGGCATTGATACGGCATCTTTTATATGTTCCTTTTTAGCATCGTCCACCGGTCTCAGATCAATAATAACCTGCGGCATGTCTTTATCCATATTATCTTTTACATATCTTGGAGTAGAGAACACCATGTTGCCGGCTCTCTTCCATGCAGGCATGCCATCACGAAAGACCTTTACATTTGTATAACCGAGTTTCTCCGCCTTACCGGCAGAGTCTGGGGAGAACATTCAAGTAGGGCCTCCGCAGTAGAAAATGAGCATCCTGTCCTTTTCCTTTGGAAGCTTATCTACATTCTTATCAAAATCTGCAAAGTATATTGAAATCGCTCCAGGGATATGTCCTTCATGGTATCTAGTCGCTGGTCTGGCATCAATAATTAAAAAATTTCCTTTTTCAGCGCCCAGATCAACAAGCTTTGCCACTTCCGCAACCATTATCAGCTTTTCAGGCGCAACTGTTATCGGCTGTTTAACCGCTACTCTATCTGCATAAAGCTCGCCTTTTTTCTCTGTTATGGTTACAAAAATGTCACTGTCTTTTGGGATTCCATCCAGCGCCTTTGCGCCGATAAGCTTTACTTCAGCAGGAACAAATTTAACCAGCCATGTTGCAGGACCTACCTGCATTTGAATAGTCGCTGCATCCATCAATACCCTTGTCATAGTCCCCATTAGAATCTTTTCGTCCGGCGCATGGCATGGTATGCAAGTAGGCGCTGCCTTTGGTTTTTGTGATTGTGCCATACCTGCAGTATTGAACAGGAATAGTCCTGCTGCCATAAGGATAGCGATTGTGATGAGCAATATCTTTTTACTCATATGTCACGTCCCCCTTTGTGGTTTATTTGCCCGCCAAAGGCAGGCTTGATATATATTTTTAAGCAAATACTATGCCTAACATAACAGCCGAGGGACAGGAAGTTTTGTTGTTTAAAATCTTTTAAATTACATATAGTTTCGCTGAAGATATTGCTAAGAGGTTATTTATGAATTGACTATGGCGTTAAATCAATGCTAACATTGTTAGCACCTTTAACAAAAACTTAACACAAATGGAAAGATTCTTAAAAAATATACGCTTTCTGAAAAGCATACTCGAAACCATGACGGACGGGCTCATGGTAGTGGATAAGGAGGGGAATATCCTGTTCTTTAACAGTGCTGCCGAGGAGATAACAGGATATAAAAAGGAAGAAGTAACAGGCAGGCAGTGCATGATGCTGGATACAAGCACATGTGTGGTTTTGACCGATGCTGGAAAGCAAAAACGGTGCAGCCTGTTTGAATCAGGTCATGTCTCTAAAAAGAAATGCCATATAAGGGCAAAGGATGGAAGGATTGTCCATCTGCTGAAAAATGCCGTTGTTCTAAAGGACAGCAGCGGCGAGGTCGTAGGAGGTGTGGAGGCAATGACGGATATAACATCCCTGTATATGAAGGAATTGGAAGTTGAAGAACTCAGAAGCGAACTTCAGCAGGAATATGGGTTTATGGGCTTATTAGGCACAAGTCCTACAATGCAAAAGCTATATGAGCAGATACAGGATGCAGCTATGAGCGAGGCGCCTGTTGTGATATCCGGTGAAAGCGGCACAGGTAAGGAGTTGGTCGCCCATGCAATACACAGGCTCAGCAGGAGACAGGAAGGCCCTTTCATAAAGGTAAATTGTGCTGCATTGAATGATTTTCTCCTTGAGAGCGAGCTTTTTGGTCATGTAAAAGGGGCTTTTACCGGAGCCATGAGGGATAGACAGGGAAGATTTGAGGCTGCCGATAACGGAAGCATATTTTTGGATGAAATAGGAGATATGTCTCCGTCCATGCAGGTTAAGATCTTAAGGGCGCTTCAGGAAAATGAGATAGAGAAGGTGGGAGACCATCGTCCAATCCGTGTGAATGTGAGACTCATAACTGCCACGAATAAGGATATATGCGGTCTTGTGGAATCGGGCCGTTTTAGAGAGGACCTTTTTTATCGCATAAATGTTATTCCGATATATACCCCGCCTTTAAGGGAAAGGAAGGAAGACATTCCGATTATCATAGCCCATTTCTTAAAGAGGATAAGCCTTGTCAACCAAAGGAGTATTCAGAGGATTAGCCCAGATGCTATGGAGGCTATGGAGGCATATCACTGGCCAGGCAATGTCCGTCAATTAATAAATGCACTTGAATATGCGGCAATAACATTCAAGAATGATATAATAGATATTAAAGACTTGCCTGAATACATATTTAAAAGTCCGGAGAAGACGGATTACAAAGAGAAATCTTACAAAAGCCACGAACAGGTCATTTCTGCCTTATCAAAATGCAACTGGAACAGGACGCTCACAGCAAAACATCTCGGTATAAGCAGGGTTACCCTCTGGAAGATTATGAAAGAGTTCGATATTAATGCAGAGGGCAATATTAGCCGATAATCAAATCTGGAGGATTTTATGGAACTTACCCATTTTGATGAGGAAGGCAAGGCGAGGATGGTGGATGTTTCGGAAAAGAAACCGACCCAGCGTGAGGCCGTAGCAGCAGGCTTTGTTTATATGAAGCAGGAAACATTGAAATTGATAAAGGACAGGCAGATTTCAAAGGGCGATGTCCTCGGTGTTGCAAGGGTTGCAGGAATTATGGCTGCAAAGAAGACATCAGAGTTGATACCCATGTGTCATCCTTTGAACATAACGTCTGTAAACATTGATTTCGATATCGATGAGGAGAAAAATAGGGTCGATATAAAAACGACGGTAAAGATTGTCGGTCAAACAGGGGTTGAGATGGAAGCGCTCACAGCAACGTCCGTAGCTGCTTTGACCATTTATGACATGTGTAAGGCTGCGGATAAAGAGATGGTGATTTCCAGCATAATGCTTATGGAAAAGCGCGGAGGAAAGAGCGGAGAATTTATCAGATGACAGACTCTGTTATATCTGCCTTCTGGATTAATGATACCTCTCCACGGTGAATTTTAATATCTCCATATCTTTATCATCGGGGTCTATACCAGCCTTCAACTTTGTAATCCGCAACTGTTCGTCAACGGTGCTGACTCCTTCAAGGTCTGGCAGCAGCAACCCTTTTCTGTGGTCTTTAACAACGATTATACCATATCGTTTTGGGTCGAGTTCGGAGATGTCTTTTATCTTCTCCGGCTCTGACAGTACATCTACCGAATATGTGATGTCCTGAAGTTCGTCTTCCTGAACAGGATAAAACCTCGGGTCTTCGGTAGCGGCGGCTACGGCATTTCTTACGATTTCTTTGTAGATATTCTCCTCGCATGGAAGGAATGTGCCGATGCATCCCCTCAATTCCCCATGCTTCTTTAATGACACGAAGACGCCTGCCTTTTTCTGCATCTCCGGTAGCAATTCTTCAGGGCGGGAGAGGATTTTCCTGTTTTTTACATATTCATCGATGGCTTTTTTAGCGAGTTCAACATAAGGATGCATTTTCACTACTCCATTACTCCATGCCTTTTCACTTTTCCCTTTGCATTGCGTATTCGGCCATGGCAAGGAGGGCATCTTTTTCTTTGGAGTCTGGAAATACATCAAGTTCGGACTTTGCTTCCTCTACAAGTTCCCTTGCTGTTTTCAACGATTCGTTTATGGCGTTATACTTTGAAAATAGATTCTGCATTCGATTTAATCCGGAGTTCGTCTCCTGACCGCTGACTGCTGACTGCTGACTGCTTTTAATAATCTCCTTTATCTCGTCCTTTTCTGTCTCCGATGCCACTTTCAGAAGATAAATCAAAGGCATAGTGATCTTACCCTCTTCGAGGTCTTTGCCCAGTCTTTTCCCAAGCTCCTTCTGTTCTGCCACATAATCGAGCACATCGTCCGCAAGCTGAAACGCAATCCCTGCCTTTAAGCCAAAATTTGCAAGAGCAATCTCTTTTTCTTCAGGCGCATTTGCAAGTATTCCTGCAATCCTGCATGCTGCTGATATCAAAACACCTGTCTTTGCAGATATGATTTCAAAGTATTCTTCCTGTGTTATATCAGGCTCGCCAATCTTGTTTAGTTGTAATATTTCTCCTTCTGTCATGCCGGTTGTTGCGGATGAGAGCGCCTCCATAATCTTCTGATTTTTCTGATTAACAGCTATCTTCAGCGCATTGGAATAAAGGAAATCTCCAACAAGTATAACAGCCTGATTACCCCATATGGAATGTGCTGCTGCCCTGCCTCTTCTCATATCCGCCCCATCAATAACATCGTCATGCAGGAGGGACGCTGTATGTATTGCCTCTATGATTGCAGCAAATAAGGTGCGGTTTTCTCCTTTATAACCACAGAGGTCTGCGCTGAGCAGGAGAAAAAGCGGCCGTAATCTTTTGCCGCCGCTCTCAAGGAGATATTTGCCTATCAGCGGTATAAGAGGAGCTTCGCTCCGGAACAGTCCTTCAAGTTTAGCCTCAACGAGACTTAATTCCTTTTCATACGCATCAAAAACCTTTTTAATGTCTATTGTCTGATTATAATTAATCATAGCTAAATTAAGGCTGAGGCTGAGGTTAAAGCGAAGATTTTCTTAACCTAAACCTTAACCTGATACTCATCAAGATTAACATCTTTCTTTGCCAATTTTCTAATGTCTTTCGGCCTGAATGCGCCCTTTTCAGTGATAATTGCCGTCACATATTTTGCCGGCGTAACATCAAATGCCAAGTTTATTACTTTTACCCCTTCAGGCGCAACCCTATGCCCCCAGATTGTTGTTACCTCTTCAGGATGGCGCTCTTCGATGGGGATAAGCTCTCCTGAGTTCATGCTGAAATCTATACTGCTTGTCGGTGCTGCAACATAAAAGGGTATGCCGTGCTCTTTGCACAGCACAGCAACAGTATATGTCCCTATCTTATTTGCCACATCCCCATTCCTTGTTGTCCTGTCTGTTCCCACAATTGCGAGGTCTATCATCCCCTTTTTCATCAATGCGCCTGCTGTATTGTCCGTTATCAATGTAACCGGAACTCCTGCCTGCATCAGCTCCCATGCGGTAAGCCTCGCTCCCTGAAGCACCGGCCTGGTCTCGTCTGCTATTACTTGTATTTTCTTGCCCTGTTCTATTGCGACAAATATCGGGGCTGTTGCCGTGCCGTATCCGCCTGTTGCAAGACTTCCTGCATTGCAGTGAGTGAGAACTGTATCGCCGTCTTTTATAAACTGCGCTCCCCACCTTCCTATTGCCTTATTAACTTCAATGTCTTCCTCATGTATTTTTTTTGCCTCTTCAATGAGAAGTTCCTTTAACCGATTAACCGATTCACCCCTTCTCTCTTTCAAAAGCCTTCTTATCCTCTCAACAGCCCATTTTATATTTACTGCCGTAGGCCTTGTTGAAAGCATGACATCAAATATGGTCTCTATGCCTTTTATGAAGTCCCTGTAATTCTTTGCCGTTATATCCTGTGCGCCGAGAGCTATCCCCATCGCCGCTGCTATGCCGATTGCAGGCGCGCCTCTTATCCAGAGTTTTTTTATGCCCTCGGCAATGATATGATAATCAGCGCACTCAATGAACTTCACTTCCACAGGAAGCCTGCTCTGGTTAAGCATCATAACTTTCCCGTCTTTCCACTCTATTGCTTTTACCATTAAAATCTCCATGAATTCATCATATTAAAACCGTCCTGTCTTTAATGAAAATAATATATATTTCTATTTTAACTAATTCTTAATGTTTTATCCTTCCAACCTCGCCTCAAGCTCTGATTTGAAATCCCGAAGGAATTTCCGAGACAGCGTTTCGGAAATTCCAGACACTGTCTGGGAAATTGGAGTCAATTCTGCACGCAGTGTGTGCATTTTCTTTTGGATTTTTTCTGGCAATTCTGCACACGGTGTGTGCAGAATCTCTTTATAAGTAATATAGAACTGCCTCATATGCCAAAGATTTCTCTCTGTAAATCCCTTGCCAAATTGTGGGGTTAAGTCAGCCGATATCTTTTTAAGTAACGCCTCTCCATATTCTGCCCTTTCCTTACCCTTCTGCTCAAACTCCACAATCTCTCTGCCAATCTCATAATATGCAAGCACCTGCGACTTGTTGATCTGCCGAACAGCAGTTGCCCTTGCAGAATGGATAATTTCAGCAAGGCGTTTAAACAGCGTGCTATATTTGCTGTGTTTTATTTTTCCGGTCAAAACTTTTCTCCTGTGTCCGTCATCTCTCTCCCCTTATCCTGTAATCTTGCCTCAACATCCGAGCCGTGAGTTCAGGATAGGGTTGTCAACGGCAAGGGACATTAGCCTTTCCTTCTACGAGTATCTCTTTAAAAATTCATCAACAGTGATGATTTCAATTCCACTGTAGGTTTTCAGCTTCAGAAGATGGGAATCACCGCTCACAATAAGCCTTGCATTTCCGTCTATCGCAAGATTTATAAATACATTGTCCGAAGGGTCATCATTTACAGGATGCTCTCTTGAAGAGACATCAATATTCTTTCCTAAACTTTCGAGGTCTAAAACGACATGGTATATCTCATCAGCATCGAGTCCGAACTTCTTTGATAAAACCCTGACAAGTTCATCCTTTGTCTCTTTGCAGATCAACAGCCTTAACTTGGCAGACTTTATGATCCGCAATGCTTGACGGGGTTTTCCCTTCCACAAATATCCCAATATAAGGACATTTGTGTCGAATACAATTGTTTCTTTCACTTGCTCTTTCTGACCTCACTCACTATCTTCTCGACTTCCTTCAAACTCATTGGTGCAATCTTTTTCCTTTTGGCCACCTCATCCATATAGGAAAAGATATCTCTTTCCTCTTTGGCTGGAAACACGATAACCTCAACCTTGCTTCCGGGTTTAAAAGGGAGGGGTTTAACGGTAACGCTTTTATCCCTCTCAACCTCTATAAGTTTCTTTATTGCCTTCATCTTTGGCCTCCTTTAATTTCTCTGTTTATATATTACCAGTATCTAAGCCGTGATTTCAGGATTGGGTCATCAACGGCAAGTGACATTATTTGACCATACCCTTCAGTATTTCTTGAATAACCGGTTTAACCTGTGGAATAACATCTTTGATTGTATGCCATACGAGATCATATTTAATACCGAAGTAAAAGTGGATTAATCTGTCCCTCATGCCTGCCATTTCTTTCCATGGAACTTGAGGATATTTATTTCTTATCGTTTCCGGCAATCCTTTTGCGGCTTCACCAATGATTTCAAACTTCCTGATAACAGCGCTTGATACCATATCGTTTTTCTGAAAGTCTTCAAAGTCCATGTTTTCAACAAACTTTTCAATGGCCTGCATTGCCTCTAAAATATCCTTTAGATAAAGGGCATAATCTCTCATAAATATGCCGCCTCTTTTAATATGCTGTCTTTAATTTCCATTCTGAGAGCGCTTTCAGGGACAACATCAACACTGCAACTCAATTTCTCCTCAAGGAATAAAGAGAGTCCTGTAAAATCTAAAAGGTTGGCTCCCTCATCGAATTCTACCAATACATCAATATCGCTCCCTTCTTTTTGCTCGCCTTTTACATAAGAGCCGAAAATGCCCTTTATCTCAGCCCTGTATTTCTGCCTGACCTCTGCTTTAAGTCCGTTTAGAACCTGAAGAATCTCGGATGCAGACATTGCCTTTACATCACTCATTTTAGCCTCCTTAGTGTCGGCTTTATTTATAAATTTTAACCTTTCCCTTTCATAATCTCAATATCTGAGCCTCTGCACCTTCAGGTAATATGCATGTGCCCTTTTGATCTCGCCAGACAAAATAAATATACCTGTCCTATTTTTTATTCTCACAGTGTGTAGCGTTTTTCAATATCTCCATAAATCAGATAAAACTGACGAATTGCTCTTAAGTGAGGTTCGCCCCAACCCTTGCCAAATTGTTTAGTCAAATCTCCAGAAAGACGCTTGAGCAAAGCCTCGCCATACTCTGCCCGTTCCTTCCCCTTCTGCTCATACTCCACAACCCTCCTTCCAACAAGCCAGTAAGTAGCCACCAGCGCGGTATTCACATACCGCACCGCTGTTCTGCGTCCCTGATCAATCAGCGATGCAAGGTCTGTGACAAGCGTGGAGTATTTATTGGTCTTTGTACTCTTTTTCATTCACTGCCTTTTTCAATCATTTCTTCAACCTTCCAACCTCGCCTCAAGCTCTGATTTGAAATCCCTGTAAGTCTTTTCCCTTAAGGCCTTAAAAAACAAATCATAACTCATTGGGGATAGAAATTTGAAGTAATAATTGTGTTCTTTTTGCAGTCTATTAAGCCTGTTAAAATGTTCTTTTGCAAACTCAAGTTTTTTCCTGTTTTCATCCCCCGTAACCCCTTCATGTGCCTTGTCATCTTTAATTTCTACTATGAGGATATCATTCTTAACTTTGATAAAAAAATCAGGGTTAAAACTTCCTTGTTTTGGATGTTCTCCTTTTCTCCATGAATAATCTATTTTATAAAAACCTACATCAAGGGATTTTATCCATGTATCAATTGCTTTAGCGTTTTCTTCCTTAATCAAGCCCTGTATAAATTTTCTTTCAGGTTTATAGGATGATAAGACCACATTGAGAGGGGTTTTGAAGTTGTAACGATTCTCGATCTTGACAATATCAATAAGTTCGCCATCCTCTTTCATTTCAACCAGTTCATTCAAGAGTTTTCTATCTCCTTCCTCTCCTGATAAGAGGGAGTAATCGTTCCAAAATACCGTGTTATCACCCCGTAAAGCTCTTATACCTACACTGTTCTTATTCATATTTTCAGTGCTGATTTTATAGGGTTCTTTCGATTTTGGCACTATCCTTGGAAATGTGCTACTTTTCCTTTTAATAACACCAAAAGCCTGTAATGTTTTCTGTCTATTTTCTTCACTAATCATACCTGTCTTATCGTTTACTTCTTGTAAAGATCGCAGGATAATCTTGGTAATTTTTTCTTTGGGCCATTCCCTGCAATAGTTAGTCCCTGCATCCTGATCAAAAATATATAGTCTATTAAAAATGTCGTTAGCCACCTCTTTAACTGGATACATTGTATGTGCAATGAAATATTCTTTTTTCTCTTTTATACCAGTTATCGCCATCTCATACTCTGTCTCTTCCGAGATAATCTCAGCCTGACTGGAATAAGTAATATATCCTTTTTTAAGCAGTTCAAATTCACCTTCTTTCGGATATTCCTTGCTTTCTTCTATTATCTTTTCATAATCAATTTGGTACAGGTCAAAGTTATAATTCTCTTTCTTTTTTACTGGATACGATGATATTCGTTTCTCAATTTCCAAAACCTCATCTACCAGATGCTTAATACTATTTGACCATTTATCGTGATTGAAGACTGTAACAACCGGCTGTTCACCTTTATATATTTCCGGTATCCTTAAACCCCTTCCCAAAACCTGCGCAATAAGAAGTTTTGAATTAAATGCTCTCTCCTCGTGTGGGACAATCTGAAATACATTTTTAACATCCCAGCCTTCTGAAAGCATACTGACTGAGGTAATCCACTCAACAGGATTATCCTTGTCATCAACTCTTTGTAATATCGGGATATTATTCTTGTGTTCATTGGCAGAAGTAACAATTAAAACCTTCTCTGCTGCTTTATCTTTACTGATTTTTTCCTTTTTGGAAAGAAATGCAATTAGTTTATCAGTTAGCCGTTTGCATGCCGCAATGTTTTTTGTGACCAAGATAGTGATAGGTTTTACCTTCCGGTATTTTACTTTCTTGTTCTCAATATGATTTTCGTAAATTTTCTGAAACTTCTCGTTTTCATTTCCTGATGAGTCCTCTGCAACATAACGGATGGATTTAACAAATTTTGTTTCTATGGAATCCCTCAGAGAAAAGCGATGAATGACATCGGTGAAATAATCATCGCCAATATAACAGGTGCCTGAAAGATTAACGATATATTTAAAACCATATTTTGGGTCAAGCAAGAACTCCTTCCATTTTTTAAGCGCTGTATCAGATGGACTCATCAAATGATGGGCTTCATCGTTTAATACCAGTGTCTGTTCGCCTTTTCCCGCAAGGCTGTCTTCAATAGCGGATTTAGTATTAATGTAAGTGGCATGGATGTTTTCAATGCAAATATCTTCCTTTTGAATAGTATTTGATGCATTGATAATGCGAGGATTGATTATCTTAGAATCAGATGGCAGGAGGTCTTTTAGTGTTCTGTCAGAAGAAAGACCTCGAAACTTTTCTGTTAAACCTGTTTCAATAGTATTTGAAGGGCAAAGAACTAAAACTCTATTAATCGCTCCTTCAGCAAGCATGATGCGTGCGATGCCATACATTACATAACTTTTTCCAGTAGCTGTTGCATGCTCAAGAGAACAGGAAAGTTTATCTGGCAATTGCAGGTAACTTACAAAGTCATCAAAAGATGAATATTTTTCCTGAAGTTTTGGATTCCTGTGATAATTTTCCTCTGCCAAGTCTTTGAGGTTTTTGTATTCACCGCCCAAAAAGTATCGCAGTGTCTCTCTGATTGCCTCTTTCTGATATTCCCTGTCACCGCAGAGGGCATCCAGAAAAGGCTCGTATTTGTTTGGCTCAAATTTGTTAGGATTGTAATTAGGGGATACTTTGAGGACTAAGTCTTTATTTTGAAAAGTCTGGCGGTCAAGCATAACTAACAACTCTCTAAGAAATTCAGTTGGTCTTTATTACAGAAAGTTAGTATTCGTTCATCATAAAATTGATTCTTTTGTGTAAAAATACTTTTATTTATGATTTCTTTTTTGGCTAATTTGTTTTTAGGAAAAAAAGAAGCGGCATATTTTTTATAATAAATGCTCTTAAATTTCCTACCACCCATAATTACTTTAGGAAGGTCGGCATTAACAAGTATCTCAGCAACTTTACACTTTCCCTCATGATTTGAGGTATTATCTAACACTTGGCTGATACCACCGATAGTCAGGTCAACATATTGTATTATGTGGCTTTCGTCCTTATACTTTGCTTCGTCATCGTGATTAGAGTCCACTTCTGTAATTTCTAAGCTCTTGAAAGTAAAAGCAATGGGTTCACCTTGTATAACTGCTTTGAAATTTATTTCTGCAATGGGCTGTGAGTGGAATTTATCTTGTGGGGTTCTACTTTTTGTATCAGAAAAGATATTTTGTATCACAACTTTTTTAAAGCCAGCATTTTGATTTAGAAAAAACCATTTGATTGCCCCATATAATCCTATTTGAAAAAAGCGATTGTAAATCTTAAAATCCTTTGTTTTTGTATTCCAAAGGTCTTTTGCAAGGTTGGTATAATTCACACCTAAAAGGTAAAAGTAGGTACTGTTATGTAAAGAGTTACAAAATAGATTAGCCCATCTTATAGCGAGGTCATTCATAGTTCGTGTATCTTTTAAATTAGAAAAGCGTATCTCTTTTTCCCATGTGCTCGCTGCCCTTTCCTTCTCAAGTGTGTCTATTAGTTGTTTTTTAAACCCAATAGGAACGAATAAGAAACCATGATATAGCCATCTCTTTGGAATTTCCCGTTCATCATGGTAAACAAAACATCTAATCTCTTTCGGCAAATTTACATTACCAAAAATATCATGGCTCATTTTGTTTTAAAGTCCTTTAATGTCTTCACTTCCCGCTTCTCGTTTCCAAATATATCTATGTAAATCACCATGATCTGCGCTTTGACCTTATCATCTGGAAATCTCACTTCATAGCCATTCTTCTTTAAATCTTCGGCATAGAAGACCTCATCTAAATCAAAGACCTCTCCATTAAAATCATAATCAATCATTACCATAGAGAGGGTTTCAAGATTGGCAAACTCAACCGGCTTGCGGGAAATGACTTTGCTTTCAAACTTCTCAATTTTAATTACACATTCTTTTGTCTTCTGGTTAAGAAGGTCAGGATTTTTAGGGCTTTCTAAATAATACTTGCACTCAACCTTTGGCACTTGTATAAAATCAAAGCCTACAGCATCAACAGTATCGTTAACATCCATCTCACTCACAGGTTGCTTGATTTTTGTAAAACCTCGATTGTGGATTTCTTCTATAATGGAATAAGGAATACGAAGGATAAAGTATTTTGCCTTGCCTTTCCCAATGTAATCCTCAAGGAATTGAACAGAAGCAGCAGGAGCTATGATAAAAAATCTTCTTCCAATCTTATCCCCAAGATGTTTATGTAAATCATCAATAAAACCCCTGTCCATCATAGCATCAGAATATTTCTGATAATTGAAAACCATAACGCTGTCTGCTCCGAGATAACCGTCCAATTCAATTCTTGAAATCTCATATTTCTCATCTCGGCACTGAAAGAGCTTCAAAGCAAAGTCTCGATACTGCTCCCAATGAAGTTCTTTAATCATCTTGTAGTCATAAAGACCGGCATTGTAGAGGGTGAAGGGCTTGGGAGGCTTGCCGTATTTCTTCTTTGGATTTTCCAAATCCTTGCTCTCTGCAATGTTCAATAGCCGTTTTTGCATCGTATAGATTGCCAGCTTTCCACAATCCACACCAATCCACCGCCTGCCAAGTTTTTCAGCAACGGCAAGAGTAGTTCCTGAGCCAGCAAAACAGTCCATCACTATATCACCTTGATTGGAGGAGGCTTTGATTATGCGACTTAAAAGCGCTTCTGGTTTTTGGGTTGGATAACCGATTCGTTCCTCTGCGGTACCTTGAACAAAAGGAATCTCAAAAATTTCCGTGGGCTTTCCCTCTTTCATATATGCCTTTCTAACCGTTCCATCATTATCGTAATAAAGTTTATATCGCCTCCCTTCCTTATCCATTTTGTCATAGCGACGTATTGCCTTATCATCATATTGGATAAGTGTTGCTTCTTCATTGAAATTATAATTATCTGATTTTGTATAAAAGAAAAGAATATCGTGTTTTCTCGGAAAGTTTTTTTCTGTGCTTGTTGGCCCAAAGTATTTCCAAATAAGGTCATTTCTAAATTTTGTCTCCCCGAATACCTCATCCATCAGCACCTTCACATAATGTGCCTTCTTCCAATCCAAATGCACATAAATACTTCCATCCTCACTCAACAACTCCCGAAGGAAAACTAATCTCTTTCTTAAAAACTCCAGAAACCTTGCTCCTGCAATCTTGTCCTGATAAGCCTTTTGGTCTTGACTTCCTCTGAACTCCTGCTTTGTTGCAAAGGGCGGGTCAATATAAATTAGCCTTACCCCTGGCGTGCCATCAGCATTTTTGAGTTTGCCTTTTTCTTTCATCCGTAAGAGTTCCTTCAACACCTGAAGGTTGTCACCAAAGATGAGCATGTTCGTCCAGAAATCCCCCTCACCCTTGCCCTCTCCCGCAAGGGGAGAGGGAATTATTCCATTACGAAAAGTCTTGACCTTTTGCAATGGCACAGCCATAGTGTCGGCAAGAATATCTTCTTCACGCTCTTTATCGGCATAAATCAGTTCATATTCTTTCTTTGTATCAAAAAGGAGGGAATGTTTGAGCTTTCTGAGGTCGCTTATAAGAGCATCTTTGTAATGCTCAGGCAATGGCTTGCCCTTTTCTAAATAGCTTATGACCTTATCAATATGACTATCAGATAATTCTTTCATCACACCTTTTTAAAAATAGCCGAAAACCAAACTCTAAACTTCTCATCTTTCCACTCTATTGCTTTAATTATATGGCTCTCCTCATATCAGGTATCTCATAAATATACTTGCCACTGTAAAATATATTGTTAATCCGAGTATATCATTGAACACTGTTACAAAGGGGCCTGCGGTAATCGCAGGGTCAATCCCGACTTTGTCTGCTATCGTTGGCGTCAGTATTGCGAGGATTGTGGAACTGCTGATTGCGAAAAACATTGAAACCCCGACAACCACGCCGAGCATCGGCATCCCTTTGAGGGCGCTTGCTGCTGCTGCAATAGCAATCCCTGTTATGCCTGCGATCATCAGTCCGGCAAGCAGTTCCTTTCCCACATACCTCCAGTAATTATTAATTGAATTAAGCCCTATGTTACGGACCATGGTTGTGGAAACCTGCAGCCCTGCATTGCCTGCCATCCCCATTATTACAGGGACAAACGCTGCAAGCACGACCAGAGTAGTGAGAGTCTTTTCAAAGTGTCCAACTACAATGCTTGAGATTAGCCCACCGAGAAGACAGAGCAAAAGCCACGGAAGCCTGCTCTTAACTATATCTATTAGACG
>CAMTVO010000047.1:0-42360 GCA_947085205.1 uncultured Nitrospiraceae bacterium
CTACAGGAAAGCTTATCCCAAGTTTTGCAACCGGCATTTATACCCTCCATGAAATACTATTTTCTATAATTAAGAATACCACAAAGAATACCATAATTCAAACTAAGATTTTTATGCGCAAAGATTTAGGTGCATTCTTTGCCATTTTCAAACCTCCAAATTTGGGATTGTTGTTACAGCCACTCCTTGAACCTGAAAATTTTCAGTCAAGATAATCGGCTTATGTTTTTTATTATTTGATCTCGGCATTAAAACAACACAATTTTTATTATGCTGAAACTCTTTCACTGTCGCCTCATTGTCAATCAGCGCTACAACTATATCGCCATTTTGTGCCGATGACTGCCGGCGAACAAGTATCAAATCGCCATCATTGATTTTAGCTTTGTTCATAGAATCGCCTTTAGCCCTAAGCAGGAAGTATCTAAATCCGGGCTTTGCAAGGGACACAGATACAGGAATAAATCCTTCAATATAGAGCTTCGCGTCTCTTAAGTCTTCTCTCCCCTTTTCCCATGCCACAGCCCTTTCGTAATCTCTTAACAATCTTTCACGCCTTTTGAACTCTTTTGAATGCACCGATCTCCTGCCGTTTTTGCTTTCTACGCCCATATCGGCATGAAGCATCTCGTGGTAAACAATGAATTCCACAAAATAACGGGGAACCGTTTTTTTATCGAGTATGGGATTAATCCTTATCGTGTTTGTATGGCTGCTGTAGCTTCCTAGCGTTCTCTTTCTCACCGCATATCTCGGACTCTTTGCGCCCCATGTGATTGTTGCCGAAACCATGCCTTTAAAATACTCTTTATTTATGGACCCATAAATATCAAGGAGGTTATAGAATTTCCCCTGAGTCTTCATATTCAGCTTTTTAGGAGGTCTCTCTTTCAGAAAATCTCTGTTCTGTTTTATGAAATCCTTGATTAGCGGCGTCTTTATTTTCCTGTTTTTTATGAGCAGCGCTATTTCTTTGATGACAGCATCTCCGGCATTAAGAAAAATTCTGTGGAGCCTTACCGAGACATTACTTCTCCCAGTCTTCACAGAGAGCATACTGGTTGAGTTATCAGTAATTTTTAAAGAAATGACTTTGCTTATTGATTTCTCGAAATATGCCTTCAAGTAGTTTTCATCCCTTGTCAGCGGCAGGACTAACTGCTCCGTATTCATGCATATAGTATACAAACACAAAGTGCGAAAACTCCACTACACTACCATGAGGAAAGCGATAGGATTGGCTTCGAGCGGCTTTCGCTTGACATAATGCGGCGCTATAAACTAAATTATATAGTTATGAGAAGGCCGTTTATAGCAGCAAACTGGAAGATGAATAAGACTATCGGCGAAACCGAGTCTTTCCTAAAAGAGTTCATTCCCCTCGTTAAAGATGCGCAGGATGTCGACATTGTCATCGCACCACCATTCACAGCGCTCTATGCGGCATTACCGTTTTTAAAAAATACCAATATCCAGCTTAGCGCACAGAATATATTTTACGAAGACAAGGGCGCATACACAGGCGAGGTATCGCCTTTAATGCTAACGGATATCGGCTGCAAATATGCGATAATCGGCCATTCAGAAAGGCGGCAGTATTTCAACGATACAGACGAAATCGTGAATAAAAAAATTAAGGCTGCGAGAAAACATAACTTAGATGTCATTTTCTGCATTGGAGAATCCCTGCAAGAGAGAGAGGAGGAAAAGACATCCGATATATTAAAAAGAGAGTTGCAGGAAGGATTGAAGGATGTGTCTTCCGACGGTATTGTGGTAGCCTATGAGCCGATATGGGCAATAGGAACAGGAAAGACAGCAACGCCTGAGCAGGCGCAGGAGGTTCACAAATATATCCGTGAAAGGCTTGCTTCGCTTTACGGCGGCAAGGCAAAAGAAATCAGGATACTCTACGGCGGAAGCGTAACGCCAGAAAACATAGACGACTTAATGTCACGCGAAGATGTGGACGGAGCCCTTGTTGGCGGCGCAAGCTTAAAAGCAGACAGTTTTGCAAAGATTGTAAAATACAAAAGAAAAAATCAGGGGAGGTAGTCAATAATGGCAACTTTTATAATAATAATACATATACTGGCATCGCTATTTCTGATTGCCATAGTTCTATTACAGGGCGGAAAGGGCGCTGAAATGGGCGCAGCATTCGGCGGCTCGAGCCAGACCCTTTTCGGAAGCAGAGGAGCGGCAACCTTTTTAAACAAAATAACAACTGTTGCTGCCGTTGTATTCATGCTCACATCTCTTACATTGACAATAGTAACAACAAAAACCGCCTCTGTGATAAAACAGACTGCGCCGGTTGACCAGAAAAAGGCACTACCGCAACAATTGCCTCAACAGCCGATACAGCAGATACCGCAACAGCCAATTAGCAAATAAAAGTGTTAGTGATTAGTGTCAGAAAACAGAAAAGCAGTGATTCTTATTGGAAAAAAGAAAAATAGCCTTATTAATTGTTTTTTACTGACACTGTCACTGACACTGATCACTTTCTTATCCGGATGCTCCAGAGAGCCTGAGATAAAGCATCCCAATACCATTACCATCGGCTTTCTGTCCGATGCAAAAAGACTCCTTCCGCTTCTTGCTTCGGACAGCGCATCCGGCGAGATAAGCGGCTACATCTTCAACGGTCTCACAAAATACGACAAAAACATAAGGATAATAGGAGACCTTGCAGAATCGTGGGATATAAGCCCCGACGGTCTCAAAATAACTTTCCATTTGAGAGAAGGCGTTAAATGGCATGATGGGACGGAATTCACATCCGACGATGTGCTTTTTACATACCGGACAGTTACCAATCCAAATATACCGACGCCTTACAGCAGTATTTATGGGCCTGTGGAAAAAGTCGAGGCGCTGGACAAATACACTGTAAGGATTACTTACAAAGAGCCTTATGCACCCGCACTGGAATCATGGGGAATGGGAATTATCCCGAAACATTATATTGAAGGAAAGGACATCACATCTCCAGAAATAAATCGTAACCCCATAGGTACAGGGCCTTATAAACTTAAGGAATGGGTCACAGGCCAGAAGATAGTACTTGAGGCATTTGATGATTATTTCGAAAAAAGGCCGAATATCGACAAGTTCATAGCAAGGATAATACCGGATACAGCCACGATGTTTTTAGAGCTTAAATTCGGAGGTATCGACTTCATGGGACTGACGCCGCCGCAGTACAAACTGCAGGCAAACACCGATTTCTTTAATAAATACTTTCAGAAGTTCAGATATCCATCATTTGGTTATACATACCTCGGTTACAATCTTCTAAATCCGTTATTTTCAGACAAGCGTGTAAGACAGGCTATCACCTATGCCGTCAACAAGAAGGAAATAATAGCCGGAGTTCTTTTAGGTTTTGGCACCCCATGCACTGGACCGTTCCCTCCTGAATCATGGGCATATAACCCGGAGGCAAAAGACTACGAATATAACCCTGAAAAAGCAATACAACTGCTTTCAGAAGCCGGATGGAAAAAAAATTCCGAAGATCTGCTGCAAAAAAATGGAAAGACTTTTTCATTTACCGTTCTTGTGAATCAAGGGAATGAGGCAAGGCTCAAGACCGCACAGATAATAAAAGAGCAGTTGAAAAAACTCGGAATCGATATGAACATAAAAGTCCTGGAGTGGCAGGCAATGCTGCATGAGTTTATACACAAAAAGAGATTTGAGGCGGTCATTATGGGATGGGGTCTGTCAAGAGACCCCGATATTTACGACATATGGCATTCATCAAAAACAAAGGAAGGGGAATTTAATTTCATCTCATACAAGAATGTGGAAGTTGACAGGTTGCTCATACAAGGTAGACAGACCTTTGATATGGGAAAAAGAAAAAAAATCTACTACAAAATTCATGATATTCTTGCAGAAGAGCAGCCTACAACATTTTTATACGTTCCCGATGCGCTTCCGGTGCTTCATAAGAGATTCAAAGGCGTAGAGAAAGCGCCGTTAGGCATCTGGTACGACTTCATACACTGGCATGTGCCGAAGAATAAGGCGGAGTGGTATTAAAATTATTATGCTATAATGCTAATAGAAACATATGCGGAGGTCTTAAATGGAAGACTATCATAAAAAAATTGAGATCAATCCCAAAATCCTTCTTGGAAAGCCTGTTTTTAAAGGCACGCGCATACCTCTTTATGTAGTTCTGGATTTGCTTGCCGAAGGAGAAACCATTCAGGAAATAATTAAAGCCTATCCTGATCTCACGGAAGAAGATATAAAAGCAGCTATACGTTTTGCATCCGATACAGCAAAACACATATCGGAGATAGAGCTTGAAACTGTTGATAGATGAAAACATCTCGCCTGAAATAACAGCCGATCTAAAAGCACTCAATTATGATGTAAAAAGCATATCTGAATGCTGCAAAGGATATGATGATAAAAAAGTCGTTGAAATAGCTTTGCGGGAGGAAAGAATTATTGTCACTTATGACCTTGATTTCGGAGAGCTTTATCGCAACTTTGGCGCAAGTTCAATAATTTTGCGATTGAGAACTAAAAAGCCTCCTATGATTGTAAAGTACCTTATAAATTTCCTTCGCACAGCAGAAATTCAAAAAATAGATATGAGAAGCAAACTTGCGATAATAACAGAAGGAAAAGTTCGACTAGTAGGATAACTAACCTCTCAGATTTTTTCAGGATTACATTCTTTCATATTTTACTGCTTATAAAGCGAGATTCTTTATCCTTTGTTAATTCCTCCACAGTTTCTAAATATGCCTGTATGGCATATTTAATATTTTCTAACGCCTCTGCCTCTGTCTGGCCTTGCGACCAGCAGCCAGGAAGACCAGAAACCCAAACAGAATAACCTTCTTCTGTCTTCTGAAGATTTACCTTATATTTCATAACCAACCTCCTATAAATATAGTATCACTTAAATTGAGCGATTTTGTATCTAAAATAATACTAATGACAGGCGAGACGCCTGTCCTACCCGTTGGGTTATAGCTGCTTTTTTATTCATGCCGCCGTCACGAGCCGTATACTCTTTCATCATCGAAAGCATTTCTGCCGCGGAGGATTTTGTATGTTGCAAAATGCTAAAATGTAATTCAAATGCCTATAATTACTGTAGAAAGCCTGACTAAAAAATTCGACAATATCACAGCCGTTGATAATATATCCATAATATGGGACAAGGAATTCGGGTTCATGAAAGAGATGCTGGTTGCTCCGGTGTCGAGATTTTCGATAGTTATCGGCAAGGCACTAAGCGGAACTCTGGTCTCGACGATACAGGCATTGATTATACTGCTTCTATTCCCTGTCATCGGCCTAAAGCTCGGCATAATGCGGAAATAGTGAACCCTATCGAACTCTATAAAAAACTCCCTAAGAAAAACTGCGGCAAATGCAGGCAGAAGACATGCATGCCATTTGCTCTTGCAGTCATAAGAGGAGAGGCAGACCTATCCAAATGTCCTTATTTAACGCCTGAAGATACAGAAACATTAAAAAACTCCTTGACACAATCGGATTGGAGAGAAGAACTCATAGCAAGACTGAGAGAAGAGGTCAAAAAAATCAATTTTGCCGACATTTCAGAAGACATCGGCGCGGAACTGAGAGACAACAGCCTCGCCATAAAATGCATGGGAAGAGACTTCATCATATCTCCTGACGGAGAAATAACAACCCACGGACACATGACACCGTGGATAAAAATACTTCTCCTGCATTATATAAGAACCTCCGGAAAAGGAGAATTGTCAGGCAAATGGGTCTCATACAGCAAGCTCAGAGGCGGCATGGTAAAGGCATCTTCACTTCTGAGGGACTGCGAAGAACCTCTGAAGGAACTCCTCGAAAAAGATTTTAACAAAACGAAGATGATATTAAGCAGACTTGGGGCAGAAAAACGCGAAGGCTTTCCTACAGAAAATGCATGGCATCTTTACCTTCTTCCCAAGATACCGGTTGTAATTCTCTACTGGCCTAATGAAGAAGAGTTCGAGTCGAAGCTGAAAATAATCTTTGATTCTACGGCAGACAGGTTTCTTGATGCAGAATCAATAATATTTCTCGTTGAGGGACTCGCTAAAAATATAGAAGTCAATTTATCGCTTGACAAGAAATAGCATATATGTTCATAATTGATTTGGTAAGAATTACCCCCAATTTTTGGGCAAAAAAATTTTTGGAAGGAGGTGACTAAAAGAATGAAGAAGGTATTAGCTCTTATACTTTCCGTTATGCTCTTAATAGCATTTACCTTTGCAGTCGGCTGCAAGAAGGCAGAAGAGCCAAAGGCTCCTGCACCGGCTCCTGCACCGGCTCCTGCACCGGCAGAAGCTCCTGCTCCAGCGCCAGCTCCTGCTCCAGCGCCAGAAGCTCCAAAGAAGTAGTGCTGATAAAAAACACCATGAGGGCTTAAAATACCTTCATGGTGTTGCTTTTTTCAGGCAAAAGCTGTTATATTTAAACATCTTTTTAATTATTTTACAGTGAAAAGAGTGGGTCTCCCCCACTCTTTTGTTTTAGTGGCAATGGAAACGAACGCAACAAAACAAAAAGTATATGAACTTGCTTCGCAGGCGGCTGAGGATGAAGGACTGGAACTCATCAGCGTCGATATTCTCGGCAGCGGCAAAAGGACGCTGCTGAAGGTAGTCGTTGACAAAGACGGCGGCGTGACAATCGGAGACTGCGAAAAAATGAGCAGATGCCTTGAAGCGATTTTGGACGTGGAGGACCCTATAAAGTGGCCTTATGTTCTGGAAGTTTCGTCTCCGGGTCTTGACAGGCCTCTTGTAAAGCAGACAGACTTTGAAAGAAACATAGAAAAGCTTGCTCGGGTTATCACGACCGATAAGATAGACAACCAGACATTCTTTATAGGCAGGATTATCGACGCAGGAGAAGGCTGGATAAGACTAAAGCTCGGCAAGAAAGGCGAAGGCAAAGATATTTTTATCCCTATGGATAAAATATCAAAGGCGAGGCTCGAAATAGAATTTTAAGAGAGGTAAGGGCTATGTCAAAGGAATTATGTTTTGTAATAGACCAAATCAGCAGGGAAAAAGGCATCTCCCGGGATGCGCTTTTAAAGGTGCTTGAGGCTGCCCTCCTTTCCGCTGTCCGCAAAAAGTTCGGAGACAGAACCAATATCGATCTGCGTATAGAGCCGAAGACCTGCAACATACAGGTGTTTGAGATCAAGCAGGTCGTAAAAAAGATCGAAAACAAGTATGAAGAAATTTCATTGGATAAAGCCAAGGAACTCTTTCCTGATAAAGCAGTCGGCGACACTGTTGAAATACCGATACCTCTACATGATTTCGGCAGGATTGCGGCACAGACGGCAAAACAGGTCATATTCCAGAAAGTAAAAGAGGCGGAAAGGGACATTATATACGATGAATACAAAGACAAGGTCGGCCAGATAATCAGCGGCACTGTGCTGAGAAAAGAAAAAGGCAATTACTACATAGGCCTCGCAAAGACAGAGGCATGTCTTCCGCAGAAAGGTACGCTGCCGAATGAAAACCTCAAAAGGGGAGACATTGTAAAGGCGTACCTTTCCGAGGTAAAGCTTACATCAAAAGGACCTGTGATAATGCTGTTGAGGACAGACCCTAACTTCGTCGCAGCCCTTTTCAAAATGGAAGTCCCCGAGATACACGACGGCGTCGTTATTATAAAAGGGATTGCGAGAGAGCCGGGTGAAAGGACAAAGATAGCGGTATACTCCAAGGACACTTCCATAGACGCGGTCGGTGCGTGTGTGGGCATGAAAGGGACGCGGGTGCAGTCCATAGTCAGGGAACTCCGCGGGGAAAGGATAGACATAATACCGTGGAGCGATGACCCGCGCATATTTGTCGCAAGGGCTTTAACTCCGGCGACTGTAGACAGGGTCGGCATAAACGAAGAAGAAAAGACCGCAATGGTAATAGCAGACGACCAGCAGTTGTCCCTTGCAATCGGAAAACGCGGACAGAACATAAAGCTTGCGGCAAAACTGACCGGCTGGGAGATAGAAATACTAAGCGAATCCGAGTATTCAAAACTTAAAATGGAAGAAGCGGACAAATCCCTTGATGAGGCGCTAAGAAAAGAGAAACAGATGGAGTGATGGAAAAAGATTTATCATCTCCCGTCCAGTATATAAAGGGCGTCGGGCCGCAGAGGGCAAGATTACTTGCCCGTCTTGGAATAAAGACAATAAGGGACGCCCTTTTTTATCTTCCCTACAGATACGAAGACAGAAGCTCTACAAAAAAGATAGCCCACCTCAGACCTGAAGAGTTGAATGCAGTTACAGGAAAGATATTAAAGGCAGATGTCATTACACCAAATCCAAGAAGGCCGAAGCTGAAGATATTTGAGCTTATCATTTCCGACGGAAGCGGAATCATCAGAGGAAAGTGGTTTAATCAGTTATATCTCAAAAAACTATTCAAGCCGGGACAGGAAGTGGTATTGTACGGCACGGTAAAATACAACTATTGGGGAACAGGCTTTGAAATCATCAATCCCGAATACGAGATGCTGGATGAAATTGATAATGACGAGCCGCAGCCAAACTCTGTACAAATACATACAGGAAGGATAGCGCCTATTTACCGTTTAACAGAAGGGCTGAGCCAGAAGCAGATAAGAAGCATCATGTATTCTGTCATGAATCATTCTGTTTCAGGCTTACAAGACCCTATGCCTCATGAAATCATAAAAGCATATAATCTGCCGTCCCTTCGGGAAAGCTTGTCGAATGTCCATTTTCCTGATGTGAAATCCTCTTTAGGAGACTTAAATCGAGGCGCAAGCCCTTATCATCAAAGATTGGCCTTTGATGAACTCTTTACCCTTCAACTGGGGCTTGCATCCATAAAAAAAGGAGAGGTACTCGAAAAAGGCATTGCATTTTCGCCTGACGGAAGGCTTGTAAACAGACTGCTCGACAAACTCCCATTCAAGCTTACCGGCGCACAGGAAAAGGTATTCAAAGACATACTGAAAGATATGCAGTCTCCTGTCCCGATGAACAGGCTTATACAGGGAGATGTGGGGTCAGGAAAAACCATAGTCGCTCTTATGTCCATGCTAACTGCTGTGGAGTGCGGTTATCAGGCAGCTCTCATGGCTCCGACGGAGATATTAGCTGAGCAGCATTGCATCAACATCCACAGGCTCGTCGAAGACCTGGGACTGAAAATCCATCTGCTCACCGGGAGCAAGAAAAATAAAGAGGTCGAAACCACCTCATCAGGAGATACCGATATTGTTATCGGCACCCATGCGTTGATTCAGGAAGGGGTATCGTTCAAGGAATTAGGGCTTATCGTCATAGATGAGCAGCATAGGTTCGGCGTAATGCAAAGGGCTACTCTGAGGAAAAAAGGAACAAACCCCGACACATTAATCATGACTGCAACGCCCATTCCAAGAACGCTCGCCCTGACTCTTTACGGAGACCTCGATTACTCCGTCATTGACGAGCTTCCCCCGAACAGGAGCCCGATTATCACAAAACTCTTCCATGAGAAAAACAAAAATCAAATCTATGCTTTGATATCCGAAGAGACAAAAAAGGGGAGGCAGGTATATGTGGTCTATCCTGTAATCGAGGAATCGGAAAAGACAGACCTCAAATCGGCAATAACAGGCGCAGAGGGGCTCCGGAAGATGTTCTCCCACCTTAAAGTAGGATTGATTCACGGCAGAATGAAACCGGTTGAGCGCGAAGAAGCGATGAAGGAATTCAAAAGCGGCAATATCCATATCCTCGTCTCTACGACAGTAATAGAGGTCGGAGTAGACGTGCCGAATGCGACATTAATGGTTATAATACATGCAGAGAGATTCGGACTTGCACAACTGCACCAGTTGAGGGGAAGGGTCGGAAGGGGAAGCAGTCAATCATACTGCGTTTTACTGAGTTACGGCGGAAGCGAAGATGCAAGGAAAAGACTTGAGGTAATGGTCAAGACCACAGACGGCTTCAGGATAGCGGAAGAGGACATGAATATACGCGGCCCGGGAGAATTTTTCGGCACCAAACAGTCAGGAATGCCGGATTTAAAGGTTGCAAATCTCTTGAGAGATGCTAAAATACTGGAAACAGCCCGTAAGGAGGCATTCGCTCTGATAGAGAGCGATTCAGCGCTGAGAGGCTATCCGCAGCTCAGAAAATCCATAGAGGACTTCTGGGGGAAAAGGCTGGAGTTGTTTAAAACAGCATAAAGACGTGATGCGTGATGCGTAACGGGTAAAAATTACTTTTGGTTTCTTATTTTTGCTCATTACTCATTACGGATTACTCGTTACGGGTTAGGAGGACATATGTTCAGCAGGATAAAAAAAGATTTTGATGAAGGAATAGAAAAAATTAAATGGTTTGCATCGCTCCTTTCTGAAAGGTTAAGAATAGAGATTACTGTATTCAAGCTGCTTTACAGATCAGAGGAACTGAAAAAACGCAGGAATGAGCTTATGAAAAAAATCGGCGAAGAGGTTTATGCGATGAGGGGGAAAGAGAAAAATATTTATGCGAATAAAGAAGTCATGAACACAATTAAGGAATTAGAGTCCCTCGAACCTGAAATAAAGGAGACGGTTGAAAGGGCGTCGGAGATAAGCAAGATAGTCGCATGACCTATATTGAACCATTATCGTTTATCTTCGGCCTCATAGTCGGCTCTTTTCTCAATGTCTGCATTTACAGACTTCCGAGGAATATGTCCATTATAAGACCTTCATCAGCATGCCCTTCATGCACTACACCTGTTAAGCCTTGGGACAATATACCAATACTCAGTTATATTTTTTTGAAAGGCAAATGCAGGAAGTGCGGTGAAAGGATTTCCATACGCTATCCCGCAGCGGAACTTTTAAACGGCATTCTATACTGGTCCGTTTTTACGTTTTTTGGTTTTGGATGGCATCTGCCATTTGTTTTTGCCTTTGTGTCAGCAATGGTTGTGATAACATTCATTGATTTTGATTCTCAGATAATACCAGATGCTATTACGCTGCCGGGGATTATTATCGGACTTGCATCAGCTTCTTTTCTGCTTCCAGACCCTTTTCATTATACCCCCCCAATCCCCCCCTTAATAAGGGGTGGCGTAGAGGGGATTGTTGGCTTCAAAAATTCTATTGCCGGATTATTCCTTGGAGGCGGACTTTTCTATCTCATCGCCATTTTAAGCAGGGGAGGCATGGGAGGCGGAGACATAAAAATGATGGCGATGGTCGGCGCATTCATGGGATGGAAGGCTGTCTTTCTAACAACATTCATAGGAAGTCTTGCAGGTTCAATGGCAGGAATATTTTTAATGGTTTTTAAAGGAATGGGAAGAAAAACAAAGATACCCTTCGGGCCTTTTCTTGCGTTTGGGGCAGTCATAACGCTCTTTTACGGTGGCAAGATACTGAGATGGTATTTAGGGATGTAAATAGGTTAAAATAAACAGTCTGCAGTTAAAATCATGCATCTGTAAAGCTTTTTACCGTATGCACACCTGCGTTTACCAAACAACTAAAAGTGAGGTTTTATGAAGAGAGATGATTTAAGAAACATAGCCATTATCGCCCATGTCGACCACGGCAAGACAACCCTTGTTGACGGAATGCTGAAACAGGCTGGAATATTCCGCTCCAATGAAAGGGTTCAGGAAAGGGTCATGGACAACATAGACCTTGAGCGTGAGCGCGGAATTACCATAATGGCAAAAAATACGGCAGTTGAATACAACGGCGTAAAGATAAACATAGTCGATACACCAGGCCATGCAGACTTCGGCGGCGAGGTGGAAAGGACTTTGAAGATGGTTGACGGCGTGCTTTTGCTCGTTGATGCATCCGAAGGCCCTTTGCCACAGACAAGGTTTGTACTTAAAAAAGCGCTGGAATTAAAATTACCGCCAATCCTGGTAATTAACAAAATCGACAGACCTGATGCAAGGATACAAGCAGTTTTAAACGAAGTCTATGACCTCTTCATCGACCTCGATGCAACAGAAGAGCAACTTGAATTCCCCATCGTTTATACAAATGCCAAAAGAGGAATTGCAAAGCTGAATCTAAATGATGAATCGGAAAATCTCCAGCCTTTATACGAACTTATACTCAAAGCAACCCATGCGCCAGAAGGCAATAAAGACGGGATTTTGCAACTGCTCGTCACAAATATAGACTACAACGATTATGTCGGAAGGCTAGCAATCGGAAGGATATTTTCAGGGGCAGTAAAAATCGGAGACCATGTGGCCATGATTAACGGCAATGGCGATGCAGTAAAGACAAAAATAACATCCATCTACACATTTCAGGGACTTGAGAGAATGGAGTCAAGAGAGGCGTCTGTCGGAGACATTGTCGCCCTCGCAGGAATAGAAGGCATAAATATAGGAGATACAATCACAGATGTGGAAAAGCCGACGCCATTGCCGAGAATAAAAGTGGACGAGCCGACCATATCAATGGTATTTTCCGCCAACACATCTCCATTTGCCGGGAAAGAAGGCAAATTCGTAACCTCAAGAAATCTCAGAGAGAGGCTTGAGAAAGAACTGCTTTACAACGTATCGATAAAAGTGGATTTTGGAAATACAGATTCATTCAGAGTAATGGGACGCGGGGAATTGCAGCTTGCAATCCTAATAGAAATGATGAGAAGAGAGGGATACGAGCTCTCTGTTTCGATGCCTGAGACCATAACAAAGGAAATTAATGGAGCACTGCATGAACCGATGGAACTCCTTGTTATAGATGTGCCTGAAGAATTTGTCGGTGTAGTAACACAACAGGTTGGCATGAGAAAGGGCAGGATGCAGAAGATGCAGAGTGATCATCGTAGTGGGGGACATGGCAGAGTAAGGCTTGAATTCAGGATTCCGTCGAGGGGATTAATCGGCTTCAGGTCGCAATTCCTGACAGACACAAAAGGCACAGGGCTTTTAAATCACCTTTTTGACGGATACGAGCCGTGGCACGGCCATATGTCAAAGCGGCAGACAGGAGCACTTGTTGCAGACAGACCCGGGAAATCGACCACATACGCCCTTTTCCACCTTCAGCCGAGAGGAACATTATTCATAAAGGAAAATACACCTGTTTATGAAGGTATGATAATTGGAGAGAATTCGAGGGACAATGATCTGGATGTTAATGTCACAAAAGAGAAGAAGCTTACAAATATGCGTGCTTCAAGCGCCGATGACACCATACAATTGATACCTCCTAAGATATTAAATCTTGAGCAGGCTATAGAGTTTATAAAAGAAGATGAGCTTGTGGAAGTGACACCTCAGTCCATAAGATTGAGGAAAAAGGTATTAGAGGCAAACAAGAGGCCGAAGGCACAGAAAGTCTAATGCTTTGGTCTTAAAGACGAATGTTTTTCCGACATCTTTATAAGCGTCTCATTCAGTGCTTCGGATGTAAAAGGTTTTACTATGTAATAATTGACGCCTGACCTGATTGCTTTTATGATCTTGTCCTTTCCAGCTTCGGCAGTTACCATAAGGAAGGGTATGTCTTTCAACACCGGATCCTTTCTCATATTTCTGAGGAGTTCTATGCCCTCCATATTCGGCATATTCCAGTCTGACAACACAAGGTCGTAGCCGCCGCCTTTTAGCTTATCGAGAGCCTGCAAGCCGTCTTCTGCTTCTTCTATGTTTTTAAAACCTATCTGTTTAAATAGATTTTTTATTATATTCCTCATGGTGGGGAAATCTTCCACCACAAGCACCTTGATGTTGGGATTCAGCATTACTCCGCTACTGCCACCTCCTCCGTCTGCAGTAAAGTTACTTTTGTAAATAAAAGTAACATAAAAAGAGACTAAAATCAACTTATATGTTTATTTTTTGACATTTATAACCCTACAAGAGGTTATATATCCTTTTTAATATTGCTATTCTCTTTAATAAAACCTCACCGGAGATAAAATATGGACATATTGGTTTCGATAGGAAAGCGGATTAAAGTTGTTAGAGAAAAAAAGGAAATAACGCAGGAAGAGTTAGAGGTTAAAACAGGTATCAATGCAAAATACATAAGCGCAGTGGAGCGCGGACAGAAAAATGTCACGATAAAGACTCTTGATAAAATTGCCAAGGGACTTGAGGTCGAGCTTTATCAGCTGTTTTTATTTTCGGATGATTTCGAGCCTGAGAAGACAGTAAAAAAGGCTCTTGAATCATTGCTAAAAGAAGCCGACCTGAAAACCTTAAACTTATGTCTTGATTTTGTAAGGAAGGCTTTAGGCTGATTTCACTTTTTCAAGGTAAAACATTGCCTTAATAGCTTTTTATATCTTAAAATTTTTATTAATGAACTCTATTAGACGTATCATTATAGTCCTCATTTCACTATTGCTTTTGAGTATAGGGTATTACTTTGTCTTTCCAGACATCTCGAAGCTCAAAAAAGAAAATCCCAGGAAAACATCATTCATGGAGTATCGTGAAAAGGAATGGAAAGAAAAAGGCAGGAAGATAAAAATCAGGCAGGTATGGGTTCCGCTTTCAGGCATATCACCTTATCTTATAAAGGCTGTGCTCATAGCTGAAGACGACAAGTTCTGGCATCATGAGGGTTTTGATTTTGAAGCAATAGAAAAGGCTGTAGAGAAAAACATTAAAGCAGGAGAATTTAAGGCTGGCGGAAGTACCATAAGCCAGCAGCTTGTAAAAAACCTCTATCTGACGCCGTCAAAAAATCCTATTCGAAAAATAAAAGAGGCAATACTCACATGGAGGATAGAGAAAAAGCTCTCAAAAAAAAGAATCCTTGAACTATACCTTAATGTTGCTGAATGGGGAGAAGGAATATTCGGCATAGAAGCCGCATCCCGCCATTATTACGGCAAATCTGCATCAGCGCTGAGTCCTGAGGAAGCTGCAAGGCTTGCATCAGTGCTTCCCAATCCAAGAAAGTATAATCCTGTCGGCACTTCACGGTATGTAGAGAACCGCTCCAGAATAATTTATAACATCATGGTAAAAAGGGGCATCGTAATACCGGCATATGAAGATATTTCCGGAAGTCACACAGACGATAAAGAACAGGACAAACCGCAGAATACTGAAGAATCAATTTCACCAAATCCTCAGTAAAAAACAGAAAACAAAAGGAAAGTAACTCCTGCCCCCAAAACAGCGCCTGCAAGAACTTCTAAAGGAGAATGGGCGCTGACCGCCACCCTGCTCTGGGCTATGAGAACGGATAACAGAAAACTTAGCAAGGAGGCAATAAAACTCTCGGTGATATATGTAACAGCAACCCATGCCGAAAACGCAATTGCAGAATGCCCGCTCGGCATGCCGCCGCGCAGTGGATGGCCTTTGCCTGAATATGCCTTTAATACAACTACAAGAATCAAAACAAGGATAACAGAGATAAGCGTGATTTCCTCCTTTGAGTGCTTTGCTATATAAATGCCTTTTTCAAATACCTTACTGAAGTAAGGGAAGAGTATAATGTATCCCAAGACCGCAGCGCCAAATGCAGTAATTAAAACCGCACCGGCAGCCACATCCTTTGCAACCCTTGCCTTTTCGCTGTGCTCCGTAGAAATCATATCCACAACATATTCGACAGCAGTATTAATCATTTCCGCAAGCAGGACAAGGATGACGGCAATCGAGATGACAAGGAAATCCGTCCTCTCCACGCCGAGGATATAACTTGAAACAAGGACTGCAACTGCTGAATAAAAATGATACCTTAGATGTCTCTGGGTCTTAGCGGCATACAGCACTCCCTCTATGGCATTATTTGCACTGTCTACCCATTTTCTTAAAGGCATAATCTATTATAACCTAAAGCAGTAATGTATAATTATATCATGGCTCAAAACAGCCGCCTTCAATCCATGGCATTCAACCTGCTCAGGGCAGAAGAAAAAGAGCGGAGGCGGCTTGCGTCAAATCTCCATGCCAATGTTACACAAACACTTGCCCTATCCCTGATAAAGTTGAAAATGCTGAAAGAATCACTGTCCTCTACTATTTATGCTGAGCCCATCGATGAAATATCGGAGATAATAGAGCAGACGCTTAACAATATCAGGGCTATGACCTTTGACCTAAGCCCGCCTGACCTGTATGAGCTTGGTCTCAATGCTGCACTTGAAAGCCTTTGCGAGAGATTCCATAATAAATACAGACTGACAATCTATTTCAGCAGCGATAAAAGGGTCAGCCGCATAAATGACGAGACATCTGTCCTGATCTTTAGAGCAGTACAGGAGCTTCTTTTTAATATAGTCAAGCATGCTAATGCCAGTATTGCAAGGGTTTCTCTTGAAAAGGACAGAAATTTTATCAAAATCAATGTCTCCGATGACGGCGTCGGTTTTGACCCCTCTACTATAAATAACAAAGGTCATCACACAGGTTTTGGCATTTTCAGCATCAGCGAACGGCTGAAAGGCATTGGAGGGCAAATGGAGATAAAATCAAGACATGGATTTGGAACCAATATATCCATAATAGTTCCTGTTAGCTCATCAGGGATTTCCCGATAGATTTTACTCATACATTTGGTTTAAATTTCTATTCGTTTAAAAAACATCCAAAGATAAAATATATGATAGGTTTGTGCCTTAAAGACATTGCCTGCAAAGAAGGCCTGCATCTTGGCGGGAGCGCATCATTAAGGCAGGCAGTTGAGCTGATGGATTCAAACGGCAAGGGCGTTGTGGCCATACTCGACGGCGCCATGCCTGTGGGAATCCTTACGGAAAGGGACATTGTTGAGATTCTCTACAGAGGTGCAGACCTTAATAGCCCTGCCATAAACTTTGCGAAAAGAGACCCCATAACGATAAGCGCGGATAAAACAATCGGTTATGCCCTAAACCTGATGGTAGCAAACAATATCAGGAGGATAATACTTACAGATGATTCAAATAATTTCAAAGGTGTTATTACCCAGCAGGACATGATTAAATACCTTGAAGACGACTTTTACCGCTCAACCATAAAAATCAGACACATAAGAGACAACATCAGGCCGCTGATAAGCATAACTCCTGAAGATTCTCTCATTGATGCCCTTAAAAAAATTGCAGAAAACAAAATCAGCACTGTTCCTGTTATAAAGAGCAGCAAAGCAGTCGGCATGATAACCGAAAAGGATATTCTGAAGATAGTCAGGAGCAACATCTCATTAAACGAGCCTGTTTTAAAATTCATGTCCTCTCCGGTAGTCTCTGTCGGAATGGAAGATTCATTGATCACCGCTGTCAGAATTATGAATACGAAGAAAATAAGAAGTGTTGTTATCGAAGACCAGAGCGGCAATGCCATAGGCATCATTACAAACAGGGATCTGATAAATAATCTTGAAGGAGACTACACCGCATTTATAGAAAGAAAACTGAGACATACAAGGGATATCCTGAATCTGCTTCCCGAGATGCTGCTGGAAATAGTGGATGCTGACAGAGAACAATTGATAATCTGGGCAAATGAAAGGGCTGTAAAGAAATTTGGCGATGGAATTGTAAATAAACCCGTTACCCGCCTCATTCCCCATGAGAAGTGGGAAAAGATATACGGAACACTCGGCAGATTCAACAAGGTTGAGGACATAAAGGTAAAAAAAGACGAAGAGATATACGAAATATCAGGCTTTTTTATAAAAACAGAGGAAGAAAATTGCGGAGGGAAAATCCAGTTGATACTAAGAGACATCACCGATGAGGTAAAGCTTTACACCACTGACCCACTCACCGGCCTTTACAACAGGAGATTCCTCAATGAGTTTCTTCATAAAGAACTGGAATTAAGCAAGAGGTACAACAGACAATTATCACTGGCAATAGCAGACATTGACGATTTCAAGAAATTAAATGACACCTACGGACATGTTGCAGGTGATGCTGTGCTGAAATCAACTGCCCGTGTAATGCTCAAAAACATAAGGGATGCAGACATTTTAAGCAGATACGGCGGAGAGGAGTTTGTAATAGTCATGCCCGAAATACATAAGGAAATGGCAGCTCACGCTGCAGAGAGATTAAGAGAAAAAATTTCCATGGAAGAGATAGCAATTCCTGACGGAGGCAGGATAGCAATAACCATCAGTTTAGGAATAGCCTCGTTTCCAGAAGATGGCGACTCTTCCGTGGATTTGCTGATCGCAGCAGACGACAGATTGTATAAAGCAAAAAAAGAGGGGAAAAACAGAATAATATTTTCATGAAAAAGATAAATGTCATTCTTGCAGACGACCACAACATAATAAGGGAAGGACTTGCGGCCATACTTCAAAGACATCCTGATATCGAGGTAATCGCGCAGGCAGGCGACGGAAGATCAACCGTACAGTTGACAAAGGAATTAGTGCCCGATGTGGTAGTAATGGATGTTACAATGCCCGGACTCAACGGCATCGAAGCTGCCCGGCAGATTATCTCTGAGTGCAGCAGTGTTAAGGTGATAGCACTATCGGTGCATTCCAGCAAACAATTCATTATTGAAATGCTCAAGACAGGTGCATCGGGTTATCTGCTGAAAGACTGTGTTTCCGATGATCTGGCATATGCAATCAGATCGGTGGCAGCCGGGCAGAACTACCTCAGCCCTCAAATAGCGAGGATTGTAATCAAAAATTACATAAACGACCTTGAGACCTTAAAGACCTCGGTCTTCTCCATCCTCACCCACAGGGAAAGGGAGGTACTCCAGCTTATGGCAGAAGGCAAGAGCACAAAACAGATAGCATCGATGTTAAACCTCAGCATAAAAACCATCGAAACACACAGGCAGCACATAACAAACAAGTTGAATATAAACAATGTAGCCGAATTAACAAAATATGCCATAAGGGAAGGACTGACGCCGCTGTGATATTGAATACATACAACCTGAAGTTGTAAAATCTAAGCCGTTAAAATAAAATTAACGAGAAATTTACACTTTGGTGTGCTACGATATTCTAATTTTTGATATGGACAAAAAATGTTAAACAAAACAGAAAAATGCTCATTTACAAAATCACTCACAGGAGGTGTCTTATTTACCTCTCCCCAAAAAAAATCTCACAAATCAATTAGTTGTGATTTAAGCCATACCACCTTATATTTGATTTGTCTGTTATCTGTCCTCTGTCTTCTGTTCCCTATCTTTACAACCTATAGTTATGCCGGCAAGTCTTCAAATAAGGATGCAGAAACGCCAATGTTTCAGTTAGAACCATTCATCCTGAATGTGGGCAGCAGGTTTTTAAAACTGTCTATAAATCTTGAGCTTTCATCACCGGCTGCAACCGAAAAAGCAAAAATAAAAACAGGCGCCATCAGGGATGCAATCATCATGCTTATCACAAGCAAGTCGCCAGACGATATATTTTCATCTGAAGGGAAGCAGCAACTTAAAGACGAAATACTTACGAGATTGAACCGGATACTGGGTGAAGGCAGCGTTAAAAATATTTATTTCACCGATTTCGTAATGCAGTAAATAAAAATATCAGGGAAAAAATGTTTAAGAAAACAATTTCTAATTTTATCGGATTTAAAAGGAACAAAGATAAATCAATAACCTGTCCGCGGAATGCAAAGGCAGGATGGACATAGAAGAGATAAACTCGGACAGTATTTTTGAATATTACGAAGTCAAAAGGAGATATAAATGCAGTAAATGCGGGAAGCAGTACGACTCCCTTGAGCTGATAGTATTGAACGGAGAAATGCAATCCCTGACCGACGAACTGAACAGGCTTTACGGCTCGATCAATACCTTTCATTCCGCACTGAGTGTCTTGCTGGATGCAGCAAAAAAATTAAACGAAGCTCAAAAATCAGGCATATATGACGGCCCTGTTATGAATTAAACCCGAATATTTCAGTGAGCAGTAAGCAGTAAGCTGAAAGCTGTAAGCAGTGAGGGGTAAACTGCAATGATTAAATTTTTGAAAAACGCAAATACAGGATTTCAGAGAAGTTTTACAAGTGCAGCAATAACGCCTGCCTGCGCCACGAGCATACCTGCTACCCATTTGATAATGCTTGTTACAACCTCTGATTTAAGCTCGGCAAGCCTTAAATCAAGATATTGTTTTGTAACAAGGTTATCAGACATTGTCTCTTTTAAAACCTCGGCAATCTCTTTAGATGCCTTTTCAGGCAGATCCGCTGCTTTGAGACGTTCATATATTTTGAGAGTGTCTATAATGACTTCCATAGGTCAATTATACAAAAACAAAACAATTTTTACCATCCTTCTGACAAGAAGGCTAAGATTTAAAAACAGGGAGGTAGCATGAAAATCAGCACAAGCCTTAAAATCGTTGTAGTAGTATTATTCACATTTTCTTTAATCAGCGCTGCATCGGTCTTTTGGCAGTTACATAAAATGGCTACAGACGGCACGGTGGTCAATTATGCAGGCCGCCAGCGTGCGATATCGCAAAGGCTGGCTAAATTGGCATCACTGAAGTATCAGGGAGTTGATACAGAAAGTCTGATTAGCGAGCTTATTCCGAAGTTGAATAAGATAATTAAGGGGCTTATAAACGGCGATGCTAAGTTGGGTTTACCTAAGGCCACTGATCAGGTTTTTCTTGAGAAGATGCAGAATGTAGACAATTCATGGATTAAATACAAGGAAACTATAAAAAGGGCTGTTAGCGGTGAGAATGTATTGCACGAACTACATAATGACAGTGAGAATTTCCTTAAGGCAGCAGAGGAATCCGTTAATGCCGCAGAGGCTTTCTCATTAAGCAAGGTAAAAACCATGAAGACAATACAGATAATCCTCTTTATATCAAACCTCATCATACTGGCAGGCATCTGGCTGATGAACCAGAAAAAGATAGCAAAGCCTTTATCTGAGCTAACAGAAAAGGTAGAGCAAATTAGTAGCGGCAACCTTAAAGTAACCATAAAAAACACCGCCAACGACGAGGTGGGAATCCTTGCTCAAAACATGAACAAAATGGTGCAGTCCTTTAGCAATATGATAAACGGTATACTCACATCAGCAAACAATGTAGTGTCTACAGTGGATATATTGAGGAACAGGGCAGAAAAAACAACAGAGGGTGCACGAAACCAGTCGGGACAGGCATCACAGATAGCCACAGCAGCAGAGGAGATGAGCCAGACAATAACCGACATAGCAAAAAATGCATCGGTTGCATCAGAGTCCTCATCCGAGGCAATGGAAACAGCAACAAAAGGCAAAGAGGTGGCAGATGGAGCAGTGAAGACAGTAAATAGGGTTTATACTTCAACAGTTGAACTCGCCACAATGGTTGAAAAACTGAACAATAGGGCATCGGAGATAGGAGACATAGTAACAGTCATAAAGGACATTGCAGACCAGACAAACCTTTTAGCATTGAATGCAGCCATCGAAGCAGCCCGTGCAGGAGAGCAGGGAAGAGGATTTGCAGTTGTTGCGGATGAGGTAAGAAAACTTGCAGAAAGGACAGTAAAGGCAACAACAGAGATAACGGACAAGATAAGTACAGTACAGTCAGAGTCCGAGCAGACAATGAAATCCATGGAAGATGCATCCGGAGAGGTCACAAAGGCAACAGACTACATAAGGCAGGTAGGAGATTCTTTAAATCATATAGTCGTGGCAGTCCAGAAAGTCCGCGACCAGATAACACAGATAGCAACTGCAGTGGATGAGCAGTCAGCGGCATCGGAAGAAGTGGCGAAAAACATAGAGAAGACATCTACCATATCAAAGGACATGGAGAGGATGTCTGACGATGTAATGCATCAGGTGAATTCATTGACAAAGATATCGGAGGAATTGAGAAACTCAACAGCAGGTTTTAAGACAAAGGGAAGCGAATTAATAGGGCAATAGACGAGCCACATGCAAAGATACACGCACTGGCAAAAGAGGCAGTTTCAGCCTGTAATGCAGGAGATAAGGCAAGGGCAGAGAGGATTTATAAAGAGATGGAAAACATATCAGACCAGATAGGGAGTCTTATTGACGGGGTCAAGAGGGAGTGCAGATAGCAATTCTTTTTCCATCTCCCTCATCTTCCTTGCCTGGTATTTATTCTTCTCGTGGTCGTATCCGAGCAGATGGAGAAGTCCATGCACCAAAAGCCATGAGATCTCATTATAAAAGGTCAGCCCGTGCTCCAGTGCCTGTCTCTTTGCTTGGGGAAGGTTAATAACAATATCGCCGAGGACAAAGTTAGGAGTTATGGTTTCCAATTGTGAGAATGAAAGGACATCGGTAGTTTTATCCTTTCCGCGATACTGCAGGTTCAGTTCCCTCATCTTTCTGTCGTTTACAAAAAGAACGCTTATCTCGGCAGACTCCAGAAAGTAGTATCTGCGGCGGTATTTGCGAGTTAAATATTTAAGGACTTTTCTGAGAATTCTTTCTGCTCTCTGCAGGTCTATCTTTATCTGCCTTTGGTTGTTCCTTATTGTTATTTCCATTGTCTTGCAAACTCGGCACGCCCCATGCATCCCTTTCTCCGATATTTATAGGAATGGCTTCAGACGTCGGCCTTTCTGTCTTATGCGACACGCCTTTGACGGCTATCTCCGGATATTCTATCCTCCTATGGAATATGCTCGTAAGTATGTATGTAAACCTCTTCTTCACCTCCGATATATCTTTAAGTGTCAGCTCGCATTCATCTATCTGGCCGTCGAGGAATATATTGTTTATTATCCTGTCCACAAGGGCCGAAATCCTTGCAGAAGTAGGATCTGTGAGAGCACGGGAGGCTGCTTCAACGGCATCTGCCATCATAACGAGGGCAGCCACCCTTGTCTGGGGTTTTGGGCCGGGGTAGCGATAATTTTCCTGCGATACTCCGGGAGACTGCTCTACAGCCTTTTGATAGAAGTATGTTATCAGGCTTGTGCCGTGGTGCTGCTGTATGATATCAATCACGAGTCTCGGCAGTTTATACTCCCTTGCCAGATCAAAGCCCTCTTTGACGTGGGAGGTCAGTATCATACTGCTCATATTAGGCGTAAGCTTTTCGTGCTTGCTCAGAGTTCCTGCCTGGTTTTCTACAAAATACTCCGGCATCTTCATTTTGCCTATGTCGTGATAATAAGCGGTCACCCTCGCAAGAAGGGGGTTTGCACCCACAGCTTCTGCTGCGGCCTCGGCAAGGTTTCCGACAATAACGCTGTGGTGGTATGTTCCCGGAGCGGCTATCATCAGATTGCGCATCAACGGCTGGTCAAGGTCTAAGAGTTCGACAAGGCTTATATCTGTTGTTATTCCGAAGATATATTCAACGGCAGGCAGCATCATGGATATTGTTGCAGATACCATAATTCCCGACAGGGCGGCAAATAGAAAAGCTGAAGGTGATATTTCAGAAAAAAGATTTCCGTTAAGCAGGAGAATAATGCCGGCGGTGACAATATTAACAGCGCTCACATATACGCCGCCCTTTATGAGGGCAGAGCGCTTTTTACATCGCATAACGCTGAATGCCGCTGTTAAACTTCCTATGAATACGTATACCGTGTATAAAGGGTCGTTTAGCCATATCCCGGCAATAAGACTTATAGCAAATGAGAATATTATGGATGTATGGAAATCGAATATGAGCTTTACCATCATCGCTCCTATCGGGATAGGTATGCCGTAGATGAAGGCGCCTCCGTCAGGAAAGTTGAGCCCCCTCTGAAGTCCGGACAGCAGATACTCGAATACCCGTCCAAGCAGAAGTGTGCCTGCTACGAGGATCCCCAATAGGAGCAGCATTTTGTAATCCATGAGATAGCCCGGCTTATAGCGCTTTATGTCCTTGTAGAAGACGAACAGAATAACCGCAACTATAAGGAAACTGCCGACAAAGCGGTCAATGCTCAGCTTTTCCTGAATTATCATGGCGGATATGAGACCGAGGGCTATCAGGACTGCAATCCTGTATATATCGTCCTTATGCCTCTCCCTATACTCCTTAAGATTCCGGAGAAAATTTTCCTGAAATATCTTTCGGAGACCTTTACTACCGCTCTTCTGGATTCCGTTTTTCATGCCTTTCATATGCCCTTACTATCTCCTGAACAAGCTTGTGCCTTACAACATCCCTTTCCGAAAAGTATATTATCTTGATGTCCTCTACATCCTTGAGTATTCGCAAGGCCTCCACAAGTCCGGACACCCTGCCCGAGGGAAGGTCTATCTGCGTGATATCGCCTGTGATTACTGTTTTAGAGCCGAAGCCGAGCCTTGTAAGGTACATCTTCATCTGCTCCGAAGTTGTGTTCTGTGCCTCGTCAAGAATTATAAAAGAATCGTTCAGTGTTCTACCTCTCATGAATGCAAGGGGCGCTATCTCTATAATGCCCCTCTCTATCAGCTTCGATGCCTTGTCTATTTCCATCATATCGAAAAGGGCGTCGTACAGCGGCCTCAGATAAGGACTCACCTTTTCTGCAATGTCTCCGGGCAGGAAACCTAATTTTTCTCCTGCCTCGACAGCAGGCCTTACAAGGACAATCCTCGACACCTGCTTTGTCAGAAAGGCATTTATAGCCATCGCCATTGCGAGGTATGTCTTCCCTGTGCCTGCAGGGCCTATGCCGAAGACTATATCATACTCGTTTATGGAGTCTATGTATTTACTCTGCATCTCGGTTTTAGGGATTATAAACCTCTTTTTGGAGGCTATAGGAATACTTCCTTTAAAAAGCTCTTTTACTGAAATATCTTTGCCTTCGGAAAGAGATTTGACGGCATAGCTTATATCTTCAGGCTTCAGGATGTATCCGTTTCTGTTCACATCCCTTATTTCCTGAATCAACCTCTCCGTCTTGTCAACATTTCCGTCTTCTCCCTGAATCAAGAGCTTATTGCCCCTGACACTGACGGCAACGTCGAGGAAGCTTTCTATAATCTTAAGGGTCTTGTCCATTCCTCCGTGAAGAAAAGGATATTCCCTTTCTTCATCCAGTTCAAGTTCTACGGTCTTCGTAAAAAACCTCCTACTTCGTCGTTACAAAGTTCTGCAGCCCGGTCTGTTTCTGCAGTTTCACTGCCTGCAATTCCGCATCCTTTCTGTTCTTGAACGACCCCGCTCTTACCCTGAAATACGGGTCGCTCTCGCTTTCGCTTACAACATATGCCTTAATTCCTTTTGCCTTCAGACTCTGCTGCAACTGCTCGGCGCCTTCTTTATTGGGGAAGGCTCCGAATTGAATGGCATAAAGTCTCTTTTCGGATACAGTGCTTTGGGACTTGGCAGTCTTAGTAGATTGCGATGCTTTAGGCAGGACTTTCTTTTTCGACGCCTTGCTTGATTGCTTACCTGTTTTTGTCCCGGCTGTCTTGACCTCCGGAGAATCTTTATCGGCAGGCTGCCTATTTTCAAACTGCGCATCTTTTCCCTCGGCGATTTCTATCCGCTGGCTTTTGTCCGTCCTGTCTTCAACAGCCTTTTGCTCATTAGGAGGCTCTTTTTCCTGCTCCAAAGGCTTTTGAGGTTTAATTTCCTGAGGGAACTCCGGCGGCTTGATAGAAGGCGCTATGGGTGTATTTCCGGCAGCAGGTTCGAGAACCTTTTTATCCTCCGGCGGTATGTGCGGCTTTTGTTCTGCAGCGCTTTCCTCTTTTTCTGTCTGCGACACATCGCCGCCTTTATAGCCCCAGAAATAGCCGAGGCCGAAACTGAGCAAGGTAATGACAATAGCGCCTATAACCACTGTGCTCCTTCCGAGGAGCAAAATGGAAGACCTCTCTGGACCCCTAACCCTCATAAGATGAGCATAGCATCGCCATAGGAAAAAAATCTATAACCCATAGCAATAGCCTCCTTATAAGCCTTAAGTAATGTTTCAAAACTGCAAAACGCCGATGCGAGCATTAATGGGGTCGAGCAGGGCAGATGAAAATTGGTTATAAGGCTGTCCACTGCCTTGAATTTGTATCCGGAGTATATGAAGATATCTGTGTATCCCTGTATTAAACCATTTACTTTTTCATGGCCGCTGAACGCTGAAAACTGACCACTGAAATAGCCCTCCAGCGCCCTCGTTGCAGTCGTTCCGACAGTTATCACCCTTTTGCCGGACTCTTTTGTTTCCTTTATTTTTTCTATAAGTGATGATTTCACCTCAAAGTATTCGGAGTCCATTTTGTGTCCTTTTACATTCTCAGCCTTTATTGGTTTAAATGTGCCGACGCCTACATGAAGGGTTAATGTTTCGACAATCACTCCTTTGTCTTTTATCCTTTTGAGAAGCTCTTCTGTGAAATGCAGCCCTGCTGTCGGAGCGGCTATCGAGCCCTGATTCTCTGCATAAACCGTTTGGTATCTTTGCTTATCGCTCTCGTCAGGCATGCGGTTTATATAAGGCGGCAGAGGCATATGGCCGTATTGCCACAGGATGTCTTTCACCATCGAAGAATCCATACCTATAAATCTTAAAAATTTTTTTTGACTGCTGACTGCTGACTGCTGACTGCTGACTTTTTCCGTCCATATCTCTGCCTTAATGCCGTCTCCGGCAGTCACCGTGCCGTTGAACCTTCCCCTGCACATTATTTCCCATGTGCCATTTTCATCGGTCTCTTTAACAAGCAGGATACCAAGCTTTCCGCCTGTAGATTTTGAAGCGACAACACGTGCAGGAAAAACTTTTGTATCGTTCAGCAAAATCAAGTCGCCTTCGCTGAGATATTCGGCAATATCAAAAAACCTCCTGTGTTCGATGCCTCCATTCCTGTGGAGAACAAGAAGCCTCGAATTATCTCTCTTCTCCGATGGTCTTAATGCGATTAAATCTTTTGGGAGGTGAAAATCGAAATCAGCGGTTTTCATATAACTCTATGGTGGTTCCCGGATAGAACTTGGAGATTATCTCCCTGTAATTCGTTCCCTTCTTTGCCATATCGAGAGCGGTCCACTGACACATCCCTACTCCATGACCGTATCCTTTGCCTTCGAATATGTATATTTCTTCGCTTTTTGCTATGTTTGTTATCATTGTGCTCGGCAGCTTATCCCAGCCTAAATTCTTCCTCAGTTCCTTGGCAGGGAAAACATGTTCAACGGACTCTGCAATAATCTTAAAATTCCTTGCGCGATTGGAGACAGTGAGCGATTCAACTATAATATTTTTTATGCCGCCAATATTCGAGGCCCTCTCTATCTCGGACACCGGTATCTTCTTCTCCCATATATAATAAGGTGACAATTCGCTGCTTGTCTCTACGGGCATTAAATAAGGATAACTTTTGCCAAAAACCTCTGAAGGATCCTCAGTCATGCCGCCGCTCGTGGAATGATAGTACGCAATTATGGGCTTGCCGTCGAATGTCAATATCTCTCCTCTTGTTTCATTTACCGCTCTTGATATGTTTTCAGGGACGCTGCCTCCTTTATAAACCTGATGAAGAACAGATGATGTCAGGTGATAAGGCATTTTGCCGTTATTCATTTTTTGATACAAGGCATACGTTCGTGCAACAACAGCCTGTGCTTTTAAAGCTTCCAGGTCCCACCTATTGCCCACTTCTCCAGCGACAACTCCTTTTATATAATCTTCGAGGGGTATTTCATTAACTATGTAAATACCGTTTTCCCCCTTCCAGACTTCAATAATGCCTGAATATTTCAACCCGCTCAGGAGCACATCTCCTTTTGCATTGCCGAATCTCTCTATCTTCTCATCCTTCTTCGGAATCTTTCCATTTTTCCCGTCTGTCAGCAATACCCTTATGGTAGTCTCGGCGTAAGCGGTGAACAGTGAATAGTGAATAGTGAATAGTAAAATAAGAACAGCAGTGCAGTAGCGCAATAGCGCAGTAGAATTTTTTTGTTTAAACTGCTGATCTTCTGCTCTGTTGCCCTTCTGCTCTATTACTCTTCTGACTTCTAACTTCTGTCCTCTGTCCATCATCTCCTCCCTATAATCCATGCCGCTCCATTTCCGAATATATGCAGCCGCAATATTTCTGCCTGTAAAGCCCCAGTTCCTTTGACATCCTCCGGCCTTCATTAAACCCTTTCCTGAAATCCTCAAAGTAAAACTCAACAGAATGCCTGTCCTGCATCATTCTTCCTATATCTATAATCATATCAAATTTTTGATAAGGACTCACCAGTAAAGATGTGGTAAATGCATCGGCATTAATCTCTTTGGCCTTTTTAGCGGCCTCTTCCAATCTGACCTTATAGCAGTATTCGCATCTGTTTTCTTCGTTTCCGACGACATTCTTCAGGTATTCTTTCAATCCGTAATAATCGACATATTCAATCCGAAAATCCCCCCTCCCCCCTTTTACTAAAAGGGGGTTAGGGGGGATTATATTCTCGTTGTTCCACATGCTCTCAAGCTTCCTGACAGCATTCAGCCTGTTTTTATATTCGGCGTAAGGATGGATATTCGGATTAAACCAGAGGCCTTTCACATCGATACCCCTCTGCTTGATAACAGTCAAAGGATATAAAGCACAATTGGCGCAGCATATATGCATGAGAAGCTTCATATTAGAACAAACCCTGCGGCAATTTTAATCCCAGATGCTCATATGCCAGCCTTGTGGCAAGCCTGCCTCGCGAAGTCCTATCAAGCAGCCCCTCCTGCAAAAGGTAGGGCTCATAGACATCCTCAATCGTCTCTTTGTCTTCCCTCAGCGCCGCCGCTATTGCATCAACCCCGGCCGGGCCTCCGCCGAATTTCTCGATTATGGTAAGCAGCAGCTTTCTGTCTATCTCATCCAGCCCCCTCTTGTCGACATCGAGGGATTTTAGCGCGCTTTTCGTTATGGCAATATCGATAACGCCGTCTCCCTTGACCTGAGCAAAGTCGCGGATGCGCTTTAAAAGCCTGTTCGCAATCCTCGGCGTGCCCCTCGAGCGCGAAGCGATCTCCGACGCGGCATCCGCCTTTATCTCCATCTCAAGGAGACTTGCAGACCTCATGACAATATGTTTGAGTTCTTCCGTATTGTAAAACTCAAGCCTGTTGATTACCCCGAAACGGTCTCTCAGCGGCGAAGTAAGCAGCCCCGTTCTTGTAGTAGCTCCTATCAGGGTAAACCTCGGAAGATTGATTTTTAATGTCCGTGCATTAGGCCCCTGTCCTATGATTATGTCCAGCTTATAGTCCTCCATGGCCGAATATAAAACCTCTTCGACAATTCTCGGCAGGCGATGAATTTCATCGATAAAGAGGATATCCTTATCCGATAGATTTGTGAGAATAGCAGCGAGGTCGCCCTGCCGTTCAAGCACAGGGCCCGTAGTGGTCTTGATATTTACTCCGAGCTCGTTTGCTATTATGGTGGCAAGTGTGGTCTTTCCGAGTCCAGGAGGCCCGCAGAAAAGGACATGGTCGAGCGGCTCTTCCCGCATCTTTGTGGCGGAAATAAACACCTTGAGGTTTTCCTTTATTTTTTCCTGACCGACAAACTCGTCGAGCGAGCGAGGGCGGAGGTTTACCTCATACGGCATATCCTCCTGAATGGCTTCAGGAGAAAGGGGATGGAGTTCTTTGTCTTCTATGCGCATGGGTTATTATCCACTTCTTCGATTTCACTGATTACTGATAGTATCGCTCCGTGCCAATCTACATAATCGCCGATTTTATCCTCACTAATTTTCAATTCTCTGCGATTTAGTTTTCTGCCCAACTCATCTTCGGCAACGGTCTGAACATCTTCAATGTTGATTGAATAGATGATTTTAGAGGTATCCATATTTCATGTCTCCTGTCGCTCTCTTATCTGAGCAACTGTTTCTGCTATAACATCTAATATATCATTCATTGTTCCTTTACTACCTCCAAGGAAGTCCCATAATTCACTCGATAGTAATACTTCATTGGAAGCAAAGAACTTTTTAAATTCAATCAGATAATTAAAAAATCTTTCCTTGTCATATCCGGTAGACTTTTCCGCTGTCGGATCAAAAGGAAAGCCAATAAAAAATTTAATATCTTTATTCGGATGCAAACATTTGAGTGCGGCTTTGCCATATAATATTTTTTGTTTTTCACCACGACCTTCACCAGAATTTGGTCTCACAGATTTCAATTCTATGGCTACGATTTCATTTTCTTTCTCAATATAAGTATCAACAGTAAATTCTAAAGAATCAACTTCCTGATCTGTATCAGGATAGTTAAAAATTAATTCATTTTCTCTATTCAAATCTGGCAAATAAGTGCCTGCTTTTAAATCACGTATTATATTCTCTATCTGCGAAGCTTGTGTTGTTTTTACCTTCAATTTGTATGCTCCAGTAAATTTACGTTTATAACCGCCCGATAGGATATGAGAAATATTTTCAAAACCAGTACCTATAGAGGTATTTAACCCATGAAGCCAACTTGCTATAGCTATTAGATAAGGCATTTGTATATTCAATGGTCCAAGACGCTCTTTAAAACACTCCAGAAATGCCTTATGAAATGGAGCATTACGAATTTGTGCACCATGTTCCGGGAAATTATCAATTCGCCTTAATAAAATGTCTTTAACGACTTCGCTAATTCTATTTTTTTGATCTTGCGTCAATGGCATAAGTTTATTTCTCTTTTAAATGAAAAATAATTTCTGAATACGCGCCTTTATCTTTTTCAGTGCGATTTAAAACTGGCCTTTTATACCGGTTTATAATCTGCATTCCCGCTTTTTCAGCAATCGTTGGATACATATTGTATTTGTCGTTGGCAACAAGGAAAATATCGTAATCATCAACTAAATACTGCTTGCAGTTATTGAGAACAGCGGTTATACCTTCTATATAACTTTGCCTTGCTTCCAGTCCTTGCCCTTTGAAAAGCGGTCCTATTTCCAAATCGTCTTGCCGTTTGAAACCAAAAAGGTCGTATGCGTAAGCGTGCTGCTCATGGTAGTCAATTAAACCGACATAAGGCGGTGATGAAAAAATGCCTTTAATTTTTTGTTTCCACGCCAGTTCTGCAAAAGCAGAGTTTTTCTTTTCAAGTTCTCTGAAAATATCGATGGTCCTGCTGTCCCCGGTCAAACAGGTTTGAAATGTATTTGTTCTTAGTTTGTCAAATTGCTTAAGACGATTTATAGTGTCTTTAGAATATGCTTCCCACCATTTGAGAATTGAAAAAAGCGGCTTACAGACTTTGCCGTGTTTTGCGCAATAATAGGTCGCTGTTATAGGTTCTTTAAGCGTCGCTAAATCTGCATGTGTGGTAGCCCGGCATGAACGGATAGTCCTGCTCAATATTATGCTTATAATTTTTTTAGTATCTGCATTTTTTATTTTCTTTATTTCGTCAAATACAAATTGAATTTCATCTCTTATGTGTTGCGAATACCATTTATCAAGAAAATTATCGGCCTTATCCTGACGAAGTTTAATATTATACTGTTTTACAAGTTTTTCATATGTAGGCAAAAACTCCTTTGCTTTTTCTTCTCCATATATATCCTCATTAATCTCTCCTCGCTTAACCTTGTATTTATATTCTGGGACAGGGAAATATTTATTATTAAAAACATAAAGCGCCTCTAAAAGTTTCCCCTCAAACTCTATGGTATGCGAGTTTGTTAAAAATTGCTTCAATGCTTTTGTTATCCGGCTGATTTCAGCCTGCACATCAATCAAATTGTATTTAGTAACCTTACATTCTCCTATAAGAGTATTAAAGGCAGAAACATCAATGCCAATAGCGTGCATGCCAAGTTCACAGGCTTGCACCAACATTGTTCCGCTTCCTGAAAACGGGTCAAGCGCTATGTCCCCTTTATTAAAATAAACCTCTTTTTTAAAATTATCAGTATGGCCGTCAAGAAAATACTCCGCGAGTTGAGGAATAAATTTCCCCTTGTAAGGATGCAGTCTATGAACATGCTTTGTTGTTTCAGCTTCCTTATATTGGTCAAAGGATAGAGCCCAGTTTAGGTCATCGCCAAGACGGTCTTTCCATGAAACTTCCCGTTTGCCATTATAAGACTTGTAGTAGCTTATTAGCTCTTTTTTTGAGACTTGTGTTGTACCGTTGTATCCAATTTTTTTGACGCGACCGTATTGGATAAGATAGGAGATATTAGAGGTTGTCACAGTTTTTCCTAAATGTTGTGTCGCCCATTCGCTGGCTTCTTTTATGCTTAACAAATCAATCATAATCTTTTCCATTGTCCCTATTCCTTCGTCAGATATTTTAACGCCTCTTTCAAGAGACTTTCAATGTCCTTGTGGCCGCTGTCATACGCCTTTTCGAGGGCTTCCTGCGCTATATTCTTTTTATAGCCTAAATTCACGAGGGCCGAAAGCGTATCGTCATAAACCGTGTCCTTTTTCTCTTTTAGAGACGGAAGCTTTCCCCTGAGTTCGAGGATTAGGCGGTGAGCCGTCTTTTTGCCGAGCCCCGGCGCTTTGCAGAGGATGTCCACATCTTCGGAGTTTATTGCATTGTAAAAATTATCAGGCGGAATAGTTGAGAGTATATTTAATGCCACCTTCGGCCCTATTCCCGATATGCCCAACAATGTCGTGAATATCCTCTTATCAGCATCTGTCTGGAAGCCATAAAGCTGTATGGCATCCTCTCTCACATGTGTGTGTATGTAAAGAAAGACTTCTCTATTCTCCTCAGGAAGGGATGAAAGAAGGGTTAATGGAACCTGAACGTTATAGCCGACGCCTGCCACATCGATTATCAGGCTGTCGGGCTTTTTTGATATGAGCTTTCCACGCAGAGATGCAATCATAATTTAGTGAACAGTGAATAGTCTTTGTTTTTCAGGTTTCACCTTTAAGTTTCTCATATTAAATTTTAACATAACCAACAAACAGATTCTTATCAAAAGTTTTTTTACTATCCACTGTTCACTAAAGACTATTCACTGTCTTACTATTCGCATGGCAGACTGCCAGCGCAAGTGCATCTGCACTGTCGGGAGATAATGAATTATTTATTCTCAATATCTCAAGAACCATTTTCTGAACCTGATTTTTATCTGCCCTTCCATAACCCACTACTGCCTTTTTGACTTCAAGGGCGCTGTACTCGTAAATAGAAAGCCCTGTTAATGCAGCAGCGAGGAGCACAACCCCCCTCGTATGACCGAGGCTGAGGGCTGCCTTTGTGCCTTTTGCAAAAAAAATCTTTTCTATTACTATCTCATCGGGCTTATAATCGGAAATCACATCAGTAAGGGATGCGTAAAGCTCCCTGAGCCTTACATAAAGAGGCTTTTTAGCAGGAAGAACAATCCTGCCGGAGGAAAGATACTGGAGTGTTGAAGTGTTGGAGTAACGGATAAGCCCGTATCCGCAATTGACGCTTCCTGGATCTATGCCAAGGATTTTCATCCAATCATCTTTTTCGCGGCGCTTCAAAGAGAATCTCTTCCACTATCTGGCATAAGACATGACCAAGGGTTATATGGGTTTCCTGAATCCTTGGAGTGTCGTCAGATGGGACTACAAAGGCATAATCGCTCTTTGATGCGAACTTATCTCCTTTTAGTCCTGTAAAGGCAATTGTCTTTATCCCCTTCTTCTTTGCCACATCGACTGCCTTGAGGATATTTTTTGAATTGCCGCTTGTGCTTATTGCTATGGCAATATCGCCGGCCTCTGCCAATGTCTTAACCTGCCTTGCGAAAATCTCGGAATAGTCGTAATCGTTAGATATGGATGTCAATACAGCCATGTCTGTATTCAATGCAATGGCAGGAAGTCCTGGCCTGTCTTTTTTAAAGCGGTTGATGAATTCCGCTGCAATATGCGATGCATCGCAGGCGCTGCCGCCGTTGCCGAAAAGAAGAATCTTTTTACCGTCATTAAAGGCGTCGGCTATAAGCTTCGACACCTCTGCGATGAGGGATGTGTTCTCCTTTGCAAACTTTTCTTTTACGCTTATGCTGTCTTCAAATGCTTTAATTATTTTTCTTTCCATGCGATTAGTCTACTAAAGACAAAACTCCGTAGTCAAGAAGAGTGCAATGGATTAAAGACAGGATAAAGCTTGTCGTATGTGCTTAGTATGTGCTCGGGTATAATCCTCACTTCTCCGAGCACAGTCATAAAGTTAGCATCTCCAGCCCATCTCGGAACAATATGGATGTGAATATGCTCTTCTATTCCGGCCCCTGCAGCCTCTCCAAAGTTAATGCCGACATTGAAACCTTCAGGATTAAAGGCCTTTTTAAGACAATCCACAGCGTATTTGGCAATTACTATAAGATCAGACATCACCTTGTCTGAAAGGCCGTCAAAGGATGATGTGTGGAAATATGGAACCACCATGAGATGTCCGTTGTTATATGGATATTTGTTCATTATCACATAGACATTTTCAGCCCTGTAAAGAATCAAGTTGTCCCTGTCATTACTCTCTTTGGGCTTCACACAAAACAAGCACTCCTTTTCCTTTTCAGAAAGTATATACTCCATCCTCCACGGCGCCCAGATAGTCTTCATTCTTCTCCTTTTAGTTTTTTCAACACTGCCTGCGCATCCAACCATGTCAGCGGTTTGTCTTTCGGGTTTCTCAAAAAATAGGCCGGGTGAAAAGTCGGCATGACCGGTATCCCGTTATACTCAAAAAACTTACCCCTTTCTTTTGTTATGAAAAATTTGGAAATAGGCGTTTTAGAGCCTGAAAGCGTATGGGCTGATATTTTACCGAGAGCTATTATGACTTTTGGCGAAACTATTTCTATCTGTCTTTTGAGAAACGGAAGACATGCCGAGATTTCATCTTCATGAGGGTCCCTGTTCATTGACGGCCTGCATTTTACAATATTGGTAATATAAACATCAGGCCTCTTGAAACCGGATTCTGAAATCTCTCCCATCTTGTTAATAAGATTCGTAAGTATCTGCCCCGCCTCGCCTACGAATGGTCTGCCCTGATTATCTTCCTCTCTGCCCGGAGCCTCGCCTATGAACATCAAGGGAGAATCTGGATTGCCCTCCCCAAAAACAATATTCTGCCTTCCGTTTGATAGGCCGCACCTGCGGCAGTCGCCGATTTCTTCGCGGAGGGCGTTAAGGAAGGAGGCTGATTCCTGATTTTTGAAATTGATCGGCAGCCTCTCAAATCCAAGCTCCTTATAAAATTCGAGGGTAGTCTTTATGCCTTCTCTTAACTCATAACTCATAACTATCTCTCTCCCCATTTTAATTTTGTCCTTAATATCTGGAAATAATCACGCTCGCACGGCATGAGGAGCTTTGTCGTAAACACCGATTTTTTCACCTCTACGGTATCGTTCTTCTTCAGGGAAAATCCAACCTGCCCGTCGAGGGTCAGAAAGACATCCTCGCTCTCGGACCTTAAAACAATCTCGATTGCGACATCATCCGGCAGGACAATAGGCCTGTTTGTAAGGGTATGCGGACAGATTGGTGTCAGTACGATGCTGTTGAGCGTGGGATACAGTATAGGGCCTCCGGCAGAAAGCGAATAGGCTGTAGAGCCCGTGGGAGTGGAGATAATAAGACCGTCTGCTTTAAATGTCGTTACGTAAGAGTTATTGATATAGGTTTCAAGGTCTATAATCCTCGCCAGGGCGCCCTTGTTTATAACAACGTCGTTTAATACAACAAAATCCGCAATCCTTTCTCCGTGTCTATGGACCACCGCCGTCAGCATTATGCGCTCTTCTATGGAGCAGCTTCCAGCTAGCGCCTTGTCAACGGCATCGAATATCTCGTCCCTGTTCACCTCTGTGATAAATCCGAGTCCGCCTAAATTTACGCCGAGTATCGGAACCCCCTTGTCGCCGACAAGCCTTGCGACACCTAACATCGTGCCGTCGCCGCCGAGCACAATAATTACATCGACCAGAGACGGTATCTGTGCTCTCGAATATCCTTCCATATTAAGAACTCCTGCTGTTTCAGAATCTAAAAACACCTCATAGCCCTTCTTCCTGAGCCACGGCAGGAATTCCTTTAATATCTCAATGGGCTCAGGCCTTCCTATCTTACATATGATGCCAATTCTTTTCATAACTATAGCCCCTCGCCAACTCCTTCAATAATTATTTCCCTTGAATTTTCGTTAACATAATTTATTTTTACTTTAATCGCATTCTCTGGAACTTCAGAAAGTCTTTCAGCCCACTCTACAACAGCAATGCCTTCAGTATCTATATATTCCCAGATGCCCACCGCATCGATATCTTCCTCCCTCTCAAGCCTGTAAAGGTCGATATGATAAAAAGGAGGCGCACTCTCATATTCGGCGACTATTACAAAACTTGCGCTCCCTATATCTCTTTCAGGAATACCGAAGGCCGATGCAATCCCCTTGATAAATGTAGTTTTGCCAGCGCCGAGGTCTCCGTAGAGCAAAACAGTTCCGCCTTTGCCTTGTTCCCTTATAAATCTTCCAAGTTTAAAACCAAAATCCTCTGTCTCTTCTGAAGACTTTGTAATTATTTTCACCTGAAAATATTCCTTTTCGCTATTTTGTCATTCCCTTGATCATGTCCATTTTGCCGATTATGCCCAGTACCTTTTTGCCCTCAACAACAGGGATAAGATGCACCTTCTTTTCAGACATGATAGTAGCAATATCCTCTATAGTCATATCGCCTGAAACGGTTATTACATCCTTAATGCATATGTCGTCCACAGTAGCCGCAGCCATTTTCTTTATTTCCTTTTCTATCTTGCTCGGACTCTCAAGCATAATAAAGGCGTCAAAGAGCCTCACAACCGTAGGGATATGCAGTCTTTTGTTCTGGCTTATCAAGTCGTTCTCGGTAACTATGCCGACCAAATCTCCTCTGTCATCCACCACCGGCGCACCACTGATATTCTTTTCTATGAATATACGCGCCAAATCTTCTATCGTAGTGGCCGGACTTACTGTTATTACATCCCTTGTCATAATGTCTTTAGCTTTGAGCATCGCGTCTCCTTCATCGATATTATCGATATTTTTGTGTCTTTATTATAAACAACACAATCAATTCATACAATCCCTATAAATCCGCATTGTCTGCCTGTAGTCCCTTTTGCATACCTGTACGAGTAGTATTTTTCAGGAAGGCAAAAAGTGCATTCATCCGACATCCATACATGTTCCGGCTTGACGCCGGAAGAAAGCGCTTGATATTTATTTGCAGTCGGTAAATCGAGACAGTATTTTTCACCTTTTTTAATTATGTAATCTTTTGAACTCCGAACGGCTCGACCGATCTCGCCGAAGTCTCCGAACTCTAAACTCGTCACTTTCTCAACTGCTTCTATTACTTCATAGCCTACGCCGTAACAGCACCACTTTATGGCAGGGCCTATGGCAATAAATATATCAGAAGGCGACGAATAAAATCTGTCTGTCATTGCATGTATCGTCTTTTTCAAAATCTCCGCCGCCGTCCCCCTCCAGCCCGCATGAACTGCGCCTGCAACTCCCTTTTTGATATCGTACAAAAGAATAGGAACGCAGTCCGCGGTCTGCACGCCTATCACGACATTTCTTCTATTCGTAACGACGGCATCCGCTATCTTAGGTTCGAGGTCATAATCAAGTATCAAAACTTTATCTGTATGCTTCTGGATGGGAAGATAGATTTTATGGGGCGGGCCGAACTCATAACTCTGTAATGCCTTTGTTGTAAAAAAGGCCTTTACCTCAGAGCCGGAGAAGTTAGGGGGAATAACTATATGAGGGGTCATAACATCCTAACCTGACATCGCATCCTCGACCTTGCTCAACAACTCTGTGTGCTGAAAGGGCTTCTGCAAAAAACCGGCGGCCCCGGACTCGAAAAGCTCGTAAAAATACTGCTCTTCGCCGTATCCGCTGCAGATAAGCACTTTTGCATCAGGCTTTATTGTCCTTATCTCTTTAAATGCCTGTCTTCCGCCTTTCTCTGGCATTACCATATCGAGTATTACAAGGTCGATATTGTCCTTCTTCTCATTAAATATACGCACCCCTTCGTTCCCATGAATGGCAAGGAGCACCTCATAGTCGTACGCCTCAAGGATATCCTTCCCCAATTCCCTCATCACTTCCTCGTCATCAATGATAAGGACAGTCCCTTTTTTTGGTCTTTCCTTCATAACCGTATCCCTCCTTTTTTCTTGCACCTTCCCTTCTGCCTTAGGCAGATATAAGCGTACAGTGGTGCCAAGACCCGGCTCTGAATAAACATTGATATAACCTCCATGATTTTTGATTATGCCGTAAACCATAGCAAGACCTAAACCCGTGCCCTTGCCGATGTCTTTTGTAGTATAGAAAGGCTCGAACATCTTCTTTTTCATCTCCGGAGTCATTCCTATTCCGGTATCCGTAACGCTGACACGCACATATTCTCCCGGCGGCATCTGGAAGAAATCGACAACCTTTTTATCATGAAGCAGATAGAACTTTGTCTTTATATACAGCCTTCCTCCTTCCGGCATTGCATCCCTCGCATTTATGCAGAGATTCATTATTGCCTGATAAAGCTGATTGCTGTCGCCTTCCACAGGAGGCAGGTTCTCTTCCGTATCAACGACTATCGTTATACTCCTGTCAAATGTCTCGCGTAAAAATGAAGAAAGCTCTTTCACAAGGTCGTTAATCGAGAGCTTCGTCATCATGTATTTGCCTTTCCTCGCAAAGCCTAACAACTGCTGCGTAAGACCTGTAGCCCTCGATGCCGACTTTTCTATGATGTCTATGTATCTGTACTTCTTATCCGTCTCCGGAAACATGCCTTTCAGCAACGATGCATAGCCCAAGACGCCGGTCAAAATATTATTGAAGTCATGGGCGATTCCGCCTGCAAGCATCCCGAGGCTGTCTAATTTCTGTGTCTGAACAAGGGTCTCCTCAAGCCTCTTCTTCTCTGTTATATCCACAAAATAGCCGTCAAAACCCGTAACGTTACCCTGTTCATCAAACTCAGGGTATACGCTCATAATTACAATGATCTCGTTTCCATCACTGCCCATAATCCTCTCCTCAGAATTCTTCAATCCCCTGGATATTGCCTTCTGAAGCCTGAGCCCTTCCATGTCGGATGAAAACAATCCGCAAAATCTATTTGCCCTGCCGCAGAGTTCATTGAATTTCCTGTTGGTCTCAATTATATTGCCGTCTTTGTCCAATCTGAAAATAGCATGCTCAACCCTCTCAAAAAGGTCTCTTATCTTTTTTTCGGATCCGATGAGTTTTGTCTCTCTATCCCTTATTGCATTTATCATCCTGTTGAACTCTTCAGCAAGGATGCCGGCTTCGTCCATAGAGGAGACCTTTATCTCCGCCGGATACTCTCCCTTTCGGAGATTCTTTGCCGCATCGGAAAGCAGGACGAGCGGCCTGGTGGCTATTGTGAATAGGGCATAAACAAGGATGCTGCTTAAAGTAGTAAAAACTATTGCAAGCGTCAACCCCTTGAAGATTATCTCCTTTTGCGCCTTTATCATGGCTGCTTTTGAATAACCTATCCTTACCCATCCAATATTCTTTTTGACCTTTTCAGCCTTGTCTGTTTCCTGAAATATGCCGATATCCGCCCTTTCCATGACAATAAAGACAGGGGCGTAAAGGTCAAAATAATCTTTTTCTTCAAAGGTAGATGGATGTGATTCTTCTGATAGGCTCCGGGGTGTTGAGATGATACTCCCCTCCTTCGCAAGGAGATTCATCCTATTATCATAAAAGGCGACAAAAGAGACATCTGGAACACCCTTAAGCGTTGAGAGCGCATTTCTCATGAGTTCAGGATTCCCAGAGAGGATGGGAAGTTCCGCTATTCTCGAGGCGGGGTGCGCTAAAACATCTGCCTTCTTTTTAATCTCTTCCTTCATGATGGCCCTTCCTGTCCTCACCGAATCATATGTGTATACTAAAGATGCGATAACCAGCATGAAGACAGCAACACAAATGGCCTTTCTTCTGAAGGTGGTGCCATGTCTGTGGTACAATTTCTTTATAAATTCTATAATTCGTTTCATGGATACACCCTTTTGGCCTTTCTTAAAAGCTCAACAGGAATGTTAATGCCCATCTTCTTTGCTGTATCGGTATTTATATACAGTTCAAATTTCCGGGACGGCGATGGAGGAACCATCCCAATATCTATCCCCTTTATTGCGTCAGAGGCCCTTTCCCCTAACTGTCTTCCAACGCTTACCGGTTCAAACACCAGTGCAAGGAGCGCGCCCTGCTTGACATGCCTCTCCGAGATGCCGAGTATCGGAATATTTTTCCTGAACGATGTCAGAAGCACCTCTTCCAATGCAGTGGCTGTTAAGAGTCCGACATCCGGCAGAAGCAGAATAGCACCGTCTGAATCAACCCGCTTGACAGCGCTCACGAACTCAAATGAGCTTCTTACGCTGTAGGCTAAAACCTGCGGATTGGCAGTCCCATCCAGTATCTTCATCAAATCATGACTGCCGATGACCGCTATCCGCCTGATTGACGGCAAGTAACCCTTAACAATGTCGACATATTCTCTCACAGGCGTGGCCATATAAACGCCTGTCGTGTTCGGCCTGTCTATCTCCGGGGGTGTTATGACAAGGTCATAAATCACGGCAATGGATGGCGGAAGCTTAAGTGCTTCCTCCAGGGCTTCCCTCCCCAGCGCTATGACAACACGCGCTTCCTCCTTTGCCGCAACTCCCCTGAGCCTGCCTTTGATGTCTGACGGCGAATATATCTTTACCGGAGAATCCAAAGTCTCCTTTATGCCCTTAATGATTTCATTTACCGGCTTGAGTTCCGTATCCCCGACAACTATCACATCCGCGGAATGACATGGGGATGTATAAAATAAAATGATTAGTGTGAAAAGCAGAAGAAAAACTTTCTTTTTATTCGCCCTGTAAGTTTCGATGTTATTAAGTATAGACGCTATCAAGTGTTTTAATCCTCGAATGAATCGGCGGGACTTCCTCCGGGTCAATAATTACATCCAGCACAGTGGGAACCCCTGAAGATATTATATCATTTATCATTTTCCTGTTTATTTCTCCCGGCTTTGTAATTCTTATCCCCCTTGCGCCAAGTCCCTCTGCAATCTTAACAAAATCGACCTGTTTGAACCTTGATGGAAAACCTTCAGGGCTGGATAGAAGCTTCCATCCATGATAGACCATACCATGCATGGCATTGTTCATTATAACCCATATAACCGGGATGTTGTAATTAACTGCTGTTGCGACCTCCATGCCGTTCATCAAAAATGCGCCGTCGCCAACTATGGCAACAACAGGCCTGTCGGGGGCAGCGAGTTTTGCGCCGATGGGTGCAGCTACACCAAATCCCATAGAGGCAAAGCCGAGACCGACATAAAACGAATACGGTATCGCATTATCAATATAACGTATCGCCCATGCCATGCTATTACCGTTATCTGCAAAATAAATTGCATTTTCAGGAATACTATCCATAAGGTCCTTCATTAATCTCTGCGGCTTATAGGGCATCCTGCTTGATTTCATTTCTTTAGTAGTTGGTGCAAATCTTTCCCTTAGTTTTTTTATTTCTTTCTGCCTATTACCTCCAATCATCTTTTCCCCTCCCAACTGCCGCCTTAGCTCATAGATAAGCTCTCGTAAAACAATCCTTGCATCTCCTGTAATTCCAGCAGTCACAGGATAGTTTTTACCGATTTCGTCAGGGTCTATATCAAGCTGAATTTTTGCTACACTTGGAAGAAGCCTCTCATCCCAACCCGATGTCATCCATTCATTAAAACTCGTGCCTATGGCGAGCATAACATCTACATCTTTCTCAATAATATATTCCTTTGCTATCGGTGAACCCGCAAATCCCAGAACACCCAGAGAAAGAGAATGAAACTCATTAAGAATACCCTTCCCTTTCTGTGATGTGGCAACGGGAATTTCCATCATTTCTGCAAGTTCTAAAAGTTCTTTATCAGCCCTTGAAAGCACCGTTCCCCATCCTGCTATCATCACTGGTCTTTTTGCACTAAGAAGAAGTCTTGCTGCCTTTTTCACCCCTTCTCTATCAAAAACCGCCGCCTGTCCAATAGAAATTCTTCCGCCTTTATACGAAACTTCCCGCTTCATTATGTCTGTAGGCAGGTTCAGGTGAACAGGTCCGGTTCTTCCTGTCAATGCTGTCCTTAATGCCCTTGAAACCATTTCCTGTGTCTTCTTTTCATTTATTATCATATCGCTGTATTTTGTAATGCTTCTGAACATGTCAACTATGCTCAACCACTCGCTTGTGAATTCTTGAACAGCGCCTTTACCAAATACAGATGTGGCAACCTGGCCGGTAAGAGCAAGAACGGGTATGGAATCCGCATAGGAAGATGCAATGCTTGTTATAAGATTGGTAGCGCCAGGGCCTGATGTCCCGCAGCAAACTCCTATTTTACCGCTCAGCCTTGCATATCCGTCTGCCATAAATGCAGCGCCTTCTTCGTGCTTTGTAACAATTACCTTTATCTTGCTTTTGTAGAGGGC
>CAMTVO010000048.1:0-16400 GCA_947085205.1 uncultured Nitrospiraceae bacterium
CAAACGGGAATCCAGACTTGTCCCCGCAAAAGCGGGGAACTATACAAAGGAATTAGGTTCCCGTTTTCACGGGAAACCCTGGATTCCCACTTTCGTGGGAATGACAAACTCTTCTCTTTTTATGACTTTTGCAAGAGCCTCGCGCTAAATGTGGAGATAAAAGACCTTTTTGAATTTATACACTTGTCGAGGACTAAAGAGCTGACGGATAATATAAGCAAATTACTTAAAGAGGCTGATGAGGGCAAGCTGAGGCTTATCTTCAAACTCATCAGCGCCGTTTTGCGGTAGATATTTACTGTTTTTACAAAGGCAGGCTAACTATTATTATATTGCAGGCTTCTTTACAGCACTTTGACAGGTGATGCAACGCTTTTGCTTTTTGGGCAGATTTTTGAAATCCATTTTAAAATGGCAATGGCTTTGATAAGCTAAAATCAAACCTTTATGATTTAGCTCATATATGCAACAACTCCCATCTGTTAAAATAGAATTATGAAAGAGAGTTGTCCAGGAAGCAGCGAGATTAGAAACCCATATCCTGAAGAGTTGATTTGTGCATATTGTCTTCATAAAAACGAAATATGGACAGACGAGCCTGATACCATATGCAAAAAATGTGGAAAGACTATAACAAGGGATATGAAGCCGTCATGCCTTCAGTGGTGCCCTGCAGCAAAGGAATGTGTCGGTGTTGAGAAATACGAAAGATTAATGAAAAAGCTCAAGGAATAAAAAATCGGAGGAGTTTTTCCTTATTGTATTTTAGGAAATATGCAGTTGGTGGCGGGGAGTGGATTCGAACCACTGACCTTCGGGTTATGAGCCCGACGAGCTACCAGGCTGCTCCACCCCGCTGATGATTAGCTTACCTGAACGTTTTGAATGTTGTCAACTTTGAGTTTTCCTGCCTCTTATGCTATGTTAGGAGGCTTTATGGAAATAGTTCTTGCTACAAGGAATAAGAAAAAGGTCGAGGAGATGTCGAGGATCCTCGAAGGAATTGATATCATCATCCGCACGCTAAACGACTTTCCATCCTGTCCCGAAGTGGAGGAGGATAAGGACACCTTTGAGGGGAATGCGGTAAAGAAGGCAATATCGATAGCGGAATGCACAAATAAAATAGCCGTTGCCGATGATTCGGGTCTTGAAGTATATGCCCTAAACGGAGCGCCGGGCGTTATGTCCGCAAGATATTCGGGAGAAAACGCCACAGATGTTACAAATATCGAGAAACTTCTCGATGAAATGAGAGACATTCCCGATGAAAAAAGGGTTGCCCGGTTTGTATGCTGCATTGCGCTTGCATTTCCTGCGGGTAATTTTGTAACATTTGTCGGCTTTGCAGAGGGAAAAATAGGCATTGAACCGCGTGGAAGGATGGGATTCGGCTACGACCCTCTATTTTATCCGGCAGGATACGGAAGGACTTTTGCGGAAATGACGCCGGGAGAGAAAGACGCCCTCAGCCACAGGGGAAAAGCCATTGAAAAATTAAAGGACTATCTAATCAGAACTCTTCCACGGTGATTTAATGACAAAGAATATAAGGAATTTTAATGTAATAATTATAATTTTAAACTTGAAATTAAATTTACCCTTTGATTAAGTTATAATGCTTTTTAAATTTCTTCTATCGGAGGTTCTTTTATGAGATTAGTTCTTCTCGGTGCGCCTGGAGCAGGAAAAGGCACTCAGGCAAAAAAGCTTGTTGAAGCATATAACATTCCACAGATTTCCACAGGTGATCTTCTCAGGGCAGCCGTAGCCGCCGGAACCTCCCTCGGCAAAGAGGCAAGATCTTATATGGATAAAGGAGAGCTTGTACCTGACAGCGTTGTCCTCGGCATGGTCGAAGAGAGACTTAAACAGGATGACTGTAAAAAAGGCTATATCCTCGACGGCTTTCCGAGGAATACGAAACAGGCTGAAGCCCTGGATAATATGCTTTCGTCTTTAGGCATGCCTTTAACCGCAGCCCTCAGCGTGGATGTGCCTTTTGAAGACTTGATGAAAAGACTTACAGGCAGAAGGACATGCAAGGCCTGCGGCCAGATGTACAATGTTTACTTTAACGCGCCAAAGAAGGAAGGCGTGTGTGACAGATGCGGAGGAGAACTCTTCCAGAGGGATGACGACAAGGAAGAGACCATAAAGAAAAGGCTTGAGGTTTATAATGCCCAGACCGCTCCTCTCATCGACTATTATGGGAAAAAGGGAATATTGAAATCTGTTGCCGGCACAGGCAGTATAGACGATATATACAAGAAGGTCTGTGACGCCATAGGACTTAAATAGAACCTTAAATAGAATATTCAAGCTCTGTCTTGAAATATACAAAAATCAAATAGGAGGCATAATATGGCTTTAGTAAATCCGCATGGAAAAGAGAAGAAGTTAAAACCGCTTCTTCTGATAGGAAAAGAACTGGAGGAGGAAAAGAAAAGAGCGGCCACGCTCAAGAAGATCAATATATCATCGCGTGAGACCGGCGACCTTATCATGATGGGCATCGGTGGATTCACTCCGCTTGATGGATTTATGACCTACGAAGACTGGAAGGATGTCTGCGCTGAATATAAGATGTCGGATGGAACCTTCTGGCCGATACCGATAACCGTTTCTACTGACGAGAGCGTGAAGGCCGGCGACGAGATGGCTCTCTATTCCGAAGAGTTCGGCGAGATTATGGCGACCATGAAGGTCACTGAGACATATAAGATTGACAAAGAGTACGAGTGCAAGCAGGTCTTCAGAACCGCAGATATGGAGCATCCGGGTGTTGTGATGGTCATGAAGCAGGCAGGCACCAACCTCGCCGGTCCGGTAAAGGTTCTGAGCGAAGGCACATTCCCCAAGGAGTATCCCGGTATTTATCTTACCCCGGCCCAGTCGAGACACATCTTTACCGAGAAAGGCTGGAGCACGGTTGCTGGGTTTCAGACAAGAAATCCGATGCACCGCTCCCATGAGTATCTTTGCAAGATTGCTATCGAGACATGCGACGGCGTATTTGTCCATATGCTCCTCGGAAAGCTGAAGCCCGGCGATATACCTTCAGATGTAAGGCAGAAGGCTATCGACGTGCTTATCGAGAAATATTTTGTTAAGGATACAATAGTAGTCGGAGGTTATCCCCTTGACATGAGATACGCAGGACCGAGGGAGGCGCTTCTCCATGCGCTCTTCAGGCAGAACTATGGCTGCAGCCACTTGATTGTCGGAAGAGACCACGCAGGTGTTGGTGAATATTACGGTCCATTTGATGCGCAGAAGATTTTCGACGAGATACCTAAGGATGCCCTTGAGACAAAGCCGTTGAAGATAGACTGGACATTCTATTGCAGCAAGTGCGACGGTATGGCATCAATGAGGACATGCCCGCATGGAAAAGAGGACAGGCTCATCCTGAGCGGTACAAAACTCAGAAAGATGCTCTCAGAGGGAGAAGATGTCCCCGATCACTTCAGCAGGCCTGAAGTCCTTAAGATATTGAGAGAATACTATGAAGGATTGACCGAGAAGGTGGAGATTAAGGTCCATAAATATTCTGAGGGAGCATAGGAATAACAGTGTCAGCAAATCAGTATTCAGTGTCAGTGGTTAGTGTCAGTATGGTTCGACAGGCTCACCATGACTGTCACCCTGAGCGTTCGACTGAGCTCACGCTGAAGGCTTGTCGAAGGGTGTCACTGACACAGACACTATAAACTTAATGAAAAGGGGGTGAAGGAATAAGTTAGAGATTTACGGCTTTAGTCTAAAGCCGATTTTGTATTAAAAACAATATCACTGAAGGAGGTTACATATGCCAAGTTTCGTAATCACGGAAAAATGTGACGGTTGCAAGGCTCAGGACAAGACAGCATGTCAGTATATCTGTCCTCACGATTTGATGGCCCTCGACAGGGAAAAGATGAAGGCGTATAATCAGGAGCCGGAGCAGTGCTGGGAGTGCTTCAACTGCGTAAAGATCTGCCCTCAGCAGGCGATAGAGACAAGGGGTTATTCGGATTTCGTTCCCCTCGGGTCCAGTAACATCCCCATGAGAGGCACCGACTCCATCATGTGGACGATCAAGTTCAGGAACGGAATACTCAAGAGGTTCAAGTTCCCGATCAGAACTACTGCTGAAGGTTCTGTTGAGCCGTATGCAGGCAAGCCAGCGCCTGATTTTGCAAACCTCAAAAAACCCGGCTATTTTAATGGTCCGGCAAGAGCGGAATAGGAGGGACATATAAATGGAAAAAGAAACCTGTACGTTTTCATATTGTCAGAGACCTGAAGTAACCGAAGTTGAAACCGACCTCCTGATCATGGGCGGCGGTATGGCAGGATGCGGCGCTGCATTCGAAGCATGCCGATGGGCAAATGAAAAGGGACTGAAGGTTGTCCTGGTCGATAAGGCGGCAACGGACAGAAGCGGCGCGGTCGCAATGGGGCTGTCTGCCATTAATACTTATATCGGCGAGAATAAGGTGGCCGATTATGTCAAATACGTAAGAAACGACCTGATGGGCATCATCAGGGAAGATCTTGTCTTCGACCTCGGCAGGCATGTTGATAATTCCGTTCAGCTCTTTGAAGAGTGGGGACTCCCGATATGGAAGAAGGGTGATGACGGGTTCTCTCTGGACGGTTTCCAGGCAAGGGATGCCGGCAAGGCAATGCTTAAAGACGGCGGAACACCGGTAAGATCCGGCAAATGGCAGATAATGATCAACGGTGAATCGTACAAGGTCATCGTTGCTGAGGCTGCTAAAAAAGCCCTCCAGACCAACAGGGAAAAAACCGGAATGGCTCAGAACCATTTTGAAAGAGTATTCATCGTTAAGGCTGTAATGGATACAAATGGGAAGAACGTAGCCGCAGCCATCGGTTTCAGCACAAGAGAAAACAAGATCTATTCCTTTAAGGCAAAGGCAATGATCTGCGCGACTGCCGGAGCGGTTAACTGCTTCAGGCCGAGGTCGGTCGGCGAAGGCATGGGAAGAACATGGTACCCTGTGTTTAGCAGTGGTTCAGGTTATGCCTTCGGAATGCAGGCCGGCGCAGAGTTGACTCTGATGGAGAACAGGTTTGTGCCCGCAAGATTTAAAGACGGTTACGGTCCTGTCGGCGCATGGTTCCTCTTCTTTAAGGCAAAGGCTACCGACAGCTACGGTGAAGATTATTGCACAAATAAAGAATACTTCGATGACGCAGTAGCCAGATATGGAGATTATGCAAAGGGTCTCGGTACTGCTATCAGGAACCATCTCATGATGAGGGCAATGAAGGACGGCAAAGGCCCTATCCTCATGAATACCCATACGGCGATGGAGGCTTTAGGAAAAGAGTTCACTGAGAAGCTTGGTGAAAAAGAAGGCAAAAAGAAGATGAAACACCTTGAGGCAGAGGCATGGGAAGACTTCCTTGATATGGCTATAGGACAGGCATCCATATGGGCAGCAAATAATATTGAACCTGATAAGACTCCTTCTGAAATTATGCCGACAGAGCCGTATCTCCTCGGCTCGCATGCAGGCTGCGCAGGGTTCTGGGTAAGCGGTCCTGGCGATCTTCCAGGCACACCGGAGCACTACAGCTGGGGATATAACAGGATGTCAACCGTGACAGGTCTCTTCATGGCCGGCGACGTTGTCGGAGCATCAGGCCACAAGTTTTCCTCAGGTTCACATGCGGAGGGCAGGCTTGCAGCTAAGGCTGCTTTGGCATATATCCTCGATCATCCGGACTACAAGCCGTCGCCAAAAATGTCTCTTGATGAGATTGCGTCTGAACTCTATCTGCCGTTTGAGATATATGAAAAACATAAAGTATACACAACAGATCCCGGGATTAACCCTAATTATATTAGTCCAAAAGCGCTTCAGCTAAGACTGATGAAGATCGCTGACGAGTATTTTGGCGGGTGTTCAACATGGTATATGACCTCAAAGACAATGCTTGAGATGGGACTTCAGAAGCTTGAGATGCTCAAAGAGGATGCTGCTAAGATGGCGGCAAAAGACCTCCATGAGCTCTTAAGGTGCTTTGAAAACTATCACAGAATTCTGTCGGTAGAGGCGCATGCAAGGCATATCCTCTTTAGGGAGGAGTCCAGATACCCAGGTTATTACTACAGGGGCGACTACAACAAGATTGATGATGAGAACTGGAAGTGCTTCACAAACTCGAAGTACAATAGCGAGACTAACACATGGGAATTCAAAAAGGTTCCCTATGTCCAGATGTATCCGTAGTTAAATGTTTTTGGGGAGGGCAATGCCCTCCCCTTTCTTTTAGTTGTCACCCTGAGCGAAGCGAAGTGGCTCAAGATTTGTAAATGCGAGGATTCTTCGCTTAGCTCAGAATGACAAGCAGTGTTCTTAGGGAATAAGGAGGAAAAACATGGCAGATAACAAAAATGTTTTAGTAATAGGCGGCGGTTTCAGCGGGCTTACCGCGGCAGTGGAGACTGCAGAGGCAGGGTTTGACGTTGTCATGGTCGAGAAGACCCCTTTTTTAGGAGGCAGGGTTACACAGCTCAATAAATATTTTCCAAAGCTCTGTCCGCCGAATTGCGGGCTTGAGATAAACTTCAAGAGGATTAAGAATAACGCAGGCATTACATTCCACACACTTGCAGAGGTCGAGAAAATATCGGGGCAGGAAGGCAGTTATAATGTCACTGTTAAGGTAAATCCCCGATTTGTCAATGATAATTGCGTTGGATGTAACGCATGCGCCGAGGCTTGTCCGGTTGAAATCCCGAATGAATTTAATTTCAATATGGATAAAACAAAGGCCGCTTATATTACACATAATCAGGCATTCCCTTTTAAGTATGTAATAGACTGCAGATACTGTAAAGGCGCATCCTGCGCGAAGTGCGTCGAGGCGTGCAAATATGACGCTATTGACCTTAATATGAAGCCGGAAACAATCAGCCTTAACGTGAGTTCGATTGTGCTCGCAACGGGATGGGATTCATATGATGTCTCAAAACTCGATAATCTCGGCGGCGGCAAGATTGCCAACGTCATTACAAATATGATGATGGAGAGGCTGGCGTCTCCAAACGGCCCGACATCCGGAAAGATACTCAGGCCTTCCGACGGCAAGCCTGTCCAGAGCATCGCCTTTGTCCAGTGCGCGGGGAGCAGGGATGAGAATCATCTCCCTTACTGTTCATATATCTGCTGCATGGCATCCATGAAGCAGGCAACCTATCTCAGAGAGCAGTATCCTGATTCAACGGCAAGAATTTTCTACATTGATTTAAGGACGCCTGGCAGGTACGAACAGTTCTACTGGAAGGTTAAGGACGACCCGAAAGTATCATTCACAAAGGGCAAGGTTGCAAAGATTACAGAAGACCCTGAAACAAAAGATGTTATTGTCGAGGCCGAAGATATTCAGTTAGGCAAAAAGATAAAGGCAAAGTTCGATATGGTAGTGCTTGCGGCGGGCATGGTGCCTTCTACAAAGGCGTCGAAAATACCGGGCGACATAACATATACAGCGGACGGATTTGTGGCGTCTTCTTCATTAAAGAAAGGCATATATGCTGTGGGCACTCTTAAGAGCCCTGTTGATGTATCGAGGTCCGTGCAGGATGCGACAGGAGCTGCCATCAAGAGCATTCAGAGCGCAAGGAGGTCTAAATAGAAATGGAAAAGAAATTCGGAGTTTATATATGCAAGGGTTGCAGCATCGGCGAATCCGTCAATATAGACAATCTGATTAAGTCCACTGCGAGGGCCGCAAAGATGCAGCCTGAGGCCGTCAGGGTCCATGACGTGCTGTGCAGTCCTGCCGGCCTTGAAATGATAAAAAATGACGTTAAGGAAGGGACAAATGCAATTGTAATCGGCGCATGCTCTCCTCGCGTGAAATTTGAAGAGTTTGATCTGCCTGGCGCAATAACCGAAAGGGTCAATCTCAGGGAATTTGTGGCATGGAGCCAGGACCCCAATACCGACGCGACGCAAAGCATCGCAGAAGATTATATGAAGATGGGGATAATCAAGGTGCAGAAAGGCGACCTTCCTGAGCCTAATATACTTCCGGACCTGAGCAAGACGATAGTTGTTGTCGGAGGCGGAGTATCCGGCTTGACATCTGCTCTTGAGGCGGCTGAAGCGGGCTATGAGGTTGTGCTTGTCGAGAAGCAGGCCGAGCTCGGCGGCTGGGCGGCAAAATTATACAAGCAGACTCCGAGGGAATACCCGTATGAAAAACTGGAAGAGCCTGCCGTCTTCGCTAAGATAAAGGAGGTTGAAGCTCATCCGAATATAAAGGTTTACAAATCGGCCGTAATTGAAAAGACAGAGGGGCAGCCCGGACTGTTTGATGTGACTATAAGAACTAACGGCACGGGCGAGACTATCAAGGCAGGCGCGTTTATTATGGCAGCGGGCTGGCAGCCTTACGATGCGTCAAAGCTCGGGCATCTTGGCTACGGCAATCCTAATGTTATAACGAATGTTCAGATGGAAGAGATCGCAAAGACAGGGAAGATAACAAGGCCTTCCGACGGCAAAGAGGCAAAAAGGGTTGCGTTCATACAATGCGCCGGATCAAGAGATCCCGAACATCTGCCTTACTGTTCGTCTTTCTGCTGTGCGACATCTCTTAAACAGGCAAAATATGTCAGGGAAAAAAACGGCGATGCGGTCGCGATGATATTTTATAAAGACATCAGAACTCCGGGACAGACCGAGATCTTCTATAAGAACATGCAGAATGACCCGGGAGTTTTATTGACAAAGGCTGATGTGACAGGCATAAGCGACGCCGGAAACGGCAATATGTTTGTCGAGGCCGAGAACACCCTTCTCGGTGAAAAGATAAAGGTCGAGGCCGATCTTGTCGTTCTCGCCACCGGCATTGTGCCTGCTACGCGCGCGCCTCAGGAATATCTCGACGGATTGACCGAGGCAGGTAAAAAGGGTGACGATGCGAGGAAGGCTTATATCGAATCTACTCCGAAACCTGAATTTATATTGAATCTCGATTACAGGCAGGGGCCTGAAATACCTTCGCTCGAAGGCGCATACGGCTTTGCAGACTCAAACTTTATATGTTTTCAGTACGAAACAAGGAGGACAGGCATATACTCCGCCGGCTGCGTAAGGCAGCCGATGACGATGGCTGACGCATCGGACGATGCCGCAGGAGCGGCGCTTAAGGCAATTCAGTGCGTCGAGCATGTCGCTCAGGGCATAGCCGTTCATCCGAGGGCATGGGACATGACATTCCCCGACCCTCTTATGATTAAATGCACATCCTGCAAGAGGTGCACCGAGGAATGTCCTTTTGGAGCGATAGACGAAGATGAAAAAGGCACGCCGTTTTATAGGATCAACCGCTGCAGGCGCTGCGGCACATGCATGGGAGCGTGTCCTGAAAGGATAGTGTCTTTTAAAGATTTCAGCGTCGATATAGTCGGTTCTATGATCAGGGGCATAGAGGTGTCCGAGGATGAGTTCAGGATAGTTGTTCTGGCATGTGAAAACGACGCTTATCCGGCTTTGGACAGCGCGGCTATTAAGCGCAATAAGATTAATCCGAATGTCAGGATTATTCCTGTCAGATGTCTCGGTTCGACAAATCTTGTATGGGTTACCGATGCGTTTTCAAAGGGTATAGACGGACTTATACTGCTCGGCTGCAAATACGGCGAAAATTATCAGTGCCATTTTGTCAAAGGCAGCGAGCTTGCGAATTACCGTTTCGGTAAAGTGAAAGAAACGCTTGATAAGCTTCAGCTTGAATCCGACAGGTGCCAGCTTATTCAGGTAGCGATATCGGAATATGACAAACTTCCGGAAATTATAAATGATTTTGTAGCAAGGGTTGAGGAAATAGGACCGAATCCGTTTAAGGAATTTTAAATAATAGCTATCAGCAATCAGCAGTCAGTTTTTTGCTGACGGCTGAAAGCTGACAGCTTTTGAAAAGAGGAGGAGATAAATGCCAGAACAGATAATGACACAGGTAATAAGTCCGGATTTGAATTTTGTTAAAGATATCATAGCCTCTGGAGGCGAATCTCTGAAAAAATGTTATCAGTGTTCGACATGTACCGTAGTTTGCAATGTAACGCCGGATGACAAGCCTTTCCCGAGGAAAGAGATGATGTACGCCCAGTGGGGCATGAAAGATAAGCTTGTCAGCAACCCCGATATATGGCTCTGCCATCAATGCAGTGATTGCACAGCCTATTGTCCAAGAGGCGCAAAGCCCGGAGAAGTCATCGGTGCGGTGAGAAAGCTCGCAATTCAGCATTATTCACCGACTCCTCTTGCTAAGATGGTAGGCGACCCGAAATATCTTTTGATGCTCTTTGCTATACCTGTATTGCTTTTCCTCGCCTATATAGTCCCCAAAGGCTATCTCGATTTTTCAGCTATTCCGAGAGGTGAAGACGGTGGCATAGTCTATTCCAAATTTGTGCCTGTATTCCCTGAGATAGATGTTACTTTCGGAGCTGCTGCATTTTTCGCTGCAGTCTGTTTTGTGCTCGGCATAAAGAGATACTGGACTGATATGAGCGCAGGTGTAAAGGTGCAGGGAAATCTAATGGACAGCATAAAAGCGACAATAATAGATATAATTACCCACAAGAAATTTGAGAAGTGCAATGTTACAAAGGACAGAAAGACCTCACACCTCTTGGTGTTCTATTCCTTTGTCGGACTTGCCATAACAACAACTCTTGCTATTGTTTACCTTTACGGATTCAAGTATGAATCTCCGTATCCACTATACGACCCATTGAAGATCATCGGTAATATAAGCGCACTTGCTCTGCTTTACGGAATAACACTTGTGACAGGCAACAGGCTGAAGAACGCGGAAAAGGCAGGAAAGGGAAGTTATTTCGACTGGTTGTTTATAACAGTAGTAGCTGTAGTTGCGGTTACAGGAATGGGCGCACAATTATTTAGATTGGCTGATATCGCCATTCTGGCATATCCGACATACTTTACGCATCTGGTATTCGTATTCTTTCTCTTTGCTTACGCTCCGTTTTCCAAGATGGCGCATATGGTTTACAGGACAACTGCAATGGTCTTTGCAAGGCATACAAATAGGGACTGAGGTTATCGTTTATTGCGTTTAAAGTTAATTATTTACGCTATAACGCTATGATTAATAAGGGGGGTGAAAAGAGGCGAAACATAGGGTCAGGTTGGTGGACGAGGAAGTATTGAGTATAAACTAAACTTTATAATAAGGAGGAGAGAAGGAAATGAGTGAAATAATTCTTTTTGCCCTTATCAGCGGTGGATTGGGGGTATTATATGCCCTATATACTGCAGTATGGGTTACAAAACAAGACGCTGGCTCAGACCGTATGCAGCAGATATCCAATGCTGTAAAGGAAGGGGCAGAGGCATTTCTCAAGCGGGAATATACAACAGTCGCAGTAGTAGGTGTGATAGTGACTATCATAATAACTATAATTCCTCAACTCGGTATCTGGCCTGCCATAGGCTTTGTAATAGGAGCGATTGGTTCAGCCCTCGCCGGCTATATAGGAATGATGGTTTCTGTCAGGGCTAATGTGCGCACAGCACAGGCTGCAAGCAAAGGACTTACTGCCGCACTGAGCATGGCATTTAAGGGTGGAGCAGTTACAGGCATGATGGTTGTAGGATTGGCGCTTATCAGCATAGCAGGATTTTTTCTCATTGCCACTTCAGCGGTGCCTGATGCCAAAAAGGCATTTCATGCGCTTATAGGGCTTGGGTTTGGCGGCTCTCTGATGAGCATTTTTGCTCGTATTGCAGGCGGTATTTATACAAAAGCCGCTGATGTCGGCGCAGACCTCGTTGGTAAGGTTGAGGCTGGCATACCAGAGGATGACCCGAGAAACCCTGCAGTTATAGCAGACAATGTGGGTGACAATGTTGGCGACTGTGCAGGAATGGCCGCGGACCTCTATGAGACATATGTTGTTACACTCGTAGCAGCTATGCTTTTGGCAGGAACAGTTTTTGGTTATGATAGCAAATGGGTAGAGTTCCCGCTGCTTCTGGGCGGCATCTCAATTGTAGCCTCCATCATAGGCACATACTTTGTTAAACTCGGCAAAAAACAGTATATCATGGGCGCTCTTTATAAGGGGCTTGCGGTATCAGGTATTCTGGCTGCAGGCGCTTTTTATGTAGTATCCGATAGATTTATTTCCAGTCTTACAGGCACAGATGCAGGCGTATTTACTGCAGGAAGTGTATTCTTGACTGCATTGATAGGGCTTGCTCTCACAGGTCTGATAGTGATGATTACAGAGTATTTCACCGCTAAGGAGTATAGCCCTGTAAAACATATTGCAAAGGCCAGCCTCACCGGTCACGGAACAAATGTTATCGCAGGCCTCGCAGTCAGTATGAAGTCAACCGGCGCTCCTGTTTTAGTAATCGTCGGGGCAATCCTCGGCGCTTATGCGCTAGGCGGCGGATTCAGCGGCACTCCGGATGCGGCTGGATACGGACTTTTTGCAATAGCGCTTTCAGCGGTTTCAATGCTTTCAATGACCGGTATCGTTGTTGCGATTGACTCGTACGGACCAATAACTGACAATGCAGGCGGTATTGCCGAGATGGCAGAGCTTCCCAAGGAGATCCGCGAGATTACAGACCCATTGGATGCAGTCGGAAACACAACAAAGGCAGTTACAAAGGGCTATGCCATAGGTTCTGCAGGACTTGCAGCTCTGGTACTTTTTGCGGAGTACTCCAGGTCGTTCCCTGAGATTATTCTGTTTGACCTATCGAACCCCATGGTATTGGCAGGGCTCTTTATCGGCGGTCTGCTCCCTTATTATTTTGGCTCACTCCTTATGGAGGCTGTTGGAAAGGCAGCAGGCAGCGTTGTTGAAGAAGTCAGAAGGCAGTTCCGTGAGATAAAGGGAATCATGGAAGGAACTGGAAAACCGGAATATGGAAAATGCGTTGATATTGTTACAAAAGGCGCACTCAAACAGATGATGGTTCCGGCACTTATACCTGTTGTCGCTCCCATTCTCGTAGGCTTGATTCTCGGCAGAGAGGCGCTTGGCGGAGTACTTATCGGAAGCATAGTAACAGGTCTCTTCCAGGCAATCGCTATGACAAGCGGCGGCGGCGCATGGGACAACGCGAAGAAATCCTTTGAAGACGGCGTTACCGACGACAAAGGCGTTTTACATAAGAAGGGGAGTGAGGGACACAAAGCTTCTGTCACAGGCGATACGGTTGGCGACCCGTATAAGGATACAGCGGGACCCGCAATCAACCCGATGATCAAGGTTATCAATATCGTTGCATTGCTTATTGTTCCACTTCTTTAGTAGCTTAGACTTGTTCAAAGACGGCAGGGAATATTCCCTGCCGTCTTTTTTATGCCCGGGCAGCTTGCTAAAGATTTGGTATATCTTGTAAAATAATAATCTAAATTTTCATTCAGGAGGTTTGTAAATTGAAAGAGGGAATTCATCCGAATTATAAAGATGCAAAGGTTAGCTGTGCATGCGGCGAGGCATTTACCACCAAATCAACAATGGATAATATCAAAATTGATATCTGCTCAAAGTGCCATCCATTTTTTACCGGCAAACAGAAAATAGTCGACGCCGAAGGAAGAGTAGAGAAGTTTAAGAAGAAATACACAAAGAAATAGCATATTCGGCGGTTTGGGGTTAGGGTTTAGGGATATGTCTGAACTCTAACCTTTTTTATTTGGATTAAAAGATGTGATGTTATATAGATAATTATGTGATAAAGAGGGTTAGTAAATGAAGAACATAGGCGGACAGGCGGTAATAGAAGGCGTAATGATGAAGTCTCCTGCCGGTTGGAGCGTTGCCGTGAGGAGCCCACAGGGGGAAATAAATCTCAAGACTGTCAGAACAAAAAAGATGCCGGCTTTTTTTAAGCTGCCCGTTATAAGGGGAGTCGTAGCGCTCTTTCATGCGCTGATGATCGGCGTCAAGGCCATTGAGTTTTCCGGAAGTGTGGCTTATCAGGAAAAGGAAGGGGAAAAGCCCATCAGTGGTTGGGGCATGGGGCTTTCAATAGGATTTGCGTTTATCCTTGCGATAGCGCTATTTAAGTTTCTTCCTCTTTTGGTGACAACCCTTATGGGCAGTGTGTTTCAAGGCATTTCGAACAGTTCGCTGCTCTTTAATCTCACAGACGGTATTCTCCGCGTAGGCATATTCTTCTTTTACATATTCGCCATCGGCCTCTGGAAAGAGATGCGGAGGATATACCAGTATCACGGCGCAGAGCATAAGGTTATATATGCCTATGAAGCAGGGGACGACCTTACCGTAGAGAACGCAAAAAAATACAAGCCCTATCATCCGAGGTGCGGAACCAGCTTTCTTCTGATTGTGATGGTCATAAGCATAATGGTGTTTATGCTGATACCCAAAGAATGGTCTTTCGTCGATAAACTGACATCAAGGATTATTCTTATACCGGTTATTGCAGGCCTGTCTTATGAAATCCTCAGATTCTCCGTAAAAATGAAGAACAATCCCATAATGGGGGCGATGATTCTTCCGGGCCTTCTTTTGCAGAGGATGACAGTCAGGGAGCCTGACGACTCCCAGATAGAGGTTGCGCTTGCGGCTATGCATGAGGTGCTGAAACTGGATAGAGATAGAGAGGTTTGCAGGCAATGTTAGAAAAGCTTCTGACAATAGAAGAAAAGTATGAGGAGATAACCAATTCACTGATAAATCCAGATATCTTGTCAAATGCCCATCTGTATCAGAAATACTCAAAGGAGCAGGCAGAGCTTTTTCCGATTGTCGAGAAGATAAAAGAGTACAAGAAACTCCTTGCAGACCTCGAAGAGACAGAGGAACTGCTCAAGGGCGGGGACGGCGATTTGATGGAGTTAGCTCAGGAAGAACTGGAAGACCTCAAGAAGAGAAAGCCCGTCGTAGAAAATGCTCTTAAGATAATGCTTCTTCCAAAGGACCATCGGGATGAAAGGAATGTCATTCTCGAAATACGGGCGGGCACAGGAGGAGAGGAGGCGGCCCTCTTTGGAGCAAGCCTTTTCAGGATGTATTCAAAATATGCTGAAGCAAGAAGGTGGAAAATAGAGGTGATTGATTCAAGTCCCACAGGTCTCGGCGGACTTAAGGAAATTATAGCGAATATTACCGGAAAGGGCGCATACAGCAGGCTTAAGTATGAGAGCGGCGTTCACAGGGTTCAGAGAGTGCCTGTCACAGAGGCGTCGGGCAGGATTCATACATCCGCTGCGACAGTTGCCGTTCTGCCGGAAGCAGAGGAACTTGATATAAAGATAGAAGAAAAGGATTTGAGAGTAGATACCTTTTGCTCCTCAGGCGCAGGAGGACAGAGCGTCAACACCACCTATTCTGCGGTGAGGATTACGCATATCCCTACCGGACTCGTTGTGCAGTGTCAGGACGAGCGTTCACAGCTTAAGAACAGGGGAAAGGCTATGAAGGTATTGCGTTCCCGTCTCTTTGAAATAGAGAGCGAGAAAAAGCAGAAGGAGCGCGCTATGGAGAGGAAGACGCAGGTCGGCACAGGAGACAGGAGCGAGAGGATAAGGACTTACAATTACCCGCAGAACAGGGTGACAGACCACAGGATTGGTCTCACGCTCCATAAGCTTGAGCAGGCATTGGAAGGAAACATTGACGATATTATAGATGCTCTTATTACTCATTATCAGGCCGAGAGGCTCAAAGAGTTGTAGTCTTTCAGCGGCTGGCAAGCCGCGATCCGGAGCGGGTCGCCGAATACTGTTGACGCCTCATGGAAAGCGACGCCGCAGGTGCGGCGGTCGTTATGCCGTATCCTGTGGAGTGATTTGTTATACATTAAATTTCTTTATTATTATGGAGCAAGCTGTTTATTTTCAAAAATATTCAATTGATTTAAGTGTTTTTTAATTCTTTGGTTTGCTAATTTAACATAGGAATGTTCAATATCATATCCGATATAATGCCTGCCATCTTTCAATGCAGCAAGGCAAGCAGTGCCGCTACCGCAGAATGGGTCTAAAACAACATCGCCCTTGAAAGTATATAGTTGAATCAATCTGCGTGGTAATTCTTCAGGAAATGGGGCGGGATGTCCAATCATGCGGGCTGAGACTGCGGGAAATGTCCAAACGCTTTTTGTCCACTCAAGAAAATCTTCTTTCGCAATTGTATCTTTTTTGCTTCCTCTTTTTCTTGAAAAAGATTCTTTTGAAAAAATTAAAATATATTCGTGAATGTCTCTCAATACTGGATTACCAGCAGACAACCAACTACCCCAAGCTGTTGATGGACTTGCACTTGATGCCTTATTCCAAATTATTTCACCCCTCATTAGAAAACCAATATCGAGCATGTCTTCAATGATATAGCTGTGAAGCGGAATATATGG
>CAMTVO010000049.1:0-1982 GCA_947085205.1 uncultured Nitrospiraceae bacterium
GCATACAAAATGGGCAAAGTAGAGACAGTGCCTTATGAACAGGTAATGGCTAAGCATCACGCCCGATGAAGGTTCGCTTCTTAAAACCCCACCTGCCTGCCTCATGGATTGATGAGAAGAAGACAAAGGTTGGCTATGAAACCAGTTTTACAAATATGAACCTGAAACCATATCCAAAATATAAAGATTCAGGGATTGAGTGGATAGGGGAGATACCGATGCATTGGGATGTGAAAAAAACTAAAATTTATAGCTATTGTAAATATGGGACAGTCGCCAGATTCGGATGATTGCAATACAGATGAAATTGGAATTCCATTCTTACAGGGCAACGCTGAGTTTGGCCAATTAAACCCGATGCCAAAATATTGGTGTGAAGTGGCGCGCAAATTTGCTCTTCCGAATGATATCTTGCTCTCTGTGCGCGCTCCAGTGGGACAGATAAACATTGCAGAACAGAAATATGGAATTGGGCGGGGCATTTGTGCTATAGCACCGCGCAGTTCTATGGATAGGCGATACCTTTGGTTCCTTTTACAAATAATTCGTGAGGAACTGACTTCAGTATCTGCGGAAAGCACATACGATGCAGTTACTGTTGATGACGTTAAAGGGATGATAGGAGTTATTCCACCTTCTCATGAACAGCACGCTATTGTTAATTGCCTCGACCGTAAAACATCCAACCTCGACTCCCTCATCTCAAAAATCCGCGAATATATCGCAAGGCTCCAGGAATATCGCACCGCTCTGATCTCAGCGGCTGTAACTGGTAAGATAGATGTGCATGGAAGTAACTAACTTTTGTTATGGTATGAAGTCCCACAGGAGGGATATGATATAAGCATTATGAGTCATGTGGCAGTTAAAAAGGAATTGATTCGTTTGGCGCATGAGGTGGCCCATCTTCTAATAGGCAAAGGCGGTGTCTTTAATTTTAGGGATTTCCTGCCTGCTGATAATGCAGTCGAACAATTCTGCAATCGGGTTGCGGCCGAGTTTTTACTCCCTGAACGTGAGATGAAGGCTGCCTGGCCTGACGCCAGGAAAGCGATTGAGCCGTTTCAGGTTCTTGCCCGCAGGTTCAAGGTTAGCCCGTTGGTTGCAGCGAGACGTTCTTTGGACCTTGATATGATCAGTAAGAGTGCATTTTTTGATTTTTATCGTGAGTATCAGGAAGATGAACGGCGTAGAAAAACCACAAAAGCCAGCATTCGAGCATTGACCGCATTAAGAAGGAGTTGGATCGTGGCGGCGATGATTTGACGACTTGGGTAAACAGCTTTATGCCGGAGACTTGTTTTGCTTCAACTGATGATGAAGAAGTTGTGCGCTGGTTTGGTGAAATGTTTGCATGGGTTCATGCGCAACCACTCCCAAATTGAAAAACTCAAAGAATACCGTCAGGCTCTTATCAGTAATGTAGTGACGGGGAAGGTGAGGGTAGCTGATTAATTACGACTTTTTAAAGTTACGAATATATTGTAAAATACTCATATAGAAAGGAGGTTTCTATGGGAAGCACAGCAATTAAACTGGAAAAGACAGAGGATGAGGCATTGGAAAAGATAGTCAAATCTGGCCTTTTCCCCAATAAAGGCGAGGCTGCAAGGGCTGCAATCGTCAAATATGCGTACGACCTCGGAATCCTCAGCCCCAAAATATTATGGAGCAAAATAGCCAAACATAAAAGAAGGCATGTCACACCAGAACAATTAAAGAAAGACCTTGAAGCCATAGAAAATGAGACTTAGGATCTTTCTTGATACAAATATTTTAATTTACGCCTACGAGTTTCCCGATAGCTTCATCAGATTATTAAGGTACCATGAAAAAAACAAACCTCACTGAAAATAATTTTGAAGTTTCTCATGTTACCAAGACATTAGTTGACAACGGCTACATTGAACGGCTGCCTGATAATTATAATCAAGAACTATTCCTTGATACAGAAATCCTAATAAATTTCATTAAATCCACAC
>CAMTVO010000050.1:0-4081 GCA_947085205.1 uncultured Nitrospiraceae bacterium
ATAAAGATATTGGAGAGCTTGTGAACATCGGGACAGAAGAGGAAATAAGGATAAAAGACCTTGCAGCGATTATAAAAGAGACAGTAGGTTTTGACGGGAAGATAGCTCACGACCTTTCCAAGCCTGATGGGATGCCGAGGAAGTTGTTGGATATTTCAAGGATTAAGGCGCTCGGATGGAAGCCGGCAACGAGCCTAAAAGAAGGGATAAGAAAGACTTATCAATGGTATCTAACTTCTTTTGGAGGGGCATAATATTATGAACGGCTATTCAAGCAAGAGGATTCTTGTAACAGGAGGAGCCGGCTTTCTTGGTTCGCATCTTTGTGAGAGACTTCTGAATGATGGTTACGAAGTGCTCTGCGTAGACAATTTTTATACAGGGCGTAAGGCGAATGTTGCTCATCTAATGTCCAACCCGTATTTTGAGGTTATGCGTCACGATATCTGTTTCCCTCTCTATGTGGAGGTGGATGAGATATATAACCTTGCCTGTCCTGCCTCACCGATACATTATCAGTTTGACCCTGTGCAGACGACAAAGACATCTGTTCATGGTGCCATCAATATGCTTGGGCTTGCAAAGAGGGTAAAAGCAAAAATTCTTCAGGCATCAACGAGCGAGGTATACGGAGACCCGACAGTTCACCCTCAGTCTGAATCTTACTGGGGAAATGTGAATCCTATTGGACTGAGATCATGTTACGATGAAGGCAAACGCTGCGCTGAAACACTTTTCTTTGATTATCACCGGCAGCATAAACTGAAAATAAAAGTAGCAAGGATATTTAATACTTACGGTCCGAGGATGCATCCAAATGACGGACGCGTAGTAAGCAACTTTATTGTTCAGGCATTAAAAGGAGAAGACATTACTGTTTATGGCGATGGAAGCCAGACAAGGAGCTTCTGTTATGTGGATGACATGATCGATGGTTTTATTAAGCTTATGAACAGCCCTGATGATTTTACAGGTCCTGTAAATTTAGGTAATCCTAATGAGTTTTCAATTCTTGAACTTGCACAGATGATTATTGAATTAACAGGTTCAAACTCGAAGGTTGTCTTTCAGCCCTTACCACCTGATGATCCAACCCAAAGGCAGCCTGATATAAGTCTTGCCAAGGAAAAACTGAATTGGCAGCCAACGATTCCATTAGAAGATGGACTAAAGAAGACCATAGCGTATTTTAAGGAGTTATTGAAAAAGAACATATCCTTGTAGCTGGCGGCGCTGATCATCGGCATAATCTTTATCCTCATGGTTTCATGGTAACCAGATAAACGAAAGAAATTTGAGGAACCAGAATTGTCAAATGTCAAGACCTGACACCGCGAGACGCTCTCACTCTGGTTGCGCTCTGCTTTGTGCCGATGAGAGAGGCGTTGGTATTTGATGTTTTTGCGGACGGAATGGGTTCTTTTGTCGGAGCATATAGTTATTTTAGATTGGGAGGAATTAAATGAAAGTCATTATTTTAGCAGGTGGTTTAGGAACAAGGTTAAGCGAAGAAACAGATTTAAAGCCAAAGCCTATGGTTGAAATAGGCGGCAAGCCAATTCTGTGGCATATTATGAAGATTTATTCGCATTACGGATACAATGATTTTATTATCTGCTTGGGCTATAAGGGGTATCTCATAAAAGAATATTTTTCTAACTATTTCTTGCACCAATCTGATGTAACTATAGACTTGAAAGAAAATAAAATAGAGTTTTATGATTCAAGGGCTGAGCAGTGGAAGATTACCTTGATAGACACCGGGCTGCATACCATGACGGGCGGCAGGATTAAACGGGTTCAGAGCTATATAGGAAACGAGACATTTATGCTAACTTATGGTGATGGAGTAGCAAATATAGATATTCGAGAATTAGTAGGATTTCATAAAAAACACGGTAAATACGCAACTATAACATCTGTTCAACCAGCGGGTAGATTTGGGGCTTTGAATTTAGATAACTTTGATACTGTCCTTGCCTTTTTAGAAAAGCCCAAGGGGGATAATGCATGGGTAAATGGCGGATTTTTTGTATTAGAGCCAGAGATTTTCGACTATATCCAAGGTGATGATACATCATGGGAAAGAGAACCTTTAGCGCAATTAGCCCAAAACGGACAGCTTGTTGCTTATAAGCATTACGATTTCTGGAAATGCATGGATACTTTGAGAGACAAGTATGAACTTGAAGAGATGTGGAAGGCAAATACAGCCAAATGGAAGACTTGGTAATAATTAATGTTCAACAATATATACAGCGGTAAGAGAGTTCTGATAACCGGTCATACAGGATTCAAAGGGTCGTGGCTTTCCTTATGGCTAATTAAACTAGGTGCAAAAGTTATCGGATATTCTCTGGCGCCTCCTACAACCCCTAATCACTTTGAATTACTTAAATTAGATATGGTTTCAATAATTGGTGACATCCGCGATAGAGAGAAGGTAAATAGCACCTTCAAGGCATATAAGCCCGATATTGTTTTTCATCTTGCGGCCCAGCCTCTTGTCAGGTACTCCTACATAAATCCTGTGGAGACTTTTGAAACTAATGTGATGGGAACAATAAATATTTTTGAAGCGTGTAAAAATACAGATACTGTTAGGGCTATTGTGAATATAACCAGCGATAAGTGCTATGAAAACAGGGAATGGGTGTGGGGGTACAGGGAAAGCGACCCTATGGGCGGTTATGACCCTTATAGCGCTTCAAAGGGGTGCGCTGAACTTGTAACAAGTTCATACAGAAATTCCTTCTTCAATCCCTCTCCCCCTCTCACCTTCTCACCCTCTCACAATTCCATCCTTTTGGCAAGCGCAAGAGCAGGCAATGTGATTGGAGGCGGCGATTGGGCAGAGGATAGATTGATCCCTGATATAATGAGGGCAATAAGCAAGAATGAGAAGGTGATAATAAGAAATCCAAAGGCAACCCGTCCCTGGCAGCATGTGCTTGAGCCATTGTCGGGCTATCTGATGCTTGGACAGACACTCCTTGAAGGGAGAAAAGAGTTTGCTGAGGGGTGGAATTTTGGTCCTGATGACGAAAGCAATATCAATGTTATAAATGTAGTTGAAAGTATAAAGCAATCATGGAATAAAATAGAGTATGAGATCAGAGAAAATGCAAACAATCCTCATGAAGCAGGGTTACTGAAACTTGACTGCTCAAAGGCACATTCAAGGCTCGGGTGGAGGCCTGTCTGGGATATTAAAAAGGCGCTTGAAACAACAACAAAGTGGTATAAGGAGTTTTATGAAAATGGTAAAATAACCAGTCTTGATGATTTAGACAAGTATATTGAAGATGCAGGGAAAAAATGGACTGAGATGGAGCAATTTGGGCCAAGATAAAAAGAGGAGGTCATTTTATGCAGGCGATGAGATTAATCAAAAAAATACATGACAACGGGATTTTGAATATTCAACTTCCCAAAGCCTTTGGTCAGCAGGTTGAGGTTATAATACTGCCTGTCCTTGATGAGGAGAAAACAATCCACCATGAGACAACAGAGGAAGAGGACATTTTTCTTGCATCGGCATATCATGCGGTAATTGAAGATGACAAAGAGGAAGATGCTATTTGGGGAAAGTATATAAATGCCGACAAATCCTAAAATCGGAGATATTTTTATTTATGCTGTGCCGTTTGCTGACAAAAAGAGACAGAAACCGCGCCCAACAGTAATAATTTCAGGTCCAAATTCAAAGGGCGATTTCTTGGCAATTGCAGGGTCTTCCAAGATTCATAAATGGAATGAACAGTGGCAGACCATTATTCATCCGAATGACCTTATAGAAGGCACACTGGAAGACATCACAGTATTTCCCTGCAGCAAACAGATTGCAGTGGACCCTAAATTTTTTCAGATAAAGATAGGTATGCTGAAATATGAAAAGATAAAAGAGATTTTACAGTTGAGCGTATTTCAACAAACCGAGGCATTTTATAAGACAGTTCACAAACCCCCTCAGATCAAGGAGTTTGTTCCTATAGAGGATAAAATCAATTACGCCGGCAGGGTTTTTGACGAAAAAGAGATAATAAATTTAGTAGATAGTGCCCTTGATTTTTGGCTTACA
>CAMTVO010000051.1:0-13126 GCA_947085205.1 uncultured Nitrospiraceae bacterium
CGCATTACGCATAACGCATTACGAAATTGTGGAGGTAAAAATGAGCAAGGAAATAAAAGTTGCAAGTGATGTTTCGCAAGAGGTTGTAGAATGGGCAGAAGAACATGGTTTTGAAACCTGCATTGACAGGGCAATGAAACTAAAACCCTGCCCAATAGGCGAGGAGGGCGCATGCTGCAGGGTGTGCCATATGGGACCTTGCAGATTTACAGGAAGCAAAAAGGAAGAGGTGAAAGGCGTCTGCGGTGCGAATGTCGATGTTGTCGCAGCAAGGAACTTCTTGAGAATGGTAGCCGCAGGAACATCTGCACACTCAGACCATGCCCGTGATATGGCTTTTACTCTTCTTGAAGTTGCAAGGGGCGAAGTTAAAGACTTTGAGATAAAGGACTGGAGAAAACTTTATAGGATTGCAGAAGTAATGGGAATCGAGTTTGAGGGCAAGGACAGGATGAAGGTTGCAGAGGAGGTTGCCCTTAAATATATAGAACACTTTACGCAGCAGAAAGGAGAACTCCTATATTTCCACAGGGCGCCGAAAAAGACGCAGGAGAGATGGAGAAAATGGGGAGTTATGCCGCGCGGTATAGACAGGGAAGTTGTCGAGGCGCTTCACAGGACGAGCATCGGCGTTGACCAGGACCCCGACAATATAATGTCGGCTGCTGCAAAGACAGGTCTTGCCGACGGATGGGGCGGCTGCATGATTTCAACGGATATTACGGATATACTTTTCGGTACGCCAAGGCCGATTAAGTCTAAAGCAAGCGTCGGCATTTTTAAAGAGGACGAAGTGAATATAGTAGTCCACGGACATGAGCCGACCCTTGCAGAGATGATTGTGGATGTCGTGAATGAGCCTGAATTAATTGAATATGCAAAAAGCAAGGGTGCAAAGGGAATAAACTTAGGCGGTATGTGCTGCACTGCCAATGAAGTCCTCATGAGGCACGGTATTCCCACTGCAGGCGGATTTGTAAATCAGGAACTCGGTCTAATGACAGGGCTTGTGGATGCAATTACTGTTGATGTTCAGTGCATAATGCCGGCAATTGTGGAGATTTCCAAAAAATTCCATACAAAGGTGATTACAACGATCTATAAAGCAAAGCTGACAGGGGCGATTCATATTGAGTATGACGAACACAGGGCAAAGGAAATCGCACGGCAGATTGTAAGGCTGGCAATAGATAACTTTCCCAATAGAACCAAAGAAGGAAGCCATGTTACAAAGACCTATCCCCTCATCGGCGGATTCTCTCATGAGTATATAGAGTATATGCAGGGAGGCACATGGAGAGGCTCATTCAGGCCGCTGAATGACGCAATAATTGCCGGAAGAGTGAGGGGTGTTGTGGGAATTGCAGGATGCGACAACCCCAGAGTTCAGTCAACCGGTATTCATAAGTTTCTTGCCACCGAATTAATAAGAAACGATGTCCTTGTTGTCGCAACAGGATGCGGCGCTGCTGCATGCGGAACAATGGGTTATCTTACGCCTGAAACTGCACTGGAAATGGCCGGCCCCGGTCTCAGAGAGGTGTGCGAAGCAATAGGAATCCCGCCGGTTCTCCACCTTGGAGCATGCGTTGATAATTCAAGGATTCTGACAATCCTTTCTGCAATGGCTGCAGAAGGCGGACTGTCTGACGAAATCGGTGGAATGCCTGGAGTCGGAATTGCCCCTGAATGGATGTCTGAAAAGGCAATAGCTATTGGAACATATTTCGTTGTATCAGGCGTCCCTGTCATCTTCGGCGGAAAATCACCTGTCGGCTCAAGCAAAGAGGTGACAAGGATAATGACAGAGGTCTGGCTGGAGAGATTCAGGGGCGCATTCCATTTTGAAGAAGACCCTGAAAAGATGCTTGCAATTGCCCTTAATTATATCGACAATGCAAGGGCAGGACTGAAGCTCAAGAAATATGAGCCGGGAAGATTCGGAACAGAGCGCGTGCTTATGGATATGGCTGCAAGGCGTGAAATCGAGAAGGCTGCAAAACCGCATATTGGATTATAACGTGAAGCATTTTAATATAGGTCAAATAGGACATATATGACCTATATTTTGGAGGTTAATCAATGATAGATATTCAAGAAGAGATGGGCATGGTTGGCGATGCGCTCACTGACGAGCAGAAAAGAAAAGCTGTTTTAATTCATGCCTTTCATAAGATACAGAAGGAGAATAACTATTTACCCGAAGAAAAGCTTAACGAGATTTCAGAGGAATTGAGCATCCCACTTTCAGAGGTTTACAGCGCTGCTTCGTTTTATAAGCAGTTCTATTTCAAGCCGAGGGGCAAGAATATTGTTTGCGTCTGCGTCGGAACTGCATGCCATGTAAGAGGCGCTCAGGCGGTAGTTAATAAGTTTGAGGGATCATTCGGCGTAAAGGCAGGTGAGACCACAGAGGATTTAGCGGTCACACTGGAGACCGTCGGCTGCGTCGGCTGCTGCGGTCTTGCGCCTGTGGTGGTTGTGAATGATGAAATTACCGGAGAACTAACTCCTGCAGAAACAAATGCCATTATAGAAGCTATAAAAGAAGGGTCGTATGAAAAGACTGGCTAACAGGCAAGAGATAATAGAACTGCGCGGCAGGCTTAAAGCCGACTTTCTTGGCGCTGATAAAAAGAAGGTTAAGCTCTGCTGTGGAACAGCATGCAGGGCTACAGGCTCATTAAAGGTGCTGGATGCTTTAAAGACTGAAATGCAAAAGCGCAGCGAGGATGTTGATATTGTGACCACCGGATGCCAGGGACTTTGTCAGAAAGGGCCTTTGATGAAGGTCGAGCCGCATGGATATTTTTACCAGAGGGTTACTACGGCTCATGCGCCAAAGATTGTGGAGTATACATTATCAGCAGGTTTTCCAGTTCGTGAGCTTTTGTATAAAGACAGCATAATCACAAAACCGATTGAGGCTATGGATGAGGTGCCGTTTTACAAAAAGCAGATGAGGCTTGTGCTCAGAAACAACGAGAGGATTGATCCTGGAAACATCCACCAGTATATAGCCCATGACGGCTATTCTGCGCTCGAAAAGGCGTTTTTTTCCTTGACTCCTGAAGCCGTTATAGAAGAGATGAAGGCATCAGGTCTCAGGGGCAGGGGCGGCGCAGGATTTCCCGCAGGAATAAAGTGGGAAGCGGTAAGGCGTTCTGTCAATAAAACAAAAATGGTTGTGGCTAATGGTGACGAAGGAGACCCGGGCGCATTCATGGACCGTTCAATAATGGAAGGAGACCCTCACAGTCTGATAGAGGGAATGCTGATATGCGCATATGCAATCGGCGCAAGATACGGATTTATATATGTAAGGCACGAGTATCCGCTTGCCGTTAAAAACCTGAATGTAGCCATAAAACAGGCAAGGGATTTAGGATTTCTTGGCGATAATATTCTGGGTACGGAAGTCAGTTTTGACATATCCATAAGGGAAGGCGCAGGAGCATTTGTCTGCGGCGAGGAGACAGCCCTTTTGCAGTCCATAGAAGGGAAAAGGGGATTTCCTGTGCAGAAGCCTCCATTCCCTGCCGAAAGAGGAGTATGGGCATATCCGACATGCATTAACAACATCGAGACATTTGCCAATGTTCCGTATATCCTATCTGTCGGCAGCGAGAATTTTGCAAAATTAGGAACTGAAAGGAGCAAAGGCACAAAGGTCTTTGCGCTTACAGGAAAGATTAAAAATACAGGTCTAATCGAAGTTCCTATGGGCATCACTCTCAGGGAGATAATTTACGATATAGGCGGCGGGATGTTGAGTGACAAGAAGCTTAAGGCTGTACAGACAGGAGGACCTTCAGGCGGCTGCATACCGGCCGAGCAAATAGATTTGCAGGTGGATTTTGACTCGCTCTTCAGCGTCGGCTCCATGATGGGTTCAGGCGGTCTTGTGGCTATGGACGAGAATGACTGCATGGTTGATGTGGCGAAGTTCTTCCTCTCATTCACACAGCAGGAGTCGTGCGGGAAGTGCCCTCCATGCAGAATCGGCACATACCAGATGCTCCAGATACTGGATAGGATTACAAAGGGCGAAGGGGCTGCGGGAGACATTGAAAGGCTTCAACATATTGGGAATATGGTCAAGGAAGGCTCCCTCTGCGGATTAGGCAAGACTGCTCCAAACCCAGTACTGTCAACTATAAAATACTTCAGAGAGGAATACGAGGAGCATATTAATAACAAGTTTTGCAAGGCAAAGGTCTGCAAGGGACTCGGGTTTTATAGAATAGACAACGAGGAGTGTTTTCTCTGCGGTCTCTGCAAACAGGCGTGTGTCTATGACGCAATTGTCGAGCTTAAGGACAGTTTCCATATAGATATGGACTACTGCGCAAAGTGCAAGGCGTGTTATGAGACATGCCCCATTGATGCGGTGAAAATAGAAAAAGCAGGATATAAACATCAAGCCGCTATATATACCAATATTCGGGCAGATGTTCAGGAGTAGGGCGTGGAGAGACTGAAGAGTATAAATGAGCTAAGAAGTTTGAGAGAAGGCCTTATAAAAGAAGAAGAAGGCAAGATTATCATAAAGGCATGCGGCGGCAGCGCTTGCAGGGCATCAGGCTCACGCAATGTTGTTAAGAAAATAAAAGAAGAGGCAGGGCAAAGAGGACTTGATGTAGAGGTTAAGGTTACAGGCTGCCGCGGTCTCTGCTCAAAGGGGCCTAATGTTAGGATTGAACCCCATGATATATTCTATACGAGGGTGAAGTCGGATATGGTGCCTCAACTCATGGGATACACATTCTTAGCAAATACGCCATTCAGGCCGCTCCTTTACAGGGATGACATATTAAGCGAGCCGGTTGTGAGGGTTGAGGATATTCCTCTTTATAAAAAGCAGCAGCGTCTGGTGCTGAGACTTAACGGATTGATTGATCCGAAATCCATAACGGATTATATAAAAGCAGGCGGGTATTCATCGCTTGAAAAGGCGCTGTCTTCAATGACCCCTGACGATGTCCTGAATGAGATTGACAGGGCTAACTTGAGAGGACGCGGCGGCGCGGGATTTCCTGCCGGGAAGAAATGGAGACACACAAAGGGCGCAAAGAGCGATATAAAATTTGTTATTGCCAACGGCGATGAAGGCGACCCGGGCGCCTTTATGGACAGGTCGATTATGGAAGGCAATCCTCACAGCCTCCTTGAAGGCATGATACTCAATGCATACGCCATAGGCGCTCAATATGGATTTGTCTATGTCAGGCATGAATATCCACTTGCCGTGGAAAACCTGCATGTTGCCATAAATCAGGCAAGAGATATGGGGATATTGGGTAAAAATATACTGGGTGCGGATTTTAGTTTCGATATAGGCATAAGGGAAGGCGCAGGAGCATTTGTCTGCGGTGAGTCCACTGCGCTCATAGCCTCAATTGAGGGTTCCAGAGGCTTCCCGAGGCCTCGGCCTCCGAGGCTTTCTGAAGTTGGCGGCGGAGTATGGGGTTATCCCACAAACCTTAACAATATAGAGACATTTGCGAATGTGCCGGTAATTATAGAAAACGGCGCCGACTATTTTCTTTCCATAGGAATGAAGAGTTCTCCAGGCACAAAGGTCTTTGCGCTTGCCGGAAAGGTAAAAAATTCATGCCTTGTCGAAGTGCCGATGGGTATTACCCTGAGGGAGATAGTCTATGAAGTCGGCGGCGGAATAATCGGCGACAAGAAGTTTAAGGCAATACAGACAGGAGGACCGTCAGGAGGATGCCTCCCTGAGAGCATGCTCGATACGCCTGTGGATTTCGACACATTGACAAAGGCAGGCTCTATGATGGGCTCAGGCGGTATGATAGTGTTGGACGAGGACAACTGCATGGTGGATGTTGCAAAGTATTTTTTATCTTTCTGCCAGTCCGAATCCTGCGGAAAATGCCCTCCTTGCAGAATCGGCACATACCAGATGCTTGAGATACTGGAGAGGATTACCACAGGCAAAGGTGAGCCCGGAGACATAGAAAGGCTTGAAGATATAGGCAATAGAATTGCAGAAAGCGCCCTCTGCGGATTAGGCAATTCCGCGCCTAATCCAGTGCTTTCCACTATAAAATACTTCCGCGAAGAGTACGAGGAGCATATTTACGATAAGTATTGCCGCGCAAAGGTCTGCAGCGGACTCGGAATATACGTGATTGATGACGAACAATGTTTCCTCTGCGGACTCTGCAAACAGGCATGCGCCTTTGATGCGGTTAAGGAAGGCAGGGATAAATTCTTCATCGATCAAGACTACTGTACAAAGTGCAAGGCATGTTATATTGCCTGTCCTATAGGCGCTGTAAAGATAGAAAAACAAAAAGGGCACAAAAAGATTAAAGTTTAGCCGTAGAACAGGAGGCGGGAATGAAGATAAAGGATATTCTGGACATGAAGGCAAATAAAGAAGTTATCTCGGTATCTGTTGACAGCACTGTTGCCTATGCAATAAAGGTAATGGCCCGGAAGAATGTTGGAGATGTGTTGGTTATGGATAACGACAGCCTTGTGGGGATATTTACCGAGAGAGATGTTTTGGCGTGTTATGCGAAGGGCGTATCCATTGAAAATGAACCCATAAAAAATGTTATGACAAAAAATCCAATTACATTTGATGCGGCAACCGATATAAGCTTTGTGCTATCTTCCATGTGCCAGAAAAATATCAGGCATTTGCCGGTAGTCAGCGAGGGTAAGGTTGTCGGCGTAATATCATTCAGGGATGTAGTTAGATTTTTTATCCCTGAGATATGCTATATGGCAGAGCAAATGTATTAATCTGGAGGTAAGATGACCGAATCAAAAGAATTAAAGGTAGAAGACATAAAGGCAGAGGCAGAAAAAAACATAAAGTGCCCTGTTAATAAGGCGCTTTATTATGTCACGGAATTCCTTTCCGGTCTTATGTGCGGAAAATGTTTTCCATGTGCCATGGGGACATATGAGGCAAAGATAAGACTGCAGAATATTGTCGAAGGCAGGGGAATCGAGGCGGACATTTTAGCCGTAAAAAGGATTGCTACAGATATGCTTGAAGCTTCCATGTGTAAAAAGGGAAAGGATACCGCCAAGTTTATACTGCAATGGATGGGAACCGATGTCTTTAAAGAACATTCCGAAGGCAAATGCCCTGAGAGGGAATGCCTTGCACTTATAGAGTACAAGATTATTCCAGAGGACTGCATAATGTGCGGATTATGCCTGGATGCCTGTAAAGACAATGCAATATCAGGCGAGAAGAAAAAGAAATATCAGAGCGGTTATCTTCCATTCGAGGTAAGGCAGAAGAGATGCACCAAGTGCGGCGACTGCGTCCCAGTATGTCCTGCAGGTGCGGTTGTAATTGTTGAGGCTAAAGTTAAAGAGCCGATAGACATAGTTCAAGCAGTTCAAGGTAGTTAAAATTTGAACAATGTAATAAGGAGGATTAGATGGCAAACATGGTGAATCTTACAATAGACGGTAAGAAGGTGCAAGCTCGTGAGGGCATGAACCTTATAGATGCCGCAGAGATGAACGGAATGCACATTCCCAATCTCTGTTATCTCAAGGGCTCAAGGGGCATCGGCGCATGCAGGCTTTGCCTTGTGGAGATAGAGGGCATGAAGGCTCCGATGATAGCCTGTACCACAAGGGTTAAAGAGGGAATGGCAGTAAATACAAAGACTGAAAAGATTCAGGAGGTCAGAAAATTTGTAATAGACCTGATACTTTCCATGCACCCTCTGGATTGCATGACCTGCACTAAGGCAGGCGCATGCAATCTCCAGCAATACGCCTACGATTTTGAGATAAAGGAATCATCCTTTACGCGCAAAAAATTCGGTTATCCGACAGACGAGGCAAATCCATTTATAAAGCGCGACCCCGAGTACTGCATACTATGCGGCAGATGCGTGAGAGTATGTAAGGAGCAGGGAACAAATGTCCTTGACTTCATGGGAAGGGGCGTCGGCTCTAAGGTAACGACTGCCAATGATAAGGCCCTTCAGGAATCGGGCTGCACATTTTGCGGCAGTTGCGTGGACGTATGCCCTGTTAATGCGCTCCTTGAGGCCGACAGATGGAGAAAAGGCAGGGAGTGGGAGTATGACGATGTTAATTCTGTATGTCTCCTCTGCGGAAACGGCTGCGACATAACCGTCAGCACAAAGGACGGCAGTGTGGTGAAGGTGAACGCCGGATTTCATAATATTTCCGGTGAAGGTTCTACCGAGAAATATATCTGTGCTTATGGAAGATTCGGTTTTGACTGCATCGAGGCGGACAGCAGGGTTAGAGCGCCTATGAAGCGGGTTAACGGCGAATTGAAAGAGACTACATGGGAAGATGCAGTCGAGACAGCGGCAAAGGAGCTTAAAAAGGCAGGCCAAAACTCAGGATTTATCGCAACCGGTGGACTACTGAATGAGGACGCCCTTACATTAAAGAGGCTGGCATCTGATGCGGTAAAGACAAAAAATATAGATACAACCGTGAGTCTTTACGGCAATGCGGATACACTGATTTCCAACAGCGCTGACATTGAAACAGCAGACCTTTTTGTGCTCGTTGATTTGAATCCGAGCCAGTGGAACAGGGTATTGCCCGCCATCGATGCGATTATGAGGAGAAGGGTTAAGGCAGGCGCAAAGCTCATAGTGATTAATTCTGACGAGCCTAAAATTTCATCTATCGCAACTGTGAGCCTTATCGAAAATGAAGCAGAGGCTCTCAGGTCATTGACAAAGGCGCTTATGGATAAAGGCCTTGCCGATGATAAGAAACTTGCCTCGGAGGTATCATCCGCCCAGATTTCAGATGCCGTATCAAAGGCGGCAGAACTTTATATTGAGGCGAATAATCCTGTAATCCTTTCATCGCCTGCTTTGTATCAGGCATCTGCCAATATATCACTTTTAAAAGGAACTGCTGTCTCTGTGCCGATAGAGAGCAATGCTAAGGGTGTGCTTATGATGGGACTTTCAGCAGAGGGCAAATCATATAAAGAGATGGTATCAGGAGGAGTGAAGGTTCTTTATGCAGTGGGCGAGGTTCCATTAAATAAAAGGCCGAATGTGGATTTCTTGATTGTTCAGACCTCTCATCTCACAGAACTCGCAAAACAGGCGGATGTTGTCCTTCCGTCAGCAGCATTCCTTGAGATTGACGGAACAATGGTGGATTATCTTGCAAGGCTGAAGCATGTTTGTAAGGCAGTGGAGCCTGCAGGATATGCAAAGTCCCACAGGGAAATATTTGTGAATATTGCAAAGGCAATGGGTGCTGATATGAAAGAGGCAAAGGAGAGCGAGACAAAGAAATTATTAAAAGATTTGGCAAAGGTCAAGGCAAAGGCATCATTCAGCCCATTTGAAAAGAGTGAAGGATTTGATGTTAAGGTGGATGAGATGATAGAGTCTATAAATACTTCTGTCATCAACGGTTCAAGACTTCTGTGGCTCAAGGAGACAGAAAAGGCATTGGTGTAGTTTTATTCCGGCTGGAATGTTAAAAATTACCCCGCCAAAAGCGGGGTAATTTTTTTATATAGATATGGTAAAATAGATAAAATTTTGCAGAAAGGATGATATAAGTCCATGAATAATAAAAAGAACAATGTTCTTAATCTCGGCCTTCCAAAGGGAAGCCTTCAGGAATCGACATTAAGGCTCTTTAGAAAGGCAGGGTATCACATAAGTGTGTCAAGCCGTTCATATTATCCTGTATTCGATGATTCTGAGATAGAGTCAATGCTTATAAGGGCTCAGGAGATGGCGAGGTATGTGGAAGACGGGCATCTCGACTGCGGGCTGACTGGCAAAGATTGGATACTCGAACAGAATGCGGATGTTGTTGAGGTTGCAGAGCTTATTTACGGCAAGGGAGGATTCAGCCCTGTGAAATGGGTCATTGCCGTGCCCATGGATTCAAAGATAAAGAGCGTTAAAGACCTTGAAGGCAAAAGGATTGCCACGGAGCTTGTGGGTTTTACAAAGAGGTATCTTAAATCGAAAGGGGTAAAGGCGGAAGTCGATTTCTCATGGGGCGCAACGGAAGTTAAGCCTCCGCATCTTGCCGACGCGATTGTCGAACTTACCGAGACAGGCACATCCTTAAGGGCAAACAATCTGAGGATTGTCGAGACCATTATTGAGTCTACAACAAGGTTTATTGCGAATAGAAAGGCATGGCAGGACAAATGGAAGAGGCGGAAGATGGAAAACATTGCGCTGCTTTTAAAAGGCGCTCTTGCGGCAGAAGAAAAGGTCGGTCTCAAGATGAATGTGCCTGAAAAGGCATTTAGAAAGGTTTTGAGCTTATTGTCCGCAATGCATTCTCCAACGGTCTCTCCCCTTTCTGATAAAGGCTGGTATGCTATCGAGGTTATAACCGACGAAAAAATGGTGAGGGATTTAATACCCAAGCTTAAGAGCATCGGCGCATCCGGAATAGTCGAATATCCCTTGAATAAGGTTATACCGTAACCGATGGCTGATGATCAGTTAAGCCTATACAGCATAAAAGTCCCTGCATTTGAAGGGCCGCTTGATCTTTTATTGCATTTGATAAAAGAAAACAAGATAGATATTTACGATATTCCTATTTCTATCATAACCCACCAGTATCTTGAATACATAGAAATCATGAAGGAGCTTAATCTCGAGATAGCCTCGGAGTTTGTCGTCATGGCGGCTACCCTTATATACATAAAATCGAGGATGCTTTTGCCTCCTGATGAGACCATAGAGGGAATAGAGGATCAGGAAGACCCGAGGGCAGGGCTTGTTCAAAGGCTTTTAGAATATCAGGCGTATAAAGAGGTTTCCGGTACCCTGAGGGAAAAAGAAGAATTATGGAGCAATGTGTTCGCGAGACCGCCTCTCGATAAAGAAGAAATTACCATCGAGCCGGAGCTGTATCTTTTTGACGTAAATATCTTCGACCTCATGGGCGCGTTGAAAAAAATTATCAGCAAAGTCCCTGCCGAGGCTCTGAAGATAACGAGGGAGACGCTGACTGTAAAGGACAAGATAGCGATGATTATAGAGAAGATGGAAAACGAACATACAATGAGATTTGACGCCCTATTTGAGGGAGATCAAACGAGAATTCAGATAATAGTCACATTCCTTGCATTGCTTGAGATCTTAAGGCTCGGACTTATACGTGCTTATCAGGACAAAGAGTTCGGGACAATATGGATTATGAGGCATACTACTACTTAACCTTGCCCAACATTTTAACAAACTCTTTTAATAGTTCACGGTCGTAATTTACCGTCTCCTTTGCAATCACCGATAACGCAAAAAAAGGCGTAAGCGGATATTTTTTGATTCTCGGTGTTGTCAGGGCATCATAACAATCTGCAATTGCCGTTATCCTGCCGAATAGTTTTATGGCTTCCTCTGACAGCCCTGAAGGATAACCCTTACCTGAAAGTTTTTCGTGGTGCTGTAAAACCGCATCAAAGGATTCTTCGGGTATATTGTTGTGGGTGCGTAAAATCTTTTCTCCCTCGATGACATGAGTTTTAAATGTCTGGAACTCGGTATTATCAAGGCTTCCCTGTTTGTTAAGGATTTCATGGGGGATGGCACTTTTCCCTATGTCGTGTAGTAATGCCCCTATCCCCAGCTTTCCTATATCCTCCTTCTTCAATCCTATTGCAGCCCCCAATCCCGCCGACATAACCGCAACGTTTACAGAGTGGATATACGTGTAATAGTCGTAAGTTTTTAATGAGACCAGGTCATATATCACATTTCTGTCTTTTAATACACAGTCGACTATTTTAGCTACTAATTCTTTTGATGCCTTTATATTTTCGCTGTTGAACGGGTTGTCAAAAAGGTCTTTTACAGTAATCCTTGCATTTTCTTTGACAACAATCGTTTTTATTCTTGCTTTATATTCTTCAGAAATGTTTTCCGACTTTAATAGAGAGTTCAGGTATCCTTGATAAAGCGGAATATCGGATTTCTTGATGACGATGTCGCCTTCGGTGGTTAATACCTCCTCGCTTATTATTTCCGGACGTTTGGGCGTGGCATCCAATAGTATTGTGAAGCTGAGCTTATTCAACAAAAAAAGGCTGAAGTTTATTTCCACTCCCGGAATCAGGAAAACCCTGTCCACTGGATAATGCTGTTCCTTATAGAATGAGTATTCCTTGAATGTTTTAGAGCTATCATCTATGGAGTCTTTTTTAGAAGGAATATTTTGAAGATAGGAGTAAAACGATAATTTATCTTCACCTGCAACATATACTCTTGATATTCCCTTTTCTTTCAGAATATTTTTTGCAAGGCTTGTGAATATTGTTTCCTTGTTGAATAATGGCTTGATGACGCCTTTGTCCTCTACAAAGACATTGAATGGGAGGCGTACTCCTACAACGAGCTTATCAGCTTCTATCGGGACGTATGCGTCGGCGTCTACTTCTCTATACTTTGTACCCATAGGCTTTATGGCGGCTTCAGACTCTTTAAGATTATAAAACAGATAAAGTAAACTTTTTCAGTAAATTTTCTATTAATTTTTTAGATAAATCTTAACCTGCTTTTTATTTTAATACAAGTTTATTGGTTTTCTTCAAGTATTTCAAGATAATCCACATAATGCTTGCTCCAATGGCTATTGTAATCCAGAAGGATTTAAGAGATATTTCCCCTGAATGTCCATATTCCCTGAGCAATTCAACAAAGACAAGGCTTATTGTTGTTGTAAGCCATGTGTCGTGTTCCCTCTTTAAAACCATTTTAACGACGAATTCTCTGTCGGGTCTTTTAAATTTTTTTAAGGATGGTAAAATGCAATTTACCTCTTTTGTGTATTCCGCATACATCTGTCCAAACTTTTCAAGTAGAAAGGATTCCTCTGTAAATATTATAGGGATGTAGATAACAGCAAAAATTACAGTATTCAAAATTATAACCTCATAGTTTTGTGCCAACAACGAAATGCCGAGGAGTATCAGGTAATTGCCCAGATAGAGCGGATTCCGTATCCTCTAAATCTTATTCCCATAATGTGCCTCAGTGGTAAAAATATGGTAGTTGCTGTTTCCTAATGTTATGACCTGTATGGTTTTCATCGAAATATTCCTGATGAGTTCCTGAACATGCTCCAGATGGTCGTCTTCGAC
>CAMTVO010000052.1:0-13143 GCA_947085205.1 uncultured Nitrospiraceae bacterium
TAAAACCTAGCCTGCTTCCCCAATGGCTTCTCCCAAGCTTTTTCATTCCTATACCTCTTGCTGCCTGAATAGTTGAAAATAATTTAATTATACTCAAATTTATCATCTTGTGGAAGTGGGGAAAGGGGCTGAAATGAGGCAAGTAACAATCCTTCTCGTGGAACTGATATATTCAATTGAGTTATTGTGTTTATCGGGTTTTCGGGTTCATTAAGTTCATTGAGTTTATCGGGTTTATTGTGTTAACTCAACAAACTCAATAACTTAACAAACTCAATAAACTCAACACTGATATATTCATTTGTAATCGTTTTATATTTCAGGCAAGGCCTGTGTTATCCAATCCACACGGTCTTTTGAAAATCTTTCATGCCTTCCACAATGTGATTTGTCGTGCCTCTGTAGCCGACTTTCAGTTCGGATTCGAGGTTATAATGTTTCAGGCATGTGCCGCATGAGAATATCTCGACTCCCATTCCTTCAATCTCTTTTAAAATTGGGACTATATCCTCATTGATGGTGGTGAGTTTTACTCCTGCATTGAGGAAAAATATCGTATGCGGGATTTCTTTTGTAACTATAATAGTTTCAAAAAACGGCTTTACAAGAATCCTGCCCAGTTCCTCATCTTTGCCCAGCGTATCTGTACCAACTATAAGTAAAATATCTTTTTTGACTTCTGCTTCTAACTCCGAACTCTGAATTCCTAACTCCGAACTCTCAATTTCACACGGATAGCCCTTTACTATCTTTACTGCCCAGTAATGGTCTTCCTTTGACGTCTCTGAATAGAAGGCATTTTTTGAGGCAAATCGTTCAAGATTTTTCAGTGATGCCTCGTTATCAACGAGTATTACAATGATACCCTCGCTTATTTTAGATAATGCATCCTCAGCCATTATTACTGGCTTCGGACACCCTATTCCTCTCGCATCAATAAGCATAATCCCTCCTACAGTTCCTTAAAACTTATTTTGTATCCAAGATTGAACCCAAATAAATCCTCATTCAATGCCTTTCCATCAGCCTCTGCATAAGGATACATAAAGTAGTTAAGTTTTCCGTCTTTTTGAGGCGGATTTAATGTAAGGTCCCTTCCAGACTGATATGCAATTCTGTTTTCTTCAACCGCTCCGAAAAAATAGCTAATGAGGTCTTTTATCTGATTCCTGTCTGTAGTCTTTTTCTCGAGCATTGCCTTTAGCACATCCGATGGGTCAACAGGAATCCAGCCGTATCCCGGCATATAAAACTCTGCCCAGCAGTGCTGCGCCTTTGTAATATCCCCCTCTTTGCCTTTTGCCATACGGATTCCATTGATCTCCCTTGCTGGAACACCAGCGCTCCGTGATAGCGATACAAATACAGAGTGAATATCCCCGCATCTGCCTCCCATTGAAACGAGGAGTTTGTCAACTTCACCGAAGCCGCAGCCCTTTACATTAGGGTCGCGGTGCATGTTATAGACAATCCATTCATAGATTGCCTTTGCCTTGTCAATGTTTGTCTTTTTGCCTTTTGTTATCTTGTCTGCATATTCCTTTGTTTTTCCATCTATTGGTCCAAGTCTCGTTGCCTTCAAATATTTCTTAAATTCCTCTTTTGAAAAAGGCAATTCTTTTTTGGGAAAATCTTTTTTAACAACTTCTTTTCTCTTTACTTTGAATGTATATGTCAGTGTTCTATCATTAGAGGGGATACCCCATTCGGCATAAAGGGACATATTTCCGTTTTCACCTTCCCTGTAAACACTACTACTTGAAAAATTGCCGTTTACCTTAATGTCCCATATATCCTGATTTTCATCAGATACAGGATAGGGAATCCAGAGTCTTACATGCTTTGCATCTGCCGGTGCATTGAGATTAAACTGAAGTGTCACTTCGCCCTGCCTTTCCTTTGCAAAAGCTGGATTTGCAAAGGATGCAAGGATGATGAGCGAAAAAACAAAAGAGACGGCCTTCAAAATAGACATACCCTAACCTCCTAAAGTTTTTGTTTAAAATAATCTTTTTGAAAATAGAATTTCCAATAGTTAATTTCAATTTATAAACATAGGACTATAGATAAAATCTATCGGAGTGATTGGATGTGGAGAGGGGTAGTGGGAATCGAACCCACCATGGCTTCTTTCACCGTGACTCTGGTTTTGCAGACCAGGCGGGGCGCCAGCCCCACTGGCAGCTTCCGCCATGGATGATCTAAGGGCGGTCTATAGGTTACTTTCCGCCTCGCCTTGAGTTTTTGCTGTTGCACTTTTTCCGGCCTATTGTCTATCTCTTTGTACTTTATCCTCACCTCCTGATGCGTTATTATCATAGAGCCGTCTACTCGCTCTTGTACGACTATTTTTGCTTTTTTAGGGAATGCCTCTTTAAGCTGATAAAGCTTTGAGTTATGCGTTATGGTGTTGTCATTACGTACCGTCCGCTCTGTCCGTATACATAATATCTTGTCAAAATTCAGCCCCTTGATCACAGCCCTATGAATGTCTTCTTTGTACTGCGCTTTGACCATAAATCTTTTGTTAAAGTCAGCCCAATAACTTTCCTCCAGAAATATGTTCGCTTCTTGTATCGTGCTGATGCCTCTGATTCGGAGTTCTTTTACCAGTCTGTCCTGTAGCATTGCAAACAGCCTTTCTATTCTCCCTTTGGCCATGCATAAATGAGTTCTACATTAAGTTCCCTCAATGCCCTGCCGCTCGCTTAACGAGATTATCTTTGCCGCTTCTCCCTGTGTGAGTTCCCCTTCTATCACTTTGTGTATCACATGCAATCTCTTTAGTTCCTTTTGCCTTACCATGATTATGTCCTTTCCTGCCATCCCGCCTCCTTTCAAAATAGGCAGTATAGCAATTCCAAAATAGGACATTTCTACTTTGCTCTAATAGGACATTATCACTTTGGCGTTACAGGTCTAATTTTTCATAGGGCCACGGCCACTTTTTAGTTTCTCCCCCTTTAGCCTCTGCCTTTGATAAAAGGCTGAATTGTGCAAAGGCAGCTCCGATTGCCAGAGTTCCTGCTCCTGCAATAATCTCCCTCCTCGATAAATTGTTTTCAGACATGTTACCCCCTTATTAAATATAAAGTATCCCCCTGTAAAACAGGTTCCTTAATTTATCCGTCAATCTTTCATAGGTTTTATGAACATGAAATAGACCATTGTCCAGTTGCCGAGCACCATGAATATAGTTGCGACTATGCTTGATAACGCCAGAGAAGAAACGCCTGTCAGTGCATGTCCCACTGTGCATCCTCCTGCTGTTGCAGCGCCAAATCCCATTATAAGGCTGCCGAAAAATACTCTCATAATCTCATTTGCAGGTGGAGCCTGAAATTTAAACTCACCAAGTCCCCTTGCACTTAGATAAGCGCCCAGTGGAATGCCGAAGATATATAATGCGCTCCATGTCCCTTTGAATATCCCCCAGAAGTTAAACATGGGGTCAAATTTTGACATGCTGTCTTTCAGCGTCAATGCAAGAAACGCCTCTGCAGTTGGACCTGCAGCAGACAGTCCCCTTGTCTGTCCGCCCCAGTAGTTTGACGCCCATAATGCAAATATCAGGATAAATCCGAGCAATGCTCCGGTAAGCGACCACGAATAGCCCTTTTTAGGACCCTTTGCAAATGGTTTGCCTTTTAAAACTATGGAAATAATTATGGCAGCGATGACGACAATAACCACCCACTTCATGCCCTGACCGCCAAATAAATCCCACAGCGCAGGATTGCTTATAGCCCCGTCTTCTTTGCCAATGGATATTTTGATGCTTTTCAAAAACTGATTGACCGGCTTAAGGGGGCCGTGAATAGTGGCAAGGAGTGAAGATGCAAAGCCGAGCGTCGCAACAAAGGCTGAAACATATCCTTCTCCTGTTCTGTAAACGATCCCGCTACCGCAACCTCCGGCCATTACAATCCCGATACCGAAAATATATCCGCCTGCAATATTTGCAACTACATTGAACGTTTGACGCCTTAAGCCTTCACCCATAAAACCGAGGTCTTCAAGAAAGTTTGCACCGATTATGGCGATTAAAAGGGCAAGAAGATATGAACGGAAGATGGTAAAATCATTTACAAAGATAATATCTCTGAAAGCAGAATTCATGCAGTAGCGTCCCCTCTGGAGCACAAAACCGAAAAGAACACCAACCAATAGACCGCTCAGTAAAACCATGATGCTTGCCTGTCGTATCTCTTCCATAAATCCTCCAATTTAATTTTTTTTAAAGTTGCTCGAAATACAATGTATTTAAAAACCACACAAAAATCCCAAGATTTTTTGTGGCATTGGAGAGGGGTAGTGGGAATCGAACCCACCATGGCTCCTTCCATAGGGACAGGCTTATGAAACCTGCTTATACCATGACTCTGGTTTTGCAGACCAGGCGGGGCGCCAGCCCCATTACCCCCCTTAGAAGTCATCTTTGAGTAAAGATATGATAGAAATATTCAATAAGTCAAATAGATAATATCTATATAAAAAGCGAAACTTATAGAGTAATATTAGTTTCGTATGGTTGTTTTTTGAGGTGATTTGAAGGGCTTTATCTGTTATGTGTTTTTAGATATTCTAAAAATATGTTATACACTGCCGGCAATGTTCTCTTTTTATGGGTAACGATATAGAATTTTCTTTTCATCTGAATATCTTTCACCTTTATTTCTTTAAGTGTTTTGAACTTTAATTCGTCGGCAACAGATAGCTTAGAGAGTATCGAAATCCCCATGCCGCCTTTTACTGCCTGTTTTACTGCATCTGTTGAGCCGAACACCCCTGAAATTTTGATGCTGTCAAGAGCAATGCCTTTCCCTTCTAAAATCCTTTCTGTTTCTCTTCGAGTGCCAGAGCCTTCTTCTCTAAAAATCATGGGTATTTGGGTTAGCTCCTCCAATGTTACCTTGTCTTTTTTTATCAATGAAGGTGAAGACACCACTATCAACTCGTCTTCCAGAAAGGGGATGAAGTTCATCTGTCCGTTGCTTAGTTTTGCTCCAACGATACCCATAAGCAATTCATGCCTTGAAACCTTTTCTATTATCACCTTGGAGTCGGATATGACTACATGAAAAGAAACGGAGGGATGTTGTTTTTTGAAGCTCGCAATAGCGAGGGGCATTAGATATGTGCCGGGAATTGTGCTTGCACCGATAATCAAATCGCCTGTTATTTCTTTTTTAAACTGTCCGATAATGTCTTTAATGCTGTCTGCTTTCTCTATTAGTTCGATTGCGTGATTATATAAGACATCTGCTTCCTTTGTGGGCATAATAGACCTTCCCAGTCTGTCAAAGAGTTTGCAGTCAAGTTCTCCTTCTAAAGTTTTTATGTGGTCGCTTACGGTAGGCTGTGTGAGATGTAGTTCCTCCGAGGCTTTTGAAAAGCTTTTGTTTTTAAATACTGAGACAAATATCCTTAGCTGATGTATGTCCATGAATTAAATTTTAACATACTTTGACCGTGCTTATTAAAACATGATAGATTACTTCATGGATCCGGTAACTCATGCCCTTTCAGGAATAGTAATACACCAGCTTGGGTTTAAAAGAAAGGCAGCATTATTTGTCCTGATTTTTTCAGCCATTGCCCCTGACCTCGATTATATAACAAGATTCTGGGGCACCGATATTTTTCTCAGGTATCATAGAGGCATAACTCATGGAATATTTGCCCTTTTTGTTTTTCCACTTATTATGGCATTTATCTTCAGAAAAAAAGGCGGCTTTTTTTACTATTATTTTATCTCTTTTTTAGGTTACGGTATGCATCTCCTTTTGGATCTTACAAATCAGTACGGCACGCGGATATTGTCTCCGCTTGACTGGAGTCAGTATTCCCTCGACCTTACATTTATTATAGACCCGTATATAACCGTCGGACTTTTGCTCTCTATTATCATGGGCAGAGTAAATAAACACCGGGCAATACTGGTTGCTATCTGCAGTGTAATATTGCTTGCTGGATATATAGGAGGTAGGGCATACCTCCAGAAGGAGGTAAGACTGTTCTTAAAAACGAAGGTTGATGCTAACATCTATAGAATTTATCCGCTTCCCAATGATTTTCTGAGGTGGTGGTTTATAACAAGATCCGGGGATGAGATTAATACAGGTTTTGCAGATTTATTCACCAAAAAAGTCTGTATTCATGACAAATATAAACCGAACAATAACGATCCTGCAGTACTGGAGTCAAAGAAAAACAGGGTGGTTCAAAACTTTCTCTATTTTGCCAAGTATCCATATGCTGAGGTTAAGAGGGAACACAATAAGATAATAGTTACATGGAAAGAACTGACATACTCTTTTTTAGCAGGCGAGAGGTTTTTTGCAAGGGTTGTGATGGATAAAAATGGAAAGGTTGTAGAATCGTATTTTAAGTTTTGATTATGAAAGTCTGTGAGATTTTTGCGAGCATTCAGGGTGAGTCAACATATGCGGGGTTACCTTGTGTTTTTGTAAGGATGACAGGGTGCAACCTCAGGTGTACATACTGTGATACCACGTATGCGTATGAAGAAGGTGCTGAAATGTCTGAAGATGAAATTATAGAATCCATCAAAAGTTACGGCATAAAGCTCGTCGAAATTACAGGCGGCGAACCTTTATTGCAAAAGTATGTTCTATCATTAATAGAAAGACTTCTTGACGATGGTTTTACTGTCCTCTTAGAGACAAATGGAAGTGTGAGCATAAAGGATGTTGATAAAAGGGCTGTTATCATTATGGATATCAAGACTCCTAAAAGCGGGATGTTTGAAAAGATGGACCTGCTGAATCTGAAATATCTTAAAGCAAGCGATGAATTGAAGTTTGTTGTTTCGGACAGAGAAGATTACAAATGGGTAAAAGATTTTATAAGATATTACGGATTAACCGATAAATGCAAAATCCTTCTTTCGCCTGTTTATGATATGCTTTCTCCTGAAAGCCTTTCCCAGTGGATAATTGAAGATAGATTACCTGTGAGACTTAATCTTCAGATGCACAAGTATATCTACGGCCCTGAGACAAGGGGGGTCTGATTATTACAGGCTTTTTTCTAACAGGGTAAAGACTTTAAAAGAAAATTTGTTTGACAGTCGCATTATTTTATGTATAATATGTTCATATTTTTTACAATTATCTTTTTAAATCAAAATGCCCTTGAATTTCTGGCGAGGATTCTGAGATTGATACGGTAGGCTACCAAATAAAAGGTCTTTTGGAATTGTAAAAAAAGATGTAAGAAAAATAAATTGATGGCACAGATATTACACACACACACACACACACAATAGTACCTTATCAGGAATCTTTGAATCCAAAAAGGGCGTGTTTTTTACTGCACGCCCTTTTCATTTCTATCCATCCTGCGTTTATTCTTGGTGGCCTAATTTATTCAATCACAGAAAACTTTAATTATGGATTTGCTTCCCATAAAACACCTCTTCGTTCTAATATCACTGACTTTTCGAGGTGTCTATCAATTCGGGGAAACATAAAATTTATTATCAGAGAGGTCACTTTATGAGACTTTATTCCCTGAAAACAAAATTCGTCATCATAGCTTTTATGTGCCTTCTTATGATAAGCGTATATCTCTTTTTTGATTTTCGTTTTACACACCACATTAAAGGTGACGCCACAAGGATTAATCTTGCAGGTCAGTTGAGATTTCGCTCCTTTGAGATGGCATGGCTGGCTCACAGGATTATCGGAGAAAAGAATCCTGATGTAAGAGATTCCTTTGTTATGGAACTTAAACATGAGATGAGCATGTTCGAGAGCATTGCCGAAGATATAAAAAACGGCAATATACAGCTCAACTTAAGACCGCTTGAATACAAAGAATCACTGGTAATGCTTAATGGTATTCTCATCGAATGGAATAGCATATTAAAGCCAATCCTTTTGAATATCGCAGAACCACCAGCATATCTGTCCGAAGATAAAGCAAGACAGTTCTTATATCAATATGACTCAAGAATTGAGGAGTATGTGTATGGGATTGACAGATTCGTCAGTTTTCTTGAAAAGGATTATAAGAGGGAGATAGAAGATCGCAATTATTTTAGGATCTATCTTATAGGACTCTCTGTTTTAGTGGCAGTCTTTGTTTACATCTATGTAAGGAAGGCCATGATTAGTCCCATCTATAAATTCAGGGATACAGCAAGGGAAATAGAGAAGGGAAATTTTGACGTCAGGGTGGATATAGAAAGTAAAGACGAAATAGGAGAATTTTCTCAGGCATTCAATAACATGATAAGTGCCTTGATACAGCGTACTGAGGCAGAAAAGGCGAGGCTTATGGCAGAGGCAGCAAACAGGGCAAAGTCTGAATTCCTTGCCAACATGAGCCATGAGTTAAGGACACCCCTTAATTCAATCATTGGATTTTCAGAGATTTTTAGGGATAGTTTATTTGGTGAACTCAATGAAAAGCAAAAGGAGTATGTTAATTACATCCTCCAGAGTGGCAGACACTTACTCAAACTCATCAATGACATTCTTGACCTTTCAAAGATAGAATCAGGGGAAATGGAACTTGAGGTAAGCAGGTTTACTATTAGGGAAATGCTTGAAAGCTCGATGGTCATATTTAAAGAAAGGGCAATAAAGCACAGGATAAAGATGAGCCTTGAGATAGAGCCAGATGCAGACATAGTGTGGGAGGCAGATGAGAGGAGACTCAAGCAGGTGATGTTTAATTTATTGAGCAATGCGATTAAATTCACGACTGACGGAGGCAGAATTCATGTAAAGGCGCGGGTTGTCAATCGTGGGCAATTAATCCAGAGGCAAATAGGAAGTCTCGGTGATTATTTAGCGAAAACAGATAGTGAGGAGTTTATAGAGGTTTTTGTAGAAGACACAGGGGTAGGGATAAAGATAGATGACATGCCGAAACTCTTTCAACCCTTTTCTCAGCTTGAATCACCTTACACGAAGATGCATGAAGGGACCGGTCTGGGATTAGCATTAACAAAGAGACTGGTGGAGCTTCATGGTGGGACCATATGGGTTGAAAGCGAATTTGGCAAGGGGAGCAGATTTACATTTGTAATACCTGTAAAGAAAACAGAGGATGATCAGATATGAGGTAAGTCTTTATGAAGAAGATACTGATAGTAGAAGATGATGAAAAGAATCGGATTTTGTTAGGAGACATACTGAGATATTATGGTTACGAGGTCATAGAGGCAGTAGATGGCAGAGAGGGTATTGAAAAGGCAAAAGAGCACAAGCCTGAATTGATATTCATGGATTTACAGATGCCAGTTATGAATGGTTTTGAGACACTGAAGATATTGAGAGATGATCCAGACACAGAGGGTATAAAGATTATTGCAGTTACATCTTTTGCCATGAAGGGTGACAGAGAGAGGGCACTTGAGACAGGCTTTGATGATTATATAGCAAAGCCTATCAATACGAGGCAGTTGCCAGAGATGGTGAAGAAGTTTTTAGGAGATTGAGGACAGGTACTCAGGGCATTCAAAGAGACAGTCTCTCTACTGGAGGAAACATACGAGAGACTAAAAGGATAAGACAGACAATATGCCTTCCGCCAGAACTCGCAAAAGAAGTTGAGGAAATAGTACGTTTGATTGATAAGCTATCCTATGGTAGTATTTATTCATAAAAAATGAAGGTTTTTCAATTTCTATCGAAAATCATCGCCACCGTCTTTTTCATTGGCTATATCCCTTTCGCGCCCGGCACGTTAGGGAGCCTCGCGGCGTTGGCGTTCGTTTGGTTTTTAAAACCCCATGATGCCCTTCTGCTGTTGGTATTAATAGCAGGTTTTATCTCCGGCGTATTGAGTTCCCATGCCGTTGAAAAAAATACCGGAATAAAGGACAGCAAACATATTGTCATTGATGAATTCATTGGCTATCTTGTATCCATTATATTTCTTCCCATTACCATCGGCTATATTATTGCAGCCTTTCTTTTGTTCAGATTTTTCGATATATTAAAGCCGCCGCCCATAAGAAATGTTGAAAAAACGTTTCATGGCGGGCTTGGTATAATGTTTGACGACTTGTTAGCCGGAATATTTACGAATATAATATTGCAGATATGGAGAATGATTTAATCAAGGCTGCCGAAAAACTGCTCTTGTCGCTGTCAGGGAGAGGATTGACCTTGAGTCTCGCGGAATCATGCACCGGCGGCCTCATATCCCATGCGATCACCTCGATACCCGGGGCATTAAAAGTCTTTCATTCAAGCATTGTGGCTTACTCTATAGATTCAAAGCTGTGTCTTCTCGGTATCGATGAGGATGTTATTGATGCATCCGGCGTAATAAGCGCAGAGACCGCAAAGTCGATGGCCGAAAATATTCGTCTAAAAACCGGAACTGACGTGTCATTATCCGTTACCGGGAATTTAGGCCCGGACGCATTGGAAGGAAAAGATGTAGGAGTGGTATATTTTGCGGTGAGCAGCGGGGAGGGAGTTGTTTGTATGGAAAGGCATTTTCACGGAAACAGATACCACAATAAATATAATGCCGCGATGGAAGGCATTAATCTTTTAATTAAGGTTATCTCCGAAAACATATGAGGTGCTTTATAGCCATAGACATCCCCGCGGATATAAGGCAGTCGATTACCGACGTTATCGGGAAATGCAATCAGGGATCGAAGGGCGTTAAGTGGGTGGCGCCGGAAAAAATCCATATCACGCTGAAGTTCTTAGGCGAGGTGAAAGAAGACCGGATACCGGCTGTACAGGAAAAACTTGTCCCGGTATGCGCTGAGCGCGACATATTCAGTATCGCTATCAAGGGCGCTGGAGCATTTCCTAATTTTAAATACCCCAATGTTTTATGGATTGGAATAGATGAGTCCGAAGAGTTGAAAAGGCTCTATGAGGATATAGAAGATGTTTTGTCGAAACTTGGATTCGAGAAGGAGAACAGAAAGTTTTCTCCACACCTGACCATAGGCAGGGTGAAGGACAGGAGGGGCATAGAGCCTGTGATTAAAGAGTTATATACATTTAAAGACATGTTTTTTGGTAGTATGGAAGTAAAAGAAGTTTTGCTCATGCGGAGTATTTTAAAGCCCGCAGGGGCAGAGTATTCGAAGATAGCGGGATTTAAATTATCTAAGCCGGAAGCCTAATTAAAAAAAACGAATTCAGTTGCGTGGATTAGCTGTTTTGAGATACGGTTTTCAGGTATGGTTTTAAGGATATGATATAATGTATTTAATATATGCGCTTAGATATAAGAATATCCGATAGAATAAAAGTAAGTCTGAAAGGAAGGGGGATATATGTTAAAAACATTAGACCGGATAACAATTGATCCTGAAATTTTTCAGGGTCAGCCTTGTATTAGGGGAATGAAAATACCGGTAACTCTTATCCTTAAACTGCTTGCTATCGGCAAAACACATGCAGAAATAATTGACGACTATCCAGAGCTTGAAGAAGAAGATATAAAGCAGTGCATAGAGTATGCCGCATGGCTTGCCAGTGAACGAAATGTTGCTATCGCAGGCTCTCATGCATGAAACTTCTTGCCGATATGCCTATCTCGCCAAAAACAGTTGCACATTTGCGTTCTCTCGGTAATGATGTTTACCGTATAAGCGAAAAAGGACTTTATAAGGCAAAAGACCATGACATTATAGAAATAGCCGTCAGAGAAAATAGAGTAATTCTCACAATGGATCTCGATTTCGCAGCAATTTTAAAAGGCGGGGATTTTTTGATTAATCTACAGGAACCTTTGCAATTACTTCATCAACGGTTGTTATCCCGTCTCTTACCTTATTCCATGCGCCTTCAAAAAGAAAAGTGACCCCTTCGTTCTTGGCTGCCATTATGAGAGAACTTTCACTGGCGTCATTAGAGATTAATTTTCTTAATGCAGGTATTATTGGAAGATATTCATAAACAGCTATCCTTCCGGAATATCCCGTATTGGAACATTTTTGACAGCCTGTGCCATGATAATGTTTTTTCATTACAGGAAGATTGTGTGTTTCCATAAAAGATAGGAGTTCTTCTGTAATCTCTGATTCGACCTTACAATAACTGCATATCTTCCTAACGAGTCTTTGAGCTAAGATAGCGCTTACAGCAGAACTTATAAGATAGGCTGAAATCCCGAGGTTGATGAGTCGAGTAATTGTTGCAATCGTACTGTTTGTGTGCAAAGTGGTCAGGACAAGATGTCCTGTAAGCGCTGCTTTTATAGCAATCTCTGCTGTTTCGATGTCCCTTATCTCTCCTATCTTTATGATATCGGGGTCCTGGCGGAGAATTGACCGAAGAACCGATGCAAATGTACGGCCGATTGATTCATTAACAGGTATCTGTGTGATTCCCTCCAGCTTATATTCAACAGGGTCCTCTATTGTTACAACGTTTTTTGATTCGGAGCGAAGCTGGGAGAGACATGCATAAAGAGTGGTGGTCTTCCCGCTGCCGGTTGGCCCTGTAACAATAAGCATCCCCTGCGGGCGTTTAAATATTTCTATTATGGAGTTTTTGATATATTCAGGCATTGCCAGGTTCTCAAGGGGTATCAGTCCAACACTTTGATCAAGCAGTCTGAAAACTATCTTTTCTCCATAAAGGGATGGAAGGGTTGATATTCTGAGGTCTATCTCTTTGCCCTGAAAAGATACATGGGTGCTTCCGTCCTGAGAAAGCCGTCTGTTTGTAATATCAAGATTTGAAATTATTTTTATCCTCGATATTACTGAATCGTGGATATTTTTGTCGTACTTGAATATATTGCGCAGTTCTCCATCTATTCTGAATCTCACCTGAACATATTTCTCCCTCGGCTCAATGTGAATATCGCTTGCCATAGCCTTAGCCGCCTCTGCGATAACCATTGCCACGAGCTTTACAATCGGCGGGAACTTACTCCTTGAATACAATACCTCTATATTTGCATCGTCAACAGCTGATTCTTTTTCTTCTATAAACTTAACCTCCTTGTCAGCAGTGATATTTGCGCTAAAGACATCAAATATATTCTCATCTTCTACATAATTCTGCTCTATCGCCCTGAGGATAGCCCAGTCGTAGGAAATCACAGGCAAAACTTTTACATGCTCCCTGAAAGAAACGGCATCTATTGTCCTGTAGTCCAGAGGGTCAGCCATGGCAAGGATAA
>CAMTVO010000053.1:0-3806 GCA_947085205.1 uncultured Nitrospiraceae bacterium
CTTTCTGGTCTTTATCTCTTTATCAAGCTCCTTCAATTCAATCTCAAGGCTATTTTTTACATCCTCTGCCCATTTGTCAAGTTTTTCCATCTCGCTGTCAAAAAAACCTGCATTGCGCTCAACGTTGATTTGCAGAATTTTGGACTGCTGTTTATGGGCTATTTTACTAATCATGTCTTTAGTTTCATTGTTTATCTCTGTTTGCAGGGGATTAATAGCAGCCGGCAAAGAAAAAAGCCTTTGACATTGCTCTATGTCCAGTTCCAAACCGTCATTGTTTATTCCACATAGTAGAATTTGGTCTTCGGTCTCAAATGAATTGATGGTAAGGTTTATTACAGACAGCCACCCTGATTTCCCTATAAGAGGCTCTAATATGCTTATTTTCTTTGGCGTTGCGGAATAATTGAATGATAACTCCTGACAATCCAATGATAATGCCTTGCATTGCTCAATGATACGCTGAGCCAATGGATGTCCTATCCTGTAGATATTCGCATCTTCAATGTTTTTCCCAATCCTATACGGGCCAGGATGTATTGTTTCATTGCTGAAAGGGTTATTTCTCAGCATGAAGGAATAGCCGTCTTCTGCAAAATCAGCATACGGTTCAAGATAATATTTCGTCACCTGCCATAACCAGTTTTCATATTTTGTGAGATAATCCCTGCTTTCCTGTAAATTAATTCTGAGTTTCTCATGGACTTCTTCATCAAAGTTTTCAAGCAGTCTCTGTCTGGTAAGACTCATCGTTTCGCCAATCTGCGGCTCCATCTCTTTCTGGAGTGTGTCAAATGCAGATTGTATTTCTTCTTCTGTTCTGCATTGCTGATAAATCTGGGCTATCCGTTTTTCAAAATCAACGCCTGATTCAATGCTGCCCAAGATTTCATCGCTTGCGCCGAAGACACCTTCAAAAAGTTTGAATTTTTCCGATAGAAGTTGGTAGACCCTTTGGTCAGCGGCATTTTTCTTGTTCAGAAAATTAACTACTACAACATCATGCCTTTGTCCATAGCGGTGGCATCTTCCTATTCTCTGTTCAATCCTTTGCGGATTCCAAGGGAGATCATAATTGACTACTAAAGAGCAAAATTGAAGGTTAATACCTTCTGCGCCTGCCTCTGTTGCAATCATGATTATTCCCTCGTCCCTGAAATATTCAACCAGTGCGGCACGCATATCTGCGCTTTTAGAACCGGTAATCCTGTCAGTGCCTTGATGCTTTTCAATCCATTGTTTATAAATTTCCTGTGATTTAGGGTCGGTATTTGTGCCGTTGAACATGACAATCTTATTGTTGTATTCTGTATTTTCTAAGATGTCTCTAATATATTTCTGCGTTCTGATTGATTCAGTAAAGATAATCGCCTTTCTGACGCCGCCTCTTTTTTCAGCCTCAACAAATCCGGCTTTCAATGCAGTCAGTAAAACTTCGCCTTTAGAGTTTTTCTTAATGGATTTCGCCAGATTGTGAAATTCCTTCAGAGACTTACTTTCCTCCTTGATGGATTTTATTTCTTCGGGGGTAAAGACCGCTGTTTCTTCTTTCTCCTCGTCATCTTCTGTCCACTCATCTTTCACCTCATCAAGAATTTCAAAATCCTCTGAAATTGTTTCCTCTAGCAACGGCACGGCTTCCTGATTTTCAACAATAGCATCAAGTTTATTTCCAAGAGCCTCCAGTGTTCCTGAAATTGCATAGGTTGAAGACGCAAGCAATTTGCGGAGGATAAGGGTCATCAGTTGCCTTTGGCTTGCAGGCAAGGCATAAAGGTTTTGCCGCTGTAAATAATCAGACACCAGATCATAAAGCCTCTGCTCATTCTCCGTAGGATAAAATTCCTGTGTTATGGGAATGCGGTTCGTGTATTTCACATACTCAAGAACTTGTCTCCTCAATATCCGTTTGCAAATTGGCTTTAAGCGCTCTTTTAAATCATCAAAATTATCATTGTTCGTCAAGCGGGCAAACCGGCTTTTGAAGCTTGTCAAATCCCCGAATGTATAATCGTCAATGATGCTTACCAGTCCATACAATTCCATGAGAGTATTTTGAAGGGGTGTTGCCGTCAGCAGAAGTTTTGGCGAATGAGCTACAGCAGCCTTTATTGCGTTTGCAATCTTATTGGTATTCTTGTAGACATTACGTAAATGGTGCGCCTCGTCAATAACTATCAAATCCCATTCAATCTGTTTGATATAGACATCCTTTGCCCTTGCAAAGTGATAGGAGCATATTACAATGTCATTTTGCTTAAACGGATTCAGATTGCCTTTTTTGATTTCCTGATTAAAGGATTTTGTTTCCAGAATAATTGAAGATAGAAAGAATTTATCTGAAAGTTCCTGATTCCACTGCTTACGGAGACTTGAAGGGACAATAATTAAAATCTTTCTCTTGCGCTCTGCCCATTTCTGAGAAATGACAATGCCGGCTTCAATGGTCTTGCCAAGTCCGACTTCATCCGCCAGAATTGCCCCTTTGGACAATGGTGAACGGAAGGCAAATAAGGCAGCTTCTACCTGATGGGGATTAAGGTCAACTTGTGCATTAGATAAAGAGGCAGCAAGTTTTTGCAGGCTGTCTGATGAATAGAGACGTGTTAATTCATAAGCAAAGTATTTGGCATGATAAGATGTTATAGTCATCCATATTTCCTTACATCCTCAGCAGCAATTCCGTATTCACCCTTTAATGTATAGTCTCCGGAGGGGAGGCTTTTCTAGACATTTTTAGGGACATCACCCCATATATCTAATAAATGTCCGATATCCTAAATCCCATATCGGCGCCCTTTCTTTTCAAGGGAATTAGAGAGACCCCACCCCTAATTCCCATCCCGTTTTTCTCCGCCACTCTTTAGGTTTCGGTTTTGACGTGTCATAAGAGGCAAGCCCGACAGGGACGACATTTTTACAGGTCTCTGATTCATGCCTGTAAGCCAAAATATCTTTTTTCTTCCGGGATTTCTTTGCCAAATGCACCCCCTCGGATTTCTCTAAATATTAAAGACTTTCAGGAAAAAATACAATATGCCAGATGCCAGTTGAGTTCGCCACGGAGGTATCTTATGAGAGAAGGAAATGACTTGATTTCACGGAGGCGCTGAATGCTTTGTAAGGGCAAACCTCTATTCCTTAAACGGATTGACAACGGTCAGCTTGCCGATATCGCACGCAATCCACCGCCTGCCGAGCTTTTCAGCAACAGCTGCTGTGGTGCCAGAGCCAGCAAAGAAATCTAATACAATGTCGGCTTCGTTGGTGGAAGCTTTGATAATTCTTTCAATAAGAAATTCCGGCTTCTGTGTAGGATAGGTAGTTCTTTCTTTTGCCATAGAATTAATGTAAGGGATTTCCCACCAGTCGCCCATTTTCGTTCCCTCTTTTTTATAAAGTTTATATTTTTTACCGTTTAAATATTGCCAGCGATATCTTACCAGCATAAACAAGCTCATATTCCCTTTGTTTTATCGGGAATAGCTTATACTTGTAATCCTCTGGTATTGGCTCACCTTTCTGAAGCCTTTCAATCAAAAACTGGATGTCATATTCGTTTAGTTTGTTCATAGTTGCTTCTTTTTCAAAATTACTTTTGCTTTCTTCATCATCTCCTCATCAAAGCTTATCAAGTCAGCGCCAAATTCTTTCGCAACCTGAACCACCAGCGCATCCATTCCACGCAGCCCTGTCTTTGCGGCAATATCTGCTGCTTCAATTGCAGCCTTATCATCAAGAATTACAAAGGAAACATTATCTGTGCCGATAAGTTCTTTTTTGATCGCTACTGCCAATTCTTCAGA
>CAMTVO010000054.1:0-31130 GCA_947085205.1 uncultured Nitrospiraceae bacterium
CTCTAAAGGAATTGAGTGGACATCTTCGGGCTTCTCTTTTTTTAGATAATTTATCTTCTCAAAGCCGATTATCTCTCCGCTTTCATCTTTCTTAACAATAACGCCGTTTCCCAATTCCTCGTTGATACAAGGTCTGGGTTTTTCAAACCATACATCAAGGGTGTTGCCGACTTTATCATATGTAATTGTTATCTTTTCCATACCGTCTCTCCCTCCTTTATCTTGTCAGTTATATATGCTGTTATTATAAACCCTTCTCCGTTCAAATGTCTTGCTACAACGCAGATGAAATATTCCCCATAAGGATGATAATACAGATAGACATCATTGTCTTCAGAGCTTTTTCTTATCTCAATCGGATTTGACAAGCACTGTTTTACCTCTTCTTCTTTCCCCTCAATTTCAGGATGTTTTAGTTTCGAGATAAGTTCCCAGTGACTCTGAGTTGTTCTTATAATTTGACCTGATTGAGTCTTTACTTCAAAATAAATATCCATTTCTCTTATATCTCCACTTCCACCGTAATACTCGTGTCACACCCGAATATATCTACCTCGCGCCGGTTGCCATACTCATCATACTTCCCCTCCCACACAAGCTCCGTCTTCCTTGTGCTTAACGGATGCGGGTTATCGGGGCCATATATGGGCTTTTCCTTCGCCATCAAAACCCTCCTGCAATTTCTGCCTTGCTTATTTTATAGATTTATACGCTAATCAGCAAGAAATAAAAAATCGCTTCGCTCCCGTTAATTTTCAGAAAGGTGGATATAGGATAGGTTCAAAACTATTTAGAGTCTGTCTATAAAGTAAGTGTTTGTCATCCTCCGGCTTGACCGAGGGATCCAGAAAGCCTTGAAAACACTGGATTCCCGCTTAATGACTGCGGGAATGACAGGTAAAAAGCAGAGTTTATGGACAGACACTATTTAGATATTTCTTGCGTGCTTTGAGTCTGTTTAGCTTCTTGTTTTTTAGCTAACTGAATAAAGTTGATAGGATTCAGATGAAGATGAATTTACTTTCTGTATCGTCTTTGTAATATGCCTGAAGTTTTGTCCACTCTTTTGGCTGCGAGGTCTGTATAAATGATAAAACTGCTTTTTTATCAAAAGATAAGTCCCGGCTGAAATCCGAGTCTTTGCCCAATGCTCCGGAATCTCTCCCATCCACTCAATTCCCGAAGGCTTATGTTTTTCGTAACGCTTCATTTAATCACCTCTTTAATCATCCCAACGGAGGTCCGCATCAGGCACGGGACTACCCTTTCGGTCTTTCTCAATGTTGCCTTGTGCATCCCGTTTAGGCCGCTCAACAGTTATCCGCCTGTATCCGAAATCATCGTTGTCAAATATCTTGCAGTATGGGCTTTCCTTGAAGTCATTGTATATTTCAGTGATGAGCTTAATGGCTTCATCGTGTATCTCCTTTCTCTTGTTGCCGAGACTGCGAAGCATCTTGCTGTAAAATGGATTATCTTTATCATCCGTATCAGCGCCGCCAGCGTTAATAAGCTGCACCTTCCCCCTCCGTTCCTTGTTTTTGCGGTCAGTAACAATCCAGATATACGTTGAAATCCCGGTATTGTAAAACAACTGGTCCGGCATGGCAATGATAGCTTCAAGCATATCGTTTTCGATAATCCATCTTCTTAGTCGGCTGTAAAACAGAGTCCAGTCGCCTTAAACCCGTGAACGGCAAAATCACCTTGCCATAATCGGCCTGCTTGTAATGCCCTCGTAATAGGTCTGCGATCGACCAGATGAAATTTGCTTTTTCCCTGAAGTTGTTTGCTCCCATATATTTTTGTTTTCTACGCCCCGAACTTCTTCAGCCTTAACGCATTCGCGAGCGCAAGGGGCATTAGATTTACCGTCGGGAAGATGCCGAGTTCTCCTTTTGTGCATTCGCGTTCCGAAAATACCGAACACAACCCGCCGAGCACATAAGGCGATTTTATAAGCACAGGCACTGGATGCCAGCTATGACTCTTCAATAATGCAGGGGTCGAGTGGTCGCCTGTTATTACGAGGACATCAGGCTTTAAATCGAGTATCTGGGGCAGGAGCTTATCGAACTCCTCAATCCTTGCGGCTTTGCCCTCAAAATTGCCGTCTTCGCCGTATGAATCGATTTTTTTAACATGCACAAAGAAAAAGTCATAATCGTTGTATTTCTGTTTTAAAAAAATTATTTCATCTTCGACAGTTCCCTCCAGTGTAGGTGTATCCATGTGCACAAGTCTTGCAAGTCCGCGGTACATCGGATAATTGGCGATAGCAAGCGCCTTTAGTCCAAAGGCATCTTCAAATGTCAAAATGTGCGGCATTACGGCAAATCCCCTCGTGAGAATAAAATTAGCTTTTTCCTCATTTTTTAATATTTCACGCGCCTTGCCGATTATTTTTTCCGCGACCTTCGATACTTTCTCCGCGCTCTTTGAAAGAGGAGTCAGAGGAATCGGAGCCTTTCCTTCTTTCTGAGGGTCGGTATCGGGAATCATTGCCGCATCATGTTCGAGCGCGGACGGAAATCTCATCCTCACAGCAAAACGGTGCTCCATTCCCGGCGCAAAGATTATCTCAGCGTCGTCAATTTTTTTTATCTCCGCCTGCAATTTTTCTGTGAGTTTTTTAGTCTGTTCTGTAGGCATCCTTCCTGCCCTTCTGTCAACAATAATTCCGTCCTTTATTGTCGCGTAATTGCATCTTACAGCCACATCGGTATTTTTTATCTCAACGCCGAGGCCGAGAGCCTCAAGTATTCCCCTTCCTATCTGGCATTCGATAGGGTCGTATCCGAAAAGGCCTAAATGCCCGGGCCCGCTGCCGGGAGTAATGCCATAAGCAACAGGGACATGAAGCCCGCACGCGGATTCCCTTGCGAGGGCGTCGAGGTTAGGCGTATCGGCAGCCTCAAGCTCGGTCTTGCCGTTAATCGGAAGCCCGCCGAGCCCGTCGAGGACAACGAGAATTATCTTTGTATCGTTTTTCTGGACCAAAGGTTTTATCAGTTTTTGCATTGCAGTCTCCTTAAAACATAGGATGTAAAAATGATAATGCAAGAATACGGCTTTTAGCAACTGCATTATAAAGACAAGGTATTAGCCTTATGCGAGGTTAAACTTGACGATTAAAGAAGATTTTTTGTATTGTAGTTGTCTGATTTATGTGGGCCGTTAGCTCAGTTGGTAGAGCAGCTGACTCTTAATCAGCGGGTCGCTGGTTCGAATCCAGCACGGCTCACCAAGTATTATCAAGGCGTTCCGCAGCTTTCATCCAATTATGGGCATCGGGAATCTATTGCCTCTGTTTTTTGAATGCCTTTAAATCATCCGGCTCAAAGACTATATTCTTGCCGATTCTCCTATGTTTCAGGATACCATCCCTTACCCATCTTCTAACCGTTATCTCTGCAACTCCAAGATATTCGGAGGTCTCCTTGATGGTAAAAGGGTGCTGTCTTATATCGCTGAACACTTCGGCATGGGTGTAATGCTCTTTGTCAAAGCCAAGCCTTGCAATGATAGAAAAGAGTTTTTCCCTTTCTATTATCGGCATGTTAATAATTTCTTTATAGACCCTTTCCGCTGTTGCCATAGCTATTCAACCTCCCTTAGATACTGTTTAAGGTTACGATAGAAATTTTCATGGGTTTCTATCATGTAAAATATTATGCCCTTGCTCTCTGTTTTATATGCCATTAAATATTCCTGCTTCTGAAACTTAAATTTATGCACCCTGAATCCTGTTAAATCGCCTTTTTTGGCCTCTCCAACATCAGGAGTATCTATAACAATTTCAGTCTCATCTTCGATCGCCATCTGAAAAGCTCTGGATTGCTTTTTAACAAACTTTTTAAACGGCGATTTATATAAAATATCCATGATTATCTTAATGATAATTTATCTTATCACAATTGTCAATAAAAAACCCTGCCTAATATACCTACAAGTCGGTGGTCGCAGGTTCGAATCCTGCACGGCTCATCAGAATTAAACCCCTCTCTCCAATCTTTCTATAAGCGGTAGCGGCAAGCCGTACATTCTCATCTTGTCCTGAGTCTTTTCGATGTCGTATTCAACTCGCTGGAGTTTAACCGAGCCGTCGTCAATGACCGCATAGCATGCCCTCGGGTCCCCGTCTCTCGGCTGGCCAACACTGCCTGCATTAATAATGTATCTCTCTGTTTCACCGATTTTTGCCTCGCCCCTGTATGTGAGCATTTCGCCTGAAGGAAGTCTCTCGATAATGAACGGCTGATGGCTGTGGCCTAAGAGGCATATCTTGTTGCCGAAGTAGTGGAAATTAATTTCAGCATCCCATAGTGTTAAAAGGTAGTGCCACTGCTTTGGTTCTTTTGGTGTGGAATGTACGATAAATATTTTTTTGTCTTCTATTTCTTTTGATATTGGAAGGCCTTTTAGGATGGAGGCATTCTCCTTCTTCATTGTCTCCCTTGTCCATAAAACAGCAGCCCTTGCGTATGGATTGAAGTATTCAATATCTGTCAATCCTAATACTGCCCCGTCGTGATTTCCTGCGAGGAGTATTTTGCATTCGGAATTCAAGACCTCCACACATTCATCAGGGTCAGGGCCGTAGCCGACTGCATCGCCTAAAAACAGTATGTCTGGTATCTTTTTCTTTTTGATATCTTTTAAGACAGCTTTAAGGGCTTCTAAATTTCCGTGGACATCCGATATTACGGCATATCTCATTTCCGGCAGTATTCTTTTGCTATCTTGTCCAGAATGCCGTTGATAAAGGCTGCTGATTCTGATGTGGAATACTTCTTTGCAATCTCAATCGCTTCGTTGATTGTCACAGCGTCGGGAATGTCATTACGGAACAAAAGCTCATACACGGCGGATCTCAGGATATTCCTGTCAATGCTCGCCATCCTCGAAATCTTCCACTTCTCTGCAACTTTTTGAATAAGGGGGTCTATCTCTTTAAGGTTTTTGATTGTTCCTGAAATTATGTCTTCTGCAAAGGCCTTTGTGTCTGGGTCTTTTTCATCCGTATCAGACCAGAAGAGTTCGAGGTTGTCCCTAAGTCCTGAGTTTTGAGTTTTGAGTTTGGAGTTTTGAGTTATGAAATCAATTCTGTATAGAAATTGTAATGTATATTCCCTCGCCTTCCTCCTCTTCATAATGCAGTGAACAGTGAACAGTGAACAGTGAACAGAAAAAGGCTATGCAAAAAAAATATTACTGTTCTGTGTGCAGTTTTTTTACTCTTAACTCTTAACTCTAACCTCATAACTTCTTTAAGACCTGTGCCATTTCTATGGCTGTAATAGCCGCATCCCATCCCTTGTTGCCTGCCTTTGAGCCAGCTCTTTCTACTGCCTGCTCGATAGTGTCTGATGTTATTACGCCAAAGGCTATTGGAACTCCTGTTTCGAGGGATGCGCCTGCAATGCCTTTCGACACCTCTGCCGCTACATAATCAAAATGAGGAGTTGCGCCCCTTATAACTGTTCCGAGACATATAACTGCATTGTATACGCCTTTTGACGCCATCTTTTTTGCAACGAGAGGGATTTCGAATGAGCCGGGAACCTTTACCACTTCTATATCGTCTTCCTTTGCGCCGTGCCTTACAAGGGCGTCTATCGCTCCGTCAAGAAGCCTTGATGTTATAAAGTCATTAAACCTGCTCACAACAATACCGAATTTAAGACCCTTTGCCTGAAGCTCTCCTTCTATGATTTTCATGGGAATTCCTCCAAATAAAAAATTTATGCATATTTTATCACATTATGGCAGGTAGATGTGCCGAAAAAGCTTCAACAGCGATACCTTGAAGATTTATGGATAAAACAACTCGAATCTCCTTGTCCTGATGCTTATCAATATGCCTGCCGCTATGAAATTACTTAAGAGCGCGGTGCCGCCGTAGCTTACAAAAGGCAGCGGCACTCCGACAACAGGCATTATTCCGAGGGTCATGCCTGTATTCACGCAGAAATATACGAAAAACATTGCAGTTATACCTAATGCCACTAATCTCCCGAATTCGTCTTTTGCCTTCATGGCTGTGTCGAGTCCTCTTAAAAAGAGCATCATATAAACACCTAAAAGCATAATGCTTCCCATAAATCCCCACTCCTCTGCAAAGACAGAAAATATGAAATCCGTATGCTTTTCAGGCAAAAATCTCAAAGGCCCTTGAGTTCCGTGCAGATAGCCTTTGCCCAAAAAACCTCCGGAGCCAATCGATATTTTGGATTGATTGATGTGATAGCCTATGCCTGCAGGGTCAACATCGGTATCGATAAAAGCGATGAGGCGGTTCTTCTGGTAGTCCTTAAGCCCATCCCAAAAGATATGTCCTAAAAAGGGTATGGAAATGAGTCCGATAATAATGATTACTGTTAGAATCTTTCTGCTTATTCCTTTTGAGACAGAGAGGGCTATGAATAAGGACATGAGAAGAATGGCAGTGCCGAGGTCAGGCTGCTTAATCAATAATGTCAGGGGCAGTATGGCAAACACTAATATGCTTTTTATGGACATCTTATCCATGAGGTTTCTGCCCATATTGGTCAGATATGAAGAGAAGCCGATTATAAAGAATAGCCTGAAGAACTCTGAGGGCTGAAACGACAATGGGCCTATACTGAGCCACCTCTGGGCGCCCATGGTCGTTTTTCCTCCGAAAAGCACTATTATCAGAAGGAGCAGTCCCAATCCATACAGGGGATACGAAACCCTGTGAAGCCATCTGTAGTCGAAAGATACCGCGGCAAACAGAAATCCTATGCTTATCAGAAGCCATAATATCTGCTTCAAATAAAAGTCAGGATGCTCACCGGTTCCAAGGGGAGGTCTTGTTGCGCTGTAAATTGTCATTATCCCTATAAGGGACAGGGCTGCTATCAATGAAAGCGTTATCCAGTCGAAATTCTTGATTAATCTTCTGTCAATTTTGAGCATTTTCTATCTCTTCGGTCTTTTTATTTCCTGATTGTTGACCATTGACTGCAGACTGCAGACTTTTCATATATGCCTCGATTACCCTCTTTGCTATCGGGGCCGCAACCGCTCCTCCTCCTCCTCCGTGCTCTACGAAAACGGATACCGCTATCTCAGGGTTATCCACCGGCGCAAGGGCAACAAACCATGCATGATCCATGAACCGCTCTCCGGTCAAGCCTTTTTTCTTGCCGACGACTTGTGAGGTTCCTGTTTTTCCTCCTATAACGGTTAATGTCGACTTTGCTTTCTGCGCCGTGCCGTTCAGCTCGTTTACAACCCCCGAAAGGGCTTCTTTTATCATCCTCACGGTCTCGGGCTTTAACTTTACTATTCCAGACGGCGTTTGATTTATTTTTATCAACGACGGCTTGTATATATTACCCCCATTGGCGAACGTTGCAGTCATGACAGCCATCTGGATAGGCGTTGCGGTAACGAACCCCTGTCCTATCGCTGAAATAAAAGTATCTCCTAAATACCACGGCTGACGCTTATTTTCTTTTTTCCATTCGGTGTTGGGGATTAAGCCTCGCCTTTCCTTTACCGGTATCATTTCTATGCCTGTCTCCTTGCCGAGGCCAAAGGCGGTGGCATATTTATAGATTTTGTCTATTCCTAATCTCTTCCCTATTTCGTAGAAATATACATCGCACGACTCCACGAGAGCCTTGTGGAAATCTACGGACCCGTGTCCTTCCTTTTTCCAGCATCCGAATGTCCATCTGCCGTAATTTATACCGCCTGTGCAAGTTACCTTCATATCGGGGTGTATAACACCTTCTTCGAGTGCCGCTATTGCTGTTATTATCTTGAATGTAGAGCCTGGAGGGTACTGGCTCTGGACAGCCCTGTTAAGCATGGGCTTTTTCTTGTTCTCCATAAGGGATTTCCATTCGTTGTATGCTATGCCCATCGAAAATACGTTTGGGTCGAATGAAGGAAGACTTTCAAGCGCGAGTATTTCCCCTGAGTCGGGTTTTATAGCGACAAGCGCGCCTGCCTTTTCTCCGAATGCATCTTCAACAGCCTTCTGGATGCTTATATCTATGCTTAACGTTATGTCGTTACCTTTAACAGAAGGCCTCTCCTGTATCTTCCTGAGCTCCCTGCCGAGGGCATCGACCTCTATTATCCTTTCTCCGGGAATCCCCCTGAGATGATTATCGAACAGGGCTTCTACACCCCACTGTCCTATTAATGCGTCCGGAGGGAAATGCCTTAAATCAGGCTTCTTTAACTGATAAGGCGTTATCTTTCCGAGATAACCGATAATATGCCCGCCGACCTTGCCGAACAGGTATTCCCTTCCCACATCGGTCTCGACAAAGAGTCCAGGAAAATCAGACCTTCTCGCTTCTATTCTTGCTATTTCCTCAAAGGTAAGTCCCTGCTTGAGTTTTACCGGGACAAACGGGCTGTTGTCCTTTCTGTTTAACTTCTCTTGTATTTCTTGCCTGCTCAAACCGAGGAGAGACGAAAGCGTGTCCGTGTCTATATCCTTGACATTATCCGCAGTTATAGAGACGCTGAAAAAAGGGATATTCTTTACCAGAGGAGTTCCGTTTCTGTCGTATATGATTCCCCTCGGCGCAGGTGTCTTCAATATCCTGAGCCTGTTATCCTCTGAAAGCCTCTTATATCTGTCTCCGTCCAGAATCTGAAGCTGCCAAATACGGAAACATAAAATCAGCACTATCCCGATTATGATGTAAGCGCCTAATCGTATTCTCTTCAGAATCATGTCAATCCGTCAGCCTGAATTTCGTCGGCTTTAATATTATACCCAATGGCATGTTGACAATTGCCTGAATTATCGCGGTATGCAGCGCATTAATCATACTTATGTTTATGCCGGAGAATATAATCCGCGAGCCTGTAACAATAATATTGTCAAGAATCGTGAAAACGATTACTGTTATCACTCCCAGAACAGGCGTCCATCTGAAGACAACTTCCGTAAATGTTAAAACGCTGATAAAACCTATCAATCCTTTGCTGAAAAAATTCGGCCCTATAATCGATCCTGAAATAATATCTTCTAACAGCCCTACAAGGGCGCCGAATGCCGTGCTCTTTATCTCTGCCCTGCTTCCGAAATAGCCGTCTGTCATGGATTTGCGGGGAAGGCTTTTCAGGGCAAAATAATATGTCAGAACCACCGTCATGTTTAACGGCGCATTAAAAACAGAAAATTGCGTCTGTATCAGAAGGGTCAGAAAAATAAAAAATGCCCATGCGAGATATTTCATATATCACTTGCTGAGGATGACTACCTCTTCTATCTTTTTGTCAGACTCAAAAGGCAATACCTTAATGTCCAGAAAGAATTCTATTCCCTCTTTTCTGACATTACTTATAACGCCGACAGGCAATCCAGCAGGGAATATGCCATCAAGCCCTGAAGTGACCACCACTTCCCCTCTTTCTACCGCCTCCTCTGGAGGGATATATTTTAACAGGCAGTATTTATGCCCCGAGCCTGATATAATACCTTCGTGCCTGCTTTTTTGAAGCCTTACAGCAACAGAAAAGTTTGGATCCCTTAAAAGCAGTACCTCTGAAAAATTGTCCTTTACGGAATAAATCTTGCCGACAAGACCTTTTGCAGTTACTACCGCCATGTCCTTTTTAATACCGCTGTTTTTACCCTTATCGAGTATCATTGTATTGAACAGCCTGTCGTATCCACGGGCAAAAGCCTTTGCTGTCGTGACATAATTCGGCCAATGCTCTTTTAAAAACAGCACCTCTTTTAACCGCTTATTTTCCTGAAGTATTTCAGCATATCTCTGCTTTTCTATCAAAGCCGCGGTAAGCTCACTTCTAAGCCTTTTATTTTCATCGAAGGCGACTACGACTCCATGAAACGTTGCGCTTGCTGTTGCCGTAAATTTATTGAGAATGTCGTAAGGATACGATATGATTTTAAGAAAAGCGGAATATTTCCTGTTGTAATGGTAGCTTATGAGTATAAGGGCGGCAAGAGAAAGTAAAAACAAGGTGATGATTCTCTTTTTGCCCTTTGACATTAATTGGTGGCTATAGCTATCTTCCTGAGAAGCTCGAGTTTATCAAGCATCATACCGCATCCCCTCACTACAGCTTGAAGAGGATCGTCAGGCACTACAACAGGCACGCCTGTTTGCTCCCTTATCAATATGTCGAGACCTCTCAGCAATGCGCCTCCTCCCGCGAGCACAATGCCCCTGTCGACAATGTCCGCTGCAAGCTCGGGAGGCGTGTTTTCGAGTGTAACCTTGATTGTGTCGAGGATAAGCCCGACCGTCTCCTGAAGGGCTTCCCTTATCTCATCCTCTGTAACATTAATGGCCTTCGGTATGCCTGATATGAGGTCTCTTCCCTTAACCTCCATAGGCTCGACATTGTTGGTAGGATAAGCAGAGCCAAGCTCTATCTTTATTTTCTCGGATGTCCTTTCGCCTATCATCAGGTTGTATTTGCGTTTTATGTAGGCTATTATAGCCTCGTCCATCTTGTCTCCGCCTACGCGGACAGCCTTGCTGTAAACTATTCCGTCGAGGGATATAACTGCCACATCAGTTGTCCCTCCCCCTATATCGACAATCATGTTTCCGAATGGCTCGCCAATCGGTAGGCCGACGCCGACAGCAGCAGCCATAGGCTCTTCGATGAGATAAACCTCCCTTGCTCCGGAGGAATGCGCGGCATCCTTGACTGCCCTGCGCTCTACCTGCGTTATGCCTGAAGGAACACCTATAACCACCCTCGGCGATACAAAGCTCTTTCGGTTATGGGCCTTTGTTATGAAGTACTTGAGCATCTCCTCTGTGGCATCGAAGTCGGCTATAACACCGTCCTTTAAAGGCCTTATGGTTATAATATTCGACGGAGTTTTTCCGAGCATCGCCTTCGCCTCCATACCGACTGCCACAGGCTTTTTGTTGTCATTTCTAAGAACGACCACCGAAGGTTCGTTGCAGATAATGCCCCTGCCGTGAACATATACAAGGGTGTTTGCTGTGCCGAGGTCTATGGCAAGGTCATTCGAAAACATCCCTAAGAGCTTCTGAAAAAACACTTAATTCCTCCTTGTTATTTATCCTTCCACTACCTTTGTGTTGGCTATATCGTCTCCGAGTCTCATGCCTTCCTTATTGCCGAGCATCAAAAGAAGCTCCAGAGCGAGAACAGCAGCTGCAAATAACCACCCTGCCAGAGGAATCTTATAAAGCAGAATCGCCGCGGCTATAGTTATGTTTCTCAGTACAGAGTCCCTGAAGTTTCCTGAACTGCCGGTCGAGAGGGATATTACCTTCAGTCTCAATATCTTCTTCCCAAGACTCCTGCCGTCAAAAAGCCCATCGCTTATGAGAAGATAGATAAGTCCGGCGAGATACCCCACCTGAGGTAAGGTCTTGGCTGCAGCGGCTATGATAATAAAATCCAGCGTTTTCGCTAAAACCCTCAGCAGCAAACTTGCCTTTACGCTATCCTTAGGCATTGTTAATACTATCAGATGCGCAATCCTTTTTTCAAGAAGGCATAAGAAGGATTCCCGCAGAAGTTTTTCTCAAAAATTTTTGCCTATGTATAGTAGTAAATTTTATTTTAATATGCTACTATACTTTAAATATAAAATAGTATATATTTACAGGCATTTGTGATATACTTTTTTGAAACTAACTCAAAATAAATTTATCCTTTTAGAGGGGGTTTTATTATGACAAGAGGCATTTTGAGGATACTTATTCTCCTGCAATTGACAATAGCCATACTGGCAGCAGTCCCTTCATCCGCATACTCCGGAGAGATTGTTATAAAGCCAGGAAAATTCGACCACTTCAATATCTCGATGCCTGACAGGATAGTTGCCGGAGAAGAGGTTCCTATTAAGCTGCAGGCTGTGGATGCCTTTAATAACGTCATCACAAACTTCGGTGAAACAGGTAAAGAGTTTCAGGCTTCGGTTTCCGGCTCGGCAACTGTAAGCCCTGCAGTATTCAAATCGACATCGTTTGTAAACGGCATATTGACAATAACAGTTACAGACAAAGTTGCCGAAACTGTTAATCTCTCCATACGCGAAAGCGGTATTCCTATCCCTATACTCTCAAGGGATTTAACCATAGTCCCGAACAGGCTGAGTACCTTCGTCATAAAAGGACCGCGATCTGCCAATGCAGGCGAGAAGTTTGACGTAAAGATAATCGCAAAGGACACCTTCGGGAACACCGTTTCCGAGCAGATATTCGGGAAAAACATGAACCTGATATTTAAAGGCACTGCAGAGCCGAAAATCGATATGCCTTCGATTCCCGATTTTAAGGGCGGCGTATGTGTTGTCACCCTTGCATCACAGAAGGCCGGAACAGCTATAATCGAGGCTAAGGACCTTATAACAGGGAGCTCCGGTACGAGCGAAAAGATAGATATACTCAACGGTCCTGTAAATTCATTCAAGGTGTTTGTTCCGAAAGAAGTCATTGCCGGAGAACCCTTTGAAGTATCCATAGTAGCCATTGACCGCTTCAATAATGTGGTGTCAAACTACTCAGCATCAGGAAGCGGAGTTGCTATCTCATCCACAGGCAAATTAAAACCTTTCCCGTCGACCCTGCCTGCATACGAATTTATAAACGGACAGGCAAAGGTCGAACTCAGATATGATGCTGCAGAAGATATTTCTATTGTAGTCACGGAAATCGGTAAAACCCAGAAAGGCACAAGCGATATCACGAAGTTGATTTCGCCGATTCCCGAGAGGTATGAGATCAAGACTCCAGACTCGGCAGTTGCCGGACAGAAGTTCAAGATTAAGATAACGGTCTACAATCAGTTAGGACATGTGATTAAGAACTACAATATCGTAGGCCCTGATGTCCAGCTTTCGACAACAGGCACAGGCGCGCTTATACCGAACAGGATTCCAGCATCAGAGTTTGTAAACGGCACAGCAGTAGTAGAAGTGCAGTATAACAAGTCAGAAGCATTTGTTATAGCCGCTGCGCCCGTGAAACCCTTAGTATCCAAACCCGTTGCCGCTCCGATCAAGCAGCCCGCAAAGGCCGTTGTGCCTGCAAAAGAGCCTAAAGAACCTAAAAAGCCTAAAAAGCCTAAAGTAAAAGAGAAAGAAAAAGAGAAGGAGAAAAACGCGGAGGCAAAGGCGCTCGAAATTACGAATATATCTCTTGTCGAGCCTAAGAACAAGTCCACAATCTCTATACACATTCCGAATCTTGACAGCGCCGTAAAATACGATGCATTTACCGAGACGGTTAGCGGAAAGAAGTGGATTGTTATTAAGATAAAGCCTGCGGTGAATAAAGTGGAAAAGGCTGTAAAGTTCGACTCCTCCTTTGTCGGCAATATGCTGGTAGAAGAAGATAAGAAAGAAAAGGGTGCCGTGCTCGTCAAAATAGAGCAACTGAAGCCGGCAAGGTTTCATGTAACGAAAGAAAAAAGCTCCCTTACAGTTACTCTGAAACACGATAAAAATTAAAAAAAGGTAGAGGCATAGGTAGAGCAGAGTTCTTTACCTTTACCTCTACCTTTTTTACGTCTAATTTATGGGATTCTTAGATAAACTAAAAATAGGCCTCACAAAAACAAAAAAGAATATCGTCGAGAGGGTATCGTCGATTATCCTGAACAGGACTATCGACGATACCGCTATCGAGGACATCGAAGAGGTGCTTATCACCTCGGATGTAGGGGCAGAGGCAACAAACGAGATAGTAGGCCGGCTCAGGGAAAGGGTGAGGGCAGGCGAGATAAAAAGCTCCGACGATGTAAAGTCCTATCTAAAAAGCGAGCTGTCATTACTCCTTGGAAAGGCTCAGCCGCTTGTCATATTCGGAGAAAAACCGTTCGTAATCCTTACAGTTGGAGTAAACGGCGTAGGCAAGACCACGACCATAGGCAAACTCGCATCAAGCTTTATCTCTGAAGGAAACTCGGTCATCTTAGCCGCAGCAGATACTTTCAGGGCTGCAGCAATAGAACAGTTAGAGATATGGGCAAAACGCACAGGCGCCGATATAATAAAGCACCAGAGCGGTTCAGACCCTGCTGCCGTTGCATTTGATGCAGTAGAGGCTGCAAAGGCACGCGGCGTTAATGTAGTTATAATAGATACCGCAGGAAGGCTCCATAACAAAAGCCAGTTAATGGACGAACTCAAAAAAATTAATCGTGTAATAAAGAAATCCATGCCTGATGCTCCTCACGAAATACTCCTTATAGTCGATGCAACAACAGGCCAGAATGCATTGAGGCAGGCGCAGATATTCAACGAGGCGATAGGCATCACGGGTATCGCATTAACAAAGCTTGACGGAACCGCAAAAGGCGGCATAATCTTCGCAATAAAGAAAGAACTTGGCATCCCCGTAAGACTTATCGGTATAGGCGAAGGCATCGACGACCTGAAGGACTTCAATCCGGAAGACTTTGTTACTGCGCTGTTTGAGTAAGGCTGCCTATTTTCCTGATTTTTTTATACCGTTCCTCTATAAGTTTTGCAGGGCTTTTTGACTGGAGCGTCTCCAAAGACTTCACGATATATTCTGCTATCTTTTTTGCTGTGGTCTCAGGCTCTCTGTGCGCGCCTCCAAGCGGTTCAGGTATGATGTCATCAATGATCTTGAATGACTTTAAATCATCGGCAGTTAGCTTCAGGGCTTCTGCCGCCTTCGAGAAATCTTCTAAGTTAAGCTCTCCGCCTCTCTTCCATAAAATTGCAGCGCACCCCTCCGGCGATATTACGGAATAAATAGAATGCTCAAGCATGTAAAGCCTGTCTGCAACGCTCAATGCAAGCGCGCCTCCGCTTCCGCCTTCGCCTATAACGATAGTGATTATTGGAGTTTTTATCCTCGACATCTCCATAAGGTTTGTCGCTATTGCCTCTGCCTGTCCACGCTCTTCTGCGCCTATTCCGGGGTATGCTCCAGGAGTATCGACGAATGTTACTATAGGCATCTTAAATCTCTCTGCAAGCCGCATCAGTCTGAGCGCTTTTCTATAGCCTTCGGGATTCGGCTGTCCAAAGTTCCTCAATATCCTCTCTTTAGTGCCTCTGCCCTTTTGGTGGCCTATGATAACCATCGGGATGCCGTTTATCTTTCCTACGCCTCCGACTATGGCAGGGTCGTCCGCAAATCTCCTGTCGCCGTGAAGCTCGATAAAATCCTCGACTGTCATTCCGATATAATCTAACGTGTAAGGCCTTTCAGGATGCCGCGCTATCATGGTCTTCTGCCATGGCGTGAGGTTCGAGAATATCTCGGAACGCAGCTCCTTCGCTTTTTTCTCGAGGCGCTTTATCTCCGCTGCTATATCTATTTCTGTGACGTCTGAAAGCTTTTTCAGTTCTTCTATCTTTGTTTCGAGTTCTTCCAGAGGTCTTTCAAAATCAAGATAATAACCCATGCCTTTTACTCCTAATGTTTAATGTTTGATGATTGATTATGGATTAAAAATTTCCTTAATTAAACACTAAACATTAAGCATTATTAACTAATCGTAACTTTTACTCCTGTAATTCTTTCCACCTCTGCCGCAAAATTGCCGCAAGGCTGAAGCTGTGAAGCTATAATAACACAATAATCAGGAAGATAGAATTTAAATGCTACCTTGTCTTTGCCGTTACGGGTCTCTTCCATGAATTTTTTTATTGCCCTGAGCTTTTCTGTTGTTTCTTCGATGTTGTCGCATTTTAAATCGACTTCGTATCTCATGCTTATTTCCATGTCTGTCAGGCTCTGTATATTCCTCGCCATGACCTTTGCCCCTTTTTCCGACTTAAAAACCTGTCCTTTTATCATTACTATATTGCCTTTTTTTAAGAGGTCCGCGCTCTTTTTATAAATATCAGGAAACACAAGTATCTCTGATGTCCCTGTCTCATCTTCCAATGTAAGATATGCTGTTACGCCCTTTTCCTTTACCCTGCTCTTCATTTCGCTGATAATCCCTGCTGCGCAGATATCGGCTCTCTCGTCCTTGTCTTCAACATCAGACAATTGAATTACATCCATTGCCGATAATGTTCTTCTATATCTCGTAAGAGGATGGCCTGATATATAAAAACCGAGGGCATCCTTTTCATAACTTAGCAGCGCAGACTCATCCCAGGGCCGTACTGTATCTGCCATGATTCCGCTGTCCCCGAAAAGCCCGGGGCCAAATCCGTTTGCCTTTGAGGATGCTGCGAGCGTATCAATTGCCTTGGCCCTTGCATAATTTGGTGATGCGTAATGCGTGATACGTGATGTGTCTCTATTATCTGACTCATTACCCATTACTGATAACGCATTACTGCCTTTATACAGCGAATCAAATGCCCCTGCCTTTATAAGGCTTTCGACAACCTTCTTGTTGACCTTTTTATTATCAATGCGGGAAAGAAATTCATCAAATGATTGAAAAAATCCGTTTTGCCTCTCCTGAAGCATAATCTCTATTGCCGCTGTTCCGACGCCTTTCACTGCCTCGAGTCCGAACCTCACAGAATTTCCGGCAATCTTGAATTCCCTCTCGCTCTCGTTAATATCAGGAGGTAATATATCGATGGACATGTTCCTGCATTCATTGATGAGTTTGACAACCTTGTCTGTATCGCCCATGTCCGCACTGAGGTTTGCTGTCATGAACTCAACAGGATAATTGGCCTTTAAATATGCCGTCTGGTATGCTAAATATGCGTAAGCTGCAGAATGGGACTTATTAAAGCCGTATCTTGCAAATGGTTCCATAATCTCAAAGAGCCTTCGCGCCTTTCCCTCGTGAAATCCGTTAGCAACAGCGCCTTTGACAAAGACCTCTTTTTGCTCCTCCATTTCCTCCTGCTTCTTCTTTCCCATTGCCCTTCGCAGGATGTCAGCCTGGCCCATCGAAAAATTAGCTATTTTATTGGCAATCATCATAACCTGTTCCTGATAGATGATAATGCCGTATGTCTCATTAAGTATTTCCTTTAATTGAGGCATTTCGTATTCCACTTTTGTCTCGCCATTTTTCCTTTTTATAAAATCATCTATCCATGCCATCGGGCCCGGGCGGTAAAGCGCAACAAGGGCTATGAGGTCTTCAAACCTGTTGGGCTGCATCCTCACGAGTATGTCCCTCATGCCGGAGCTTTCGAGCTGGAATATGCCTGTAGTCTCTCCAGAGCTTAAAAGCCTGTATGTGATTTCATCCCCCAGCGGAATCTCTGAAAGAACTATTCCCTTGCCCTGCTGTTTTATAAATTCCAATGTCTTTTCCAATACTGTAAGGGTTTTCAGGCCTAAGAAATCGAACTTAAGAAGGCCCACGCTTTCGACTGACCCCATATCGAACTGTGTGGTAATACTTTCTTCAGAGGGATTTTTGTAAAGGGCGGTAAAGTCTGTCAAAGGCTCAGGCGATATAACAACGCCTGCTGCATGCGTCGACGCGTGCCGTGACAAACCCTCAAGCCTCTTTGCGATATCAAGCAATTCCTTTATTGTCGGATTGCTGTTGTACAACTCTTTCAACTGCGGCTCTATCTTCAGCGCATCGTCAATGTCTATGTTATGCACAGGTACGAGTTTCGCTATTTTGTCCACCTCGGCATATGGTATGCCCATCACCCTGCCCACATCCCTTATTGCCGCCTTTGCAGCCATTGTTCCGAATGTTATTATCTGGGCGACATGGTCGTTGCCGTATTTCTCAGACACATAATTAATTACCTCTCCCCTCCTGTCCTTGCAGAAGTCCACATCTATATCGGGCATGCTTATTCTTTCGGGGTTGAGAAATCTTTCAAAAAGTAGGTTGTACTTAATAGGGTCTATTTCCGTTATATCGAGGCAGTAGGCGACAAGACTGCCTGCTGCAGAGCCTCTACCAGGCCCTACGGGTATCCCGTTTTTCCTCGCATAGCTTATGAAATCCCAGACGATAAGGAAATAGGACGAATACCCCATCTTTCTAATTACCCGGAGTTCCAGCTTAAGGCGGTCCATATAATTCTGAGGCGGATTTCCTTTAAATTTCGCTTTAATGCCGCTGAGAGAAAGCTCATCGAGGTATGAGTCCGGAGAAATCCCGTTGGGAAGCTCGTATTTAGGCAGCATGCTCTTTCCTAATACGAAGTCGAGGTTGCATCTCTCTGCAATCATCCTTGTATTCAATATTGCCTCCGACGTTTCACGGAAAGCATATTTCATCTCATCAGGCGACTTGAAATAGAACTCTTCTGTGGACATCCTGAGTCTTTTTTCGTCCTTTACGGTCTTCCCTGTCTGTATGCAGAGCAGGATGTCGTGCGCCCTCGCATCATCCTTTCTTAAATAATGGCAGTCGTTTGTGGCGACGATTGGGACATGGATTTCCTGAGAAAGCTCTATGAGCTTTTTATTAACATCCTCCTGCTCGGGCATGCCGTTGTGCTGTATCTCGAAGAAGAAGTTCTCGGGGCCGAGAATGTGCTTGTACTGAAGGGCGGCCTCTCGCGCCCTCTCCATCTGGCCGTACTGAAGGTAATAAGGGACTTCTCCTTTTAAACATGCGGTCAGCCCGATTAGCCCGCCGCTGTATTGCTCGAGGAGGTCTTTGTCTATCCTCGGCTTGTAATAAAAGCCTTCAAGATACGCCTTTGTAACGAGGGTTGTAAGATTCTTATACCCGGCGCTGTCCTTTGCAAGCAGGATAAGATGGAATGCCGCCTCTTCTGAAAGACCGTTGTCTATGGTCGTCTTTGACCTGTCAAAGCGGCTGTTCGGCGCGACATAGACCTCGCAGCCGATAATCGGCTTTATGCCTCTCTTTGTCGCCTTTTTATAAAAGTCGATAACGCCGAAGAGGTTGCCGTGGTCGGTGATGGCAACAGCAGGCATTTTATAGGCAGCAGCCTGCTCAACAAGCTCATCAATCTTTATTGCGCCGTCCAAAAGGCTGTATTCACTATGCAGATGGAGGGGGACAAAATCAGAGTGTTGCATAAAAAATATTAACTTCATAGAGAGGGTTAAGTCAAATTATGGTATCCTTTGTTTATGAATGGTCTCGTCCTATGGATAACGGGTCTGCCTGGAAGCGGCAAGAGCACAATTGCAGAGGGCATTAAGAGCCGCTTCCCCGAATTTGTTATTCTCAGGATGGACGAATTAAGGAAAGTCGTAACGCCGGCGCCTACATACTCTGAATCGGAAAGGGAGATGGTCTACAGGGCCATTGTCTATGCGGCAAAGACACTTTCAGAGAATGGCCACAATGTCATCATCGATGCCACAGGGAATATGAGGAGATGGAGGGATCTGGCAAGGGAACTCATCCCAAACTTTGCCGAGATTTACCTGAAATGCTCCATCGATGTCTGCGAGGAGAGGGAACTATATCGGAAAGAAAGACACGGAGCTCCAAAGGGCATTTATAAGAAAGGAAAGGCCGGATGGCCTGTACCTGGGGTTCGTGTCCCATACGAGGAGCCTTTAAGTCCCGAGTTAACAATACAAACAGATAAATTCTCGCTGGAAGAAGCATTGACTGTGATTAGTGAATTTTTGACGAGAAACAAAAAAATAAAAAAATATCAGGCGTGTTAAAATAATCTGTTTTTATTCTGTGAGGAGGTTTGTATGGATAAGTTTTTTATCAATAAAGACAATGCGGTACTTGTGATTATAGATATTCAGGACAGGCTTGCTTCGGTAATGAAAGCGAAGGATGATGTTATTAAAAACTGCCTTCATATCGTCGAGCTTTCAAAGATGTTGAACATTCCCATAGTCCTGACCGAGCAGTATCCAAACGGGCTCGGCCCGACTGTAGCTGAGATAAAAGAACAACTGCCTTTATATCATCCAATAGAAAAGCTATCCTTCAACTGTTGCGAGGAGCCGAATTTTTTAAATGAAATAAAAAGGCTGAACAAAAAGGCACTGATTTTAACAGGCATGGAGACCCACATATGCGTGCTCCAGACATGCATAGGGCTTTTAAATGAAGGATACAACGTCCATCTTGTTAGGGATGCTGTATGTTCAAGGGCTAAAGAAAACTGGAAGACAGGTATAGAATTCATGCGCGACGCAGGCGCTGTTGTAACATGCACAGAAACGGTTTTATTTCAACTGTTAAAGGTTGCTGGCACTGAGGAGTTTAAGGCCATTTCGAAGAGGGTTAAGTGAGCTTTACACCGACCTTCAACATCCTCTCCTTCAGTTCCTTTATCCTGTCCCGTATCTGAGCCGCGCGTTCGAAGTCAAGGGTCTTCGCCGCCTCTTTCATCTCCGCATCGAGCTTCTTGATGATATCTTCGCTTAATTCATATTCCGCCTTTTCTTCCGCTGCCATAGGAACCGTAAAATAGTCCGACTCGTAGATAGAGCTTAAGATATCCTTTATCCCGCTTTTAACGGTTTCAGGGGTTATCTTCATTTTTTTGTTGTATGCCGATTGTATTTTCCTTCTCCTCTCTGTCTCGTCCAGAGCCTTTTTCATCGAGCGGGTTATAGTGTCTGCATAAAGGATTACCTCTCCGTTTATATTCCTCGCTGCGCGGCCCGCAGTCTGTATCAACGACCTTTCGGAGCGTAGAAACCCCTCCTTGTCCGCGTCGAATATTGCTACGAGGGAGACTTCAGGGAGGTCTAACCCTTCCCTCAGCAGATTAACGCCTATCAGCACGTCGAATTCTCCCATTCTCAGGTCTCTAAGTATCTCTATTCTTTGAAGGGTGTCGATGTCCGAATGCAGATACCTTGCCTTCACTCCAAGTTCCGTATAGTAATCGGTTAAATCTTCCGCCATCTTTTTTGTGAGAGTTGTAACCAGTATCCTCTCGCCTTTTTCCGCTCTTTTTCTTATCTCTCCGAGCAGGTCGTCCACCTGTCCCTTCACCGGCCGCACCGTCATATTCGGATCCATAAGCCCTGTAGGCCTTATTACCTGCTCCACAATTATTCCTTCCGATTTGATCATTTCGTAATCGGCGGGGGTTGCGGATACGTATATAACCTGATTTGCCCTGTGCTCGAATTCGTCGAACTTTAACGGCCTGTTGTCGAGCGCGGACGGAAGCCTGAAGCCGTAATCAATGAGGGTCTGCTTTCTTGAACGGTCACCGGCATACATGCCCCCGATCTGGGGAACCGTGGCGTGGGATTCGTCTATTACCATAAGATAGTCCCCGTTTGAAGGCCCGCTGATAAGGTAATCGATCAATGTATACGGCGGCTCTCCTGGGAGTCTTCCGCTTAAGTGCCTCGAATAATTCTCTATTCCGTGGCAATAACCGAATTCTTTCAGCATCTCCATGTCGAACCTTGTCCTCTGCTCGATTCTCTGCGCGTAAAGCATTTCTCCTGCGTTCCTGAACCGGCGCATCCTATCTTCAAGCTCTTTTTCTATGCCTTTAAACGCCTTTTGGAGTTTCGGCTTCGGGGTTATCCAGTGGCTGTTCGGGTAAATCGAGAGCCTCCCGAGCCTTTTTATTCTTTCGCCTGTCAGGGTGTCGAATTCGTGCAATGCATCTATGTCATCTCCGAAAAACTCTATCCTTATCGCCCTATCCTGAGAGAATGCCGGATAGACCTCAACTATATCTCCCCTCACCCTGAAGTTCCCCCGCTTAAATTCTGTATCGGAGCGCACATAAAGCATTTCAACAAGTCTTTTGAGGAGTTCATCCCTCTTTGTTCTCATTCCTTCTTCGATGAAGAGATGCATTCCAAGATAATCTTCAGGAGAGCCTATCCCGTAAATGCATGAAACCGATGCAACGACTATTACATCAGTCCTTTCGAGGATTGACATTGTTGCAGAATGCCTAAGCCTGTCTATGTCGTCATTTATCATGGCATCTTTTTCTATGTAAGTATCTGTTGTCGGTATATACGCTTCTGGCTGGTAATAGTCGTAATAACTGACAAAAAATTCTACTGCATTGTCCGGAAACAGTTCCTTGAATTCTCCGTATAGCTGCGCTGCAAGCGTTTTGTTGTGGGCTATAACAAGGGTCGGTTTATTTACATTTGCAATGACATTTGCCACCGTAAAGGTCTTCCCGGAGCCTGTAACTCCTAAAAGCGTCTGATGCTTAAGTCCTTTGTTTATCCCTTCTGTAAGCTCATAAATAGCCTTCGGCTGGTCGCCTTTTGGCGTGAAGCCTGTTTTTAGTTTAAATTCATCCATAGCTTTATGTTAAAATATTCTACTAAAAAGAGAAAAGAGAGCCGAACTTAATGAAAATAAAAAATTGTCGGCCTATGATAAATTTTCATGACATCCACGAAGAATGCGGCGTCTTCGGAGTCTACGGACATCCTGAAGCAGCCAATCTCACCTATTTGGGACTCTATGCCCTTCAGCACCGCGGACAAGAAGGCGCAGGCATATGCTCGTCAGACAGAAAAGGCCTTTATATCGAAAAATCTTTAGGACTTGTTGCAGATATATTCTCAGAAAAGAGGATAAAGCGCCTTCCGGGCGACATAGCAATAGGACATAACAGGTATTCTACAGCCGGAGGCGGCGGACTTAAGAATGTCCAGCCCCTCATGGCAAATTATGCCCTCGGTTCTATAGCTGTGGCGCATAATGGAAATCTCGTGAATGCGGAGCAGATGAAGAAAGAGCTCGAAGGCGAGGGCGCCATATTCCAGTCAACATCAGACAGCGAGGTAGTCCTCCATCTAATAGCAAGGTCGAAGAGCGATAATCCCTATGAACGTATAGTTGACGCTGTCAGCAGTGTGAACGGCGCATTCAGCCTGCTTTTTTTAAGAGAATCTGAGCTCATAGCCGTCAGAGACCCTTTCGGTGTAAGGCCCCTTTCCATCGGTCGGGTAGACGGCGCATATATAGTCGCTTCTGAGACCTGCGCCTTTGACCTCAATGGAGCGGACTACATCAGGGATGTGGAGCCTGGAGAGATGATAGTCATAAACCACAACGGCCTGCATTCCATCAAGGCATTGCAGAGCTATAGAAAGGCATTCTGTGTATTTGAGTTTATCTATTTTGCCCGTCCGGACAGTTACATCTTCGACCACATATGCGTTAATACTATGAGAAAGGAATTCGGCAGGCAGCTTGCGAGAGAGTCAATGGTGGATGCCGATATCGTAATACCCGTCCCTGATTCTGGAGTTCCTGCTGCCATCGGTTTTGCAGAAGAAGGCAGGATACCGTTTGATTTCGGCCTTATAAGGAACCATTATATTGGAAGGACATTTATAGAGCCGAAGCAGAGCATAAGACACTTCGGCGTAAAGATAAAGCTAAATCCCGTGAGAGATCTCCTGAAGGGTAAAAGAGTTGTGGTTGTGGATGACTCCATAGTCAGAGGAACAACGAGCAAAAAAATAGTGAAGATGATAAGGGAGGTGGGTGGCGCAAAAGATGTTCACATGAGGATATGCTCTCCGCCTACTGTAGGTCCTTGCTTTTACGGAATAGACACGCCCACAAGACATGAACTCATCGCATCGAGCCACATGACAGAGGAGATAAGGAAATATATCACTGCCGACAGCCTTTCGTATCTGAGCATTGAGGGACTGAAGAAAATCATTCCCAATCCCGAAAACTACTGCACAGCATGCTTTGACAACAATTATCCTATCCAGTTCCCCGGAGAAAGGCTTGAACAGATAGAGTTGGTGTTTGCATGAGATGATCACCAATACCATCCGCTCAATCTATAAAGTCAATCTCGTCGTTAAAAAAGATGAAAGGGTCTTCGTGTTTACTGATAGAATTGCGCCTTCAGAAGTTCTCCACGAAAGCGACCTTTGCAGGCGTGAAAGGCTGCGGGATATTGCATTATTGACAACAGAAATCGGAAAGGCGTTCACAAAAAAGATAATCTATTACGAATACATTGCCACAGGAAGCCACGGAGCAGAGCCGCCGGAGGAGTTGTGGAATTTGGCCTTTGGAGAAAAGGCTTTAAAGGAATTAAAGAAATTCAGGTTGTTACAGCCGCTTCTCAAAAAAGAGATTACTGATAAAGGAATTAAAAAGGCGGAAACCATTATTGAGAGACATAAGAAATCCGCTGTTAATGCAGTAATCGCCCTTTCAAACTATTCCACGAGCCATACGCGATTCAGGGATTTTTTGACGAGGGTCTGCGGCTGCCGCTATGCAAGCATGCCGATATTTGAAGTCTCGATGCTCGAAAGTTCCATGAATATCGACTGGACGGTATTGTTCAAGAGAACCAAATCCATAGCAAAGATTGTCAACACTGCCGAAACCATAGAAATTAAAACACCAAACGGCACTCACATCACCATGTCAAAAAAAGGCAGGAATGCATTGTCTGATGACGGCATACTCACAAACCAAGGGTCATTCGGCAATCTGCCTGCTGGTGAGGTCTTCCTTGCGCCTGTTGAAGGAACTGCAAACGGCAAGCTTGTTCTTGAATGGGCGCCTACGAGGGAGTTGAAATCGCCAATAATCATGATTGTCAAGGAAGGCATTGTAACAGAAGTTGTCGGCGATGAGCCTTATGCTGACTATCTCAGAACAAAGCTTAATGAGCGGGAGGAAAACAGAAATATCGCAGAATTAGGCATAGGAACAAACGATAGGGCAAAAAGGCCTGACAATATCCTCGAGTCGGAAAAGATTTTAGGCACAATACATATTGCCCTCGGAGACAACAGTTCCTTTGGAGGTAAGGTAAGAACGCCGTTTCATCAGGATTTTGTTTTTTTCAAGCCGACGGTCATGCTCAAAACAAAAGAAAACCGTTGTATCTCGCTGCTAAAAAACGGCATTTTGACTTTGAAATAAATGGTTATCACAAGAAAGAGAATTATCCTGACAATAGGGATAGGCTGTATCCTCTGGGGATATTATCAGCTTTTTGCAGTGGATGCCGACGAGTCACTTATCAACAAGCAGGTTACTGTATTAACTGAAAAGGGAGAATTGAAAGGGAAGGTAATCGCCGTTAAGGCCAATGCAGTGGTTATATCGTATAAAGGCAGTATTATAGAAGCGCCGAAACTTAGCGTTACTAAAATCGACGGACTGCTGGTGAATGATTACGAGACAAGGAGGGTTCTGCTCGCAATAGGCGTTGCTTTATTAGGCGGAGTCCTTATATGGATCGCTTTATTTTTCTTATAAAAAGAGGCTCTTGCAAAAGTCGTCATTCCCGTGCAAACGGGAATCCAGACTTGTCCCCGCAAAAGCGGGGAACTATACAAAGGAATTAGGTTCCCGTTTTCATGGGAAACCATGGATTCCCACTTTCGTGGGAATGACAAACTCTTCTCTTTTTATGACTTTTGCAAGAGCCTCAAAATGCAATTATTATAAGAATTCAGGAGGTATTATGGAGGCAATAGTTGTCTATATCACTGCGCCCAACGAAGACGAGGCTGCAAAGATTGCAAAGGCACTGGTGGAAGAAAGGCTTGCTGGATGTGTAAATATTGTAAAGGGGATACGTTCTATATACAGATGGCAGGGAAGGATAGAGGATGATTCGGAGGTTTTAATGATTGCAAAGACGCAAAGGCATTTATTTGAATCGTTGAAAAGAAGGGTGAAGGAGCTTCACAGTTACACTGTATCTGAGATAATCGCTATGCCCGTAATTGAAGGCTCGGAGGATTATCTCAACTGGCTGAAGGAAGTAACAGGGTAATTGGCGGATATATAATCATCAGCCTACTATGCGGCTGATCTGTCTTTGCCTTATCCTTTCAGGTCTTGCGCTTTCATCAGTCCTGTTTGTATTCTGATATGCCTGTATTGCACGCTTCGATTCGATATTTGTGCTCTCCTGTGTCTTTTGGTGGGCTTCTACGCCAGCTGTATTTTCAGTGTTTTTTGCGGTTTTAGCCCTCCCCTGTCCGCTAAGGGTCACCTTTACATCCTCAGAAGCAGGATTATTTCTTTCGCCTTCTCCTTTTTGCTGTACCTGCTGTTGTGGTTGATGGAATTGCTGATTTTTCTGCTTTTTCTGTATGTCATATCTCGAAACTATATCTGTCTGCAACTGGTTGTTTGTTGTCTGATTTACCGGCATTTTAAACCTCCTTTCACCCTTCTTATCCTGATTGTATTACCGTGTGCCTCAAGCCCTTCGATGTCAGCAATCGCCTCTACGGTATCTGATAAAAGCATAAACCCTTTTTTATTAAATTGCAAGAGGCTTGTCCTTTTGATGAAATCATAGACTCCGAGAGGAGAAGAAAACCTTGCAGTGCCTCCTGTGGGGAGTGTATGGTTAGGACCTGCCGAGTAATCGCCGAGAGGCTCCGGAGTCCACTGTCCAAGAAATACAGCGCCTGCATTTTTTACCATTTCCACATCTCTTTCAGGATGGCGCGTCATTATCTCAAGATGTTCAGGCGCGATCTCGTTTGTTATATTGACAGCTTCTTTTATGCTCTTTGTCTTGATTACAGCCCCGAATTTCCTCAGAGATTTCTTTGCTATTTCTTTTCTTTTAAGATTTTTCATCTGTATATTTAATTCGTTAATAACCTCTTCTGCAATGCCTTCCGAATTTGTTATTAATATGCTTGACGCAAGCTCATCGTGCTCTGCCTGACTGAGCATGTCCGCGGCTGCAAAGGCTGGATTTGCGGTCTCATCGGCGATTATCAGTATCTCGCTCGGACCTGCAATCATGTCTATATCCACCTCTCCAAAGACCATTTTTTTTGCGAGTGCAACATAAATATTTCCCGGTCCAACAATCTTGTCAACATTTCTTATGCTTTCTGTCCCGTATGCCATTGCGCCTACTGCCTGAGCGCCTCCGACCCTGTAAACCTCTTTCACGCCGAGCAGCTCTATTGCCGCCATAACATACGGATTTATCTCTCCCATTGGAGTGGGAACACATAAGCATATCTCTTTAACTCCGGCTGCCTGCGCTGGGATGACACTCATCAATACGGTAGATGGGTATGATGCCTTTCCTCCGGGGACATAAACGCCTGCCCTCTCGATTGGCCTGATTATCTGTCCAAGCAATGCCCCGTCTTTTTTAAATGACCACGATTTCTCTTTTTGCCTCTCGTGAAAGTCACATATCTTTTTTGCGGATATTTCAAGTGCCTTAATTATCTTTTTATCCGCTTTTTTGGCATGGTTTCTAATTTCGGCAGTTTTGAGTCTCAGAAGCAGGTTGTGTTTATCGAATCTGGCAGTGTATTTTTTAAGTGCAGAATCCCCGTTTTCCTTTACATCAGCGAGAATGCCTTTTACCGAACTTTCTATTTCAGGACTGACGCCAAAAGCCCTTTTCCTGAGGAGTTTCAGGAATGATGCTATTTCCTTTTGATTTCTGAGAACTTTCATGGTTAAAAATTATACCATTTCTTACAATCTTCCCTTCAGCAGGTCATCAACAACTGAAGGGTCTGCAAGCGTGGATGTATCTCCTAAGTCTTCCACTTCTCCCTTCGCAATCTTTCTGAGTATTCTTCTCATTATTTTACCGCTCCTTGTCTTAGGAAGTCCGGGTGCAAATTGTAATTTGTCAGGCGTCGCTATCGGGCCTATGATTGTCCTTACATGCCCCACGAGTATCTTTTTAAGTTCGTCTGTCGGCTGCTGCCCTTCTTTGAGGGTTACATACACATATATTCCCTCTCCCTTTATCTCATGCGGAAATCCTACTGCCGCTGCCTCTGCAACCGCCTCATGGCTGACAAGCGCTGATTCGACTTCCGCTGTCCCAAGTCTGTGTCCTGAGATGTTGATGACGTCGTCTATTCTTCCCATGAGCCAGTAGTCGCCGTCTTCGTCTATCCTTGCTCCGTCACCGGTGAGGTATTTGCCCGGGAATCTTGAGAAATATACTTCTTTTACTCTCTTGTTTTCAGGGTCTCCGTATGTCCCTCTTATCATTCCCGGCCATGGCTTTTCTATTACGAGGCAGCCTCCTTCGTTAATCCCTGCCGGTTCTCCTTTCTCATTTAAGATGGCAGGGACTACGCCAAAGAACGGCCTGTTTGCAGAGCCCGGTTTTAGTGTCATTGCCCCCGGCAGAGGGGTTATCATAAAACCTCCTGTTTCTGTCTGCCACCATGTGTCAACTATCGGCAATTTGCCCTTGCCTACATATGTGTGATACCACATCCATGCCTCTGGATTTATAGGTTCTCCAACACTTCCAAGAACCCTTAAAGACGAAAGATCATGCCTTGTAACCCAGCTCTCTCCCTCTTTCATTAATGCCCTTATCGCTGTAGGAGCGGTATAAAATATATTCACCTTGTGTTTATCCACAATATCCCAGAATCTTCCGTGATTGGGGTATGATGGAATCCCTTCAAACATGATACTGGTTGCGCCGCTGCTCAATGGTCCATAAACGATATAACTGTGCCCTGTAACCCATCCAATATCAGCGGTGCAGAAATGGATGTCTTCGTCATGATAGTCAAAAGTCCATTTGAAAGTAAGATTGGCATAAACAAGATAACCTCCAGTTGTGTGAAGCACGCCCTTTGGTTTTCCTGTTGAGCCTGATGTATAAAGAATAAAAAGCGGATCCTCTGCGTCCATCCATTCAGGCTCACAATAATTGGCAATATCAGAGGCCTTTATCTCGTCATGCCACCATATGTCCCTGTTAGGCTCCATGTCTGCGCCGTCTGTTCTTTTTACTACTATGACTTTTTCTATTGTCGGGCATTCTTGAAGAGCTGTATCTGCATTTGCCTTCATGGGAACCAGCCTTCCGCCCCTTACTCCCCTGTCTGATGTAATCAACAGCCTTGCCTGGCAGTCCTGTATCCTGTCCCTTAATGCCTGCGCGCTGAATCCTCCGAATACTATGCAGTGTATTGCTCCTATCCTTGCGCACGCAAGCATGGCTATTGCAAGCTCCGGGATCATGGGTAGATATATTGTTACCCTGTCTCCTTTTTTGATTCCGTGTTTTTTAAGGACATTGGCAAATCTGTTGACTTCATAGTAAAGCTGCTGATAGGTGTAGGTCTTGTAGCTCCCGTCATCAGCTTCCCATATGATGGCCGCCTTGTTCCTTACGGGTGTGTTTATGAATCTGTCAAGGCAGTTGTAAGAGGCGTTGAGTTTGCCTCCTATGAACCATTTGATTTCGGGCTTCTCAAAGCTCCATTCCAGTACCCTGTCCCATTTCTTAAACCATGTGATGTGGGTTTCAGCCATCTCCGACCAGAAGCCTTCGGGGTCTTCCACCGACCTCTTATACATCACCTCGTAGTCCTTCATGCTCTTGATGTGAGACCTTTCGCTGAATTCCTTCGCCGGCGGAAATGTCCTCTTCTCCGCCAGCAATACATCTATGCTCTCTTTTGTCATACTTTGCCTCCTTCCTTTTATTTATTATTAACTCCTGCGCCGAATAGCAAGATGAGCAGTATTCTCAAAGTAAATATAATTATAACCGAAAAAATAGGAATACAACCCTCAATATTTCCCCAGAAGGTTCCCTCCTTTCCCGGAGAAACCCTTGCAAAAGGGAAAATCGTTCTTGAAACCTTATATACAGGCTCTGTAAACTTCATGAAAAAGCTTAACATAAAATTATTTCTATTGCTCGTAAATAGAGAAAGAATAACCCTTCCTATTACAAGCCACATAAAGAGCGAGAGCGTATAGTTAGCTATTAATATAATCCATGCTTTCATTTTTTATAATTATAAGCTTGACAGGGACACAATCGCTTGTGTCCCTGTCAAAATATCATTTAAATCAGTGACTCTTCAGCGACTCGTGCACCTCTTCGCCTTTTAATGCGCCCTTAGGGTACCTTACGCTGTCGACAAAGTCCTGTATCTCCTGCGAAGGCGGCGGTGTAAACTTGGAGACCAGCCATATTGTTAAGAACCCTGCCGGCAGTCCGAATATACCTGCGCCTACTGTCTTTATGCCGAACCAGTCAACACCGTAAAATCTGCTTCCTACGATGTAGAAGATTGTTATTCCGAGACCCACCAATATCCCTGCAACTGCAGCAGGTCTTGTTGCCCTCTTATACCATATTCCCATGACCAATGCAGGAAAGAATGAGGCTCCTGCAAGAGAGAACGCCCATGCAACGAGTTCAACAATAATTGCCAGTTTGTATTGCGCCACCCATGCGCCTAACAGAGCCACAAACACAAGAAGCGCTCTTGAAATGGTGAGCCTTAATGTTGTGGATGCCTTTGGATTTATCTGCTTGAAGTATAAGTCATGCGAAAGCGCATTTGCTATAACAAGAAGCAGACCGTCCGCTGTTGAGAGCGCTGCTGCAAGGCCTCCTGCTGCGACCAGACCCGCTATAACATAGGGCAGACCGGCTATTTCAGGCGTTGCAAGAACGACTGCGTCCGGACGCAGGATAATCTCTGCAAACTGGAGTATGCCGTCGCCGTTCATATCTTTAACGGAAACCAATCCGACCTTTGCCCATGATGCAACCCAGCCTGGAAGCGCTGCAAACTGCTGCCCGACAAGATTGCTCAATACCTCCCATCTTGCAAATGCAGCATAAGCAGGAGCTGTAAAGTAAAGCAGGAATATGAAGAACAATGCCCAGCCCACAGATGACCTTGCCTGTTTAACAGACGGCGTTGTGTAAAACCTCATTAAAATATGCGGAAGTCCTGCTGTGCCGACCATTAGACAGAAGGTAAGAATGAGCATGTTTTTCATGTCCATTCTTGCAAACGGTTGAACATAAGGCTTCGGCGTTTTTGCACTGCCGTCTGCAGCCTTCTTTGACTCTGTCCATTTTTCCTTTGCCTCTTCAGGCGTCTTTGGAAGCGCTTTTATCTGTTTTTCAATTGCCTCTTTTTCTTTAGCAGGCACGTCTGCAGGCAGCGCCGCTAATTTATCCTGAAGCTTTTTTCTTTCCACATCAAGACTTGCAGGCAACCCCTTTATCTTTGCATCAATGTCCTGCGCCTGCTTTTTCCATAAATCCCGAACCTCCTGCTCCTTAGGGCTGACTATAATCTCTTTTTCTTTTGCATCAATCTTCTGGAGGACCTGTCCATACATAATCTGCGGCACCGGCACGCCTGTAACCTTTGTTGACATAACAACAACAGGAATCAGATATGCGATAATCAGAATGATGTACTGCGCCACCTGCGTCCAGGTCACCGCGCGCATGCCGCCGAGGAAGGAACAGAGCAGGATCCCGGACAGACCAACGAACACTCCGATACCGAAGGGGA
>CAMTVO010000055.1:0-9242 GCA_947085205.1 uncultured Nitrospiraceae bacterium
CAACGGCAGTTTGAACATATGCGTTCACGAGTATTTTTATCTCCTTGCCAAGCGCATGCTCCTTATCGCTGAAAACACAAATGCTATCTTCCATACCGTCAGGACGAGCGACAAGCATGTTGTAATACCGCATGCCTGCCATTTTACCCTTAGAAATTGTTCCGCTCTTGTAGATACGACCCTTTAACTCGACAACCATATCACACCCCCAATTTTTGATTGTTACTGTCAACGACAGTATTTGACTTTAGATACAGAGACCTTGCAACTTTGAGCTCCTCGATAGCTCTTGTCAAAACAGACAGAGCAATAGGATGAGGCATAAACTCAATCTCATGCCTAATACCAACCAAATTTATGACAACATCATCAATACGACAAAGCGCATCGTTATAATTTTTTTGACTCTCAAGGTTCATAATTGTATCTCCTCAATACTCCTACCATTTACGAGCTGAAAGTTAATATGAGATAAAATATCAACAAACCTGCCAGTAACCCGAGCATAAACCAAGTCTTGAGCGTATTTTTTATCAGTAAAACTATCGTAATAACCCTCATCAAACGCAACGCCCTGAGCCCTAATTACAACATCACGCAGTAGCATTGACAGTTTTTGTTCTTTTCCACCTGCATAACTCATTGTTTTACCCCACCTTTTCAAGAATTTTAAGAGGCGTAGAATAATAACAATCATCCAAAAGACCTTCGACAGAATAGCCTTTAGTCTCCAAATACATAACTATCTCCTTGTCAGATATATCGAGACATTTAACTACACGAAAGCCCTTAGCTTGCAGATAATCAACGAGCTTATCCTCTCCAAAACGATCAAGGACAGACCGCTGCTGAGAGACAGGGTAAGAATACCTACGAGGATAATACTTATCGAGGAGACGAAGGATTGAACCTATCCAGTTTTCAGAACAACCTAAAACTCGTAAATCTTCCCGGATAGTTTTAAAGCAGAATGTTACAAGATGTTTGCCATCTTCATAAAGCTCAAAGACAGCATCAGATGAAAAAGGATCCTCAGATAGAGGAAGAAAGGCATATCGCCCCTTAGAACGGGACTTGGAAATAAAATTTTTGCCTGCCATATATAACCCCCTGAATTAAGGTATTTAACACTATATGGCAGAGTATACACTTTACATAATATATATTATCGGTCACTCAGAATAAACATAGTTTGTTGATAACTTGTTATAAACTCGTTGGATAATTGCCAAACAAAAGCACCGTAGTTAGTCCTTATCGAAACTGTACAACTTATAAGCATATAAAAAATGGTTATTTGTTAAGGAGTTCTAATTTTTTTGCAGGGATTCCTATGGCAATGCCATCTTTATGCCCTAAAACATGAACATTGACAAGCATTCCTTCTTCAATGTCATTTTCATCCTTGGCAAGAACCTTGATATAATTTCCTGTAGTCCCAGTCAACCCTTTGTTGCATCTGCTTTCTACTACAACATCGAGGGTTTTGCCTATATGTCTCTTGATGTAGTCCTGTTTTTTAGCCATTCCGATACTCTTAAGCATAGCTACTCGCTCTTTTTTTATAACTTTAGCGACCTGCTTGGGTAATACCGCGGCCTTTGTCCCCGACCTTGAAGAGTAAGGGAAGACATGCAGATAAGAAAAAGGCATAGACTCAATAAGATACTTGGTGTTCTTGAACTCAAATTCTCCCTCGCCTGGAAAGCCGACTATAACATCTGTCCCTATGGCAATATCCGGCAGTTTTTTGGTTATCTTTTCGATGCCGGATACAAAATCATCAACAGAATATGTTCTATTCATTAATTTCAGGATATTATCATCACCGCTTTGAAGGGGTATATGAAGATGTTTACATACCCGATCCTCATCAAACAGTTCCAAAAGCCCATCAGTTATCTCTTTAATTTCGAGAGAGCTCAGTCTTATCCTCGGAATATTTGTATTTATCAATATGTTATTTACTAATAATGAAAGTGATTTTTTAGGTTTCAGGTCAAGACCATATGTTCCGAGGTGTATACCTGTAAGAACAACCTCCTTATATCCCATTGATTCATAAAGTTTTATTTCTTTTATCACCTCGTCTTCAGAGATGCTCCTCGACCTGCCTCTCGCCATAGGAATAGCACAATAGCTGCAGGAATAATTACAACCGTCCTGCACCTTAATTGCAGCCCTGTGTCTTTTTCTATAATCACTAATATCTTGTGTTTTACCTGAATATTCTTGAGTAATCTCATTGATAATGCTAAACTTACTGCTATTTTTGACGATATTGATATCTCCCATGATGCCTTTAATCTGCTCGGCATTGAGTTCTGAATAGCATCCTGTAACTATCACTTTAGCATTATTCTTTAATGCCCTATGAATAAGCTGCCTTGATTGATAATCAGCTTTTGCTGTGACTGTACAGGTGTTGATAACGTACAAATCAGGCAGCTCGGACATCTCGACTATCTGATGCCCTGCGCTATCTAAGGCATTTTCTATGTGTTGACTTTCAGCCTGATTTGTTTTACATCCAAGGGTTAAAACGGCTATCTTCATGTGATGATTAAACAATCTCTCCTTCGAGGGAATATCTGCGGGCATTTATGATTTTCGCTGTAACAATATCGCCGGGTTTAATGTTATTTTTTGAAGAAATATTTACAATCTTGTTTGCCCTTGTCCTGCCTGAAAGTTTATCAGCGTTATTTTCACTTCTTCCTTCTATAAGTATCTCTTGAACTGTTCCTTCTAATGTCTTGTTTTTTCTTTCAGTTATTTTATTCTGGAGTTCAAGGATTTTATAAAGTCTCTCTGATTTTATTTTATCATCAATTTGACCGCTCATTTGTGAAGCCTTTGTTCCAGTCCTCTGAGAAAACTTAAAAGCAAAAATGCCATCAAACTCTATTTCTTTAAGGGCATTAATTGTGCACTCATGGTCTTCATCTGTTTCTTGAGGGAAACCTGCAATAATATCTGATGTAATTGCAATTTGGGGTATTTCTCTTTTGAGTTGTTCAACCTTTCTCATATAATCATCATATGTGTATTTTCTGTTCATTAAGGCGAGGACTTTTGAAGAGCCTGACTGTAACGGCAGATGGATATGTTCGCAGACCTTTTCCATATCTCTAATAACATGGATTAGTTCGTCTGAAAGATCCTTGGGATGGGATGTTACAAAACGAATCCTCTTAATTCCTTTTATCTCATTGATTTCCCGAAGAAGTCCTGGAAAATCAAGATTGCTTTTATATGAATTAACATTTTGGCCAAGAAGCGTCATCTCTTTATACCCTTTCTCTGCGAGTTCTTTTATCTCATTTATTATGGCATCGCTCGCCCTACTCCTCTCCCTACCCCTTGTATAAGGGACTATGCAGTAGCTGCAGAAGTTATTGCAGCCATACATTATATTCACCCATGCCCTGACATTATCCTTTCGTTCAACAGGGAGTTCTATTTCGCTTATGAGTGGATTGTCACCGGTAAAGACAAAATCGGATTGAGAGGTTATTATATCCTTTAAGACATTAATATTCTGCGGACCGACCACATAATCCACATATGGCGCTCTTTCGAGTATTCCCCTTCCCTCCTGCTGTGCAATGCATCCGGCAACCGCTATTTTCAAGTCAGGCCTTCTTTTTTTAAGAGATTTTATCCTTCCGAGTTCGCTGAAGAACTTCTGTTCCGCCTTTTGCCGTATACTGCAGGTATTAAATATCACAATATCGGCATCCTTTGCGTTACCGGTTTCGGCATAGCCTTCAGATTTCAGAATTCCTGCCATCTTTTCAGAATCATGCACATTCATCTGGCATCCGAAGGTAGATATATAATAGCGTTTCATTTTTTTCTCCAAAAGAATACCAATATAATTGGGTTGACAAAAAATATTTAAGATTTATTATCACAGATAAAATGTTTTCAAATCAAGTCAGGGCTATAATCAAAAGGTCGTGTTGCCTCACATAAATTTCTAATTTCATAACAACGACGATTTTTTGCCTTGACAATGGGGAGGGGTTCAATCCTCAGAATTACATAGAAAGAAAAGAAGGTTTATAAGAAGGGATGGGGGTTGGCAAAAAAGAGATATTTGCATATTTAAACAAGCGATAAAAGAAATTTGTCAATACTCATAACCCTGATATTGTCCTGCAGTATATCAACTCCACTGTCATAAACAACCTGATAGAGAAAGGGTATTTTGAGCTTTTTACCGAAATAGACAAGACTTTTTGAAATATCCCTGAACGACGACTTCACTTCAACTGCAAACCATGGTTTTCCGTTTTCGGTAACTAGAAAATCTACCTCTCTGCCCTCAACATCTCTCAGAAAGCTGAGTTCAATTCTATAACCATCAACATCGTTCATATAATGGCACAGTTTTAACAGGTGTGACGCAATGATATTTTCCAGTCTAGCGCTGCTGTTATCCTGAATCTCAGACCAGTCCACTAAATACATCTTCGGCTCTTTTCTTAATGACTTTATTTTTTTGTGGGAAAACGGATAAATCCTGAAGTGATAATAAAATCTCTCCAGAATCTCCACCCATGATGCCACAGTCTTATGGGCTGCAGAAATATCCTCTCTTAATGAATTGATCGATAAAAGTGACCCCACCTTCTCAGGCAGGATGCTAACAAGAATCTGAAGGGCGGATAAATCCCGTATATTCTCTACATCTCTAATGTCTTCTTTTACCAACCTGTCTAATCGCTGGTTATGCCACTTGCGCAATGTCTTTTCGCTTTGACTGAGCAATGTCTCCGGAAACCCACCGAACTTTAATAAGATATATAGTACCTCACGCGCCTCCTTGTTTGCATCATGAAAATGGATTTCCTCCAAAGGTGTAAAATTATTGCGCCTCTCCAAAAACTCTGCAAGAGAAAAAGGGTGCAGTCGATAATAATAATATCGGCCCATCAGCGAATCCCCGCCCTTCCTGTATATGTCCAGCCGCGCACTACCTGTTACGAGTATCTTAAAATCGTCCTTGTGTTTATCAAATTGTCCTTTAAGATAATTCTTCCATTCCTTATACTTATGAATTTCATCAAACAAAACAATCTGGGCATCACCCTTAAATCTGCCTTGCATAATATTTCTTCTGTCGTCCTTATAATCCCAGTTTAAATAATCATGTGATCTAAAATAGTGTTCGGCAATATACTTTGCAAGGCTCGTTTTTCCTACCTGCCTCGCTCCCCCGACAAAAACCATTTTTTCTTGCAGATCCTTCAGAATATGGTCAGTTAAATACCTTTTTATCATGAAAGGAGTATACCAAAAATTTCTACCATAGTCAAATAATCTGGCAAATATTTTTGACTACGGTAAAAAATACTTGGAGGGACTTCTGAGATTAGTAGCAAAAACCAAGAGAGGATAATGGGTCAGATTGCCTCACGAAAAATCTAAACGAAAACCTATCGTTGCCTCATTTAAGAAATCTAAAGGAAAGATATTTAAAAATAGTCTCCTTAATTGAAGCAGTTCATCCTTTGCCGTTGCCCTGAGAATTCTTCCTACTTTTGTAACCCTTGGATCATTTTCTGTTGCCCATACCGCACCAGTATGTTAGAGGTGGACCCCGAAAACTGGACAGTCGTATAAGGTGGTAAAATATACGACCAAGCTAAGGAGGCGGCATGATGGATGGTGGTTTCCACCTTAAATCAGCCCCAAACCTGTCCACGGGGGATTGACCGGAGTATCCAGTTTGTCTTTTTCAACACAAATACGAACGAGGGAAATATTATCAGTTCTCACTAAAATGTCTTACATATTTCTTGAGTAAATCTCTGACCCGGCAGTCATCTACAGCTGGAGATTCCTTTATTGCCCCATCGAATTCCTTCAGTATATTCGCTATCTCCTCCATAGAATACTTCTCGCTGTTTTTTGCTATAAATATTCTCTCATGTTTACTTGCAATTGTGCCTTCTTCTGCAGTGAGTATCTCCTCAAAAAGTTTTTCTCCGGGCCTTAAACCTATAAACTCTATATCCACATCCTTATATGGTTCCATGCCATGAATCCTTATCAACTCCTCAGCCAGTTCAACAATCTTTACGGGTTCTCCCATATCAAGCACAAGGACATCTCCCGCCTTTCCTATAACAGACGCCTGCAGCACCAATGAAACTGCTTCAGGCACTGTCATGAAATATCTCCGCATATCTCTGTGTGTTACTGTCAAAGGCCCACCGTATTTGAGTTGTTCCATAAAAAGAGGAAGCACACTCCCCCTGCTGCCAAGGACATTTCCAAACCGAACTGATATGAATTCAGTTTTTCCATTCCCCCTTAATAAAGGGGGTAAGGGGGTTGTAGCCTTTGGATCAAGGTGGTTGTTTTCTTGCCCTTCCGTCTCATTTAAGGCTGTGCATATATATTCCGCTACCCTCTTAGTCGCCCCCATAACACTTGTAGGCATAACAGCCTTGTCTGTTGAAATCATTATGAATTTCTCCACAGCATGGTCTGCTGCGGTTTTTGCCGTATTATATGTCCCAAAGATATTGACTTTAACTGCCTCATCAGGATTACTCTCCATCATAGGCACATGCTTATACGCAGCGGCATGAAAGACAATCTGCGGCTTGAAAGTCTTAAATGCTTCATTAACTCTTTCTGTATCCCTTATGTCACCGACCACATAAGATATTTTCTCACACAGATATGGGAAAGACTGTTTTAGCTTTAGGGCAATATTGTGAAGCTCGGTTTCATCTATATCAAAAAGAATCACCCTTTCGGGATAAAATCCGCACACTTGCATTATTATCTCGGACCCTATAGAGCCGCCCGCTCCTGTTATAAGAATAACCCTGCCCTTCAAAAACTTTTCAATTTCACCATAATCCACCTTTACTGTCTGACGGCCTATAAGGTCCTCTATTCGTATTTCTTCAAGGCTTTTGAGATTTATGTCAGGCCTATGAAAGTCATATATCCTCGGAACAATTTTAATAGTTTTTATTCCACATTCTCTTGCATCATCATACATCCTTCTCAAATCTTTATGGTTTAAAGACGGTATGGCTATAATCAACGCTTCAGTTGTATATTTTCTTACAACAGCCTTTAATTTATCAGTCTTTGCCAGAACTTTTACTCCATGAATGTACGTTCCTAACTTTCTCACGTCATCATCAAGAAATCCTATTGGATAAAATCGTAAGGATTCCTGTTTGGCTATATCCCTCAACACCATTTCTCCGGTATTGCCGGCTCCGATAATTATTGTCCTCAACCCTTGTTTAAGATTTCTCTTATTGCGAACAATCTCAAGGTAAAGCCTTTTAGATATTCTGAGCCCGGAAAATAATAAAATGGATATACCCAAATCAATCAGAAAAATGCTCCTTGGGAATCCTATAGAAATAGGGTCAAAAAAGCGCCCTATAAGGGCAAAAAGATTCAAAGGCGACGGGACTAAAACTAAAACTACCAAAACTAATTGCGCAACGATAAGCGCACTTACAATATTCCACATATCATTAATGCCGACATGCCTCCATGTAATCCTGTAAACCCTGAATAAGCCGAAAAATGTTAACTTGATAATAATAAAAAAAGGTAAACTACCTGCAATCAACCGTCTGTATTCATCAGCTAATGCAAATTCAAAACGAAGGAGAAAAGAAAGATACAGAGAAAGGATAATAATTAGAATATCCGAGAGAATAAAGAATATTGAACGCTTAAATAAGGAAGGATACAAAAGACTTGGAATATACTGTTTCAGCATTTAATGTTTTATGCCGGAGCTGCCGGCAACCTTAAAAATAGTCAGCCACAATATTTTAATATCAAAAAAAAATGTTCTGCGCTTCATATAATATTCATCAAAATCAACTTTGACCGGAATCGGAATATCATCCCGGCCATTTATCTGCGCCCAGCCGGTAAGCCCCGGAGTAAGCTTATGAACTCCCTTCATCGTTCTGAACTTAATTAAATCATGCTGATTAAATAGGGCAGGTCTAGGCCCAACAAAGCTCATATCTCCTTTAAGTATACTGTAAAGTTGCGGCAATTCATCAAGACTCGTTTTTCTTAAAAACTCTCCTGCTTTAGTCAAAAACTGATCCGGATTTTCTAAAAGATGCGTCGCAACCGGCGGAGTATCTATTTTCATAGTGCGGAATTTAGGCATTTTAAAGATCGCATTGTTAAGACCAACCCTGTCAGACCAGTGCAGTACAGGCCCTCTGGAGGTGAGTTTGACCAGCAGGGCAATGATCAGCATCGGGATGCTGGATATAATAAGTAGAAACAGAGACATTGTAAAATCGAATAACCTTTTCATAACCCTTTTTACGCCTCAAGACTCTGCAACCAACTACCGGCTTTTTTGACATGGATGCCGTCGAGAAACAGCTCCCTTTTCAGATTCTTTACAAGAAGAATAGGTTTTGTTTCTTATTACCCCGTTAGAAAGCCCCACCCCAGGGGGTGGGGTTGAACCCCGTAAGACCTTTGGTATCTTACAGGGGTAAAAATATCACCTGATTCTTTATATCCTCGATGTCAGCAAATTTTGCTAATAGTTCGATATCCTTAACACAAATGCCTATAGAAACCTTCAGAGGATGAGCATAAATCACACCAAAAAATTCTTTTCCACTACGCTGCCGCTGGACTGCTTCAACCAAAAGATCATCATCTTTCAGAGAAGAAGCCCTATTTAACAACTCAGGATCAGATTTGCCAGAAAAACCATCCTCCTGAACAGTTAAAACATCTAAACCCTTCAGCCTTAATCCAACTGTAACTGCCCTTGGTATATGTTCATCCATATACAAGGGTATCATTAAAGCAATCCCTTAGATTTCAGCCTCTTGATGATAGGAGGGGATGGGGTTTCTTTTTCAAGCATTATGCTTCGTTGTAGACGAACCTCTATATCCTTTTCAAGCTCTGCCTGATGGTCTGAAAAATAGGCAAGAGCAGAATAAATCTGCCCAAGTGTTAAATATGAATGCTGAAGGCGTATTTCTTCTGCACTCCAACCGTATGCTATCTTTTCAACTACAAGTTCAACTACTTTCATATTTGTACCCTTAATAATAGGGGCAGATTTTTCATCTAAGGCAATATGTTCGTAAGATATCTCCACAGAAGACATAATTCTATCCTCCTTCCATAATCTCCTGAATAACAATTGCCATAATTATATCACAATTTTGCAATTACACCTGCCTTTTTTAAAATACCTG
>CAMTVO010000056.1:0-2309 GCA_947085205.1 uncultured Nitrospiraceae bacterium
GAACATAAGAGGCTTAAAATAATCCTTGCAAATGAAGTTGAGCGCGTTGCTCCGGAAGAGTGCAGCCTTATTGGGATAATTGATATTGCAAAAGATTGTTATGATATTGACCTTTCCTTCCATCATGACAAATACCTGTACGGAGAAATTTCAGCGTGAAGGTTTTTACGGTGATAATGCCTTTATCTCCTTCTCCACCGCCTCAAAGAACTTCTTATAAAACTCCTCGTCCTCAACGGTTCTTTCCTCCTGTTTAACCTTTGTAGCTTCGCTTCCAACAGGGATTAGTCCGAAAAAAGTTCGGTCGGTTTTTGTTCTGACTTTTTCAACATGTTGCACAGCGCTGACATAAATGGTAGCCTTATCACTGCCTGCAGCTATGACATTGGCGTTGACAGTAAGAACAATGCTGTCTTTGCCGTCCTCAAAATATCTCGCTGCGGTAAGCGATTTCGCCTGCAAATCTTCCTTTTCGATCCTGAAATTCTGGCTCAATACAGCCCTTTTAGCCGCAAGATAGCAGGCATCAACAGATGCATTGAAAGTCCTTATATTCGGACCGCCTTCGGTATTAAAGACATCCTTATAGACCTGTGGACTGGCGCAGGCGGAAAGAAATGAAAAAACGATGAGTAAGTGAAAAACTCTCGTCATGTGGCCTCCCAATATATTTTCAAAGAGATTTTTCAATCTGCTCATAAAGCCATATTTCAAGGCTGTTTGCAGACTGTTGCTGTTTGTAGGTTACATCTTCATACGGTCTCAGTTGTTCTACCGCTTCCCTTGCACTGCCACCTTTCATAAATTCCTTTGCCTCAAGTTTGCAAGTTATCTCAACTCGCGTTTGTGAAGGATTAATTTTCTCAAAAGCAATCTGATACTTATATCTATATGTCGTTCTTGAAATGGCTGCAATGTCTTTTTCCCACCCATGTATATAGTCGGTTTGAATAATGCCGTTTTCTTTGCTGGTTTGGGACAGCATAATCCTTTCTTTCCTTAATACGGACATCACTTTATCCCACATTTGTTCGTAGCCGATATTGTAGACTTTTTTGGTGACAAAACCCTGTGTTGTTTGTAACTTTGTAGTAGCCGGACCTGTTGTTACACTAATACACCCATATACAGCAAAGATGACAAATGCAATTGTTAATACTGATGCAAACCAAAAACTTTTACTTCCTGTTGTCCTCATAACTTTTCCCTCCTTAGGTGGTTGTTTAAAAATCTCTATTGCATGTGAAAATTCGCTGGAAATTAATATTATAAAAGCGACCGTCAAACTCCTTAGTAAAATCTTCATATCCTTCCCTCCTTATCCCTCACCCCTCAGGTGAGCAGGGATTTTTAAAATTTTTTAAGCTAAGAATAGCATCTCTTTTTACAACCTTCAAATAGGGTTTGCTTCTTTTGATGAAATCTGATATTTTAGTATTGTGAAATCCATCAGGTATGACCGCCATGCAAAGCGAAGGATGAAAGAGCGTGAAGTTGCAGAGGAAGAGGTGGAAATGGCGATAAATAATCCTGATTATATAGAGCCAAGTATAAAGGGAAGAAAAAATGCCTATAAATTTATAGGCAGCAGATTTTTGAGAGTAACCTTTAAAGAAGAACCGGAAAACATTCTGGTAATTACAGTTACAATAAGAAAGAAACCATTTAAGGAGTGATGTTATGAAAATAGAATATAGCAAAGATGTTGATGCCTTATATATAAGGCTCAGAGAGGCGAAGATTGTTGACTCAATGGACATAGAAGAAGGCGTAACAGTTGACCTTGATGAAAAAGGGCATATCGTTGGAATAGAAATCCTTGACGCCAGCGAAAAACTTGAACTGTCAGAACTTGTCAATATCTCCATTGAAAATCTCCCCCTTGAAAAGGTAGCCGCTGCCACATAAAAAAGCATCTACCATCTCCAATTCGCCCATCAGAATCTCCTCTTCTTTTTGTTTCTCTCTCACGGTGATAATGCCTTTATCTCCTTCTTCACAGCCTCAAAAAACTGAAAAGAGAAATCTCTGAAAACTTATTGCGATAAACAAATAAGAGTAATTTTTTATGTTGGTTATATTTCCTTCCATATTATCAATTATACTTAAAAAATTTATAAAAAAAGCCCTATTATTAATCTGAATAAAAATCAAATTAATAACAGGGCATAAATCAGTGAGTAAAATACACTGCGTCGGCAATACGGTTGGCAACTGTTTTTTTCAAATCTTCCCAGTTTTTTATGCTTTCTTTAAACTCCTGAAATTCTCTCAACTCAATGGTTTTTTCTTTGTCTTTTATTGAGACC
>CAMTVO010000057.1:0-4831 GCA_947085205.1 uncultured Nitrospiraceae bacterium
ACAAATGAGATGCTTTGGATTTCATTTCTCGTAAAAAACAATAATATCAAATAGTTAATGATGCTCAAAAATCAGGCACGCAGCTTGCTTATTAACAAATACAGAAGCTGAAGGCTTCATAAAAATATATAGGAGGAGTTGTTATGGCGATTGTATTGAAGGAAAAGCCGATTATAATGATTGGCGCAGAAAGATCTGGAACTACACTTGTGATGGCAATGTTAGGATGCCATCCAAGAATTGCTGTTCCAGAAGTCGTATGGTATTATCCACGGTTCCGGCCCTACCTCTACACTTATGGCGATCTCAACAATGATGAAAATTTTAGAACACTGGCAGAGGAGATGGTCTTTGGCCTCAAGACGCCCTTCTGGGGGATGAAGGTGAATCCAAGAACTATAGTTGACGAAATCATATCCGATGTGAAAGAGAAGAGTTTTGCCAGCATATATTGCGCGATGCATGAGAGAATTGCGCGTGAGGCCGGGAACAAACCCCGCTGGGGCGAAAAGACGCCTTACAATCTGTTCTTTGTAAAAGAGATTTTAGAAGACTTTCCCAATGCTCAGTTTATCTTTATCACCAGAGACGGCCGTGATGCCAGCGCCGATTACCTTGAGTCCGCTTTTGGACCGACAAATATTTTCTGTGCCGCTCAGGTCTGGAAGATGTGTCAGAATGCAGTGAAACCATGTAGGGAAAAACTCGATTCTTCACAGTGGATGGATGTGAAATACGAGACACTGGTCAAAGAGCCTGAGAAGGTATTGAAACAGATATGCGATTTTCTCGGCGAAAAATATGACCCTGCCATGCTTGAATTCTATAAAACCGACTTAGCCAAGGCCCGTGGAGCTACCAAGGACCACAAGCCTCTCGGCCATGCTACGAGCGATAAGTACATCGGCATATATAAAAACCTTCTCAGCCTAAAGGAGCAGAGGATATTTACTACCGTAGCCGGAAAGGAATTGGTGGAGGCAGGGTATGAAGTGGATGTCGAACCGATAGAAATCAGCAAGGAGGAAGAAGAACTCTTCAGGGAGCTTGACGGCAGGATACGGGCTGCCACTTTGGATGCTCCGGAAGGGCATATCGTATATGAAAGTTACAACGATTGGCTCGTTGACCAGCGGGAAGAGAGGAAGAGAAAAGGCATATGGAAAGACTCCGATGTCCCCAAAGCCTTCCCCATCGGCGATCCTGATGAAGAACTTATCATGGGTCAGCGTGCATGGAGGAGATGGAAGGAATACCTCTGTGTCAAGAGGCGGTATGCGGGTAAAGCGGCACTTTAAAAATGTAAAGGAGGATATATCAATGAATACGTTTGAACGTTATAAGAGATCACGCATAAAGAGTTATGCGTGGTTAGTTATGGCAGTGGTGTTCCTGATGCTCCCTGCTTTTGCAGCAGCAGGGGACATTACACCGAAGATGCAACAGAAAATCACTGAGTACAAGAAAAAGGCAGTGGAATGGGCCGCACATCCCGAAATCGTAAAGGCGACCAGAGAGGAAAATGCAAAGGGGCCGATTCCAGGCATGGGCAATATCAAATGGCGTGAACTGAAGGATGATGATCTGCTGCTGCAAAGCTTCAGCACCAATACAACTGCGAAACTGCTGGTCAAATTGATGGAAGCCGATGCCAAGATCGTCAACAAGATTGCACTGACAGGAAACAAAGGCCACCGTGTCGCGTACACCCCGGTGCAGAAGAGACTGTTATATATCGCAACAGGCAGGCCCAATTTTGACGACCCCTTCAACGGTATAGTGTGGCAGCAGGGGGACTCCCAACCCGACCCCAATACGAACATCGACAGCGTGCAAATTGCTGTTCCTGTCAAAGACGGCGGAAAAGTAATCGGGGTATTGCTGGTAAGCCTGACCGCGGCGAATTTACAATAATTTACAATGAGGAGGGTGTAATGAGCGAGGTTATACAGGAAAGCAAGGCAGGTGCGCTGAGTAATCAGAGCACGGGCTTTTTCAGACAATTTATCGATAATATCGCCGCGGCGGGGCAAAACCCGAAGAAAACGCTGGTGGGATTTTTCACCTCCTGGGCGGCATTCTTTCTGATCTTGCTGGTGATGCCGACCCCGGAAGGCCTTTCCGTTGCTGGCAAGGCTACGCTGGCAGTGGTGGTATGGGCATGCATTACATGGATTTCAGAGGCGGTTCCCGTGGGTGTATCGGGAGTAATAATACCCATGCTGCTGGTACTGAGTGGGGCAGTTGAAAAATTCCCAAAGGCGGTAGGCGGCTTCATTTCAACGGCTGCCTTTATTTGTCTTGTTGCGTTCGTCCTGGCTGCCGTCATACAGGCATCCGGGATCGACCGGAGGATTGCGATGACGGTGCTCAATAAAGTGCGCGCAAGTAAAGTGGGGGGGATTATCTGGAGTTTTTTCGGAGTGAATTTCATCCTCGCCTTTATAATTCCCGGCGCAAATCCACGTGCGGCTCTCCTGCTGCCGATAATCAACGGTATCAACAAGATGTTCGGAGATACCCCGGAAGAGCAGGCCGCCAAGAAGAACATCGTCATCTCGTCACTCGTGTACGGCTCGATGATCAGCGGCATGTGCATCTTGACCGCTCATCTGCCTAATCTGGTTCTGGTGGGACTGTTCAATTCGGAGCTGTCGCTGAATATCGGGTACTTCAACTGGTTCCTGCTGCAGTGGCCGTATCTCGGAATGTTCGTGATTACGCACTTCTGGCTACGACACTACTTCAAAACAAAGAACATCAGTATTGCGGGCGGTACCGAGATGATAGCGAAGCAGTTCAAGGCACTGCCCAAGACAAGCCAGAGCGAATGGCAGATCCTTGCCGTCTTTGCCTTTACCGCCCTCATGTGGATGACGGAGGGATGGCACAAGATCAAATCCCACGACGTGGCGCTGATCGGACTTACACTGCTCTTTATTCCCGGGCTGTTCGGCTTTAAGTGGAAAGAGATCCAAGATCGCACTATCTGGGGAACCTATCTGATGCTGGGTGGCGCGCTGTCTATGTCAGCTGCAATGGGAAGCTCGGGACTGGCGCATTATCTTTCCGATCTCGTCCATCCTATTGCTGCCGGGCAGCCCTGGTGGATGGCCCTACTCATCCTTATGGTGGGCACGCATATCATCCGTCTCGGCATGCTGTCGAACGTAGCGGCTGTCACTCTGCTTGCTCCCATCCTGATCTCTATGGCCCCCAAGCTGGGTCTGCATCCGGTGGCGTTCACCATGCTGGTAGCCGACACCGATACCTTCGCCTATATTCTTCCGACGCAGGTGACGGTCGCGGTGATAGCATACGGCACTGGAACCTTCTCCATGACCGATTACGCCAAAGCGGGATGGGTCTCGGTACTGATAGCCATTGCATACGGGATACTGGTAATGGTCCCATGGTACGCTTTCATGGGCTTGCCGGTCTGGAACCCCAATGCTCCATGGCCATTTTAATGTATTCGAAAGCTGAGACAGGACTGATGCGGCGTGTAAAGGACTGAAGATAATGTGTTCAATGCTGATTGGATGTGAAAGACAGAAAAGATATAAAGTGAGGTCATGGAGCAGATGAGTAAGCAAACAGGAGAGATTGCAGAAAAAATATATCGATCAAAAGAGGGCTTCTGGGTCCAACATCCCTTGCTTAAAGAATTTATCCGCGACCAGATTCCGATGATTCTTGGGGTCTTCATCGCAGCCGTCGTTGTCAGCTACATGCAGTACGGGTTTCTGCCGGGGGGCGACGTGGCATTTCCTATCGCCGGCATGAGGGTGCCTATCTGGCATCTGCTCTGGATGGGGTTTTGGACCGGCTATACGATGGGCGTTGTCGGTGAAGCAAGCGGTATTTTTGCCCTTCCTTACTCAATGTCAGTGCTCCAGTTCAGTTCGGTGGCAGTAAGTCCTACAACCCTGATTGTTACATTTCTTAATCCGTTCGGAGCCTTGCTCGGGTTCTGGAGAAATCGGCAGTGGAACTTGGACTTAGCCAAGTGGCTCTGCCTTGGCGCAGTTCTTGGGGCGCCCATCGGGCCGTTTATCCGTGTATATCTTCTGAATGACCCCGTCCCATTTAAAGCGGCAATTGGGCTGGCGCTGCTGATCATGTCGATACATCTGTGCATGCAGGTAACCCCATGGTATCTGAAGAGGACAGCCCGACAGAGAGCCTTTAAGGAAAAGTTTGATGCCTTAGTCAAAGAGTGTTTGAAGGCGGGTAAGGCTCCCTGCGGATTGCCAGCCGACTTTAGAATCCAGACGCTGGAAAGCAATTTCAAGAGGGTCAAAATCGGCTACTGGGGTGAGGAGCAAAGCTTCAGTGTACCGACAATGCTTATGATAGGATTCGCCGTCGGAGTGGTATCATCCGCTCTCGGGGTCGGTGGAGGCTTCATTCTCGTCCCCATACTGGTATCGTTCTATGGGTTGCCGCTATATGTCATGGTTGCTGCCACAATTCCGTTCGTGATTACGTTATCACTGACGGGTTTGCTCTCGTACACGATAACGATGCCGATACTTACCGGAGTCTCAGCCTCGCCCGACTGGAGCTTTGGTCTGTTTGTTGCGAGTGGGGCCATCTTCGGCGCATGGGTCGCATCCAAAACACAGAAGTTCATACCAGAGCGATTCCTGAAGCCTATGCTCGGTGTTGTCACAGGAGCAGTAGCGCTTCTTTACATTATCAACTTCTTCTGGAAACTACCGTTTAAGGTTTAGATGAGGTGAGAAAATATGGGAAATTTTAAAAGGATAGGGTTACAATTGATACCATTCTTGCCGTTTATTGTACTGCTGGTGGCTGTCGTTGTAGC
>CAMTVO010000058.1:0-47328 GCA_947085205.1 uncultured Nitrospiraceae bacterium
CATAACACTATTGAATCCTCCCTCTGATGTCTACTTTTAGTCTACTTTTAGTCTACTTTTGATTGTCACATACCGTCTACTTTTGATTGTCCCCTAACATGAGATTGAGAGGGAGGAGATAATAACAGTGAACGGTGAACAGAGAACAGTAAACCGCAGGTTTCCTACAATAAGAATCAGGGAGGTGTTGTGATGAAGGTTTTAAGGATTTTAGGTTTGGCAATTGTTTTGGTGTTAGGCTTTTCAACAGCAAGCATTTATGCTGAGGACAAGGTCACAGGCAGCGCGTCTGTTGGAGTATTTAACAAGTATATCTTCAGGGGCTATGAGCTGAGTTCAAAGAGCGTTGTGGTTCAGCCTGCTGTTACAGTTTCCTATAAAGGTTTTTTAGTAGGCTTCTGGGGCAATATTGACACCAATGAGCACATAACACAGTCTTTTGCCCCAAATAGGCCGGGTGAAAAGAGCTTTAATGAGGTTGATTTAACCATCAGCTACACTTACAACATAGAAAAACTTGCCCTTACCGGCGGCTACATTTATTACAGTACAAAGTATGTCCCTGAAACAGAGGAACTGTTTTTAAGTGCAAGTTACGATGTCATAACAAAACCGACATTGACAATATATCGTGATATAACATCATTCCCAGGCATATATATAAATCTCTCTTTGTCTCACTCGGAGAAGATTTATAAAGATGTAACCCTTGATCTCGGTGCATCCGCAGGATACTTCGCAGGCGATGACGATTATTTTAGAACAGAGGGCGGCACAGGCAAAAAATACAGGGCATTCCATGACGGTATGGTAAAGGCTGGCTTTACAATACCTGTGGCAAAGAACCTGTCTGTTCAGCCTGTTGCCCAGTACTGGTTTCCTCTTTCTGACAAGGCAAAGAGACACGGTTATAATCCCAACGGACATCTTGACGATACCTTTGTGTCAGGTATTAACATGACATTTAGCTTTTAGTGAAAATTTTTACGGAGGTAAATATGAAAAGGTTTATAAGCATAGTATTGATAACGGTTTTGTTAGGTTTTGCGGGTCTTGTGTTTGCAGAGCAGACGACTAACCCTCCGACCCCTGCAATGGCTGAACAGGTTATGCCTGTTCAGCCGGCACCCCCTGTCACGTCGGCTCCACCGAAAATTGACACAGGTGATACTGCATGGATGATTGTTGCAACAGCCCTTGTTATGCTTATGACGATTCCGGGGCTGGCGCTCTTTTACGGCGGTCTTTCAAAACGCAAAGACACCCTTAACACAATTGCCATGTCTTTTGTGACATTCTGCATAGTGAGTGTATTATGGGTAATTTACGGTTACACCTTCGCCTTTGGTACAGATATTTCGGGCATCATAGGAAGCCCGTCAAAGATTCTGCTTACAGGTGTTGGTGTTAACAGCATTGCGGATGCGGCAAAGACAATACCTGAATATATATTCATTGTCTATCAGATGACCTTTGCTGCAATAACCGTTGCCCTTGTCAGCGGCGCCTATATTGAAAGGTTGAAGTTCTCTGCGTGGATACTTTTCTCGATATTATGGATGACCCTTGCTTACCTGCCTGTTGCACACTGGGTATGGGGCGGCGGATTCCTCGCAAAATTAGGCGCGCTTGATTTTGCAGGCGGCACAGTCGTTCATATAAATGCAGGTATCGCAGCGCTTGTAGGCGCATTAATCCTCGGCAAAAGGCGTGAAATGACACTTATACCTAACAATCTTACTATGGTGGTTACAGGCGCAGGTCTTCTATGGTTCGGATGGTTCGGCTTTAATGCAGGCTCTGCTCTGGCTGCAAACGGGCTTGCAGGTGCAGCCTTTATAAACACCAATACTGCTACCGCAATTGCAGCAGTTGCATGGATGTTCACAGAATGGATGCATTCAAAGAAGCCCACTGTCCTAGGGCTTGCATCAGGCGCTGTAGCTGGACTTGTTGCTATAACGCCGGCAGCAGGTTTTGTAAACATCACCGGCGCAATTATCATAGGCCTTGCGGCAGGTGTCGTGTCGTTCTTCTCTGTTGCAGTGATTAAGCCGAAGCTCGGCTATGACGATACTCTCGATGCATTCGGAATTCACGGCGTTGCCGGTATGCTCGGAGCAATACTTACAGGCGTATTTGCCGACCCATCTATTAACGAAGCAGGCAAGGGATTATTATACGGCAATCCCGGACAGCTCTGGATCCAGATTGTAGCTGCCGGAGTAACCATAGTTTATACGGCTGTTGTTACTGCGGTCATCTTCATGATAATCAAGACAGTCGTCGGTCTCAGGGTTGATGTTGAAGAAGAGATTGAAGGGCTTGATGAGAGTCAGCATGGTGAAAAGGCGTATTCTCAATAGACAGAAGTCAGAAAACAGAAGTCAGACTGTCTGTCCTCTGTCATCTGAGAGTCTGTCTTCTGTTCTCTGTCCTCAAACTTTGCACGTTACACCGAAAACAGATCTTTCAGCTTGTTTTTAAAACCTTTTGACTCCTCGACATTCTCTTCGCTCAGGCTTGCAAATTCTTCGAGAAGTTCTCTCTGACGCGGTGTGAGCTTCTTCGGCACATCGATATAAATGCTGACTATCTGGTCTCCCCTCTGGTGGCTTCCGAGCCTCGGCATACCCCTGCCCTTCAGATGAAAAGACTTTCCTGAAGAAGTGCCTGCAGGAATCTTGAGCTTGGCAGGCCCGTTTAGTGTCGGGACTTCTATCTCGCCGCCGAATACAGCCTTTGGAAAGGACAGGGGGATCTGGCAGTATATATTCATGCTTTCTCTTTTAAAGAATGAATGCTCATTAACATTTATCACTACATATAAATCACCAGGAGGGCCGCCGTAACTGCCGAAATCTCCTTCGCCGCTTAATCTCAGGCGCGAGCCGTTATCAACTCCTGCAGGTATTTTAACGAATATTTCCCTCTGAACCCTGACCTTGCCATTTCCTTTACAGCTTTTGCATGGGTTTGTGATTATCTTTCCTGTGCCCTGGCACTTTCCGCAGGTCTTTGATACGCTGAAAAAACCCTGCTGAAATCTTATATGCCCTGTGCCTTTGCAGTTTGGGCATGTGGCTGGAGATGTGCCAGGCTCAGCGCCTATGCCGTTGCAGACATCGCATGTCTGCCATCTCGGAATCTTTATATCTTTTTCTACGCCGAAGGCAGCCTCTTCGAGGGTTATGTTGAGGTTATACCTTAAATCAGCACCCTTTGTGGGTTTTGCCTTTTTGTATCCTCCTCCGAAGGCTCCGAAAAAGTCGTCAAATATGTCTTCAAAAACATCGGTAAATCCGCCAAATCCAGCTCCTGCGCCGAATCCTCCGAAACCCGGGCCGGCTCCGGCTCCAAAGCCTTCGGCAGAGCCGTATCTGTCGTAGTTGGCACGCTTCTCAGCATCGCTAAGGCAAGTATATGCCTCGTTTATTTCTTTGAATTTCTCCTCTGCTTCCTTGTTTCCCTGATTTCTGTCGGGATGGTATTTTAAGGCTAATTGCCGGAATGCCTTTTTTAACTCCTCCTGAGCGGCATCCCGGCTGACTCCGAGAATTTTATAATAATCTTTCATTATTTATTCTTATCCACATTTTCAAATTCTGCCTCGACCACTTCTTCTTCCGCTGATTTTGCCTTTGACTCTGCGCTTCCAGCTCCTGCGCCGGCTTGCTGCTCCTGCGCTGCCTTGTATATATGCTCTGCAATCTTGTGCGATGCCTTTGTAAGCTCCTCTGTTGCTGCCTTGATTTCTGCAGGGTCATTGCTTGTGTCTTTTACCTTCTTGCATCTTTCGAGGGCTGTCTCAATATCCTTTTTTTCGTCCTCTGTAAGTTTGTCGCCGTAATCCCGCACCGACTTTTCTACGGAATAGACGAGGGTATCCGCGGTATTCCGCGCCTCCGCGAGTTCTTTTTTCTTGTGATCCTCCGCCGCGTGCGATTCGGCGTCGCGCATCATATTCTTTATTTCGTCCTGAGAAAGACCGCTCGAAGCGGTAATCCTTATGGACTGCTCCTTGCCTGTGCCTAAATCTTTAGCGGAGACGTGAAGTATGCCGTTTGCGTCGATATCAAATGTAACTTCTACCTGCGGCAGGCCCCTCGGTGCAGGAGGTATTCCAACGAGCTCGAATACTCCTAAGAGCTTGTTGTCAGCAGCCATATCCCTTTCGCCTTGATACACTTTAATGGTGACTGCCGGCTGATTATCGGATGCAGTCGAGAATATCTGTGTCTTTTTTGTAGGGATGGTTGTGTTCCTCTCTATCATCTTTGTGAATATTCCGCCGAGTGTCTCAATTCCGAGAGAAAGCGGAGTTACATCAAGCAGGAGGACTTCTTTCACCTCTCCCTTTAATACCGCTGCCTGAATAGCAGCGCCCACTGCAACCACTTCATCAGGATTGACGCCTTTATGTGGCTCTTTGCCGAAATAGCCCTGTACGACCTGCTGTACCTTCGGAGCCCTTGTCTGTCCTCCAACAAGTATAACCTCGTCTATATTGCCGGTAGAAAAGCCTGCATCAGAAAGCGCTCTCTTGCAAGGCTCTATGGTATTCTGGACAAGGTCGTCGGTAAGCTGCTCAAACTTTGCCCTTGAAAGCTTCATCAATAAATGCTTCGGCCCTGCGGCATCGGCAGTGATAAACGGAAGGTTTATCTCTGTCTCCGACGCTGTCGAAAGTTCTATCTTAGCCCTCTCAGCGCCCTCTTTGAGCCTCTGCAAAGCCATCTTATCATTCTTGAGGTCTATGCCCTGCTCTTTTTTGAACTCCTCGACCATCCAGTCTATGATTCTCATGTCAAAGTCGTCGCCGCCGAGGTATGTATTGCCGTTTGTGGATTTGACTTCTATGACTCCCTCTCCGATTTCGAGCACTGAGACATCAAACGTTCCTCCGCCGAGGTCGTATACAGCAACCCTTTCTTCCTTCTTTTTCTCAAGACCGTATGCAAGGGCTGCTGCAGTAGGCTCATTTATGATTCTAAGAACATTCAGTCCTGCGATCTGTCCTGCGTCCTTTGTTGCCTGCCTCTGGCTGTCGTCAAAATATGCAGGAACGGTAATAACAGCCTCTGTAACAGTCTCGCCGAGATAGTCTTCTGCTGCCTGTTTCAGCTTCTGGAGTATCATTGCAGAAATCTCGGGCGGGGAATATTTCTTGCCCCTCACCTCTACATGGGCATCTCCGTTTGGCACCTCAACTATATGATACGGAAGCCTCTTTTTCGCATGGTCAACCTCAGGGGAATTATATTTTCTTCCCATGAGCCTCTTTATGGAAAAAATCGTGTTTTCTGGGTTTGTTATGGCCTGCCTCTTTGCTATCTGTCCTACAAGCCTTTCACCTTTTTCTGTGAATGCGACAACAGAGGGTGTTGTCCTGTTGCCTTCCTGATTTGGTATTACTATCGGTTCGCCGCCTATTACAACCGCAACAACCGAGTTCGTGGTACCGAGATCTATTCCTATTGCCTTTCCCATTTTATTTCCTCCTTGTTTATTTTTAAATTTCTTTTCTTGCTTTTGACTGTCAATTGCCCTTTTTAGACACTGCCACAAGTGACGGCCTTAAGACTTTTTCATTATATAGATACCCTTTTCTGAACTCCTCAACCACCGTATTGCTCTCGACATCATCCCTTTCGGCCTGAGACATTGCATGATGGTATGCAGGGTCAAAAGGCTTGCCGAGCGCCTCTATGGCTGTGAGCCCGAATTTTTCGAGTGTCCTGTTCAGCTCCCTGAGTGTATTTTCAACACCCTTTATTAGGGACTCAGAGTTTTTCTCTGCTGAATGTTTTAATGCCATTTCAAGATTATCCAGCGCAGGCAAAAGCTCGTAAATCAAAGACTCATTGGAATACTTTATGAGATCTTCCCTGTCCTTCTGCACCTTTTTCTTGTAATTTTCGAATTCGGCATAGAGCCTAAGATATTTATCCTTTATATCTGCAAGCTCTGCCTGTATAGACTTCACGGCCTCTGCAGTTTTATCTTCAACTTCGAGAGAGATCCCTATTTCTTCAGGTCTTTGTGTTTCTTCGTTTTTCTCTGTCATAAAACAGCCTCCAATAATCAATCAAATGTCCTGCTTATGCACCTTGCAATTGTATCCACCATATATATGGCCCTTGAATAATCCATCCTCGTAGGTCCTATCAATGCAATGACGCCCATCGGCCTGTCTTTTTCCCGATATGTCGATGCCACTACGCTAAGATTCTTCAGTTCTTCAACAGGATTTTCATTGCCTATGAAGACCCGCACCCCTTTTGAATCAGAAAACTCGTCAAGGAGCTTAAGTATTATATGCTTGTCCTTTATTGCCCTCGATATCTCCCTGATTTTCGATATCTCCGAAAAGTCCGGCAGATTCATCATTTCGTAAAGCCCGGATACATAAACATCATCCCCCGAAAATGATATTGCCTGCTCGTATATCTTTATTGCCCTTGCTATAAGCTTGTCCCAGACAGCCTTTTCTCCATGGGCCTTTTTTATGAGCATGTTTTTTATCTCGTCGATGGTGTGGCCTAAGCATTCGGAGTTAAGATATTCGGCAATCCTGTTGAGGTCTTCCTGAGTAAACCTCGAATCCACAGAAAGGATTTTATTTTTGATAACCCCTTCCTCTGTCAATAAGATCGTTACTACCTTGTCTCCCTTGTACCTGATAAAGTCTATCCTGTTAAATGTCGTCTTTTCAGGCTTCGGCGGGGTAACAACACCGATATAGTTAGACATCATCGAAAGGGAGTTTGTTACCTCCAAAAACATGCTGTTGATGTCGCTTCTTATATTCTCAAGCCTCTTAGTCAATTGGCAAATGAATTCGCCCATTAACTCGTTGTCTTCACTGATAACATTACTATCAGGAAGCGAGTCCACATAGAACCTGTAGCCCTTGTCGGTAGGGACCCTGCCTGCAGAGGTATGGGGCTGGCTCAAAAAGCCGAGGTCATCCAGATCGGCCATGATGTTTCTTACAGTAGCCGGTGAAAAACCAAAAGAATACTTTCTTGTTACAAATTTTGAACCGACCGGCTCCAGTTTGCTTATATAGCTCTGGACAACCGCATAGAGAATCTGCTTGCTTCTCTCATCCAAAAATCCCATCACCATAGTAGTTTATCGCCCTGAAAATAAATTATTAGCACTCTCATCATGAGAGTGCTAATAATTTAACAAGTAACAAATAACCGTGTCAAGGATATGCTACCACTGCAATTTTCTCTGCATCAGCCTCTCATACATCTTTGGCGGCATAAATGCCTGCTGGTGTATCTCATCACTATAGTATCTGGTATCTATCTTGTATTCCCTCCTCATCTGCCTCAAATCATGCTTTTTTGATGCAGCAGAGAATGTCCACCAGTTTCCTGAATATGTGGCTATGGAAGCAGTATAAAGGTCAACTATTGGGAATATGAGCTTCATAGCCTCCTGAACCTCTATGACCAAATCTTTATGGAAATGGAGTGATTCGGAAAGGGTAACAAACATCCCGTCCTCGGTGAGGCAGTCCTTTACCGATTTGAAGAACTCGACAGTAAAAAGACTCTTTGCAAAACCTACAATGTCAGTAGAGTCAACGATTACCGCGTCTATATCACCTTCCCTTCCCTTTACAAACTCCGCGCCGTCCATGCATTTTATCTCAACACGTTTGTCATCAACGCCGCATGTCACTGTCGGGAAAAATTTCTTGGATACATTTATTACCTCTTCGTCTATCTCAATGAAATAGACCTTTTCTACAGAGTCGTGCTTTAAAACTTCTCTTACAGTTCCGCCGTCTCCTCCGCCTATAACTATGACATTCTTGGGATTCGGATGGGCATGCATAACAGGATGCACCAGCATCTCGTGATAGAAAAACTCGTCCCTCTCTGTTATCTGGACAACTCCATCGAGGATGAGCATCTTTCTGAAATAAGGGTTCTCGATAACCATTATCTCCTGAAATTCACTCTTGCTCTTATGAAGCACATTTTCCACTTCGTATACATATTGAATCGGCGCATACGGGTCTTTTTCAAAAAACTTGATCATGTTATTACCTCCAAAGTATATTATTGCTCACTGACATATGTCTTGCAAGCTGAATTTAATTTATACCCAATTAGTGCGGCATTAGTGCGACAGTTCGGCAGTGCGACAGTTTTTTATAAGGATAATTTATTCCTTAATGTAGCTATCGCACTGTCGCTCTATTAACTGTAGCACTGATGTCGCACTAAATTGTCTTTGAGCAGTGCCTGACTCATAAAATCGCTTAACTTAGGTCATATCAAAATCGTCTTTGGTATTGAAAAACCGTTAAACTCAGATGCATACGAAATCGTGTATGCGCCGCTCGAAAGTATCAATATCCTGTTGCCGACCTCCGGCTCCGGCAGTTCAACCTCTTTGTCTATTACATCAAAGCTGTCGCAGCTCGGCCCGGCAATTATCCAGCTTTTCGGCTCGTTCCTGCTTCCGACAATATAGGTATATTTGATTCCTCCAATGCTCTCCATAAGGCCGTTAAATACACCCACATCAATGTAAAGCCAGTTTTCATCCCCTCGTGCTGCCTTTCCTATAACCGTCGAGACAAAGATCCCCGCATCCCCGACAACAGCCCTTCCGGGTTCTATGAATATCTCTATATCCTCTGAAAATTTCTGGTATATGACCTTATTAACTTTTTTCTCTATTGTCTCGACATCCACAACATTCTTTGTATAGCGGATGGGATAGCCTCCGCCGATGTTGAGCATCCTCAATTGTATCCCGTTTTGCTCCGCAATATCCCATAGATCCCTTGCCTTGTCAACTGCTGTGTTCCAGTTATAAACATTGTTGCACTGTGAGCCGACATGAAAGGTAATGCCCACAGGATTAAGCCCCTTTTCCTTTGCATAAATGAGCAATTCTGCCGCATAATCCAGCTCAACGCCAAATTTCTTGCTTAAAGGCCATTCGCTCCCCTCATTCGGGACAGTCAGCCTCACATATACATTACATCCCGGGGCATATCTTGCGAGCTTCTCGACCTCCACGGTAGAGTCATAGGCAAAATAATTGACTCCGTAATCGACTGCCTGCTCTAAGAATTTAAAGGTCTTCATGGGATTGCTTGTGATAATCCTTTCGGGCTCGGCTCCAAGGGAGGCAAGTATCTGCAATTCTCCCTCTGATGCTATCTCAAAGCCTGTGCCGAGGGTATTTAAAAACCTCAAGACCTCCACATCGGGATTTGCCTTGACAGCGTAGAAAACCTTTGAATTTTTAATGTTCTTGCCTATTACAGAGACCTTTTCACGTATGACTTCCTTATCAATAAGCAGATACGGTGGAAGCTCATCGCTTAAGGCTATATAATTAAGCACCTTATTCCATGTTGATTTCTTAACAAAGTCAGAAGGTATTTCCATATCTTGCTCCGCCTAATTTACTATCCCATTTACAAATGGAGTGATTATTATATAATAAATTCCAATAGATTATACAGTGCGCATCTTCATCCGAAAAATAGACATAGAAAACTGTCATTCCTTATAATCCCCCTCCCGTCAACAGGCTGTCCGACAATTACCCGAAAATCTAACGATAATAATGTGATTTTGCTTTAAAGTAAAGGGGACGGTTCTCTTTAGTTCTTGTACTTTGGCAAGTGGAGGTTTCAAAAAACTAACGGGGATTAAATCTTTTTGGTCTTGTTTTTACTCTTTGTTTTACTGCCTTTCTTATTGGAAGCCTTTTTACCGGATTTATCCGATTTCTTTGAAGATGTCTTCTTGTAAGACACCTTTTTTGCCGACATTTTATCGTCTATATCTGCATAATACTTCCCTTTCGGAGGTATCTTTATATCTTCCCCTGCCTCAAGCGTTTCGATGCCAGCCATAGAATTCATTGCAAGGATAACATTCACAGGAACACCGATATTCTTCGCTACTTTCTTCACATTATCCCCTTTTTTGACCCTGTATGTGTCTATGCTGAACCTCTTTTCTACAGGAATCTTGCTGAGATTTTCAATGAAGATATCCTTGCTTCCCTGCGGCAGTCTGATGGTGTAGCTTGAAACATTCGGCGGTGTGCCCCATCTCCTTAATTCTGGGTTTAGCTCCCTTATCTCTTTGGCTGTAGTCTCGGCGCACTGGGCTATTATATCGATATCGACCGGCGAATTAAGAGTCACCTCCTCATATTCCAGAGGCTCATGATACTTTAGATTATGGAATCCGTATTTCTCCGGCGTACTCGCTATCATTGATGCGGCGATGTACCTCGGCACATATTCCTGCGTCTCTTTTGGTATTTTTTGCGCTGACTTAAGATGCCAGAAATCGTCATTATTTGCCTTTTTAATCGCCCGTCCGATTCTGCCCTCACCAGCGTTGTATGCTGCAAGGGCGAGCTTCCAAGAGCCAAACATTCCATATAAATCCTTCAGATAATCCGCTGCGGCCTGCGTTGATTTAACAGGGTCTTTTCTCTCATCTCTCCACCAGTCTATGACTAATCCGTATCTCTTGCCAGTCGAGGCTATAAACTGCCACGGGCCTACAGCCCTTGCCCTTGAATATGCATTCAGGTTAAACCCGCTCTCCACTATAGGCAGGAATACCAGTTCTTCAGGCATCCCTTTCTCCCTTAGAACATCCTGCATTATCTCCACATATTTTGCTGACCTCTCAAGCCAAACAGAAAATGTTTTCTTAATCCTGTCTTTAAAAAGGCTTATATTCTTATCTATTGCTTTTATGGCCGTCTCATTGGATTTATAAGATATGCCGAGGGGTGCATTTGCATTTTTATCCTGATTATCATTGGATGCGGCCGCAGTATTCTGTTTATCTTCAGCAGTGACCGAAGCCTTGTCGCTGTGGGATTGGTTATGCAAGGATTCTGGTGTCTCGACGGTCTTTTGAGAGACAATAGCATGCCTTTCTGGAGATAGCTCTGCAATAATAATTACGGAGCCATCCTGTTTGGGCTTTAGTTCTGAATTGGCGGCTGCCAGTGCGGTTGATAATTCGGCAGTGCTTTTGCTTGCATTAGCATAAGCAGGAGCAACAGCACAAAGCAGTAAGCAGTAAGCAATAAGCAGTAAAAAAACACCGTGCAGCATTTTATCTGTAAACAAAAATTCCGTGTTTTTTGTGGACTGTGGACAGTGAACCGCTGACTGCTGTCTGTTCATACAGGTATATTTGTAACCCATATTGCCCAAAATGTCAAGAATTTTATTTATATTTATATTAGGCCGCCTCTGCTTTTTTCTTCTTTTTTATAGCAGCAGATGCAAAGACCTCTACTGCATTGAATGTGCCGTCGATTGACTGAACAGGACACTTTGCTGTGCAAATACCGCAGCCGGTGCACTTGCTCTGGTCTATAGAGTGTTTCTTCTTCTGCTCTCCGCTAACTGCGTTCACAGGGCATAGCTTCGTGCATATCTGGCATCCTATGCACTTGTCGGTGACAAACGCTTTAGGTCTCTGGGGGATGAAGTCCACAATGGCATTTGTAGGACATGGTCCCACGCACAGGCCGCATACCCTGCATTTGTTGATGTCAATCCGTGAGAGATTATTCGAAATGGAAGGCGCATCGAACGGACAGACCTTGACGCACTTTCTGCATGCAATGCATCCGACCTGACAGTGCTTCCTTACATCCACTCCTTTGTCCTTTGAGTGGCATGAAACAAGCACAGCCTTTGTTGCAGGCAATACCTCGATGACTTTCTTAGGGCATGCTGCCTCGCATTTTCTGCATCCTGTGCATTTTGTCATATCAACAACAGGCAGATGGTCGTTATTCATGGTTATAGCGCCAAAAGGGCAGACCCTTGCGCATGTACCGTAGCCGAGGCATCCGTATATGCAGGATTTGTCGCCCCCTCCTGCCAAAACCGCTGCCCTGCAGTCCTGAACGCCTTCGTATTTAAATCTCTTTGTTGACTTGCTCCAGCTTCCCTGACACATTATTCTTGCGAATTGAGGCTCCTTAACTTCGGCCTTTTTGCCTGTAATCAATGCTATTGCCTCTGCACTCTTTGCTCCGGCCGGTATGCAGAGATTCGGCGAGACATCGGGATTGTTAACAACAGCCTCTGCATACTGCTCGCATCCTGCATAGCCGCATGCGCCGCAATGGGCATGGGCAAGGACATCCTTTACTTGCTCAACCCTCGGATCTATCTTTACAGAGAATCTTTTTGCGGCAAATGCCAATCCGAAACCGAATATGGCGCCAAGACCTGCAAGAAATATCAGAGTGAACTTCAGTACTTGAATAATATCTACATACTCCTTTGCCTCTACAGCAGCGCCTACACCGGCATAGAGGGTAGAAGCGCCGAGGAATAGAAAAGCTATAGCAAACAGACTTGTCTTTTTTATTGTCGATGTATTCTGCATTGTTACTCCTTCCTTATAGTCGTAACGCACTGAGCGCAGTCTTTTTTATCATAATCAAAGCGTTATCAATCCAGAGAAACCTGTAAAAGCAAGGGCAATAAGGCCCGTAATAACAAAGGCCATCGGCAGGCCCCTGAAGGGAGCCGGCACATCTGCAAGCTCTAACTTTTCACGGATGCTCGCCATTATTATCAATGCGAGCGCAAAACCGATTCCTGAGCCTAAGCCGAATGCAAGAGTCTCGATAAAGTTATATTTTTCTCCGGCGCTTATAAGCGGAACCGCAAGGATAATGCAGTTTGTCGAGATAAGGGCAAGGTAGATACCAAGCTTATAATACAAACCAGGAGCCATCTTTCTCATGATTGTATCGGATGCCTGCACCAGTCCTGCAACGATGCCGATGAAGACAATGATTTTCAAAAACGTTATATCGAGGGGAACCATCACATAATTAAAGATAAACCAGATTACCGCAGCGCTTATCATCATGACTGCAGTAAATGTGATGCTCATGCCTACAGCAGTCTCCATCTTTTTAGAGACTCCGAAGAATATGCAGAGGCCTAAGAACCTCGTAAATACGAAATTATTGATAAGAGATGATGCTATGATAAGCTCAAAAAGCTTCGTAAAATCAAGATTCATCTGAAACCTCCATTAATGATGCGAAGACCTGCCTTTCAAATATTTTGCATCTATCCAGTTAAAGAATGCCATCAATATTCCCACTGCAAGAAAGCCTCCTGCCGGCAGAATCATTATTAAAAGGGGTTTTGCATTGATTATCGGGAATCCCCATAATGCCCCTTTGCCAAGTATCTCTCTGAAAAAACTGATTACAGTTAGGGCAAACAAGAAACCGATTCCCATGCCTATACCGTCTGCCATTGACGGAGCAATCTTGTTTTTGCTCGCAAACATCTCTGCCCTCGCAAGGATGGATGCAAAGGCGACTATCAGCTGAATATAAAGACCCATCTGCTTGTAAACATCAGGGAAAGCGGCAGCCATAGACATATCTGTGACAGTAACCCATCCTGATATGACAAGCATGAATATTGGAAGTCTTATTCTAGGATGGATAAATTTTCTCATTAAAGAGATTGTCGAGTTAACCATGACCTGCACAAACAAAACAGCAAAGCCCATTAAGACCCCATTTTTCAGTCCGCTTGTAACAGCAATTGCAGGACAGAGGCTGAGAGCAAGCTTGAATATGGTATTTTCCTTGACAATTCCGTTCAGTATAAGCTCTTTATAATTAATTGCGCTGTGCTGCGCCATCTGTTCCTCCTTTTGCGATATTAATAAGATGGCTTAGACCCTTTTTGACCGCATCGTCGGTAACCGCCCTACAGGAAATAGTTACTCCTGTTATTGCCTGTATATATTCTGTTGGCTCTGTCTTTACAAGTTTTATACGGTCAATATCTTTGCCTTTAAACTGATTTTTAAACTCGTCCTTCTCTATCTCGTCTCCAAGTCCGGGTGTCTCTGCATGGGAGAGGATATCTATTTTCTGAACCTTAAGGTCTTTATCAACAGCAATCAATACATTGATATAGCTTGAATATCCCTTGCCGAAGGACTGAATTATATAACCGATAATTTCCTCTCCTTTTCTGGCAACAAAGTACTCTGCCTTTTTCTCGTGTATTGTCCAGTCGCCCATCTTTTCTATTTTGTCCGCATCAGGTATGAGCTTTTTAAGAGCCCTATCCTTGGCGATCACGGCGTTTTTATACATTATCGGCGATGTCTTGGCATAAACAGCAGCAAGGATAAGTCCGCCGATGAGATATATAACAACGAGGTTTATGGTTATCTTAATAATGTCCTTGCCTGTCATTTTTTAATCTCCTTTGACTGTTTTATTGTTCCGAAGACATTGGTCTTAAAGCCTCTGTCTATAAGAGGAGAGAAACAGTTCATGAGGAGTATGGCAAACATTACGCCTTCTGGATAGCCGCCTTTAAGCCTTATGAGCATTGTCAGAAATCCGCAGCCTATGCCGAAAAGTATTTGCCCCTTCTTGACAGAAGGGCATGTAACATAATCTGTTGCCATGAAGAATGCGCCAAGGAGCATACCGCCGCTTAAAAGATGAACTATGGGGTCTCCTGCAAACAGAGCTCCCCCATTACCAGATAACCCCCCGAATATCCATGCCATAACAGCCGCTGTGCCTAAGAATGACACAGGGATATGCCATGAAATATAACCTCTGTATAAAAGGAATGCAGCGCCTATGAGGAGCGCGATTGATGATGTCTCTCCTATGGAGCCTGCCCTGTGGCCTACAAAAAGCTGTGTATATAGATTAATCTTGTCTCCGAATACCTCCATCAGCTTTGCCACTCCTTCTTCTTTTAATATTCCAAGCGGTGTTGCAGTGGTCTTTGCATCAAGATGGACGAACGCTGCTGTAGGCTCTTTCCAAATTGTCATGAGTCTCGGGAATGAGATTAGGAGGAATGCCCTTCCGATTAATGCAGGGTTAAACACATTGAATCCCAATCCTCCGAACAACTGTTTTGTTATAACTACCGCCACAAAAGAGCCTATGACCGGAATATAAAAAGGAACAGCCGGAGGCAGGTTCATTCCTAACAGCAATCCTGTGAGGAATGCGCTTCCGTCTGTAACAGTAACCTTTCTTTTTAGACCTTTTTGGAATATATGCTCCGAGATCATAGCGGCTATTATTGCGAGCGCTAAGGTAAATACCGCCCTCGGGCCAAAAAAATAGGCTCCCATTACTGCTGCAGGGAGGAGTGAGGCGCTCACGCTCCACATAATCCTGCTTGTGGTCTCTTCGCTCTTTATATGGGGACTAACAGAGACGATTAATTGATGTTCTTTCTTTACCTCTGCCAATTTAACCTCCAAAAACAGTGTCAGTAATTAGTGTCTGTGTCAGTAACTGTCACTGTTAACTGTCACGGACACTTTTCTTATGGTTTTACCAATGATTTGGCAAGTCTTATAAATTGTACTATAGGCCTTTTTGACGGGCATACATATGTGCATGAGCCACACTCAAAGCAGTCAAAGAGGTTGTAATCCTTCGCCTCTTCATAAAAACCCCTTTCCGACAGCACGCTCAACATTGAAGGCATAAGTCCCATCGGACATATATCAATGCACCTGCCGCATCTTATGCATGGCCCGAAGTCTTCTGCATGGACAACTTCTTCTTCTAAAAGTACGAGAATTCCGGATGTCCCTTTGGTTACAGGCACATCAAGCGAATAGAGGGCAAATCCCATCATCGGACCGCCGGATACGATCTTTGCCGCCTCTGATTTCAATCCTCCGCACTCTTCCACTAATTCAGACACCGGAGTTCCTATTTTTACCATAAGATTCTTCGGCTCTTTTATTCCTTCTCCTGTGACTGTAACAATCCTCTCTATAAGCGGCTTGCCGTATCTTGCTGCCTCATAAATTGCTACTGCTGTGCCGATATTGTGGACAACAACGCCGACATCCATCGGAAGCCCTCTCGGAGGAACTTCCCTGTCAACAGTTGCCTTTATAAGCATCTTTTCTGCGCCTTGAGGATATTTCACTTCAAGCGCGCATACTTGGATATTAGACTCTCCTGAAGCAGCCTGCTTCATAGCCTCAACTGCATCAGGCTTGTTGTCCTCTATTCCTATAAATCCTTTATTAACTCCGAGGACTCTCATTAAAACCTTTAAGCCTTCCACTACATCCTTTGGTCTCTCTATCATAAGCCTGTAGTCTGCTGTAAGATAAGGCTCGCACTCGGCGCCGTTAAGAATAACCACATCGACGGGTTTTTCCTTAGGCGGAGAAAGCTTCACATGTGTCGGGAATGCAGCGCCTCCCATTCCGACTATTCCTGCGTCCTTCACCTTTCCTTTTAATTCATCGGAAGAGAGTTTCATATAGTCTGGATTGTCCTTTAATGAAGTCCATTCCTCTTTTCCGTCGTTCTCGATTACAACAGACATAACCATTCTTCCTATCGCATTAGGAAACTCTCCTATTGCTATCACCTTTCCGGAAACCGATGAGTGGACAGGCGCAGAGACAAACCCTTCTGGAGCGCCGATGACCTCGCCTTTTTTCACTTCCTGACCGACGCTTACAGTTAGCTTGCACGGTGCGCCTATGTGCTGTGCAAGTGGAATAACGACTCTTTTGGGTGGTTTTGTGGGAGAGATTGCCTTGTCTTTGGAAAGCTCCTTCTTGTCAGAGGGATGAATTCCTCCCTTAAATGTTGCAATGGCCATTGAAGGTTCCTCCATTTGCGTTTTGCGTTATAGCGCTTGCATTATAGCAATATGAATAATCTATAACACTCTTGAGGGCTAAAAAAAGCCTATAAGTAATAACATGGAATTATAAAATATGTCAAGCCTGAATTTTAGATGCGAGTCGGTGGAATCGGTGGAAAATGAATAGCTGAGTTATGCCCTTCTGACCAGTTTGGCCATCCTGCCTCTTTCCGTAAGCAGTTCGTTAAGGACTTCCCTCATGAGGGCGCATGCCTGAACTACTTTAGGGTTGGCTATACTGTAATAGATATTCACGCCGTCCCTTCTGCTTTTCAGTATGCCCTTAAGCCTCATGACAGCAAGATGCTGAGATACATTGGCCTTTGGAGTTCCCAGGATATCTACAAGCTCTGTGACTGTCTTCTCCCCATCCTTCAAGGCGCTGATTATCTCTATCCTTTTTGGGCTGGAGAGTATCTTACAGATCTCTGCCTGCAACTCGTATATGGACTTCTCTCTTCTCATAATTAAATATTTTATTAGTTTAGAAACTAAAGGTCAAGAACTTTTTTATCTTAATATTTAAATGACATATTAATTACAAATTTAAGCAACAAATTATCCTTTCCATCCGTATTCTCCCACGAGGGGCACAAACACGCATGGAGTGTGGTATTCTTCAACAAGAATGCCCTTTTCTTTTTTGCCCTTAATCAATATCTGTGAAAACCTCTCTCCAACAGGTGCTACAATAATCCCGCCATCCTTAAGCTGATTTATTAGAGGCTCTGGAATCTTTGGCGCAGCAGCAGTAACTATAATCCTATCAAAGGGTGCTTTATCCTCCAATCCCTTTGTACCATCGCTAACTATTACATAAACATTTTCGTATCCGAGGTCTGTCAAACGCCTCCCTGCTTCATCCGCAAGCATAGAGAATCTCTCTATCGTATAAACCTCTTTTGACAGTTCAGCAAGTATTGCCGCCTGATATCCTGAGCCGGTGCCGACTTCAAGCACCCTCTCATCGCCATTTAATTCCAGGAGCTCTGTCATTACAGCAACCATATAAGGCTGGGATATTGTCTGGTCATCGCCGATGGGAAGCGCCATGTCGTCATAAGCGCTGTGCCTTATAAATTCAGGGACAAACAGATGTCTCGGCACCTTCCTCATGGCAGCAAGGACACGCTCATCCTTTATCCCCCTTGGGATTAACTGATACTCAACCATCATATCCCTGAGTCTTTTATAATCTTCCATGTCTTCTCAATATTTCCCGTGCTGCTATTACCCCTGATGCAGATGCCTGAATAAGCCCTCTGCTGACACCGGCTCCATCACCGATGGCAAACAGATTTTTAATTTCTGTCTCAAGGCTGTTTGTAAGCTTAACCTGCATTGAATAAAACTTCACCTCTACGCCGTAAAGAAGCGTATGCCTTGAATTCACACCCGGAGCGATTCTGTCCAATGCCTCTAACATCTCTATAATATCTGATAGGTGACGATATGGAAGGACAAAACTTAAATCTCCAGGAGTCGCATCTTTTAAAGTAGGCTCAACAATCCCTTTTGATATGCGCTCATAAGTCGAACGTCTTCCTTTTACAAGATCTCCCAACCTCTGGACAATAACACTTCCGCCGAGGAAATTGGCAAGCCTTGCTATGTATGTGCCGTATGATATCGGCTCGTCAAAAGGCTCTGTGAAAAAGGTGCTTACCAAGATTGCGAAGTTTGTGTTGTTTGTTCTCCTCTCAGCATAACTGTGGCCGTTTACGGTCCATATATCCTTTATATGCTCTTTCACTACCTCTCCATAAGGATTAACACAGAATGTCCTCACCTTATCGTCAAACTTTTTTGAATAAAATATCAACTTCGGTTCATAGGTAATACTTGTAAGAGGCTCAAGCACCGGCGCAGGAACCTCGACCCTTACGCCGATATCCACAGGATTTTTGAGGAGGGTAAGTTTAAGCCTTCTGGATTCTGACTCAAGCCATTTGGCCGATGCCCTTCCCGGAGCAAGGATTACATAATCCGCATATATCTCCTGGCCATCTTTTAGCTTTATGCCGGCAGCCTTCCTCTTTTCAATGATTATGCGCTGCACATCATTTTCGAATATCGTAGAAACTCTTTCATTGACAGCATCCCTCATCCTTTTCAGCACATCCCTGCATCTGTCTGTGCCTATATGCCTTATTTTCGAGGGTACAAATGTAAGGTCGTTCTTTGCAGCAATGTCTTTTATCCTTGCAATCTCCTTTTCATCGCCGCCGTAAAGCTTTTCAGGAGCCCCGCACTTCACATACACACTGTCCACATACTCTATTAATGTTTGAAGCGCAGCCATATCAACATATCTCGAAAGGAATCCGCCTATTTCAGGAGAGAGGTTGAGCTTGCCGTCGCTGAATGCACCGGCACCGCCCCAACCGCTTACAAGGTCGCATTCAGGACATGACATGCAAGGAACACCGCAGGCATCCATAGGACATTGGCGCTTATCGATGTCTTTTCCCTTTTCGACAATGAGGACCTTTAAATCAGGAGCCTTCTCCATAAGCTCCATGGTACAAAAGATCCCGGCAGGCCCTGCGCCAACTATGATTACATCGTATTTATTCATCTGATTCTCCGCCTAAAATCTTATCAGTGGCAGCCATAAATACGTTATTAATTAACCTTTCCATGTCTTTTTCAAATACTCCAGCGCCTCATAATTTGTTAAATCTAGATGAATGGGTGTTATAGATACATAATTACCAAGTACAGCCTGAATATCCATATCCTCTCCCTGCTCCCAGTAAGGCGTTCCTCCTCCTATCCAGTAGTGTTTGTCGCCCCATGGGGAATAAGTGTCCTGTATCGCATTATCATACACCCTTTTGCCCTGCCTTGTGATTCTTATACCCTTAATCATGTCTCTTCTTTGCACATTGGGAACATTTACATTGAGCAACGTGTCGTATGGCAAAGACTTTTCAAGAATGTATCTGGCAATATTTATGGCAAAAGGGGTTGCAGTCTCGTGGTGAAAAGGCTTGTCTCCCACAAGTGAAATAGCAAATGAAGGGACACTCAGAATAGTGCCTTCTATTGCAGCAGAGACTGTTCCCGAATAGGTTATGTCATCGCCAAGATTTGCACCCCTGTTTATTCCTGATGCAACAAGGTCAGGCTTCCTCGGCAATATCTTGTGGATGGCAAGGGCAACGCAATCTGTTGGTGTGCCGTTTACGCTATACACATTTTCGCGCAATTCCTCGACCTTCAAAGGCCTGTGAAGCGTAAGGGCATGGCCGACCGCACTCCTTTCCCTGTCAGGTGCAACAACATACGCATCACCTATCTCCTTCATCGCCTTGAGAAGGGCGATTATTCCCGGCGAATGAACACCATCGTCGTTTGTAACAAGAATAAGAGGTGGCATGATTAAAGTTTATCACACTGCATGGGAAATTGTGGGGTTAGAGGATTTTATTCTTCAGGTTAATTCATCAGCGATTGACATTAAGACAATCCCATTGCCTCTCTTACGAGCTTCATGGTCTCTTCAGCAATCTTTCCTGCTTTTTCCGAGCCTTTCTTGGCTATCTCAAGAACCACATCCGGATTCGAAATCATCTCATTCCTCTTTTTCCATATAGGCTCCATGTATGTAAAGACATTCTTTATGAGTATCTTTTTGCAATCAATGCATCCAATGCCTGCAGTCCTGCATCCGTGGGTAACCTCTTCAAGCTCCTTTTTTGAAGAAAATATCTTGTGCAATTGATAAACAGGCGAAAGCTCAGGCTCTCCCCTATCCGTCTTTCTCTTTCTCGCAGGGTCTGTCATCATTGTTCTTATCTTCTGCTCTACAACCTCCGGAGAGTCGCTAAGATAAATCGCATTGTCATAGCTCTTCGACATCTTTCTTCCGTCAAGTCCAGGAACCTTGGGGAATTCTGTAAGCAATCCCTCAGGCTCTGGGAAGACTTCTTTATAGAGGTAGTTGAATCTCCTCGCAATCTCCCTTGATATTTCGAGGTGCGGAAACTGGTCAATTCCGACAGGGACAAATTTTGCTCTGTAAATAATTATGTCTGCTGTCTGCAAAACAGGATAGCCCAAAAAGCCGTAAGTGGAAAGGTCTTTGTCCTTTAACTGCTCCTGCTTTTCTTTGTAAGTAGGAACCCTCTCAAGCCATCCCGTGGGAGTAATCATCGAAAGAAGGAGATGCAATTCAGCATGCTGCGGAAGCATTGATTGTATGAAGATTGTGGATTTATCGGGATCTAAGCCGGCAGCTATAAAATTTATCAGGAGGTCATGCGTGCTCTCCTTTATAGTGGATGGATCTGCATATCCTGTTGTGAGGGCATGCCAATCTGCAACAAAATAAAAGCAGTCGTATTTTTCCTGAAGTTCTACCCAGTTCTTTAAGGCTCCCACAAGGTTTCCGAGATGAAGTTTTCCGCTTGCCTGCATGCCGCTCAAAACGCGCTCTCTACTCATCAAATCTCCTTTACACCATACCGATCAAGCCCAGAAACAATCTTATTAAAGGCATTATTATATAACTTGCCATACCTGTTGCGACAAGTACGAGAACTATAATCATTCCGAACGGCTCTATTTTTCCAAGGGCTGCCGCCTGTTTGTGAGGGAGAACTCCCATGAGAACCCTGCCGCCGTCCAATGGCGGAATTGGTATCAGATTAAAAGATGCAAGTATCACATTGATGCTCACGCTTGCTGTAAGCATTGCTACCAGAGGCTTCAAGACTTTAGCCACCACATCACCAGGTACAAAGGCTGATGCAGGGATTACTGCATATTTCAGAACCAATACACTAAAAATGGCCAGCAATATATTCGTTGCAGGGCCTCCTGCTGCAGATATTGCCATGTCCCGCTTGGGATTTTTGAAATTATAAGGATTGATAGGGACAGGCTTTGCATAGCCGAATACAAACTGGCCGCTGGTAAGTATAAACAACAATAGCGGCATTACTATTGTTCCAAAAACGTCGATATGCGCAATGGGATTGAGAGTAAGCCTGCCTAGCATTTTAGCAGTCGGGTCTCCCAGCTTGTTTGCCACAAAGCCGTGCGCAACCTCATGCAGTATTATAGCGATGAGGATTGGCAATGCAGTGATGGCTATCTGCCTTATGATGAGCGCTGGTTCCATAACAAATTATTATGTCAGATTGGGTTGCTAAAAATAAAGTTTGCGAATCATTTCTCCGCAAGAAGTCACTTAAGCCACTTTTCAATAAGCTCTATAGCTTCAGGACTGTCCCATGTCATCCGACCGATTATCTTCTCTCTTACGATGCCTTCTCTGTCAATAATATAGGTTTCAGGTACCCCTCTGACCCCATAGTTTCTCGCAACCTTTACGTCGTCATCAAGAAGCACAGGCATGGTATAGCCATTTTCCCTCATATACGCCATAGCCTTTTCTGGTGCGTCTCTGTAAGCTATGGTGAGCATTTGGAAGGACTTGCCCTGCATCTTCTCATAAAGCCTCTGCATAGTAGGCTTTTCCTTTTTGCATTCATCGCACCATGAGGCCCAGAAGTTTATAAATACAACCTTCCCTTTCAACTCCGAGAAACGCCATATCATGGATGAATCCTTTCTGTTAGTATCTAATTCCGGCAACTCAAAGTCAGGCGCTTTAAGACCAACTGCAACGACAGCCCTCTGTCCCTTCTCTTCCTTTGGTATAAAGAAAAGGACTAATCCCGCAACAATAAGCATCAAGATTATTACTATCTGTTTCATTTAAGTATACTCCTCAGAATCGTCATAACATTTTCCCTGAAGGCATCAATATTGTGATTAAACGCATGGGGATTGGTCATAATGTTACCGGCAATGATTAATGTGGGGGTTTCATCAACGCCGTACGCACGAGCCATATCCAGCGCCTTCTGAGCATCTTTAGCCTTATCCCCTGCCCTGAGTCTTTTGCTAAAATCAACGCCAAGCCCTATCTTTTGTCCTATCTCTTCAAGCGCTTTTATATCGCCTATGTTCTTTCTTTCAACAAAGTGGGCATGGAAAAGGGCTTCCTTCATCTTTTCTCCTTTGCCGGCCTCCTCTGCAAGAAAATACGCCTCTCCTGGTTTTGGAGAACCCTTTCCCCAGTAAATTGGGCTGGTCTTCCATTTAATCTTTTTTGGGAAGCTTCCTTTGATAACAGGGATTGACTTTCCAAAGGAATAACAAGCGTCACAGTAGAAGCTTAAAAATTCTATTACCTCAACTGTTTTACCGTCAAATTTAAATTGATGCCCCGGTAATTGGGCATAGATACCTTTGATAGAAGTCTCTGACCCTACTCTTAATGGTGAAAACGCTACGGCCAATACCATTAACACCAAAAACATTTTTTTAAAGCTCATCCCAGTCCTCCTTTGTTTTCCAATAGTATTGTCAAAACTTTTTAAGCAAAAATACTTAAAAACCTTAATTGTCAATGCATTGTTTATATTTTGCCTGCCCCCTCTGCCTGTAATTCCCCATTCTTTAATCTGGATTCTCTGGTCAAGCCAGAGAATGACAGGAAAGAAGATGTCATTCCACGATTAAATCGGGGAATCCAGTTCCTTATTATGGTTTATTCTTCTCATATATTCACCCTCTTTTTTCATAAAACTTTTGACATTATCCTTCCAATTATTTGTGTTTGATCTTCTCCAGATAAACTGGATAATTAAAATCAGGACTTGCGCTCTTTGCATGGCATTTTAGGCAGACAGATTCCGCCACAGGCTGCATCGGCTTCGACAAATCTAAAAGGTGATCTCTGCCAGGTCCGTGACACGCCTCACACTGAACATTTGTCAGCATTGGCGTTATTTTAGCGCTGTAAAAACCTCCTTTCTCACCAAAGCCGACAGTATGACACTTTATACACTCAGGGTCTCCGGACTTGCCAGCCCGCTCAAGCGAGGAAAAGGCGCCGGCATGTCTTGTCTTCTTCCAGCTTTCCACAAAGGGCTGGTGACACTCTCCACATTTAGAAACACCAAGGTAATGGGTATCTGCCGGCGGTTTGTAGTCATCTTTTAAAAGTTTTGCAACTCCGGCATCGTACTCCTTTAATGCCTTTCGGACATTTATATCTTCTTTTATATCTTTGCCAAGCGCCTGCCACTTGTGTTTAAATCCTAAAATCTCTCCACCGCTATCAATCTGTAGCGTCAGGATACCCAATCTCTCTCCTTTTGGATAACCACTTACAATAATCGTTCCATTTATACTGAGAGGCTCTTCAAGGATTTCTCCTGATGAGAGCATGATGATATTCCATACTTTCACGGGTTTAATCTCAGAAACATGCCCTCTGGATTCCCCGATTAAATCGGGGAATGACAAGGGGGTAGGCTGGTCTGTAAGAAGGATATTCAATTTGCCCTTTTGATAATTCATCGGGTTTACGCTAACATTGACATGAAAAGTATTATGCGTTATAGAGATAGATTGTCTATATTGAGGCATATCAGAGATAACAGGAATTTTATATTTCTTCAAAACCCGGGAAAAGAAGCTGTAAGGGAATTCCTTCTCCATTTTTAAAAAAGCTACTGCATCATATTTCATTATGCTAAAAGCCTTCAGCATTGCCTCGGCCTTGAGCCTCCCCTGAGGGGTATCCTTATCGAGAAAATTCCCGGCATCAATGAGAATATAAGGAGAAAGCGTCTTTCGATGTTCAGTAAGGTAACCTGCTCGCCTTGCAACACCTCCAAAATCACTTTTTGGAGAGCAACCGCATGGTTCAAGCTCGCCATTCACGCCGCCTGTATAGACAATATTGAGTGTTCTTGTTTGTCCATAAGTGACACTTGGGAATAATATGATTAACGGCATTAGGACATATAAAACAAAAGATCTCATATTCATTAACTCCTGGTTTCCCCCGTTAGAAGTCTTTAATTCCTATACAGGTTTTATACCATGAACTTAACAATCCAAAATACATAAGAACTAAACTGCAGTTAAAAATTGATTAACGGCTATGCCTGTGGCGGTTTATTGATTGGAAAAAACACTTTTAGATAAACAATAATAGTTGTCTGATATTTGAACGGAATTCCTAAAAGGAAGATTTTATAACTGTCAGAATCAAATCCTTCAATGGCATTGAAGCAGATGGAGCAAAAGTGATCATTATCATCAAGTCCTTTCCCCTGTAGCGGTGTTGTGCAGTCATCGCAAGCTATGCTGTCAATCGAAGGTGCACAGATAAAGACTAAAAGTGCGAATAGTACAAGCAACCTTTTTATTGGCATAGTTAATACTATCAATTGTTTAGTTTTAAGTCAATGTATTGTATAAGTTCACTACATATGGATGAAACTAAAGAAACTAAAGGGGACTAAAGAAACTAAAGGGGACGGTTCTCTTTAGTTTTCCAATACAAAGCCGTACAAAGCCGGGGACACTGCTAAAGAACCAGATACCGATAAGGATATATTCAGAGTGGGATGAGCAGAGGCCTGGTTTTGTAGAGATAGATCTTGTGGGGCATGACGGAGGGGATGGAAAGGGAGAATTTATCCAGACACTGAATGTTACAGATGTATGTACGAGTTGGACAGAGACACAGGCAGTCAGGAACAAGGCACAGGTATGGGTATTTGAAGCCTTGCAAGGGATAATAGAGCGGTTACCGTTTGAGATAAAGGGGATAGATTCAGACAATGGTTCTGAATTCATCAATATGTTTTAGAGGGAGAGAAAGGACAATTGAAAAAGCTTTATGCGAGACTCAACCCTGCGGAACTAAAGAGGCAGATAACAAGACTTCAGAACAAGTTATTGAGACTTGCATCACTGAAAGAAGCTCTAAGAAAACAGAAGAATTCATTATTCAGTAAAATTAAGAAGTTACACTGTAAAAATAGTTCTTATATCGTCTTTAGGGATCAGAAGAAATTGAACCTGTTCTCGTAATACTCTCGTCTGTCAATCAGGCCATTATGATTCGGAACAATCTCCTGTAGCAATAAAAGTGCTACAATTCATATATGCCTGAACTGAGAATCGGCTGCAGCGGGTTTAATTACTGGCACTGGAGGGGAAACTTTTATCCTGAAGATTTGCCGCAAAGGAAGTGGTTTGAGCATTACTGCACAACCTTTGATACTGTGGAATTAAATGTCACGTTTTACAGACTACCTCTTCAGAAAACATTCGAAAAGTGGTACAAGGAAACGCCTCCTGATTTTGTTTTCTCATTAAAAGGAAATCGTTTTATCACCCTTTTAAAAAGACTTATAGACCCTGAGCAGCCTTTGGAATTATTTTTTGAAAGGGCATTACGGTTAAAAGAGAAGCTAAAGGTTGTTTTGTGGCAGTTCTCTCCGGGATTTAAGATTGACATTGAAAGATTGGATCACTTCCTTAAATTACTTAAACAATATCCTGTAAGGAATACCCTCGAATTTAGGCACAAAAGCTGGATAACTGACGATGTTATCAATTTATGCAGAGAAGATGATGTCAGCCTCTGCATGGCAGACTGGCCAGAGTTCATCGATGATCTCCCTGTTACATCTGATTTCGTCTACATAAGAAGGCACGGCGAAGGAGGAAGTTATGCAACATTCTATTCAAAGTCAGAACTTAAAAGAGATGCGAAGCGAATAAAGGGTTATTTAAAAGAAGGGAAAAATGTCTTTATCTATTTCAATAACGACTATAACGGCTATGCGCCTAAGAATGCAAGGGAATTGATGGAGATGCTGAAATGAAAAATCAGGAGATCGCAAAAATATTCAATGAAATCGCAGATCTCCTTGAGATAAAGGGAGAGAATCCTTTCCGCATAAGGGCATACAGAAGGGCTGCGCAGAATATTGAAGGGATGCCGAAAAGCGTTGAGGACATTTCAAAAGATGAACTATTGAAAATACCAGGAATCGGTCAGGACTTAGCCGGAAAGATTGAGGAGTATTTAAAGACAGAAAAGATGCAAGTCCATAAAGAGCTAAAGCATGAAATACCCGAAGGTCTCTTAACCCTTCTTTCTGTGCCGGGTCTTGGGCCGAAGACATCGAAATTGCTTTATGAGAAATTAAAAGTCAAGGGTATTGACGACCTTGAAAGGCTTGCTTCAGAGCATAAACTGGCAGGGCTTCCGGGAATTAAAGAAAAGACAGAAGAGAATATCTTAAAGGGAATAGAGATGTTGAAAAGAGGCAAGGAGCGCCGGCCCCTCGGAAGGGTTCTTCCAATAGCCAATGACATCCTTGAACATCTTAAGAAGAAATCGCCTGTAGCAAAAATAGACCTTGCAGGGAGTTTGAGGAGATGGAAGGATACCATAAAGGATATTGATATCCTTGCAGCATCCGACAATCCGAAAGAAGTTATGCGTGTTTTTGTGCATCTCCCCCATGTAAAAGAGGTCTTGATGCATGGACCTACAAAATCAAGTGTAATAATCCATGAAGACCTTCAGGTGGATTTAAGGGTTGTGGAAAAGGAATCCTACGGCGCAGCGCTGGCGTATTTTACAGGGAGCAAGGCTCACAATATAAGGCTCAGAGAGATGGCCATGAAGAAAGGGCTTAAGATCAATGAATACGGGATATTTCGTGAAAAGGACAATAAAAAAGTGGGCGGAGAGAAGGAAGAAGATGTGTACAGGATTTTAGGGCTTCCTTACATACCTCCTGAATTGAGGGAAGACCAGGGGGAGATCGAGGCGGCACTGGAGGGAAGGCTTCCAGAAATTATTACATTAGAGGATATTAAGGGCGACCTCCATGTGCACTCAAAATGGAGCGACGGAAGCCACACATTTGAACAGCTCGTGGATGCAGCCAGGGATTATGGGTATTCATATATTGCCATAACAGACCATTCCAAAGGACTTGGTATTGCACACGGATTAACCGGCGAAAGGCTTCTGGAGCAGAAAAAAGAGATAGATGCCATAAATAAAAAGCTCAAAGGCTTTAGGATTATACATGGTGTTGAGGTGGATATAAGGAGCGATGGTAGTTTAGATATATCCGATGATGTGCTTAAAGATCTCGATATTGTTGTTGCCTCTATACATTCAGGATTTAAGCAGCAAAAAAAACAATTAACATACCGCTTAGTAGCTGCAATGAAAAACCCGTATGTAAGCATAATAGCGCATCCCACAGGAAGGCTCATAGGACAAAGGGATGCTTATGATGTGGATATGGACGAAATACTCAAAGTTGCTAAAAAGACAGGCACTGCCATTGAGATAAATGCCTATCCTTTAAGACTTGATATCAACGATACCTATGCCAAAAGGGCAAAGGAAATGGGAATACCAATCGTTATAGCCACAGATACCCATGTGACCAATCAATACGACTACATGCTGTATGGTGTATCCATTGCCAGAAGGGGATGGCTTGAAAAGGATGATGTTCTTAATACGCTCGATGCGGAAAGACTTTTGAAACGGCTGAAGCCGGGCAAGGGCGAAAAGACGTAGAACCATGCATCCGCTATTTTCTACATTGAAATCCTCGTAATGACCCCGTGGAGCTTATTCGGCGGGAGCTTGTAAAACTGGACATATGCCGGGGTCAATTTTTTTATCATTGAGAACAGCTTCCAGATAATATTCTTGGTAAATATATCTTCAAGACCATAAAAGATGACCTTCTCATCGATTCCCGCCTCTTTCAATATTTCCTCTACATCCGCCGGTTCCATGTATCCCATTTGAATTTCGAAATGCCGCAAACCGGCGGCAATCTCTCTCTTGAAAAAGCCGGTAACACCGAAGGGATCATCACGTCTGACTATCGATACAATGATATTGTCCTCGTAAATAATGCCGTTGTTGAACATGCTGGTGCCGATATAGGGCGGGATTTTTTGTATATCCCGCGCAAAAAAGAGTGCGGTGCCTCCTATTTTGCGCAGATTCTTGTATGCCTGATTGTACTTTTCAAGAAAGACTTCCAGATTCATTGATTGTAGCGACCGGCACAACTTTTTTTGTCCCGATGTATACAGCATAATTATGCCGAGCGGGATGAGCGCTATAATAATCGACCAGTAGCCGCCATGAGGTATTTTGTGCATGTTCGACAAGAGATATGCTATATCGGCAAGGGTTACCAGTAAGGAAATGCCTGCCTTCACCGGCTTGTTTTTCAAATAAAATATCCATGTCATCATAATGCCTGTAAGGGTCATTGTCCCCGTAACAGCAAGACCATATGCGGCTGCCAAACGGCTTGATTCCCTGAATTCGAACATTATGAAAAGCACCGATATAAGTAAAAACCAGTTAACAAAACCGATGTATATCTGCGACCTCAGTTCGGTAGAGGTGTAATCCACTTTGAAAAGAGGCATTATATGCGTTGTGATCGCCTGATAAAATATCGAGAACATGCCGCTGATCATAGCCTGCGATGCTATAACGGTAGCGATAATGCTGAGGATTAGGAAAGGGACATAAAGAATCCTCGCTTCATGAAATATCATCTCGAAAAGTATATTCTTTGCATCGGGATGTTGAATCAGAAATGCCCCCTGTCCGAAATAATTAATGACGAGGGCAAAGAATACAAAATACCATGCCCTGATAATCGGCTTGCGTCCCAGATGCCCCATATCGGCATAGAGCGCCTCGCCGCCTGTCGCGCAGAGAATGACTTCGGAAAGCACAAAAAAGCCGGCAATGCCGTTTTCCGCAAAAAACTTGATTGCATAGTAGGGGTTTACGGCTTTTATTACCGAAGGAACATGAAGTATAGAGTAAAGCCCCGATATGGTAAGCGATAAGAACCATAAGACCGTGAGAGGTCCAAATGCGCCGGCCACTTTTTCGGTTCCTTTTCTTTGAAAAGAAAAGAGGATGATTGCAATAACCCCCGCTATAACGATGAGTATTTCCTGCTCTGTCTTCTCGAATCCGGGGATCAGGAGAATTCCTTCCACGGCGCTGAGTATGCTTATAGCCGGCGTGATAACGCCGTCGCCTACAAGCAGGGAAATTCCGACAAAAGAGATCAGTGTAATAAATGCCGTTTGCCTCGTGGTCTTGAGCATGGGAACGAGAAGTTCCTTAAGCACTATGGTGCCGCCCTCTCCTTTTTTCCCGAGACTCATTGCAAGCCATGCGTATTCAACGGTAACAAGCACTATCAATGTCCAGAAAATAAGGGAGAGGACACCGATTATATTGATTAACGTAGGTTTGGTAAGCAGAAAAATTACGGTAAGGGTATAGATAGGGCTTGTCCCGATATCTCCGAAAACAAGGCCGAGGGATCGGACAACTCCTTTTACCGGCGAGCCGTTGTCGCGCAGCATATTTTTCCTCCTGATGGGGCAAGAGGAAAAAATAAAAAAACCGCCGGGCGGCGGTTTTAAATTTCTAAACCCTTTGCCCTTCCACATGCCTACGAGGTTAGCTGACGGGCTCGGGAATGGAAGTTCCCTATCCATAAAGGAATACGCCCCAAAATTTGGGTCCCCCGCATCCATTCTTTGAATGGATCTCGGCTGCTATTTGACTTTAATATACTCCCATGCTAATTAATTGTCAATAAACGACAACATAAACGACTATTTTTCTTTCTCGCTCTTTTCTTCCTTTTCCTCTTTTATCGACACATCCCTCACAAACTCCGCGCATTTCTGTCCGGCCTTCATCGAAAACTGCTTCTGGCACGTAGCCCTCCATGCACATACAATACATAAGACCTTATTCTCACCCATTGTCCCTCCTGGCCATAATATGCTAACTAAACATATATGATTACGGATTTATGCCTGAAATATCTTGCTAAGACCTTTTCTATGTTGTTTATGATGCTGTCCTTTGCATTTATTATAAACATCTTTGGCCTTTCTGTCTGTATCTCAAAAAGCTCTCTTTCTATTCTTTTTACCTCCGGCGGATTGGTAAATCTGATCTTCAACTCCTCTTCGAACATCGGAACCATCTTGTCTTTCATCCTCAATTCTGTATCCATAAAAAATATGGCTATCTCAGGCATAAGGTCATAAACCCTGTCGAGAAAGGCGCTGACTTCCTTCTGATATACTTGCTTGGGCGGAGAGGACTTTATTTCCATGTAGAGAATTGAGCCGTCTATCTTTGCAAGGAGGTCATAATCTCCTCCTATACCCGGCCTCTTCATCTTTACTCCCCATGTGGCTTCTGTGGCAAACTCCCGTATGAATATCTCTGCCAAAAACCACTCAAGGGTCTCGCCAAAGCTCTTAATATGACCCCTTGTTAGCCTATATGTACTGTTTTCAGGTACTGCGAGTCCTGTCTTAACAAGATAATTTATGTATTCATCAGTAACCTCTCTTGTAGAATATCTTGTTACCTGCGCCAGCGTAAATAATGGCTGGTGTTTGATTATATCTCTTAAGAAAAGTCTGAATGAATATTTTTTGAGCATTTCATAATACTCATCTATGAAATTTTCTTTGGGGATCAGAAGGTCATCGGATGGTTCTTTTTTATAGATTCTAAAGCCGCGTCTTTTAAGGATTGTGGAGAGGTGTGGAGTTAATTCACTTAAGGATTTTCTCAGTCTTTTAATTTCTGATTTGAGAAAATCGATCTCCGTATGTAGTTCTTTTTCCGACAAGTTAGACTATCTTGACGATTACCCTTCTGTGTCTGGGGCCGTCGAACTCACAAAAATAGACCGACTGCCATGTGCCGAGGATGGCCGTGCCGTCTTCTATTATGACAAACTGCGACACACCTACCAGTGTTGATTTTATATGGGCAGCAGAATTCCCTTCCATGTGCTGATAGTCGCCCTCAAAGGGAATGAGCTTGTTGAGGGTTGTAAGGATATCCCTTTTGACGGATGGATCTGCGCCTTCGTTTGTTGTAATGCCGGCAGTTGTGTGCGGAACATAAATATAACAGATACCGCTTTTTACACCGGATTCTTTTATTGCCTCATGGATGTCGTCAGTAATGTCAACAAACTCGGTTTTTGACTTGCTTTTTATGTTTAAGGTCTTAAGCATTGAGCTCCTCCTTGAGCTGTCTGACGCTCTTTTTCAGTGTCGGATGCACCTTGTCAGGCGCAATTTCAGACATTGGAATGAGGACAAAGTCCCTTTTATGAAGCAATGGATGAGGTATATGCAAATGTTCCACATCAATTACTATGTCATCATAAAGCAGTATGTCAAGGTCTATTATGCGAGGTCCCCATTTAACGGTCTCTTCCCTGCCCATCTCTTTCTCTATGTCTTTAAGCGCTCTTAATAATTCATCGGGCGAAAAACCTGTCTCTGCTTCTACAGCCATGTTGATAAATCTCGGCTGCTCTTTTAATCCCCACGGCTCTGTCTCATACATGGAAGAAGCTTTTCTTACGACTATGCCTTTGTTTTTCAATCCTTCTATGGCATTTTTGCAGTTAGCCTGTCTATTTCCAATGTTTGAGCCAATGCCAATATAAACTACAGCCATATTAACCGTAACACGTAATGAGTAATACAATTAACAATTACGAATTATGAATTATAGAAATTTCCTTAATTTATAATTTTTAATTTGTAATTCTTAATTTATTCTGTACTCATCACGAATTTTATCCTCTCCACTGCCTCTTTTATCCTGTTAACATTTTGTGTAAGGGCAAATCTTATATACCCTTCTCCATGCGCGCCGAAGCCGATACCAGGAGTGCCAAGCACTCCTGCCTTCTCAACGAGGTGTGCCACGAACTTTGTTGAGTCAAAGCCGGAAGGCGCTTTAGTCCAGAGATAGAATGTTGCATTAGGCTTATTTATCTGGAGTCCAAGCCCTTTAAGCCCTTCGTAAAGCGCATCTCTCCTCTCCTGATAAGTCTTTCTGATTTCAGACAGTATAGAATCCTCTGTCTGGAGCGCGACTATGGATGCCTCCTGAATCGCCTGAAATACGCCTGAATCAAGATTTGTTTTAATCTTGCCAAGCCCTGCAATGACATCCTTATTGCCTACTGCAAAGCCTATTCTCCATCCGGTCATGTTATATGTCTTTGACAACGAATGAAACTCTATTCCAACATCTTTAGCTCCGTCAACATTCAGAAAGCTTATCGGCTTTTCATTGTCGTAATAAATCTCCGAATATGCCGCATCGTGGCATATGATTATGTTGTATTTTTCGGCAAGGGCTATTGCTTCTTTATAAAAGGCTTCTGAGGCAACAGCAGCAGTCGGATTGTTGGGATAATTCAGGAACATTAATTTAGCCCTCTTCAAAACATCTTTAGGAATCGCCTTGAAGTCAGGCAAAAAGCCGTTTTCTTCCTTAAGGGGCATTATATGGGATTCGCCGCTTGCAAACATTGTTCCGACAGGATAGACAGGATAGCCCGGAGAAGGCACAAGGACAACATCTCCCGGATTTACGAAGGCAAGAGGGATGTGTCCGATGCCTTCCTTAGAACCGATGAGGGACAACACCTCTGTTTTAGGGTCGAGGCTTACATTGAATCTCTGCTTATACCAGCCTGCTACAGCCTCTCTATAAGAAAGCATCCCTTCGTAGGAGGGATACCTGTGGTGTACAGGCTTTTCGACTGCCGTTTTCATGGCGTCTATTATATGTTTCGGCGTCGGAATATCTGGGTCTCCTATGCTCAGGTCTATGAGGTCAATTCCTTTTGCAAGCGCATCCTGCTTCATTTTATCGATGACAGCAAAAAGGTATGGTGGCAAGTTTTTCATGCGTTCTGCCAGTTTGATGTTAATCATTATTATTTCTTGGCCGGCTTGGCGGGCATTGCCGGCTCGGCGCCTCTCTTTTCTTCTTTCTTCTCTGCCTTCGGTTTTATCTCAATGCTCTTTGCAGTTTTATCCTTCTCAAAAAACCAGATGGTTACTGTATCTCCAACCTTTACATCTGTTAATGCCTTTTTCTCCTTATTCATTTTAACGAGAGTGTTTTCATTGATTGTAACGACTATCTCTTCCTTATATTTCAATGGTTTTAATGTCAGTGATTTTGCCGCCACATCTATTGCCATAACATCTCCGGTTCTCTGTATGACTTTAGGCTTCTCTTTTGCAGCAGCTATGCCTGCCAGAGAGACAATTAGGATAATTGAGAGTAAGATTGAAAATGCCTTCTTCATTAATAAAACCTCCTGAAAAATTTAAGGTCATAAAATAAAGGGCAGGTAATGCATCACCCGCCCCTTGTTCGAGAAATACTTATTTTTTTGCTGGTTTTGCTGGTTCTGCTGGTTTTGCAGGCTCAGCCTTTTTCTCTTCTGCCGGCTTTTCTTCAGCCTTTTTAGCCTTCTTTGCCTTCTTTTTCTCAGCCTTTTTCTCAGCCTTGTCAACTGCTGCATCTTTTGCTGGCTCGGCCTTCTTCTCCTCGGCCTTTGGAGCTGCCTTGTCAGCCTTTGGAGCTGCTGCCGGCTTCTCTGCTGCGAATGCAACTGATGTCATTGCAAAAGCAAAAAGAAGCGCTACAAACAATGCCATAAATTTCTTCATTCTTATTCACCTCCTTATTTTTAAGAGTTCCCCATTTTTGGCAGAATCTTACAAAGCAAGTTTTATGCCATAAAACAGGTTATATACAAGATGCTATAGGCTATAGCCAAAACTCATTGCTTATTCATCTCTTTTACACACCTATCGCCTATTGCCTATTGCCCATCGCCTGATGCTACTAATTCCTCTTTTCAGGAGATTTCTCCTCTTTTAGGGAGGCTTGACTGGTTCCGAATTTTTCGAGCCTGTACCAGAACGTCTTATAACTCATCCCGAGCAGGCGGGCTGCCTTTGCTGCGACATTATTTGCTTTCAGCATCGCCTTTTTGATTAATTCCTTCTCCAGTTCCTCAAAATTGATGCCTTTGTCAGGAAGCTCTATGTCCAGCATTCCTTTACCCTGAGGAAGCCGCAGCTCTCCCTTGATGTCATTAAGGGTTATCTCGTCTGTATCGCTCATCAATACAGCCCTTTCAATGACTGACTGCAGTTGTCTGATGTTGCCGGGCCAGAGGTAATCTGTAAGGGCTTTTACTGCACCACTGCTAACACTCTTTACTTTCTTGCCGAATTCTCTGTTGTATCTATCAATAAAGAGGTTCATAAGAGAAGGAATGTCTTCTTTCCTCTCTCTTAATGGTGGAAGATCAACTGTCACTACTTTAAGTCTGTAATACAGGTCTTCCCTGAATCTTTCTTTTATGACCTCTTTTTCAAGGTCTTTGTTTGTTGCTGCCAGTATCCTTACATCAACCTTGATGTTGTCCTTTCCTCCTACCCTGCGTATTTCTTTGTCCTGTAAGACCCTCAATATCTTTATCTGGGTCAGTAAGGGCAGGTCGCCGATTTCATCGAGGAAGAGGGTTCCTTTGTCAGAGGATTCAAATAGGCCTATTTTCCTGTGTGTAGCCCCGGTAAAGGCTCCCGGCTCGTATCCGAAAAGTTCGCTTTCTATGAGATTATCTGGAATGGCTGCGCAGTTGATGGCAGTAAAAGGACCCGTACGCCGCGGGCTGTTGTAATGTATCGCCCTTGCGATTAACTCTTTTCCGGTCCCGCTCTCCCCCTGTATTAAAACCGTCACCGAAGTAGGTGTTGCTTTCTTGACCACCTCCACAACTGCCTTCATATTCTTGGATTCGCCTACTATCCCTTCTATCTTGAACTTCCCGAAAAGCTCGTCCTGAAGCCTGAGATTTTCTTTCAGGAGTCTCATCCTTTCAGCAGCCTTTTTGACGGTAAGGACGATTGCGTCCTTTTCGAGCGGCTTTGTGAGGTAGTCGAATGCGCCCTTTTTTATCGCCTCCACAGCAGAAGATATGGTTCCGTATGCGGTCATAATGATAATAGCTGGCTTGATTGTATCTTCCGGAATTGCCTCTAAAAGCTGCATGCCGCTCATTCCGCCCATCTTCAGGTCCGTAATTACCACATCAGGATTTAACTTTTTTATAAGCTCAAGGCCGTCCTCGGCAGAAGATGCTGTATGCACCTCGTATCCTTCGTCTTGCAGTATTGTCTTAAGAATGCCCCTCTGGCGTTGCTCGTCATCTATTACGATTATTACCGCCATAGCCTAAGCTCCTTTTGACAGCGGGAGAATCAATTTTACCTCGCTTCCTTTGCCTTCAACGCCATTGAACTCAACCCTTCCTCCGTGCTCCTCCATAACCCTCGATGTCATAAGAAGACCGAGTCCGAGTCCGTTCTGTTTTGTGGAGAAGAAAGGCTCGAATATCCTCGAAAGGTTCTCCGGCGGAACTCCGACACCATTGTCTGTTATTGATAAGATAAACTCGTCGCCGACAGCCTCTGTTTTTACCCGCAGGAATCCTCCGTTTTCTGATTTTTCCATTGCATGGAAGGCATTGGTAATGATATTAAGTATGCATGATTTGAACAGATCATTGTCCACATCGATTTCCACATCGGTGGAGTAATCTTTGACTATACTTATTCCGTCCGCCTCTGCCTTTGCCCAGACAAGAGCCATAACACCATCGAGGAGTTCCTCGACTCGCACCTTTTGAATATTAAGTTTTATGGGCCTGCCGTAGTCGAGGAAATCGTTTACAAGCTTATTTAGTCTATGTATCTCCTGTTTTATGCCGCTTATGAGGTTATCGAACATCTTCCGGCTTTCTTCCCCATCAGGCATGTACTTTCCACCTATGTGGTCAATACTCAGGTTTATAAAATTCAAAGGGTTCCTGATTTCATGCGCCATGTTTCTGGAAAGCTGTCCGAGTCCAGAGAGGTGTTCGGCCTCCCTAAGTCTTTCTTCAAGGACGCGGGACTCTCTTAGTTTTTGCACCATGAAGTTAAAACTCTCCGAAAGCTGTCCTATCTCATCTCGGCTCTTGACGGGAATATTCTGATTAAGGTCTCCGGCAGCAACCCTCATGGCAGCATTCACGACATTCCGGATAGGCTGCGTATATCTTTTAGAAAGAATCAATGCTATAACAATCCCTATTCCAAAAACAAAGATCGTTGCCAGTATCCTGTTAATGAAATTCCTTCTGAGGATTCCAGAAAAATCATCCTTGTTAATCTTTAGATGTATATAGCCGTGTTGGATATTATCGGCAATAACAGGCAATATTACATTATATGTCCGGCCTTCTTCCGAAACAGGCTCTCCCAACTCTGCTTTTATGATGAGGTCTTTCTTCTTTCTGGTAAGAGGCTCTCCTATCTTAGCGGGATTGGTGCTTGCAACAATCTCGTCTGCATTGCTGATAATAGATATCTCTTTGACTCCCCTCGCGTTAAGATTCCTGAGATAATTTGACAGCCTTGCTTCATCCGTGACTCCAGACGCGGTAATCTCCTCGACGCCTATCTGAATTGCCTTTGTCAGTTCGGTTGTCTGTCTCTCTATTTTGCGAAACAGGTTGGACTGCGACTGCGCGTAGAGGAGCGAAAGAACAGAAACGAGGATAAAACTTAAAAAAAGCATCATGAGGATAAGTTTTTTGTAAAGAGAGAGGTCGGAGGCGAGTTTGTCGGTTATGCTGCGCAGCATGATTAATGATAACATAGTCTTGAATTTATTTGGAATTGATAATACTATAAAACTGAAAATGCTGATAGAGAATGCTTCAACCATATTCAAAAAAATGAGCCATGCGGCAATGCGCGCTGGAAGAAGTCCTGAAAGCGTCAAGCTCATCGCTGTTACAAAGACAGTGGGCATAGAAACCATCAAAGAGGCAATAGATGCCGGATTGAGGATATTCGGAGAAAATAGGGTGCAGGAGGCAAGGGGGAAAGCTGAAAGTTTAAAGTTGAAAGTTATCCCCCCTGCTCCCCCTCTTAATAAGGGGGGGACTATTGGGGGGGTTGAGTGGCATTTGATAGGCCATTTGCAGAAAAACAAAGCAAAGTATGCAGTTCAGTTATTTGACCTTATTCATACTGTTGATTCTATAGAGCTTGCAGAAGAACTGAGCAGACAGGCTGAAAAGACAAGAAAGATTCAGAGAATTCTTGTTCAGGTAAAATTATCAGAAGAGGAAACAAAGCATGGAGTTTCAGAAATGGATTTACTTCCCTTACTTAAAAAAATAGAGAGTCTTGTCAATTTAAAACTCGAAGGACTAATGACTATACCGCCATACTTTGAAGACGCTGAAGAAGTTAGACCGTATTTCAAAAAATTAAGAGAGCTGAGAGATAAAGCAGAAAAAGAGGGATTCAAGCTTCCTGAGCTTTCCATGGGCATGTCCAATGACTTTGAAGCGGCAATAGAAGAAGGCGCTACAATGGTAAGGATAGGGACAGCAATATTCGGAGAAAGGAAATAATATAAATAATTTAGGTCATTATATGGCATAAAAAAAGCCTATCCTGTAAAATAAAATTAAAACTGAAAGGAGGCCAACTAAATGCAAGTTCAATACATAACTGATAAAAAAGGACATAAGACAAATGTGGTGATACCTTATAAAGAATGGGAGCGTCTTATGAAGGAAATGCAAAAACAGAAAGCTTTACTCGGCTTGAAAGAGGCCGTGTCGGATGTGAAGGCTATGCTTGCCGGAAAAAAGAAAATGAGAACAATTGAAGAGCTAATTAATGAGTTATAAGATTGTTCCAACAGACAACTTCTCAAGAGAACTTAAAAGACTCAGCAAAAAATATCCTTCACTAAAACGACAAATCAAAGATTTTTCAAAAGATCTGTTAGATAATCCGAAAATAGGCGCACCTATCGGACATAATTGCTATAAGGTGAGGGTTTCAACTCCCGATAAAACGGGAGGCAAAAGCAAAGGGTTTCGCATAATTACGCATGTAGTTTTTAAGAAAGAGATAGTATTTCTGTTATCTATTTACGATAAGTCTGAAATCTTAACGCTGAAGGACTGGGAGATAAAAAGAATAATTAAAGATATGGATAAAATTATATTATGAATGAGAAATAGTTATGACTGACATTAAATCCAACGAAAGAGAATTCATGAGCCAGGTAACATCGTGGCTCAATGAATTTTTGAAATCAGGTGCTTATCCATTTGAAGTTGCCTCGTCCGATCCTTCTGTCAAAGTTGAATCCAAGAAAACAAAATTCCCGGATGTCCAGATTTGGTTGAACAGAAAAGCCAGCCAAGGTTTTTGCGGCTGGGAACTTAAAACACCTGCTACCCCTGTTGATGACCATGAGCTTCTTAGTAATGCTGCCGAGAAAGCCCGTGCAATGCATGCAGACTATTTTGTTACATGGAATATGAGGGATGCGGTTATCTGGCGAACACCTCTCTGGACTGAAGAAGTTTCAAGAATTCACCGTCTGAAGACTTACTCTCCGATTTCTCAAGTTTCATCTCCTGATGACCTTTGGGTAGTTTTTAAACAGGAACTTCTCAAAGCAAAGGCAAAAGAGATTTTAAACGACCTTGCGACTCTTCAAAGAGAAGGACATCTTCACCTCATAGAAGTTGATTCTGTTTTTTTTGTTCATAAGCTCTCTGAGGCGGTTAAGACCCTCTGGCCACACATTCACAAATCATTAATAGCAGAGATAGGGAAAAGCCACAAGTTTAAAGAAGGACTTTTTGACTGGGCTGTAAAGCAGGGCATTTCAACTTATGAAGCTGGCGAGCCATTCTTTGAAGTTGTTTCAAGGCAGCTTGTTTACAGGCTTTTTGGCAAAATCCTTTTCTATCTCACATTACGGAGATTTAGAACAGATGTGCCGAAGCTTGATTTGCACGGGGTAAATCCATCCAAAATTTCAGAGAAACTGAATGAATATTTTGAGATTGCAAGGCAGATTGATTATCAGGCTGTGTTTGAAGAAGATTTTCCAGACAAGGTGCCTTTTCCATCAACAGGCATTGAACCCCTGACAAATCTTCTTGACGACCTCAACAGGTATAACTTCTCACACATGCCTCAGGATGTTGTCGGGAATGTTTTTGAAAAGCTGATACCACCTGAAGAACGGCACGCACTTGGACAGTATTTCACAAATGAAAACCTTGTTGATCTGATAACAGCTTTCTGTGTGAGGTCAAAATCTGACAAGGTGTTAGACCCCACATGCGGGACTGGGACTTTTCTTCTAAGGGCCTATGACCGATTAAGGAATTCTGGAGAAAAAGACCATAAAAAGCTGCTTTCTCAGATATGGGGAATTGATGTTGCCCATTTTCCTGCTGAACTTGCAACGATTAATCTGTACAAGCAGAACATAGAGGATTATGCGAATTTTCCGAGGGTAATCTCAAAGGATTTTTTTGAGGTTAAGCCTGATGATACTTTTAAATTCCCTCCGCCTAAACTATCAGGCGGTGCAGATTTCTTGATTGATGAAAAGATTCCTCTTTTCGATGGAATTGTCGGCAACTTTCCATACATCAGGCAGGAGCTAATCGAGAAAAGGATTAAGGGATATAAAAACACGCTTATAAAAGTTCTTACGCAGGGCTGGCGGCAGGATTATCCAGAGCTTTTTGAAGATGGAGAATTAAAGCTTTCCGGTCAGGCTGATATATACGCCTATTTGTTTTTCCACACGGCAAAACATCTAAAAGACGATGGCAGAATGGGCATTGTTACATCCAATGCGTGGCTTGATGTTGCATATGGCTATGAACTCCAAAAATTCTTTCTGAAACATTTCAAAATAATCGCCATTCTTGAATCCCGCTGTGAGCCATGGTTTGAAGATGCATCAATAAATACAGTTGTAACAATTCTTGAGCGGTGTAAAGATCAAGCACAGAGAGATGACAACAATGTAAAGTTTGTAAAGATTAAAAAGAGACTTAAAGAACTAATTCCATGGGACATTAAACTTCCGATGCAGAGGTGGTTAGGACTCGATAAATTAATTCATGCAACTGAAAAGGCAGGTTCAGAGCACTACAAGCTGAAAGGCACAAAATTTATAAATAACTTAAAAGGTCATGAGACTTATGAAGACGACAATTTCAGAATCAGGGTTTTAAGGCAGGGTGAACTTCTTGAACAAGTAGAGGAAGCAAGAAAGACCGTCAAATGGGGACAATATCTCAGAGCACCTGAGATTTATTTTGAGATATTGGAAAAATGCAGGGAAAAGCTTGTGCCGTTGAGCAGTGTAGCTGAAATGAGAAGAGGGTATACAACAGGGATAAATGAGTTCTTTTATCTGGACAAAGAAAAGATAAAACACTGGGGCATTGAAAAAGAATTTTTATTGCCTATAATAAAATCTTTTAAGGAGATCGCCAGGATAAAAATTGATGGCTCTTTACAAACAAATCTGTATCTTTTTAAATGCAATAAAGACAAAAAGAAGCTCAGGAACACAAATGCCCTGAAATACATCAGACATGGCGAAAATCAAGCAACAAAAGAGGGAATCCCTTTCCCTGATGTGCCATCGGTAAAAGGCAGAAGGCTCTGGTATGACATTAGTGAGCGAGAGCCATGGAATATATTTGTTCAAGAGCATTGGAATGCAAGGTTTTTTATGCCTTTAAATGAAGGAGCTTTCCTTGCAGATAAGCGGCTTTATGAAATAAAGGCAAAACAAAATCCAGAGTTATTGGCAGCGGTTTTGAATTCAGTTGTAACATTTTTATTTATGGAGGTTACAGGCAGAGTTATGCTTGGAGAAGGCGCATTGGATTTGACTGTTTATGAGTTTGAAGAGTTGCCGATTGTTGATGTCTTCAAGGTTTCAAAAGCAAATAATCAAAAAATCCTAAATGCCATCGATAAACTTCTAACGCGTCCCATCAAACCCATCTTTGATGAAGTAAAGATGAAAGACAGGCAGGCGCTTGACAGCGCTGTGCTTGAGGCGCTTGGACTTGATCCAAAGAAATACCTCAAGCCTTTGTATGACGGGCTTACAGGGATGGTCGGGGAAAGGATTGACCTTGCTAAATCAAGAAAGAGAGTAAAGCAGATAAAGACCCAGAGAGATATTGAAAAACTCAAAGAGCAGGTTATTGAAGAAATAATCCCAGATGGTGCAAGGAAATTTCCTGAGGAGTTTATTGACTCAAAATATCTAAAAGATGTAAGAGAAATCTCTGTTCCTAATGAACCATTAAAACTCGGCTCATATTTTATAGGGCAACAGGAGGTCATTTCAGGCAGCGGTTTCAAATATGATGCTTCAAGCATTGACGAGGCAAAATATATTATCTATGCACAAAAGCCGAATAGTTTTCTGATAAAAATTCCAAAGCAAGCATCTGTGGTCATAAGGGCGGTTGATGATTATGAAGGATATATAAAAGAACTGAAGGCAAAACTATTTGAAGCCTTCTTCAGCAGAACACACGACCATAAACAGGCAGATATACTGGTCCAACAAGTGTTTGATGAAATGGGCTTGCCGGAAATATGAGGACATGAAACAACCCACTAAAAAGCACACATATTCAACGCTCATCACTGACCTTGCGTCCCTTATCGAACAAGGACGCAAAATAGCAGTTCGGTATGTAAATACCGCTCTTGTGGCAACTTATTGGTTTATAGGCAAAATAAAGATATTCGGAGAAAGGAGCAAATAAATGATCGGTTTTATCGGCGGCGGGAATATGGCAGAGGCGTTGATTAAAGGAGCAGTCAGCAGTCAGCAGTCAGCAGTCAGGAGAGATATATTCGTATCAGAACCCAGAGAAGACAGGAGGAAGTATTTAGAGCAGACATACGGTGTAAAAACAACATCGGATAACAGAGAGGTTGCATCTTCGTGCAATATTATCATCCTTGCTGTTAAGCCTCAGAATATGGCTGCTGTCCTCGATGAGATAACAGATTTAATAACCGATGAAAAGACAGTGGTATCAATCGCTGCCGGTATCACCCTTTCTTATCTACAATCAAAGCTCAAAACCAAAAAACTCATAAGGGTAATGCCAAGCACCCCTGCCATTGTTCAGGAAGGGATGTCTGTTATGTCTTTGTGCGAATGTTTTTCAGACAGGGATGTTGCAATTGTAAGAGATATATTTATGTCTGTTGGCAAAGTGCTTACCCTACCCGAAAAATACATGAATGCGGTTACCGCGGTCTCAGGAAGCGGTCCTGCATTTGTAGCATTGTTCGTAGAAGCAATAATAGATGCAGGTGAAAAGATAGGTTTAAATAGGGACAATGCCTCTGAGCTTGCCATACAGACACTCATTGGCACAGCAAAACTCCTTGAAACAGGCATGCCACCCAAAAGACTTAAAGAGATGGTTACTTCGCCGGGAGGAACAACAGCAGCAGGGCTGAAGACATTTGAAGAAAGGGGACTTAAAGATATAGTATATGATGCATTACGCTCAGCCCTGAAAAGGGCAGAGGAGTTAGGAAGGAGGGAATAATGTTTATCTTTGGCAATTTGATTTTGGCAGCAGCAAATGTACTGGACATTCTTCTGGACGTTTATAAGTGGATTATCATAATCGCAGCAATTATAAGCTGGGTAAGTCCTGACCCTCACAATCCAATTGTGCGATTCCTTTACTCGGTCACCGAACCGGCTTTAAGACCAATCAGGAGGCTCATCGGCGGAAGGCTCGGGCCGATAGATATCTCTCCTCTTATAGTGATTCTTGCTATTATATTTATCCAGAAATTTCTGATAAGCTCTCTGATAGAGCTCGGCTATAAAATAAAAGGAGGGGCTGTAATATGAGAATAACACCGCTTGACATCCAGCAAAAGCAGTTTCCGATGAGACTCAGGGGGTTCGATGTTGATGAGGTTTATTCTTTCCTCGAATTGATAAGGGAAGAACTTGAGGAGCTCCTGAGAGAGAATGCATCATTAAAGGAGCAGTTAAACAGGGCAGACGCACAGGTGCAGGAATTCAAGAACATGGAAGTGGCCCTCCGCGAAACCCTGATGACAGCCCAACAGATGGTCGAAGACTATAAGACAAACGCGAGAAAAGAAGCAGAGCTCATACTCAGGGAGGCGGAGCTAAAAGCAGATAACATGATTAAAGGGGCTCAGGAGAAGGTCGTCAAGATACACGAAGATATTGTTGACCTGAAAGGTATCAGACGCCACTTCAAAGAGGAGATTAAGAGGCTTATAGACAGCCACCTCAGGATGCTTGAGTTCGACAAGGAGCGGGAAGGGGAAGAATCAGGTGAAGTATAGCGCCCTGAAGGGCATTCAGGATGTCCTGCCCCCCGATATCCATATCTGGCAGAAGATAGAATCATCTGCACGAGAAGTATTCCGGAAATACGGATTTCAAGAGATACGGCTTCCAATAATAGAATCCACGGATATATTTATTAGAAGCATCGGCGAGACAACCGACATTGTCGAAAAGGAGATGTACACCTTTTTGGATAAGGCAGGCAGAAGCATAACAATGAGACCTGAAGGAACAGCGCCTACTGTTAGGTGTTATGTAGAGAATCATCTTTACAATTTTCCGTCTCCGCAGAAATTCTTCTATTTAGGCCCCATGTTCAGGTACGAAAGGCCGCAGAAGGGGAGATTCAGGCAGTTTTATCAAATCGGCGTCGAGGCCTTTGGAGTTTCGCAGCCGTCAATGGATACCGAGATTATAGCCATGCTAAAAAATCTCCTCGAAACTATCGGGCTTAAAGAAGTGAATTTCGAGATCAATTCCATCGGATGCGACAAATGCAGGCCTGACTACAGAGATGCCCTTCTGGATTTTTTTAAGGGCAAATTATCTGATTTTTGTCCCGACTGCCAGCGAAGATATGAGCTGAATCCCCTGCGTATCCTCGATTGCAAGGTGGAAAGATGCATTGAGCTGAGGCAGGGAGCGCCTGTTGTTACAGAGCATTTATGCGGCGATTGCAGGGAACATTTTGATGAATTAATATCAAGGCTTCAGTCGCTCAATGTGCGATATACGCTGAATCCAAATTTGGTTAGAGGGCTTGACTACTACACAAGGACGACCTTCGAGGTGACAAGTGAGCATTTAGGAGCGCAAAAGGCAGTGGTAGCGGGCGGAAGATACAATAAACTGGTGGAAGAATTCGGAGGTCCTCAAACACCTGCCATAGGCTTTGCTTTAGGAATGGAAAGAATTGTAACACTATTAAAAGAAAACTGGACAGAAGAACATCCTGCGCCAAGGGTATTTATCGCAACACTCGGCAAGGAAGCTGAGATTGAAGGGTTCAAGATTGCCGAGGATTTGAGGGCAAACGGATTCTGGATAGAGTCGAATTACGGAGGCGCATCCCTGAAAAGCCAACTGAGAAAAGCCGATAGAATCGGTGCCGAATTTGCCTTTATCATCGGAGAAAATGAACTGAAGGCAGGAAAGGTTCAGTGGAAGAATTTGAAAAAAGGAGAGCAGGGGGAGGTGGGGATAAAAGATATAATGAGTGTCCTATCCCACAATATCCAGCCTTCTGACCCTTAATTTCACGCCGAGCGAATCGGCAACCTCTTTGCATTTTTCGACATCAACGCCTTCCACAACCACTATTGTAGCCTGAACATTAGGGATATACTTTTTTGCCTCTTTTATAAAATTCACGACTTCAGCGAATGCATTTTTAAACGCAGGCCTGCATATCTTCTGATAGGTCTCTTCATCCTGAGCATCGAGGCTTATGGACATTGAATCCACAAGCCCCTGCAGTTCGGGAAGGATGTTTCTCTTATATATGATATTCCCATGACCATTTGTATTAATCCTTACCCTGCCCCCCTTTTCCTTAATCCACGAGGCAACCTCTTTTACCGCGTCAAGCCTGAGCAGAGGCTCTCCGTAACCGCAAAAAACAACTTCTTTATATAAGGCAGGGTCTCCAATCGCCGATTTCAGTTCATCCGGCGAAGGCTCTCCCGAAAGCCTGAGATTATGGCCTTTCACAAAATCGCTGTGAAACTTGATGCAGAAGCTGCATTTGCTCGTGCATCTGTTGGTTATATTCAGGTAGAGACTTTCCCGTATCTTATACGCTATCTCTCCCCGTTCAGGCATGCCTCCGATGCCGAAAAGACGCTTTGCGTTAAGAGTGGTAATCCTGTCAATATCCTCAAGCGATACTCCCCTGAGTTTTGCGATGAACTCTGCCGTATGTTTCACAAAAGAGGGTTCGTTCCTCTTTCCCCTGAAAGGCTCAGGCGCAAGATACGGCGCATCCGTTTCGATAAGGAGATAATCGTCAGGTATTGCCTTTGCAACTTCTCTTAATTTTGACGCGTTTTTGAATGTAACCGGCCCGGCAATGGAGATATAAAGTCCCATTGCCATAGCCCTTTCTGCCATCTCCATATCACCGGAGAAGCAGTGCATCACTCCCTTTGTAACGCCAGAATCTTCAAGGATTTTAAGGGTATCTTTTGGTGCCTCCCTGCTGTGGACAACCACAGGGAGATTTGCTTCCTTTGCATATTGAAGCTGCTTTATGAAAACATCCCTCTGAATCTCCCTCGGCGAATGGTCGTAATGATAATCAAGACCGATTTCTCCGATCGCAACAATTTTACCCCCCCGTTGCCCCCCCTTGGTAAGGGGGGGATGGGGGGGTGATGTCCATGCCTTTATCTGATTGAAAATATCATCCGTGAAGTCCTTTGCATCATGCGGATGAATGCCCACAGCGGCATATATGAAATCATATTTCTGAGAAAGTTCAACCGCGCCCTTGCACCCTTCAAAATCAGAGCCTATGGTTATAACGGCCTCTAAACCTGCTTCCTTCGCCCTTTTAATGACATCTTCCCTGTCATTGTTAAAAGCATCCATTTCAAGATGGCAATGTGTGTCTATCATTTACATTCCTTTAATTTTCTCGATGTATTATCACATGAGATATTCAATAGATATAATATCAATGATGCGCAACATAGGTATTCCTAAAATCAGTCATTGCCTTTACAGTATCGTATAAATCAGTCTCATTGAATTTTGAAAAGCTTTGCTTTATTGCTTCAAAAACACCGCCGACATTGTATTTACTCGTTCTGTTATATTCGAGACAAAACAATAAAAGACCCGAAAGCCATAATCCATTCTTGAAAATAAGAGTTCTTTTTAGGTTATTAGCATATTTTTTTAACCATTCAACATCACCCTTTTTTAATGAGCCATAATATGGTTCAAAAAAATCTTTCTGCTCTGTAGGAGCGCCTGGCATTAAAGGCAGCAAGTCAGAAATCAGTCCCTTTGCCGATTCATCGAGCGGGCCTAAAAAGGTCTCGATAGCCTCTCTCTGGCAAAAATAATATCTGAAAGGAACACTCTCGCCTTCGCTGTTTTTGATTGTATGGTCTCTTCCAAACCAGTGATAAAGCAATTCTCTCGTTGTATCCGAGGCGCCTGTATAATCAGCATCCCGCCATTCAGAAACATATCTGCGAAGGTTCTGGGCAATGATAATTTCACTGGTTCTTCTTCCTTTTACAATCTCGGCAGGCTCGCCTTCTCTTTTTGCCCGAATGCGGTGAAACTCAGGCGTCTTGTGTGGCTGATATCAAGGCTCAAGGGCTGAAAGGTTTATGATAGGGCTTGCCATAGAATTTTATTTAGGCGATAGTAACCTCTAAAGGAATTGAGTGGACATCTTCGGGCTTCTCTTTTTTAGATAATTTATCTTCTCAAAACCGATTATCTCTCCGCTTTCATCTTTCTTAACAATAACGCCGTTTCCCAATTCCTCGTTGATACAAGGTCTGGGTTTTTCAAACCATACATCAAGTGTGTTACC
>CAMTVO010000059.1:0-38619 GCA_947085205.1 uncultured Nitrospiraceae bacterium
GCAGAGAACATCCATTATCTGATTTCCCATGCACCACGTCAGCCCGAGATAAAACAGGTCATTCCTTATGAAAGAATCAAGACCGAGTATTATGATGTATGCCGTGGAGAACAGCCCATAGAGCAAGAAGCAAACAGGTGCATGTCCTGCGCTACATGCCGCGACTGCCGCATGTGCGAGGCAACATGTTACTGGGGTGCAATCAGTAGGGTTGAGCATGAAGACGGCTCATATGAATATGTTGTTGATGACGAAAAATGTATAGGATGCGGTTTCTGTGCAGGCATATGTCCCTGCGGCGTGTGGGAAATGGTGGAGAATATTTAGCGATGTCTTAGACATTCAGCGGTTAGTATTTTAATACTAACCGCTTTTTTGTTATTATTATATGGTATTCGGGGCGTAGCGCAGCCTGGTAGCGCACACGGTTCGGGACCGTGGTGTCGGAGGTTCAAATCCTCTCGCCCCGATTTATTTCCTTCTGCCTTTTCTTGCGGAAGCACTCGACCGGAGAACGAAAAAAAGGCATAAAGACGCCAATTCTTACATAGATGTGCCAGTTGCTACTGGATTTGGAGAAATGAGAAATGTTATCATAGCTCGTTCAGCCGATATTCACTAACAACTTAACACTGTTGTTTTTTGCCCCCTTAGCTCAGTAGGATAGAGCACAGGTTTCCTAAACCTGGTGCCGCAGGTTCGATTCCTGCAGGGGGCACCAAAATCTTCCATATGCACAGGTTTAGGAACCTAGGCTCACAATTTAATCCATCCCTTTCATAAAATGTTTGCCGTCATGATATAATCCAACATGGCTTTCAATAAAACTGAAAGAAAAATGAAAACCGATACGAAACTAAAGGGGACAAACTAAAAACTAAAGGGGACGGTTCTCTTTATTTTTCGTCCATCCCTTTTGACGCCCAAACTGCTTTTTTTCGGCTCACAGCAGGTTATAGAGAAATATAATAAAAAAGATTATAATGGAAATATGAAGCGATTTATTCTTATGTTTTTATTTTTATTATTGTTCACAATACTGTTGCCGGGCTGTGCCCATGTGGTATCTAAGGAGTCAAGGGACAGGGTTGATATGGGGATAGCGCCCATTGATGTCCTGAAAGATCCTGATGCATACAAAGGGAAGCTTGTTATCCTTGGAGGCATCATTGCCAGTTCTATAAATACCGAAGAGGGAACTTATATCGAGATGGTGCAGAAGCCTCTGGACTACCGCGGAAGACCAGAAGATACAGACATATCACATGGCAGGTTTCTCATCCTTTATGAAGGCTATCTCGATACAGCCATCTATTCCAGAGGAAGAGAAGTGACAGTTGCGGGTGAGGTTATAGGCAAAAGGATACGCCCCCTCGGAGAGATTCGTTATCCTTATCTGCTGATAAAAAGCAGAGAGATATACCTGTTTGAGCCTCGTTACGGAGTGCCCCTCAGGTTCGGAATAGAAATATGGAAGACCTTCTGACATTGGTGATATAATTCCACATGGCGGATGAGACAAGGACATCGGTGATCGATTATGCTTCTACTGTTGTTATTGAGCCGTGGAATGTCACCCTGCTGAATGACGACTGGCACACCTTCGACGAGGTAATACTGCAAATCATTAAGGCAATAAAGTGCAATCCACAGAAGGCGGCGGAGATTGCGCTTGAGGCGCATAACAAAGGAGAATCGGTCTGTTACTCAGGCCCGAAAGAGCGCTGCGAGCATGTGGCATCAATACTCGAGAAGATAGACCTCGGCGTAAGGATTGAAAGAGCAGTTTAAAAAAATAAACGGAGGTTATATGAAGTTTTTCAGGATATGTCTTTCAATGTTTTTGATGCTGTCAATCGGCTTTTCAGCCCATGCAGAGACAAAACACAAAAAATTCAAAAAAGAGGAGATTACGAAGATGGCAGACACAAGGGCTATTATCGAGACGAAGTTCGGGAATATAGAAATCAGGTTCTTTCCCGATGCCGCGCCAAACCATGTAAACAATTTCATCGAGCTTGCAAAAAAGGGATTCTATGACGGAACGATCTTCCATCGTGTAATACCAGGATTTATGATTCAGGGCGGAGACCCGAACTCAAAAGACCCTGACAGGTCAAAACACGGAATGGGCGGACCCGGATATGCAGTCAAGGCCGAATTCAACGACAAGCCGCATAAAAGGGGGGTGCTATCAATGGCAAGGGCTGCGCATCCTGACAGCGCAGGTTCGCAGTTTTTCATTTGTGTCGCAGACTCCTTTTTCCTTGACAGGCAATACACTATATTTGGAGAGGTTGTCTCAGGGATGGAAGCGGCAGACAAGATAGTGAGCCAGCCGAGGGACAGGATGGATAATCCGAATGACAGAATCGAGATGAATATCAGGATTATGGAGAAATAATATTCTCATTTGCCTTTAACTTTTTCCCAATCCTTTAGAAACTTATCTATTCCTATGTCTGTCAGCGGATGCTTCGCAAGCTGAGCGATCACGCTATAGGGTATAGTGGCTATGTCGGCGCCCATCTTTGCCGCTTCTACAACATGTAGCGGATTCCTTATGCTTGCAACAATAACCTCTGTGTCAAAAAAATAATTCTCATAGATATCCTGAATGTCTCTTACAAGCTCCATGCCGACATGGCTGATGTCATCTAGCCTTCCGACAAACGGGCTTACATACGTTGCGCCTGCCTTTGCAGCAAGCAATGCCTGACTCGAAGAAAATATGAGCGTAACATTTGTCTTGATTCCTTTTGCCGAAAGTCTTTTTACAGCCCGCAGTCCGTCTTCGGTCATCGGTATCTTCACCACGATATTTTCATGTATCTTTGAAAGCTCCTCGGCCTCTTTCACCATCTCATCAGCCCTTAAACTAACTGCCTCTGCGCTTATAGGCCCGTCAACAATGCCGCATATCTCCTTCAAAAGACCTATCGGCTCCCTCTTTTCCTTTGATATAAGGGATGGATTTGTGGTTACGCCGTCAATTACGCCGAGTTCCCATGCCTTTTTAATCTCTTCAACATTTGCAGTGTCGATAAAAAATTTCATTGCTCCTCCTTTATTGGTAATAAGATATAATCATCGCCGTCCTTTACAATCTTAAAACCGAATTCATTGATAGTGTTTATCAAAGGCCTTCCGAGTATCAAATCCATTGCGTTTTGAGGTATATTGAATTTTTCTTCAAGAAACGGCCGGATATAGGTGTCGTACCGGAGCATATCCATTATCTCTTCAACAGCATCCTCGCTTCCGTCGGCCAGACTATCGAATGCATCGGAGAGTTTTTTATATGAGCACTTTTCTTCATGCTTTTCCATTACTTCCATAAGCAAATCGATAGAGCCGAAGATATCGCTCCTTTTCAATGCCCCTTCTTCAAGACCGCTCATGAGGTTTTCAGGCGCCCAGCATTTGTATGTCCTGCACTGCGAAGGCCTGTTTTCGTATATACTGCACCCTTCCTTATCTTTATAAAATACGCATACCGATGTCCCGTCCTTATCCTTAATCTTGATAAGCTCTACAAATGACTCATATATGTTGCCGTCTCCCTTAGACTTTATCTTTTCGCCGTCCCTTAGCGTGTAAGTATTATCGTACGACAGTACTCCCGATAAAAAAAGAGCCGTATCTTCCTTCAGTAAGGAGGGGCTGCTCTCGCTGCAGCATTTACCGCAGCACACGCAACTCGTTCTCTTATTAAGTCTCATCTTCTGAGACTTCTCACCGCTCTCAAAACCCTGAGGAGTAAGGATTTGGAGTTTATCCGTCAAACTCTTGCTCTTCATTGAAATCTCCTTAATTGTAAGTCTTGAACTTCATGGTTTCATTTATAGCTTCAACTATATGCTTCACCGGCCTGTCTTTAATTCTGCTTCTAAGCTGCAGTATGCAGTTCGGGCATGATGTAATAATCATGTCCGCCTTTTTATATTCCTCTACCCTTTTTTCGAGCATCCCTTCTGAAAGTTCCTGATATAATAACCTAAATGTGCCGCCAAATCCACAGCATCCGCTCTCGGAATCCATCAGGCTGAAACCCAATGATTTCAATATCTGCCTTGGTTCCGAGCGCACATTCAAACTGTACATTGAATGGCATGGATCGTGATAAACCACACGGAATGGAGAGTTTTGAGTTAAGAGTTTTGAGTTAAGTAACTCTGGACTCCTAACTCCAAACTCCGAACTAAAGAACTCCGATACCTCGACAGCATTTTCTATCGCCTCTCCAAAAATGCCTTTATACTCATTTTTGATAAAATGGACACAGGTAGGGCAGAGGCCTATTACCGATTCTACATTGAGTCTTTTGAAGGCATTAATGTTTCTCTCCGCCATCTCAGCGGCGTCCTCTTTAAGGCCTAATCCCATTAAAGGCGCACCGCAGCAGACCTCCCCTTTTGGGAGAACAACGTCATAATTCATTGCATTGAGGCTGTTTATAAGAGACCTTCCAATATCAGGATAAAGGAAATTAACGCTGCAGCCTGTAAACACCGCAATCCTTCCTTTCGGCTTTGACGCCTTGAATATAGAAACACCGTCTCTGAGCGCAGAATCAGGGAAGCGAATATCCATCCTCTTTATTACATTAAACGGATAGAGCTTATAAACAGGAATTATTTCATTCACTGTTTCGAGAAATTTAAAAATCCTGAAAGAGTTTGATGCGCGTTTAAGTCCAAACCTCACTCCGAGGCTGAAAAGCCTTCTCTTTTTGCTGAATTCCTTAAGGTTTTTTCTTCCCTCGTAAATGGCATCGGTTACATTAATCCCAAGCGGACAGAGTTTATTGCATGCCCCGCAGAGTATGCAGCTGAATATCCTGTCATTCAGTTTGTTTGAAGGATCGAGACCTCCTTCGTAAAAGTTTTTAAGAAGGATAACCCTGCCCCTTGCGCTCATTCCTTCGGTTACATCTTCAGCATAGGTAGGACACAATGCCTTGCAGCTGCCGCATTTTACACAAAAATTCAGTTCATAGTTCATAGCTCATGGCTGATAGCTCATAGTTTACGGTTTAATTCTTTACCATGAGCTATCAGCCATGAGCTAATTCAGTTTTCCACTTCTAAACCCCTCAAGGTCAATTGAGACATGCTTAAATCCAAATTTCTTTAATGCATCCACTATAGAACCTCTTAATTTTTCATCAAAAATTCTGTCAATCTCATCCGACCTTACTTCTATCTTTGCAGTGTCGTTAAGACTCCTGACCCTTAATTCGCTGAAGCCGAGGCTTTTCAGAAACTCCTCTGACATCTCAACCCTCTTTAGCGCGTCTCTCGTAATCTCCATGCCATACGGAAATCTTGATGAAAGACACGGAGATGCAGGTTTTGACCATGTCGGAAGTCCAACCGTCTTTGAGATATCTCTTATTTCGTCTTTCGAAAAGCCTGCCTCGACAAGAGGGCTTCTCACAGTATGTTTTATGGCCGCCTGTCTTCCGGGACGCCAGTCCGAAAGGTCATCGGCGTTGGTTCCATCAACAACAAATCTGTAGCCTTCATTATTTGCTATAATCAGAAGCTTTGAGAAAAGCTCATCCTTGCAATAAAAACACCTCTCCTTAGAATTGCTCACAAAATCAGGATTGGAGAGTTCATATGTATTAATCACCCTATGGCTTATGCCGATAAATTTTGCCATTTCTCCGGCAAATCTGAGTTCGCTTTCAGGCATTGTCTCGGAGGTTGCGGTAACCGCGAGGGCATTGATGCCGGATTCTTTTACTGCATTAAGAAGGAATGTGCTGTCCACGCCTCCAGAAAAGGCAATGACAACAGACTGCATCTCTTTAAGAATGGACAAAAGCCTTTCAAACTTCTCGCTCATAAGATGGTAATCTCGTAATTCTCCTGATGAAGATTGATATCTTCTTTCACAATCACCTTTATGCCGTAGATATGCTCTATATCTTCAATCCCATATCTTTCTTCGTCAGAGAGAAGATCTGCCACCGCAGTATTGGCCTTTATCATAGCAGTAGTATTCCGAGGAAGATTCATTTTCTTGAGCTTTCTGAATATCTCGTATGTCACTGTCATTGCCGATTTCACAAACCCCTTACCCTCGCAGTATGGACACTGTTCGCAAAGCACCCTGCCAAGACTTTCACGCACCCGCTTCCTTGTCATCTGTATTATTCCGAGTTCAGAGAGATTGTAAATAGTATTTTTTGCCCTGTCCTTTTTCATTGCATCGACAAATGCGCTGAAGACCTTTTCCCTGCTTTCCGGCTTTTCCATATCGATAAAGTCTATTATGATTATGCCTCCGAGATTCCTGAGCCTTATCTGATAAGCAATTTCTTTTACTGCTTCGAGATTTGTCTTTAAGATTGTGTCTTCGAGGCTTTCCTTTCCTACAAATTTTCCCGTATTCACATCGATAACGGTCATTGCCTCTGTCTGGTCGATAACAATATATCCACCGGACCTGAGCCAGACCCTTCTGCCAAGTGCCCTTGATATGTCAAGCTCTATGCCGAATGCATCGAATATAGGCTCCCTGCCTTCGTAAAGCTCTATCCTGTCTATAAGCCGCGGGAAATACGACTTGGCGAATTCCTTCACTCTCTCGTATTCCTCAGACGAGTCTATTACAAGTCTCTCGACATCATGGCTCATGAAATCTCTGACGCTCCTGAATACGAGGTCAAGGTCGCTGTAAATAAGAGAGGGAGCAGCAGCCTTGTCTTTCTTTTTATGTATGTCCTCCCAGAGGAGCATCAAAAACTCGAGGTCATTTTTTATCTCATCCGTAGTGGCATCTTCGCTCACAGTCCTCACAATCAGCCCGAATCCTTTAGGTTTAATCTCTGCCGCAATCGCCTTGAGCCTCGCGCGGCTCTCTTCATCTTCAATCCTGCGGGAAATCCCGATATGCTCCACATTCGGCATAAGAACGATATACCTGCCCGGAAGCGTAATATATGAGGTTACACGGGCGCCCTTTGTTCCTATGGGGTCCTTTGATACCTGCACCAGAAGCTCTTGCCCTTCCTGTATCACCTCTTCTATAGAGAGCGCATCTTCTATGTGCAACGGCCTTGGGTACAGTTCAAGCTTTTCTGTTTCGGTATCCAGAAAAGCAGTATAGTACTCATCCATCTCTGTCATTATGTCGGCCACATACAGAAAGGCTGCCTTATCAAGACCGATATCGACAAATGCCGACTGCATGCCGGGAAGTATCTTGATAATCTTTCCTTTGTAGATATTTCCTACAAGGCTTGCGCCCCTCTTCCTTTCTATATAAAGCTCGACAACCTGCCCCCCCTCAAGAAGCGCAACCCTGCTCTCTTCCCTTACCGCATTAATTACCAGTTCGCTTGTCATAACGGCTCCACCCACTCTTCTCCATTTCTCAGACCGTAAACGGCTGTCCTCGTTATTTCGAGTTTGTTCCTGCTTATACCAAATATCGCCTCCGCAGCCTCTCCTATTCTGACTTTGACATTATCCGTATCTCTAAGAATCAATTTAACTGCCAAGTTATCTGATAGTCCGCTGTCACCCTCAAAAAAGTTCATGGTTTCTATGCACGGAAATATATCTACGTCCTTACCGTCTCTTTGAACAATAAGAGAGGCACGAGGCACGAGGCTATAGGCAATAGACAAATTTTTTATATTCCCGGTCTTTAACCTATCACCTATTGCCTCTTGCCTATCGCCTATTATTAAATATTCATACCTCTTAATAAAACTGTTCAGCGACGGCTCGTTTATCGGCATTACTGCCATCTTGTTTATCCTAATCCCTTCGGACATGGTTTCGTTTAATGCCCTCATATAAAATTCTATATCAAAGGGGGTAAAAACCTCCATATCAAAATATTCCTTCTCGCCTGCTACGTCGACATTAAGCGGAGGGCCGAAAGAAACTTTAGGTGAGGGATGAAAACCCTTTGAAAAATCAAAAGGCACTCCTGCCCTTCTTAATCCGCGGAGTATGGCTGCTACAAGCTCAAGGTGCGAGAGGTATCGCAATTTACCTGTCTTTGTGAACTGAACGCGGACTTTTATTTTTTTGCTGCACTGGGGTGTTGGAGAAATGGAGTGTTGGGGTGCTGGAATAAGTGTTCCAGTATTTTGCTTATCCAATGCTCCATCACTCCATTTCTCCATTCCTTTTTCTTTGCACTTCAACCCGCATGCTGTGCAGACCTTTCTACAGTCCTGAGTTCTCTCCACCGACAATGCTTTCTCGTACTCTCTCCATAGAAAATCCTTCCTTATGCCTATGTCTATGTTATCCCACGGCAATCCTTCGTCTTTCCCAAAAGTCCTTTTTGCGTAGCATGAACCGTCTATACCGGTCTTATCCATTGCATCAATCCATTTATTGAAATCAAACATTTCCGACCATCCGTCAAGTCTGCATCCGGATTCCCATGCTTTTTCTATAAGGGCAGAGAGCCGTTCGTCTCCCCTCGCAAACACAGCTTCAAGAAAGCTCATCTCCTCATTATGCCCTTTGTATTTAAACTTTTTACTGCTCAACACCTCTTTCAAATATTTCTGCTTGCGTCTTATCTCATCAAGGCTTATCTGTCCGTACCACTGAAAAGGAGTATGAGGCTTCGGAACAAAGGGAGAGATAGTAATGCTTATATTTACAAATCTGCCGGTATTCCTTTTTGCTGTATGCAGTGCCTTCATTGCCATGTCTCTGATCGCTTCTATGTCTTCGTCGGTTTCTGTGGGAAGGCCTATCATAAAATATAGTTTTAGAGCGAGCCAGCCTTCGTTAAAAAGCGCCTTTAATGCCCTATCATAATCCTCATCGCTGAAATCTTTGTTTATGACACTTCGTAATCTCTCTGTTGCAGCTTCAGGAGCCATAGTAAAACCTGTCTTCCTTATAGACCTTATCGCCCTTAACACCTCCTGATTTACAGCAGCAACTCTTAAAGACGGCAAAGAGAGCGCTATCTTTGATTCGCCGAATCTCCTGTTGCATTCCTTTATTACGGTAAGAAGATGAGAGTAATCGCCTGCGCTTAAAGATGTAAAAGAGACCTCGTCATAGCCTGTATTTTTCAGGGATTCTTCAGCTATGGTCAACACATTCTCCGGTATCCTCTCTCTCAACGGCCTGTAAATCATGCCTGCCTGACAGAACCTGCAACCCATGGTGCATCCCCTCGACACCTCGATATTTATCCTGTCATGAATAATTGATGCATAAGGCACAACAGGCTTTACAGGATATGGCGCGTCATCGAGGCTCGTGATAAATCTCCTCTTTATCACAGATTCTGATTTATGCATCAAAGGCACATAAAAACCCTCAAGCTTAGCAATCTCGCGAAGAATGGATTCACGCCTTCTATCGCCAGATAGTCTCCATCGCCGTACTGCATCGACAAGCTCAACTACCGCATCTTCGCCGTCACTGATCAAAAAGGCATCTATGAATGGAGACATTGGCTCAGGATTAACAGTGCACGGCCCACCTGCTATGACAAGGGGAAGATCATTTTTTGTATTAAGTCTCTCTTCGGACTTTATAGGGATACCGCCAAGATGAAGCATATTCAAGACGGTTGTATATGACAGCTCATACTGAAGGCTGAAACCTACGACATCGAATTCTTTGAGATGTGTCTCCGACTCAAGGGATGACAGGAGAATATTATTCCGCTTCATGTATTCTTCTATGTCTGTCCACGGCGAAAAGACCCTTTCAGCCGAAGCATAAGGCAATTTGTTTATTATGTCGTATAGTATCTTCAATCCGAGATGCGACATCCCTACCTCATACACATCCGGAAAGCATAACGCAAAGCTCACATCTCCGGAATCACTTCTTTGAGGGAAGTTTTTCCGGAATACATTAAGCTCGCTGTCTATATAACGGCTTGGTCTTTGGAAGTAAGCAAGATTCACTTTTTTAGAATACCATCCCCTAAAAAAACATTAGACTCTGCATGTCTACAGAGCCTAACGTTTATTACCCCTATTAAATAAAAATTATCTAATTCTTATTTCTTAGCGGTAGCTTTCTTTGCTGTTGTCTTTTTTGCTACCGTTTTCTTTGCTACCGCTTTCTTCGGTGCTGCCTTCTTTGTTGTTGCTTTCTTTGTTGCTGCCATCTTCAATCCTCCTTAAATTTTTTGCAAAAATAATATTATCTAACATAATACATATAAATTTCAAAAACTTCAAGAAAAATCAGCATAAACATTTTGCGCTAACTCATTGTTTCCAATTCGTGGCATGTAGGAAATGAAACCACTCGCAAAATAATTACATCCGAAAAAATCGGAAGTTGCCAAAAAAGCCGCAAATTAAGTATTATGTGGGCATGGGAGCGCATAGGGTTCTGGTGTCCCTCCCGGACTTCAAATCCGGTGTTGCCGCCCAAAAGGTGGCAGGGTGGGTTCGATTCCCACACGCTCCCGCCAATCATCTCAGAATGTATATTCTTCCGGTCAATTAATAAGAAATTTTAAAAGGAGTGCGCTGTCTGCGATAGGATTGAAAGATTAATGAACCCCTATTAATTGCATGAGGTAAGTATCCATGGAGAGACAGGAGATACACATAAAAGAGATAAAGGAACTCGCAAGAAAATTCACTCCTGAGCAGATTGAAAACTGCATAACGCAGCAGATGCAGAAAGGTGCGAATGTGTGTGAAATATCTGGGCCAACGGAGTATGTGATAAATGAATTGTCTAAAGCCGGTTTCGTCAGGGACTTGATGGACAAGGGCATGTCGCTGACCGATGCAGTCCGTGAGCTTGCAAAAAGGATACGCCTTGTTCAGAAGGCCTTTAAAGAGGTTCAGGAATAAAAGGAGACTGCATGACGGAGGGGGAGGGATTCGAACCCCCGGTAGAGTTGCCCCCACAACGGTTTTCAAGACCGCCGCTTTAAACCGCTCAGCCACCCCTCCATGATAATAGGTTAATTATAGTATCAAATACAAACAGTAAAATTCTACTTAATGGCAGGACAGGCATGCCATACTAATCATCACAATTTTAACAATACCATATTCGAAACTGAATCAAGCTCCCTGACTGCATTCACGCCTTTTATCTCTATAACTATCGCCTCAATGACAAGGAATGTCTCTGCATTTTCCCTCATGCATCCGACCCGCACATCATCCCTCTTTCCGAATGCGCCGTGAAAATGCGCCCTCGGCTCATCGCCCTGCCAGAATATGGTCCCAAGACCGACAATCTCGTGGCTCTCAAGCAGTTCACGCCATATGGGAACCGGTGGCAGTTCTTCCTTTTCAGGGCCTACCACAAATCTGCCGCTTCTCATTCCGCCGACAAGATAAAAAACCCCTGCCTTAATATCCTCTTTTTTTGCTATCTCGCTGAGTCCTTGGAGTATGTTATCTCTGTCCTCAAACCGTGCGACAACAACCCTTCCTGTCTCACCCACCTGATATTTCATGTCTCCTCCCATATTTCAACCTGAATTGCGTAAGTATTGCTTAACATATAGCAGTAGGTGTGCTGAAAAGACTTTGAAGCACGCCTGCTGTCATAATCTCGTATAATTAAATGCTCATTACTGCTTTGTATACCTTCTCAACAGATACATCATCCATACATTTAACACTCTTGCAATTCTTCTTATAACACGGCGTACACTCAATATCCGATTTAACTATAATATGATTTCTGCCATATGGCCCTGTCCTCACAGGATTTGTCGGGCCGAAGATTGCAACCACGGGTGTGCCAAAGGCTGCAGCTATATGCATTGGCCCTGAATCATTACTGATTACATATCTCGCATTTCTGATTATGGATATCAGTTCCTTAATATTTGTATCACCTGCTATTGATAAGGCTTTACCATTTGATTCGTTCTCTATGAGCTTGGATATTCCAATATCCGATGTACTGCCGACTATTAGAGTTTTTATATCCAGTATTGATGCAAGCTCTCCAAACCTGTTAGGAGGCCATTTCTTTGTCTTCCATCGCGCACCAGGTACAATCACCGCATAATCTTCCACATATTCCTTAAGTTTTTTCAATTTATCTGACTCCTTAATAAGAGGCATCGGGAAACTGATATCTTCTGTCTCGCAGCCAATGGCGGATGCTATTTTCAAATACCTGTCCACCGCATGGACTTCCTTTCCGCCTTTAATCTTATGCGTGTAGAACAGATTGCTGGCCTCCCTCGCCTCTTTGAAACCGATTCTAAGAGGAGATCTTGTGGCATATGTCAGCAAGCCGCTCCTTAAGAGTCCCTGAAGATCTATTGCTATATCGTAAGACTCATCCCTAAGTTTTTTAAAAAGATTCCTAAACTCGGATGCTGTATTTTTTATCTTTTTCAAGTTTTTCCACTGGTCTTTATTTATAATCCATAGCCTTTTTACCATCGGATGATCTTCGAGCAGGCCTTCGAGACCTTTTGCAATAAGCCAGTGGATTTCGGCCTTGGGGAACGCATCCTTCACAACATAAAGAAAAGGCATGCTGTGCACTACATCTCCAAGAGAGCTTGGCTTGACAATCAATATCTTTTTAGGAATCTTTTTAATTGCAATCTTATCCATGAGATATTATTAAATCAACAACACCTTTCAGGTTTTCTACTACAAAATCGGCATACGCCGATTCCTGCTGTTTGCCTGTTCTAACGAGTATACCCTTAACGCCAACCGCCTTAGCAAGCATCATATCAGCATCCTTGTCTCCAACAACATAAGATTCTCTCAGATTAATCTTGTGTTCAGCCCTTGCTGTCAAAAGCATTCCCGGCTCTGGCTTTCTGCACGAACAGTGGTCATCTGGATGGTGAGGACAGTAATAGAAATCATCAAATCCGTATTTATCTATGAAGACCTTATTGACAGCCTCCGCAAATGACTCGTCCACAAGTCCCCTCTGAATGCCGGACTGATTACTGACTCCAATTAATGCATATCCTGCCTTTTTAAGTTCACCCAGACTGTCTATCTCCGGAAATACCTCGAAATCCTTCCAGTCATTTAAATAATGCGCATCCCTGCATAATGTCCCGTCCCTGTCAAAAAAGACCGCTTTTTTATCCGGCAGTATCTCCTTAATTGCAAAATATACATCCTCTGATGTAACAGCATACATGCATCTCATATCGCTATTCTTGCATGTCCGTTCAAAGCAGGGGCTGCAGACAAGGTCAGTCTTAATTACTTTATTGCTATTTTCCACAGGACCTGTCAACTTTGGATCGGTGGAGCCGAATATCGCTACAAGAGGCGTTCCTACCGCATAGGCTATGTGCATAGGGCCAGAGTCGTTGGTAACAAAAACATCACACTCGGAAATCAGAGAAATAAGCTCTCCTAATGATGTCTTTCCTGCAAGAAATAGCTTGTTTTCAGGTATATGCTTATCGATCTCCTCTGCAATATCTACCTCTCCCTTTCCGCTGAAGATTATGACACTGCCGCCCGTCTCTTTTATAAACCAGTTTACGACCTCTGCAAATCTCTCGGGGAACCACCTTTTTGCAGATCCGTATGTTGCCCCTGGATTTATTCCAAGAATCGGCCTCCTTAATAAAGACATCCTCTCCCTCTCTGCTAATCGATCTTCGACAGACAGATGAATCCACGGTCTTGAAAAATCTGCCGGTATACCGGCAGATTTAAGAAGATTAAGGTAATAATCTATATGATGCATTTTTCTGTCGTCATTATTAAAAGGCACAGGCTTTGTAAGGAGCTTCCCCCTGCCGTCCCTATTGTAGCCTACCCTTTCAGGTATGCCGGCAAGGAGTGTTATCAATGCGGCGTCAAAGGCATTTTGCAAAAGAATTGCCTTCGAAAAGCCCTTTTTCTTTAATATCATGGCAAGCCTGAGTTTTCCGATGACACCCTTAAATCTATCCTCATACAATATTATTTCGTCGATGTTCGGATTTGCCTCAAAAACCGGTGCAACGGAAGGCTTGACAAGCAGGCTTATTTTCGATTCGAGATACGCCTTTTTCAATGCCCTAATAGCAGGCAAGGTCATAACAGCATCGCCGACCCAGTTTACCCCCCTGACTAAAATCTTATCGCTCATGCTTTAGTTTAACATTTCGCTTTCCCTCTCTTCATCCGCAAAGATTTCTTTAATTGAAAAAAACACTTGACAATAACAATTCTAATATGATAATGTTTATTTAACCATAATAGTTCTAAATTAAAAATTTAGAGAGGTAAACGATGGGAAAATATAAAGAGATAGGTTTAAGGCTTACACCTCAGAGGCTTGCCATTCTCAATTATCTCGACGGAAACAAAGAGCATCCTTCAGCAGAGGATATTTACAAGGCAGTATTAAAAAAGTTTCCGACAATGTCCTTTGCAACCGTTTATAACACACTGCAGACATTAAGAGAGCGTGGCGGCATGCTTGAACTGACAATCGACCCTGACAAAAAGAGGTTCGATTCAAACACCGAACCACACCATCACCTGATATGCCTGAAGTGCAAAAGAATAGTCGATATTCATGGCGATTATAAACTCGATGTGCCTAATAGTGATAGAGGAGATTTTGAAATAGTCGGCAATCATATAGAGTTTTACGGAATATGCCCTAAGTGCAAAAAAGTGATTAGTGTCAGTGATTAGTGTCAGTGTCAGCAAGAAATACTTCTCCCTCCTGACACTATCCACTGACACTAATCACTGATACTAATCACTGACACTGAAAAGGAGGAGGTGATAAAAATGGCATCATTCAAATGCACAAAGTGCGGCACAACAAAAGAAGGCAGGTGCAAGCCCCAGAAATGTCACAAATGCGGGGAGAAGGGGGCTATGCAAAAACAGTGAACAGTGAATAGTTTTTAACTGAATACTATTCACTATCTACTTATTGAAGGAGTCATTGACTTCTAATAAGATTTGATCTTAGGAGGTATATCATGAGCGAGATTTGTTGTGGTTTAAGGGTCGGGCAGGACGTCCCTGATTTCAAGCTCGAGACATATGAGCCGACAAAAGGAGATTTCGGGGAGATAAGCCTTGAGACACTTAAGGCAAACAAAAAGTGGACAATACTTTTCTTTTACCCTGCTGCCTTTACTTTTGTCTGAGCTACCGAGTTTGCTGCTCTGGCAGAGCAGTATGAGCGGTTCAAAAAAATGGGGGCGGAGGTAATTACTGTGAGCACAGACACAAAGTTCGTCCAGCTTGCGTGGCAGAGGGAAGAAAAAATGCTTAAAGATGTCACATATCCAATGGGTTCAGATCCCACAGGGAAATTATCGAGGATGTTTGGCGTCTATGACGAGGAAACAGGCCTTGCTCTCAGGGGAACATTCATAATCAGCCCCGAGGGAAAGCTATTGAACTCCGAGGTCAATTTCTACAATATGGGCAGAAATATCGATGAACTGATGAGGAAGTTTAAGGCAAACCTCCATCTCGCAAAGCATACCGCAGAAGGCTGCCCATCAAAATGGAAGGAAGAAGGAGATAAGACACTTAAGCCCTCTGCAAAAATGGTGGGCAAAGTATACGAGGCTTATGAAGGATAACAACGAGAATCAGGCTGGGCGATGCCCAGCCTGATAATAACATCAGGAGGAATGACATGGCATTATTTGTATGGAGCGACAAGTACAGCGTTAATATTAAGGAGATTGATGAACAGCACAAAAAATTGGTTGATATGCTTAATGAGCTGCACGATTCAATGAAAGCAGGCAAGGGTAAAGAGGTATTAGGCAGTATCTTTACAGGATTAATCCAGTATGTGGGGACACACTTCGCCACCGAAGAGAGACTTATGTCTTCGAACGCCTATCCGGAATATGCAGCCCACAAAGCAGAGCATACTAAGTTGACTCAAAAGGCGTTAGAGCTTCAGAAAAATTTTCAAGAGGGTGTGCCAGTCCTTACAGTTGAACTGATGAACTTTTTAAAAGATTGGCTCCAGACTCATATTTTAGGAACCGATAAAAAATATGGCCCGTTTTTAAACAGCAAAGGAGTTGTTTAAAGCCTGCCCGATGACTGAAAAATAGACATAGACGACTGTCATTCTTTATAATCCCCCCTCCCCTTAATCCCCTCCCGTCAAGGGAGGGGAAACTTTCGGAACTTTCTATGTCTATTTTTCGGCCGATGATTGATTGTTGACAAGAGGCGGATTATTGCATACGATATGGATATAGCAAATTCGTCGGGCAAAAAAAGAACTGCGAGATTAAAAAATGAAGGATGGAGAAAAGCAAAAAATGGAGACAAAGGATAAGAGCCAATGCTCTATTATAAACCTCCTGTTTCCAACAGAGATGACATGCCCTGTATGCGGCTACGAAGTAGAACTATGGACAGACGAAGACGAAACGAAATGCTATATCTGCGGTTATAAAATCTTTCAAAAAGAAAAAACAATACATTAAGGAGGCATTACATTATGGCAAGCAAGGAATTATTAGAAAAACTCAATGACGCAATAGCGAGAGAAATGCAGGTAAGCATCCAGTACATGTGGCAACATATAATGGTCAAGGGGATTAATGCACAGTCCATCGGACCAATTTTCAGGCAGATAGCCATTGCTGAAATGATGCATGCAGAACTCATTGCAGAAAGGCTTGATTATTTAGGCGGAACACCGACTACAAAACCTACTCCCGTAGAGATTGGAAAGGGCACAAAGGAGATGATTCAGATAGACAAAAAGGCTGAAGAAGAAGCCATCGCAATGTATAAAGATATCATACAGCTTGCAGAAAAAGAGAACGATTATACTACAAAGAAACTCTTTGAGCAGATTTTATCTGACGAGGAAAACCATCATAATATATTCAGCAATCTCCTCGAGGATTAATTAATTTATATCAAGGAGGCATTACCATGACAAAAATCGGGCAGAAATACAAATGCAACATATGTGGCAATGAAGTAGTTGTGACGACCGCGGGTGCCGGGACGCTCGTATGTTGCGGGCAGCCGATGTCTGTTATAGGAGAGGGATTTGAGTGTAAATAAATAGGCTACGCTTTTGACAATACTTGCATTGCGATCAGGAGGATGTATGAAGGCTGTTGAACTCAAAAATGGCATATACTGGGTAGGTGCAATTGACTGGGCAGTAAGAGACTTCCACGGTTATGAAACACCGAGGGGCACAACCTATAACAACTACATAATAATGGATGATGAAGTAACACTGCTGGATACTGTTAAATACGACTTTGCAGATATCACCATCAAAAACATAAAATCTGTCATAGACCCTTCAAAAATAAAACACGTGGTTATAAATCACATCGAAAATGACCATGTGACAAGCATTGACAAAATAATGGCCCTAACACCAGATGCAACTATTTATATAACAGAAAAGGGCAAAAAAGGTCTTGATAGATTTTTTGATACATCAAAATGGAATATAAAGCTTGTAAGGACTGGAGACACTCTTTGTATCGGCAAAAGGACACTGTTGTTTATAGAAACGCCTATGTTGCACTGGCCGGATTCCATGATGACATATATCAAGGAAGAAAAAATACTCATCAGTCAGGATGCATTCGGACAGCATATAGCATCAGCAGTCAGGTTTGACGACGAATTCGTCACATGTGAATCCATGTCCGGGCTTGAAGATGCGGTTGTTGATTATTATGCAAATATCCTTATGCCGTTCGGGCAATTGATAAAGGCAAAGATTGCAGACATACAGAAACTCGGGCTTGAGATAGAGATGATTGCACCCGACCACGGCATCATCTGGAAAGCAAATCCGCAGAAGGTATTGCAGATGTATATGGATATGGCAGGCGGCAAATCGAACCTGAGCGTCTCGATTATTTATGACACCATGTGGCACAGCACAGAGCAGATGACATTACCAATTATGCAGGGAATAAAAGATGAAGGAGTTGAGTGCAAGGTCATTAAGCTAAGGGCTACACCGATGAGCGTTGCCATTAAGGAGTTCTGGAAATCAAGGGGTGCCCTGATCGGAACACCAACACTCAATAATATTATGTATCCGAGTGTTGCCCACTTTTTAACCCATTTGCGTGGCTTAAGACCTAAAAACCGTATTGTCGGCGCATTCGGAAGTTACGGCTGGGGCGGAGGCGCAGTAAAGGAGGCATACGAAGACTTCAAGAAGATGGGGCTGGAGATTTTTGAACCAGGACTGCAGATACTTTATAAGCCTTCATTTGAAGATGAGACGAAGTGTTACGAATTCGGAAAAGAGTTTGCAAAAAAAGTGAAGGAATATAACCAGAAATTTTAATATGAAGATACTGGCATTTCAGGGCAGTCCGAGAATAGAGGGGAATACAGATATACTTCTGAAAGAGACATTAAAACCGGTATACGAATCAGGCCACGATGTCAGACTATTTAAACTCAATTTCATGAACATAAAGCCCTGCCAGGACTGCGGAGGGTGCGATAAAACAGGCAGGTGTATAATAAACGATGATATGGATGAGATATATGATGCCATAAGGGAGGCTGACAGGATAATCTTAGCCTCCCCTATTTTCTTTTTTGGTGTGAGCGCACAGGCAAAGATAATGATAGATAGGTGTCAATCGTTCTGGTGCGAAAAATACCTTTTAAAAAAACCCATTCCTGAAGGGCCATATGGAAGGAAAGGCCTTCTATTGCTGGTCGGAGGCATGAAAAAGGAGATTGGTGTACAGTGCGCAGCGGCTACAGCAAAGGCATTTTTCAGGACAATCAGTGTTTCAGAGCACGAGACATTGAGCTTTACAGGTATCGATGCAAAAGGCGCTATACTTGAGCATCCTACTGCATTGAAGGATGCTCATATAGCAGGCAAAAAGCTCATAGCTCATGGCTCATAGTTTTTAAATTTATGCTATCGGCTATGAGCTATGAGTTAACTTAAACCATTTAACCAGTTTATTTAATTCCTCAGCAAGCTTTGCGAGTTCCTGCGATGTAGTCTTTATATTATTTGCCAGTTCCCCTGAATTTTTAGCTACCTTTGATATATTATCCATGTTCGATGATACGCCTTCTGCCACCTGTGCCTGTTCTTCAGAGGCAGTTGCTATCATGTTAATCATCTCCATGCTCTTGTTTGATGCATTGACTATCTCCCCCAGCAGCTTCTGCGATTCCTTTGCAGTATCCACGCTCTTTTCAACTATACCTCTGCCTGATACCATAGAAGAAACGGACACCCCTATCTCTGCCTGAATACCCTTTATCATCTCTGCTATCTGGGCTGTAGCACCGGCAGTCCTTTCTGCAAGCTTTCTCACCTCATCTGCGACAACTGCAAATCCCCTTCCCATTTCTCCTGCCCTCGCTGCCTCTATAGCGGCATTTAAAGCAAGGAGGTTTGTCTGGTCTGCGATTTCATTAATTACATTTACGATACTGCCTATCTCAGAAGATCTCACGCCCAGCCTTCCAATGGTCTCCGATGTCTTTCTGAATGTCTCAACAATATTAAGCATTTCTTCAACCGTTATTTCAACAGATGACCTTCCTTTTTCAGCAATCTGTGATGCCGTTGCTGACTCCCTCGCCACATCCGATGCATTCCTTGCCACATCTCCTACAGTCTGGCTCATCTCGTGCATTGCAGTTGCCGCCTGTTCTGTCTGAAATGCCTGCTCGTGTACACCTTTATTGAGTTTATCGGCAGAGCCTAAGAGATTATTCGAACTGGTCAAAACAACATTTGCCGAACTGATAATCTTCTCAATCATATCCTTCAGGTCTATTTTCATCTTCAGGAAACTCTCTCCCATGGTCCTTATCTCCGGCGGTCCTTTAACCTCCATCTCTTGTGAAAGGTCCCCTTGCGCTATTGAGGTTGCAACTTTTGTAATATTGGATATTGATGAGCCTATTGTTCTGCTTCCCAAACCTCCCGCAGTAACACCAATAATAACTGCAATTATGCCTAAAACAAGTGAAAGCATAATTGAGAGTTTCACAACCCTGTTTACAGCATATACTGCCTTTCCCTGCTCTCCTGCTGCCTGTGTTAATCCGACCTTTGCCTTTTGCTGCTGTTCATACACCATCTTTTCAATTTGCTGGCTTAATGTCATCGCCTTTTGGTGGGCCTGAATAACTTTTTCAATCTTCTTTGAAAGTCCGTTTGCTCCAATCAATGTTTCTTTTATATCCTTAAAAAATACCGTTGCTTTCTGCATGAATGCTATATCGTCTTTTCTGCCGAGCGACTGGAAAATATCTGTCAGTTTCTTTATTGCTGCATCAACATTTGCAAACTTTGCTGAAGCCGCTGCAACCTGCCTTGATAGGTCTTCGGCGCTATGGGAAAGCACTAATTTTGATGCGTCTCCTTCAATGGAGTTTCCCAATGATAATAGTTCAGAACTTAAGAGAAGCACATTGCTTGCAAGCCCTGATACGCTTACAGATTCTGTCAAATCTTTGCTGCTGAAGCTGACATCTTCCATTTGTGCGTCAATGTAGCTTGATATTTCTGATGATATATTGTAAAGCCTGCCTGATATTTGTTTTTCAGAGGCTTCTATTTTCTTTTTCAGTTCAGCGTCCTGTTTTGCGAGTAAGATATCCATCATGTCAATTAGTCCGTCTTTGCCTGCAACCTTTGTCTGAATGTCTTTTAATCCGTCATAGAGTTTTTTTATCTCCTTGTCTTTGTCTCTCCCTTTTAAAAAATCAGAATTTATTGCCTTAGTAATTGCAAGGTTGAACTTTCCTTTTGCAAGGTCTAATGCCCTTTTGTTGTCCGACCTTTTTAACTCTTCATAGGAGACCTCTACTGCCCGCATGACCTTTGATAAATCATAAATGTCCCTCACAACATTGAACGCCTTTACTACAGTGTCTGAAGAAGATATCAGTTTTGTGGATGCTCCTTTCTGCAGGTTCTTTATTTTCAAATCAATCTCCTGCAGCTTTTTTGCAATTTCTGCAAGCTTTGAGGACATTTTCTGACTTGCTTCCTTTGCTGTCTTTTCAGCATCAAGCTTGTCCTTTGCAACTAAAAAAACAGTTTCTGCTGTTGCACTGAACTCATTAACCACCTTTTCAATCCTGTTGTCTCCGATAGAGAGGGCTGTCAGTTCTGAACCGACCTTTTTGAGTTCAGATGTTACCTGCTGCATCTGTGATTTTTTTTCTTCAAGCTCTTTTATTGATTGAGAAGATGTCATCTTTGTCATAACAGTTGTTGCCTCTTGCAGTGCGCCCTGTGCCTGAAGTGTTTTCACCTGAAACGGAGTTGACTGTGTTGTGAGGTGTGAGAGTCTTTTCTGAATAAATGTTGTGCTTAATACAGTAAAGAGTGTTGCTCCTCCTGCTATACAGAAAATCAGGATGCTATTTAGAAAAATCATCTTTTTTATTGAAATCTTGTCTAAAAGTTTCAGCAAGAACAATTTATGCCTCCCATATGGGTATTATTAAAAATAAAAAGGGAGGCTTAAAGCCTCCCTGAATCCTTTATCTTATTGGCACTGTAACGCTTATAGCTCCTCTTAAATCTCCTTCCTTATATCCTTCTTTTGGCCTTCCTGCAATATCAAGTTCTCCAGCAGGATCGCCGTGGCATGCAAGACAGGGTTTCGCAATATAAATAGGCAACATGTAGCGGAGAACCTTTCTTCCGCCTGCTGTTGTTTCTTCAGAATGAGCCTTGCCTCTTTCCCAGCCTGATTCCATTTTTTTAAGCATACCGTCTTCAAAGTCGTCCGGCCTGTTGTAATCGCCTCTAAATTTAAGGCTTGTCTGTTTGAGTCTTATGCCGCTTTTCTTGAAGAACCTGTCTCCTGTTCTTGCACCATAGACTGCCGGGATAAATCCTTTGAAGCCCTTTCCTGCTTCATTTATCTGGGGCTGCGACTCTGCCACAACTTCCATTGCTGATTCATGCGCCTGAAGTATTGCCTTGCCAACAGCGTCTGCGGCATTTTGTGCCTTTAAGTCTATGCCCCTTGCCTTTAGTTCTTCAGATACCTGCGCCTCATAGACGGCGGGCGTGAACCCTTTGTCGCCTTTTGAGGCATCATTAAATAAAGGCTGATTCTTTGCAATTACCGCCCTGCCTGCAACAAGATAGTCAGCAATTACCTTTGCCATTGCCGCTTCTTTTGGCTGTGCAAACGGCTCGTTCAGAAACATTATTGTTGCTACAAACAGAAAGACTACCATTACAGCTAACAGCTTTTTGTTCTTCATTTCTTCCTCCTCCAGACAATATAGTCCCCGCATTTCTGTAGGGTACTTGTACGCTTGCAAATCATCTATGAACTCATATAGAATCTATATAAAGCGCTTGATAACAATAAGATTGTAAGATTATAAAATAGATTAGTCAAAGTTAATTTTCTGTAAATTTTCGGGAGTCGTTTTTTGCATTAAACATAAAACTTTGAGGAGGCAGCTATGTCTAAATTACCGGAGCAGTATTTGAGCATCAAAAAGAGGTTTAAAAGTTATTTCAGAGCAGTTGATAATCTTGGAAAGGCAGTAAAAACAGCAGGCCCAATAAACGAAAAAACATCACAGTTTATACAATTAGCCGCTGCCGCTGCCATAAAATCAGAGGGTGCAGTTCATTCACACACGAGAAGGGCATTGGAGGCAGGAGCAAAGCCAGAGGAGATTTACCACGCAATAATACTGCTTTCGAGCACTATAGGGTTCCCGACAGTATCTGCTGCATTGAGCTGGGCTGATGATGTTATAAAGGACAGCCGGAAGTAATTGCACCCGAAAAATGCAATTGAAGACTGAATATACAGGGTATAGGCGAATAAGAGGCTTTACCTGCACCACCTCACCCTATCACCACTGAGGGCATGATGCCGATGACGAAAACCATGATCACAGTGATAAGTATCGCAAGACCGAGGGATGGCGACAGCGATATTGCTGCCTCCTCTTTCATCTCCTTCATATACATGTTCATCACTACCCTGAGATAGTAGTAAGCGGAGATGGCGCTGAATATTACGGCTATCACAACAAGCCATGTGTATCCTGCATTTATAGCTGCCATGAAGAGGTTGAATTTTCCTATGAATCCTGCTGTTGGAGGTATGCCTGTAAGTGAGAACATGAATACCAGCATCAATGCCGCTACAATGGGATGGCTCTTTGCAAGCCCTTCATAGTCCTTAATGTCAATACCTCTTTTAATTTCTAACTCTGAACTCTTTTCAAGAAGTATCACTATAGCAAACGCTCCGATGTTCATGAACGCATATATGAGCAGGTACACCATCATTGCACCCAATCCTTCATTCGTGCCGGTTATTATTCCAATCAGCATATACCCTGCATGGGCTATGGATGAGTATGCGAGCATTCTCTTGATGTTTGTCTGGACAATAGCGAGGACGTTGCCCACAGCCATCGTGAGTATCGCTATGCCTATAAGGATCGGTGTCCAGTCTGTCTGTATACTCTGAAATGCTATGTAAAACACCCTTCCTATGACTGCAAAGCCCGCAGCCTTTGGCCCTACAGACATGAAAGCAGTTATAGATGTTGGCGCGCCCTCGTATACGTCAGGCGCCCACATGTGAAACGGCGCAGCCGCTATTTTGAATGAGAACGCTACTGTAATAAGTATCATGCTTAAAAGTAGTGTTGTTGTAGCTTCTGTGGTCTTAAGGTGCTCTGCTATTTTGTATATATCTGTTGTTGTTGTCATTCCGTATAAGAGCGATATTCCGTAAAGAAACAGCGCCGACGAAAATGCTCCAAGGAGGAAGTATTTTATTGCCGCCTCATTAGACTTGATGTCATGCCTCTTTATTCCTGCAAGGATGTATGTGCTCAAGGCCATGAGCTCTAATCCGAGGTATAAGATTATCAAGTCCTTTGCTGATGCCATGAGCATCATCCCTGATGTAGCAAAAAGGAGCAGGCTGTAGTATTCTCCGTATTCCGCTTTCTGTCTCTGTATGTATTTCAATGATACGAGTATTGTCAGGATGAGGTTTATGATGAATATTACCTTAAAGTATGTGCTGTATGTGTCGCTTATGAACATTCCTCCAAATGTCTCTCCATAGCTCATGGGCAATGTGTAAAGGACTGCTGCTGCGGTTATTATTCCTATGAATGCAAGGATGCCTTTGTTTTTGAATATGAGTTCAAGTATGAGCAGCATTGTCGCAGATATTGTCATTATGAGTTCTGGTGTTACGGGTCTCAGGTCAGGGAATGGTATGTTCATCATTTTATCACCTCTATGGCTTGTTGTGCTGTCTGGGCAAGTCCTGCTGTATTTATTCTCTCTATGAGGTTCTGCACCGATGCATCCATAAAACTCAGGAATGTGTTTGGATATATCCCTATCCATAACACAAGTATTATCAAAGGAACTATTGTCAGTATTTCCCTCGTGTCCATGTCAGGATGCCCCTGAACCTTTGGGTTTGTTTCCATAAAAAAGACCCTCTGGTAAAGCCAGAGCATATATGCTGCTCCGATGATTATTCCAGAAGCTGCAAGCACTCCGAGGGTCTTTGATGCAGCAAATCCTCCGACGAGGATAAGAAATTCTCCTACAAACCCGTTTGTCCCGGGAAGTCCTATGGATGCGAGTGTAAATACCATAAAGAACGCTGCATATATCGGCATTATAGTAGAGACACCTCCGTAGTCCTCTATCTGCCTTGTATGCGTCCTGTCATAGATCATTCCTATACATAAAAACAGTGCGCCTGTAACTATTCCATGGTTTATCATCTGCAATATCCCGCCCTGTATTCCCTGAACATTAAGTGCGAATATTCCCAGTGTTACGAATCCCATGTGGCTTACTGATGAGTATGCTATGAGTCTCTTTAAATCCGTCTGTCCGAGGCAGATTATTCCGCCGTAGATTATGGCTATGACTGAAAGTATCATCATTGCAGGCGCCATTGCCTTTGTTGCTTCCGGGAATAGAGGCATACTGAATCTCAGAAATCCGTATGCACCCATTTTGATGAGTATGCCTGCAAGGATTACGCTTCCTGCTGTTGGCGCCTCTGTATGCGCATCAGGAAGCCATGTATGTACCGGCCACATCGGGACTTTCACTGCAAATGCTGCAAAGAACGCCCAGAAGAGGATTATCTGCATATTATACGGATAGTTCATTGTCATCATTTTTAATATGTCAAAGCTCCTGTCTGTGTACAGATATAAGACGATAATGCCAACGAGCATCAGCACGCTGCCTATTAGTGTAAAGAGAAAGAATTTAATTGCTGCATATACCCTGTTCGGTCCCCCCCATACTCCTATCAATAGATACATGGGTATTAGCATTGCTTCCCAGAATATATAGAACAGGAACAAGTCGAGGCTGCAGAATACTCCTATCATTGAGCCTTCTATTAGCAATAACGCCGCATAGAATTCCTTTGTCTTTTCTTTTATGCTGTTCCATGAAATTGTTACGCAGAGTATAGTAAGAAGCGTTGAGAGCAGCACGAACAGCACGCTTATTCCGTCTATTCCAAGCGCATACTTGATTCCCCATGAAGAAACCCATTCATGGGTCTCTGTGAACTGCATATTAGGCGTTGTCTTATCAAAGCTGCTGAACAGCGGGATGCTAAGAACAAATGTGATAAGGCTTATGAGCAGGGCTGTCCATTTTACGAATGTATCGTTCGTCCTCTTTATCAAAGATATCAGTATCGCTCCGAATATGGGCAGAAATATTACTGTGCTTAGTATGGGGTAACCAAGTTGGGTCATCTATCCTCCTTCTAAAATTACAGGTATGCGTGCGGTAAAAAGATTTACAGGCACCACTCACTTTCCTGCTGCTATCAATACCAGCGTCAGTATCACAAAAAGCCCTATCGCCATGCTTATGGCATAGTGCTGTAAATGCCCGGTTTGGAGTTTCCTTAATCTCTCTCCAAAGTTCCTTATGGTTTGAGGCACGCCGTTCACAATGCCTTCAATTATCTTTCCGTCCATCACTGCTACGAGTATGCTGCTTGCAATCCATTTTGACGGCCTTACGATTATGAAGTCATAAAGCTCGTCAATATAGTATTTGTTCCAGAGGGTTGTATATATACCTTTGAATTTCTCTGCAAGGTTTTTAGGTATTTCTGGTTTTAATGAGTAGAATATCCATGATACGAATATTCCCAATAATGCGCCTGCCACTGATATTGCCATCACCATATATTCCTCAGAGTGTGTTGCCGTTACATGAGGATGGCCTAACACAGGTTCAAAGAAATGGGCGATGACGTTGCTTCCTCCTAACGCAGCAGGTATTCCAACCCACCCTGCGGATATGGCTCCTATTGCAAGTATGATTAACGGTATGGTCATTATTTTGGGCGATTCGTGGAGATGGTGTTCCTGCTCATGCGTTCCCCTGAATTTGCCGTGAAATGCCAAAAAGATTATCCTGAAACTGTAAAATGCTGTCAGCGCCGCAACCACAGTTCCTATTGCCCATACTACTTTTCCTACTGTCCCGTGGTTGTATGCAAGCCATAAGATTTCATCCTTGCTGAAGAAGCCTGCAAGCCCTGGTATTCCTGCTATGCTCAAGGATGCTATGAGAAATGTCCAGTATGTTATGGGCATGTGCTTTTTCAATCCGCCCATTTTCTGGATGTTTAGCTCGCCTGCCATAACGTGTATTACGCTCCCCGCTCCGAGAAACAGGAGGGACTTGAAGTATGCATGAGTGTATAAATGAAATATTCCTGCTCCGTATGCTCCAACGCCGCATGCAAGGAACATATATCCGAGCTGGCTTACTGTCGAGTATGCCACTATCCTCTTTATGTCGTTCTGAACTAATGCAATGGTCGCAGCAAAAAGGGCTGTTATCGCCCCTGTTAATGCTATTACGTTCATTGCTATTTCCGAGAGGCTAAACAGCGGATTAAACCGCGCAACCATAAATACGCCTGCCGTGACCATTGTCGCTGCATGGATAAGAGCGCTGACAGGCGTCGGGCCTTCCATTGCATCAGGCAGCCATACATGCAGAGGTATCTGGGCGGATTTGCCAATTGCGCCGCAGAAAAGCAGTAATGCTATCAGGGTAATGAGGTCTACGTTGTATCCGAGTATGTTTATTGTCTGGCCTGTAAGTGTTCCTACTTTGGAAAATATGTCTGCATAATGGAGTGTTCCGAGTGTCAGGAATATCATTATTACTCCTAACCCAAATCCGAAGTCTCCGAACCTGTTTACTATAAATGCCTTCTTTCCTGCATCCGATGCGCTCTTCTTTTCATACCAGAATCCTATGAGGAAGTATGAGCAAAGACCCACCGCCTCCCATCCGAAGTACATCTGCATCAGGTTATTTGACATTACTAACATGAGCATTGAGAATGTAAAGAGGCTTAAATATGCAAAGAACCTGTAGTATCCCTTGTCGCCGTGCATGTAGCCTACAGAGTATATATGAACAAACAGGCTTACGCTCGTAACAATGATAAGCATTACGGCAGTGAGTTGGTCTATAAGGAATCCTACTGTCACCTTAAAGTTTCCTGAAACTATCCAGTTGTATACGTCGTAGTTTATGACCTTTCCGTTTAAAACCTCCATGAATGTGCTTATAGAAGCAATGAATGAGCCTGCCACTGCGAGTATGCTCACCCAGTGGGCATTGTCTTTAATTATTTTTCTGCCGAATATTATGTTGATTGCAAATGCTATGAGCGGCAATAAAGGGATTAATAAGTATTTGTCCATGTTTTGCTCCGTAAAAATTTGAAATTCTGTATCATCCCTTCATCTCCATTATTTCGTCTGTATGCACTGCTGCCTTGTTCTTAAATAGCGCCACTAATATGGCTAATCCTATGGCCGCTTCTGCTGCTGCAACCGCGATTATGAAAAATACCAGTATCTGTCCCCTCAAGTCCTGCAGATAGTGGCTGAAGGCCACAAGGCTTATGTTCACTGAGTTGAGCATTAATTCTATGGACATGAGCATTATGATGATATTTTTTCTGATTAAAAATCCTATCATCCCTATTACGAATATTACCGCGCTCAGTCCTATATACCAGTCCAATGGCACCATTGCTCCTCCTTTTCAGAGTTATGGGATTTCAGAGTTGATCTGTAATATTTTTTCTCATTCCTAACTCTTAACTTCTTCACTCTTTAACTCCTTAACTTTTTAGCAAGCACTATCGCCCCTACTATGGCTATCAATAATATCAATGACGCTATTTCAAAAGGCAAAAGGTATTCGGTATACAACAGTTTGCCTATAGACTTTGTGTGCGTCTCCGCCTTAATCGCCTCTATGGTATATTGGCCGGCAGGCCCTTGCACAAGCTTGCTTATCACGAAGAACATAAGCATGAGCACCGATATTCCCAAGGCCACTCCAATAGGCCATTCGCCTATGAACCTCTCTGCAGTGAGCTCTTCTTTAAGGTTCAGCATCATTATCACAAACAGGAACAGAACAAGTATCGCTCCTGCATACAGGATAACCTGCACCGCCGCAAGAAATTCTGCATTCAAAAACAGGTAAATGCCTGCTATATGAAAAAACAATACCAGCATCCATAGCACGCTGTGCACAGGATTCCTCCTCGTTATAATCAACACGGACAAAACAACCGTTACAACTGCAAAATATCCAAAAAAGAGTTGGGGTAACATCAAATTTGTCATCATACCTCTGGCCTCCTGCCTCTGAATATTGGCTGGTTTTCAGGGGTTGTGAAATCTTCTGTCCTCGGTCTCCAGAATTTATCGAAATACTCTTCACCTTTTTTGCCGGCCATAAATTTATCCCAGTTCGAAAGGAGCTTTTCTTTATCCATGTAAAGGGCATCCCTTGAATAATCGGAGTATTCAAAGTGGTCTGTAAGCACCACAGCGCCAAAAGGACATGCTTCAACGCAGAATGCGCAGTACACGCACCTTAAGACCTCTATTTCATACCTGTCAACAATCTTGGTATGGTCTGCGCCCTCGCTGGTATATACATAAATACACTGCGACGGACATACAGCAGCGCAAAGGCCGCACCCAACGCATCTCGCCTTTCCGTCAGGGTTTCTCACAAGTGCGTGCAGTCCTCTGAAGCCTGGGAACGGCGGCCTCTTTTTCTCCGGATACTGCCTCGTTACCGCATGGGTGAACATCATCTTCAATGTCAGCGTCATGCCCTTAAGTATCTCTATCAGAAAGACTTTCTTTGCTATGTCCTTAATCGTCATGGTCTGTCCCTCTTCACATCGCATATTTAACAATTGACGTTACAACGATATTAGCCAATGCAAGCGGTATCAATACCTTCCAGCCTAATGACATCAACTTGTCGTATCTGTATCTCGGCACCGTCGCCCTTACCCAGTAATATAAAAAGATATGGAAGTACACCTTCCCTAAAAACCAGACTATACCAGGCACTGCTGCCAATGCCGGCACCCATTTCAGAAGCACGGGCGGTATTGTCCACCCTCCCCAAAAGCATATTACCGCTATGGACGCCATTATTATCATGCCGATATATTCTGCTGCAAAAAATAATGCAAACCTCATCCCGCTGTATTCAACAAAATATCCTGCGACCAGTTCGCTTTCTGCTTCAGGCAGATCAAAGGGGGTCCTGTTGGTCTCTGCAAACATGGCTACAACAAAGACAAAATATGCAACAAACTGCGGTATCAGATACATCCCATGCCAGTATTCCTGCTGTCCTTTTACTATTTCGCTGAGATTCAATGATCCGGACAGTATCATCACTCCCACAAGGCTCAATCCCATCGCCACCTCATAGCTTATTAGCTGCGCCGATGACCTTAATCCCCCTAAGAATGAATACTTTGAGTTTGAAGCCCATCCGGCCATGACTACTCCATACGCAGCCAGCGATGACATGGCAAAGATATACAGCAATCCTATGTTGATGTCTGCTATTACGAATCCCTCAAAAAACGGTATTACTGCAAGGGAGCTCATCGTTGCAAATAAAGCTATTAAAGGGGCTGTTTTAAATACAGGCTTGTCGGAATCTGCAGGTATGATGTCCTCTTTGAAAAATAGCTTCATGCCGTCTGCTATGGGCTGAAGTATCCCATGATACCCCACCCTCATGGGTCCGAGCCTCACCTGCATGTGTCCTATTACCTTCCTTTCAAAATATGTGGCATATGCCACATGGAGCATGGTCACGCCTATGACTATCGCTATCTTGATGAAAATAAAAACAATATTCAGCATCCAGTTGGAACTTCCCGTGTACATTATCGTCTCAAGGATATCCAAGCTGACACCTCCTTAGCCGCGCTCTTTATCTTTTTTATTGCTGCTTCCGTAAAATCCATAACAGGCGATTTTGTTACAGGATGCATTTTCCATTTCATAATCTTAAATATTCCTTTATCATCAAAATAATTTGGTATTAAGACGATATTCTCCGGCAGATCAGAATCTATCCGGATAGACAGTTCAACACTCCCTGCATCTGTGGAGATGCTGACATAATCGCCGCTGGCTATGGACAGCTTTTCTGCAAGCGCGCTGCTTATTTTTACATACGGCTCAGGTGATATACTATGCAATGCAGCGGAGTTGCTGCTCAGGGTGTCTGCATGAAAGAGAGGATTGTCGATTCCGACATAAATCCTGTTTTTATCCGGTCTCATCATAAGTGATTGCACATCCGGCACCTCGATGCCTTCGATACTCACTCCATGCCTGAGAGGCTCTCCCTTATAAGGCCACATGCATCTGCCTTCGGCCATGTCTTCGTAAATAATATCCTTGTGCAGCGGCGAAACCTTTGCAATTTCCGCCATTACATCCCTTGAACTTCTGTAATTCATATCAAAGCCCAACATTTTGCTGATTTCTGAGATTGCCTGCCAGTCTTCCATTCCATTTCCTTCTACAGCCCTTTCGAGCCGCTGCATCCTTCTTTCGAGATTAGTATAAGAGCCTTCTTTTTCGGACCACGAAAGTGAAGGCAGCACTACATCAGCAAGCTGTGCGGTCTCTGTCATAAAAATATCCTGCACGACCAAAAGCTCCAGATTGGCCAAGGCTCCCTTCACGTACGTGCTGTTTGGAATGCTGGACACAATATTTTCGCCTAATATATACATTGCTCTTATCGTATTGGAGTTGGCGCCGTCTATCATCTCCATCAGGCTGAGACCCTGCCTCGGAGAAACTTCAACTCCTAAGAATTCCTCATATCTTCTCCTGAAGCTCTCGACAGTCAAATGCCTTCCTCCAGGCAGCATATCAGGCAGGCATCCCATGTCGATAAGACCCTGCTCGTTGGGAAGCTCGGAAAGGAGATAAATCCTGCCGTTCAATAAATGTATGAGCGCTGCAAGCAGCAATAAGTTCGCATGCCCTTCTGACCTCTGCAGAATATCCATTCCGATAATTATCGAAGGATTATTCATTTTCGACATCGAATCCAGAGCGCCTCTCATATCATCCGCAGAAATCCCGCATATATCTTTTGCATCGTTTATAGAAACTTCGGGAATGGTCCTTATTATTCCCTCGAAAGACGACTTTTCCAAGGAAAGCTCTCTTTTGGCCTTAAGCTCCGATACCATAGCGGCTAAAAGAGTAGTCTCTGTAAACGGCTGTGTGATTAGCCTGTTTGCCGAAAACCTCTTTAGCCCCGGCATGTATCCTATTGTCACCACAGGGATGCCTTTCTGGTATGCAGACCTTATCTGCAATCCTAAAACAGGATTTATAGATGCCGGGTCTCCTCCGACGGCAATGATACCGTCGGAATTGGATATGCCGTGCATCGAGTTTGCCGTAACTCCCTGTCCGAAAATGCCTTCGAAAAATTTCTGTGCAGGCGCATAGGCAAAGCCGGCTGCCGAATCGATATTGTTGGTGCCGAGCACAATCCTCATAAACTTCTGAAAAACATACCCGTCCTCATTTGTGCATCTTCCCGAAATAACTCCAGCTATAGAATCGCCGCCGTGCATCTCTTTTATTCTCTTCAACCCGTTTGCAATGTATGCCAATGCCTCGCTCCATGTCGCTTTTTCAAGATTTCCGTTCTTCTTTATGAGCGGTGAATCAAGCCTTTTTTTGCTGCGCACATAATCGTAACCGAATCTTCCCCTGTTGCAAAGCAGTCCTTTATTTACACCCTTGTCTGTCTTCGGCACAGCCCTTACAATGGAATTAGCCCTAACCTGCAAAACCATCGAGCATCCGACACCGCAGAATGAGCATACAGTGTCAATCTCTTTGTCTATAAGCCACGGCCTGTAGGCATGTTTGTGCATCCTCGACATTATTGCTCCGACAGGGCATACCGTCAGGCAGTTTCCGCAATACTCGCAGTCGTACCTGCCTCCGGAGAACGGCTCGACAAATGACTTGCTGCTCCTGTTTGTAATCGAGATGGCCGATGCACTCTGCATATTGTCGCACATCCTCACGCATCTGGCACAGAGGATACATCGCTCCATGTTTCTTACAATAATCGGGTCGTCGTAACTCTCTGGATGTGTTCTTTTGCCTTCTGCAAACCTGCCTGTTGCAGGCCCGTATTTTACTACAAGGTCTTGAAGGTCGCACTCCCCTGCCTTGTCGCAATAAGGACAATCGAGAGGGTGATTAATCAACAGAAATTCTAGCACTGCCTTTCTCGCCTCTATTACACGCTCGGTCTCTGTCCAGACCACCATGCCGTCGATAACATACTGCGTGCATGCAGTCTGGAGCCTCGGCATCTTTTCCACCTCTACAACACAGAGCCTGCATCCGCCGTAAGGCTCCAGCATCTCGTGATGGCAGAGTGTGGGAATATTTATTCCTGCCATGCCAGCTGCTTCAAGGATTGTAACTGGTTTTTCGAGTTCTATTTTTTTGCCGTTTATCGTTACAGTAATCATACCCCTGCCTTTGCATGCTTGCCTGTGTGCCGTTCAAATTCATGCCTGAAATTTTTTATACAGCTCTGCACAACAGAAGCAGCACCATCCCCAAGGGGACAGAAAGTTTTTCCCATAATGTTTTTTGCGACCTCCATCAATAGGTCTATATCGCCTTCTGCTCCTGAACCGCTGCATATCCTTTCGAGTATGGCGCGAAGCCACCCGATACCTTCCCTGCATGGTGTGCATTTGCCGCATGACTCGTGCTCGAAAAACTTAATCGCCCTGTAACAGACCTTCACGAGGTCGACAGTATCATCAAAGACTATTACAGCTCCTGACCCGAGCATGCTCCCGTGTTTTGGCATATTAATGAAATCCATCGGACAATCTATCTTGTCTGCTGGAAGTATAGGTGTGGATATACCGCCTGGGATTACAGCCTTGAGTTTTTTGTCGCTGCGGATGCCTCCGCAATGCGTATAGATAATCTCCCTTAATGTAGTGCCCATCGGAAGTTCATAAACTCCAGGCATTTTCACATGACCGCTTACCGAATAAAGCTTAGGTCCCGGGCAGTCCGGACTGCCGATTTTGGAGTATGCATCTGCTCCGATTTCCATAATGTAAGGAATGTTTGCGAGGGTTTCGACATTATTGACAACCGTAGGTCTCGAAAGAAATCCCTCGTTTACCGGAAATGGCGGCTTAATCCTCGGCTGTCCCCTCTTCCCTTCAAGGGACTCTATAAGCGCTGTCTCCTCTCCGCATATATATGCGCCTGCGCCCTGATGCACATTCAGATGGAATGTTATTCCTTTGCCGAGGACATCATCTCCAATATAGCCTTTTTCGCCTGCCTGCCTGATCGCATTTTCCAGTATCTCCTTTGCCTGAGGATATTCTCCTCTTAGATAGATATACCCATATTCTGCCTCAAGGGCATACCCTGAGATAATCATCCCTTCTATCAAAAGATGTGGGTTCTTTTCGAGAATTGGCCTATCTTTAAATGTACCCGGCTCTCCTTCGTCTGCATTACACAAAATAAATTTAGGCTTTTTGGGGTCTGCTGCAGCGAAAGACCATTTCATTCCTGCCGGGAATCCTGCGCCGCCCCTTCCTCTCAGCCCGGACTTTTTAACTTCATCGATAATATCCGAAGGCTTTAGCTCCAGCGCCTTAGAAAGGGCTTTATATCCTCCGGCTTTTATATACTCAAAAATATCGGCTGAGTTTGGATTCTCTATGTTTTTAAGCAGAAACCTTTCCATCTTACTTGTATTTCTCCAATACCGAGAAAATATTCTCTTCTGTGAGATTTTCATAAAAGTCCGTATTCACAAGCATTGCAGGGGCTGTGCCGCAAGCGCCTATGCACTCCATAATCACAAGAGAAAACCTTCCGTCAGGAGTTGTGCCGTTCGGTTCAAGCCCGTATTTTTCTTTTAATATATCCGCAAGTCTCTCCGCGCCCATGATCATGCAGGCAACATTAGTGCAAAGCTGAATAAGATTTCTGCCCATAGGCTTGTGCCTGAACATGGAATAAAAGGTAGAAACTCCCTTTACTGTTGCTATGGGAACATTCAATAAATCTCCGACAGCCGACATAGAATCTTGGCTGAGCCATCCATGTTCCCTCTGGACAACATAAAGGGCTGGCAGCAGAGAAGATTGCCCATTGTGATATTTACTCTTTATCCGGTTAATTTCTAATACTGTTTCTTCTTTCAGCATTTATCTGTCACACTCGCCAAGCACTATATCGATGGTTCCTATGTTTGCAATCACGTCTGCTACAAGGGATCCTTCGCACAGCCTCGGCAGAATCGATACATGCACAAATGAAGGCGCCCGCAATCTCATCCTATACGGCCTTCCGCTTCCGTCGCTCACAAAGTAGAATCCGAGTTCACCTTTAGGCACTTCTGTTGCTACGTATATCTCGCCCTCAGGCGCTGCGATGGGGCCCTTTGTTATCAGGACAAACTGGTGTATCAAAGATTCCATGTCGGATAAGACCCTGTCTTTTGGAGGAAGTGTAAATTTAGGGGCGTCAGGAGACATAACCGGCCCTTTAGGCATCTTTTCAATGCACTGTTTAATAATCCTATTAGACTGCTTCAACTCCTCCATCCTGCATTTGTACCTGTCATACACATCTCCGTTCTTTCCTATGGGAACTTCAAATTCAACCTTGTCATAAGCATCATACGGTGCATATTTCCTTACGTCATAAGGCACTCCAGAACCTCTCAATGTCGGGCCTGTCAGTCCCCAGTTTATTGCTTCTTCTGCGCTTATGACTCCTATGCCCTTTGTCCTCTGAAGCCATATCCTGTTCTGGTCTATCAATGTCTCGTACTGGTCTTCAATTATCTTCGGAAACTCTTCGGTAAATTCGTATAACCTGTCAAGGAATTCCTGACTTACGTCGTTCCTCACTCCGCCTATCCTCGGATAGCTTACGGTAAGCCTTGCGCCGCATGTCATTTCAAATAAATCCATAAGCCGCTCTCTGTCTCTGAATGAGTACAAAAACAGTGTCATTGCTCCTATATCGAGCGCATGGGTGGAAACTCCTATTATGTGGCTGCTTATCCTGGTCATTTCTGCCATTATTGTCCTTATGTATTTGGCCCTATCCGGCGGCTCTATCCCGAAGAGCCTCTCAATAGCAACACAGTAACCAACATTATTTGACATGCTGGATATGTAATCAAGTCTGTCTGTCAGTGGCAGTGCAGATATGTATGTCCTGTTTTCTGCAAGCTTTTCTACTCCCCTGTGAAGGTAACCTACATAAGGCGTGCATTTGACTACTGTCTCTCCGTCAAGGTCAAGGACAAGTCTAAGCACTCCATGGGTTGCCGGGTGCTGAGGCCCCATGCTGATGGTTAGTTCTTTGGGCTTGATTTCTTTTGCCACTGCTGACATTTTACCCGACCTCGTATTCTTTGTTCTTCTTTGCTGCTTCTACTGTTTCTTTATATCCCTTCCATTCCATTTCGCCAAGGTCGCTCTTCAATGGATAGTCTTTCCTCAACGGGTGTCCTTCCCAGTCCTCAGGCATGAGTATTCTCCTTAAGTCCGGATGTCCTTTGAACTCTATGCCGTACATGTCATAGCATTCCCTTTCATGCCAGTTTGCTCCTGTCCATATATCTACTACGCTTTCTATTGTGCAGTCTTCCTCCGGCACTTCCGCTTTTATCCTTATCATGTGTCTGTGTCTCATGGAATATAAATGATAGACCACTTCAAACCTGACTTCTTTTTTGCCGAAAAAATCCACGCCGCAGAGGTCTTCAAGGTAATCGAAATATAATTCAGGAGTGTTGTGAAAGTATTTCATTATCTCTTTTATCCTGTCTTTTTTGACTACTACCGATACCTGTCCTCGAAATTCTTTTATTTCTTTTACTTCTGTGGGGTATCTGTCCTTTATTAGCTCTGCTATTTCCTTCGCTTCCATGTTTCTCCTCTATAGTGCGATAGTTAAATTAGTTATTTAGTGCGACAGTTTTTTATAAGGAATAAAATTTTCCATAATTTAACTGTCGCTCTGTCGCTCTATTAACTGTAGCACTGATGTCGCTCTGTCGCACTATTAACTATAGAACTATCGTTATCTCCATCTGCTCCATTTGAAATGCTCTTTCTTTATCTTTTCCTGAAGCTTGATTATCCCTTCCATTAAGGCCTCCGGTCTCGGAGGACATCCAGGTATATACACATCCACAGGCAAGAATGTGTCACATCCCTGCACTGTGCTGTATGTGTTGAATATGCCTCCGCTGCATGCACAGCTTCCCATAGATATTACATATCTCGGCTCGGGCATCTGGTCATAGACTCTCCTTACTATCGGCGCCATCTTCTTTGTGACTGTGCCTGCAATGATTACAAAGTCCGCCTGTCTGGGTGATCCCCTGAAGATTACTCTCAATCTGTCCAGGTCATAGTGTGACGATCCCGCCGTCATCATTTCTATGGCGCATCAGGCCAAGCCAAAGGTCATTGGCCATAATGACGACAGCCTTCCCCAGTTCACTATCTTGTCAAAGCTGGCTATGATGGTGTTGGCGCCTGGGATTACTTTCAACCCTTCTTCTACTTCTACCAATGCCGTTGTTCCGTCTATTACCATATTCCCTCACCTCCTGTTTTTCAGTCCCACTTGAATGCTTCTTTTTTCCATGCGTATATGTAACCAACCAATAATATAGATATGAATAACATCATCTCTATCAATGCGTAAAGACCTATTTTCTCATAAACAATCGCCCATGGATATAAAAAAACCGCTTCTACATCGAATATTACAAAGAGCATCGCAATAATGTAAAACTTGATGCTGAATCTGTATCTCGGCTCTCCTACCGGCGGGTTTCCTGATTCGTAAGCAAGCAGCTTCTCTTTGTAAGGCCTCCTCAGCCTGAACAGGTTGCCCACAAACAATGCCCCTGCTCCAAAGGCAAAGGCTATCATCATTATGATCAATACGGGTAGGTACTCTGTGGGTATGTAACTGCCTGGCGTCATTGTATTTATGCTCGGTGGGTTCATACTCACCTCGATTTACAAAATTTTTACATCAAAAACGCTCTATTTATACTGCAAATTATAAACCCTTGTCAAATAAAAAATATAAATGTAAGAATAAGAAATCGCTTGCTTTATAACAACAAAAACAACACTCTAAATGGTTTTAAAATCACCGGCTGAAGTAAAATCATGCACTTTCTAAAAAAGTCGATTTGTCTAAATTATTGGATAAGCTTTTCAATAATCTTGTCGACCTTGATCCTGTTAAACTCAAAACCAAGATCTTTCTCGCTTAGCCCCATTGCAAGTCCAATAACCTGGGTAAAATAAAGCACAGGCAAGTTGAACTCCTTCCCAACTCTTTTCCCGACCAGTTTCTGGTTATTTTCATAAGCTATGCAGCATGAAGGACAGGCAACAACCATTGCATCCACTCCTTTATTGGATAAACATTCAAGTTTCTCCGCCGCAAGCCTGAAGCTTATATTCTCGGCTGTCCCCATTATTGTCAGGCCGCAGCAGAGGTTTTTATTCGGATAATTAATAGCCCTTGCACCGGTAATATTTATAAGTTCATCAATGGTGAACGGGTTTGTAGGGTCATCAAAGCGACCATGAGCATGGGTCGGTTTCATATAGTGGCATCCGTAATGAATCCCAAACTCCAAAGACGCTAACGGAGTTGCAATTTTATCTCTTATACTATCCGGCCTATAATCTTCATATAAAAACCTTGCAAAATGCTTGACCTTTACTTTACTGGTGTATTCTTTTACTCCAAGAGACTTTAACTTTCCATTAACCTGCTCTCTCAGTTTTTCATCTTCAAGATACTCCTTTGCCTCTGAAAGGATTGCCATACATCCGGTACAGACGCCGATGATATCCATACCCTTTTCTTCTGCTATGGCGAGATTACGGGCAGCCATAAGAAGAGCGGCAAAAGAGTCCATTGATTTCACAGGGAATCCGCAGCAACTGAATTCAGGAATATCAACCAATTCTATGCCGAGGATTTTGGCAAGATTTCTCGTAGATATCTCATATTTTAATGCCTTAACAGGTGTTGCGCAGCCGGGATAAAAGGCATATCTCATAAAATCTATTTCTCCTTCTCCACTATTTCAAATATCATGGCTACAACAGAAGGTTCCTCTTGAATTGCAGCAAGTCCGGCTTTCTCCCTTTTCTTGTTATCCATTGGGATAAGTCTACCTGTCCTCAGCAGGGTATCTTTCTGCGATA
>CAMTVO010000060.1:0-29646 GCA_947085205.1 uncultured Nitrospiraceae bacterium
TGCATTGCCCTCCGCTGCCTTCTTTGACTCTGTCCATTTTTCTTTTGCCTCTTCAGGAGTCTTTGGAAGCGCCTTTATCTGTTTTTCAATTGCCTCTTTTTTTTAGCAGGCGCATCTGCAGGCAGCGCTGCTAATTTAGCCTGAAGCTTTTTTCTTTCTACATCAAGACTTGCAGGCAACCCCTTTATCTTTTCATCAATATCCTGCACTTGCTTTTTCCATAAGTCCCGAACCTCCTGTTCCTTAGGGCTAACTATAATCTCTTTTTCCTTTGCATCAATTTTCTGGAGGACCTGTCCATACATAATCTGCGGCGCAGGCACGCCTGTAATCTTTGTTGACATAACAAAAACAGGAATCAGGTATGCGATAATGAGAATAATGTACTGAGCAACCTGTGTCCATGTAACAGCCCTCATGCCGCCAAGAACCGAGCAGACTAAAACACCCATCAGTCCTACAAACACCCCGATCTCAAATGGAATGCCCAAGAATCGGCTTGTGATAATGCCGACGCCTGTAACCTGCGCAACGAGGTAAGTGAAAGAGGTTATCAGAGCGGCAAGAATGCCTGCATTTCTTGCAAAATTGCCACCGTATCTCATGCCTAAAAAATCAGGGATTGTGAATTGTCCGAATTTTCTTAAATACGGGGCAAGGAATACAGCAAGGAGAACATATCCGCCTGTCCATCCCATGATATACGCCAATCCGTCATAACCTAACATATAAATGGTTCCAGCCATCCCGATAAACGACGCGGCGGACATCCAGTCGGAGCCTGTTGCCATGCCATTAAATACCGCAGGAACCGCCCTGCCGGCAACATAATACTGGGATACCTTTGCGGTTCTGCTCAAGACGCCGATCATTGCATAAACGCCGATGGTAACGGCCATAAATATCCAGCCGATGTATTTGGGCTGCAGCCCCATCTGCTCTGCTATTCCGAGGGCAATAACAAAGGCGACAAAAACGCCCGTGTAAATACCATAAATCTTTCCAAGATTTTGGGTAAATGTTGATGATTCTTTTGCCATCTTACTCCTCCTCCTCAACACCGTATTTTTTGTCAAGGATATTCATTTTGTAGGCATAATAGAATATGAGGACGACAAATACAATGAGAGAGCCTTGTGCGCCCATGTAGTATCCGAGTGGAAAGCCAAAGATAACGATGTTGTTCAGGGCGCTCACGATTACCGCGGCGCCGTAGGAGACAATTGCCCATATAATAAGGGTAATTGTCGTGAGTTTCTTGTTTTCCTGCCAATATGCTTGCAGCGTCTTTTTGTCAACCATTTTCCCTCCTCCTTACTTAAACTTACACTTTGAGATTTGAAATTTGAGATTTGAAATTTTTCCCTATCACCTCCCTCCCCTATGGTTTGCCTATAAGTAGCAGTTCCCTGACGGTTTTTACTCCCAGCTTCGGAAGATACCCGAGGAACCGCTGAAAAAGTTGTGCTGTAATAAAAGCGTCCACAAGCGCATTATGCGCTTCTGTTATCTGTATCTTGTAATTCTTTGCGATGGAGAACAGGTCTTTTTCCCTGTCTCCTCCGAAATGCCTGCTGAAATCTCCGCTGTGATGCTTTATCCAGTCGTGAATTTTATAGGTGTCGACAACAGGATTATCAAAGGTACGGCCCGACAGCCTTTTCAGTTCCATATTGATGAAAGTCAAATCAAGGGATATGAAATGTCCCACTACTACGCACCCTTCGCAAAATGCCAGAAAGTCGTCGATAACGCTCCCTATGGAAGGCTTTCCCGCTGTCTCGGCAGGCGTAATGCCGTGAACAACAACGCTTTCTGCAGTAAGTTCGGTGGACGGACTTACTATTTTATAAAAGGTTTCTCCTATTTTTATCATTGTGCCGGACATCTTCACTGCTCCTACGGATACGATGGAGTCGCTCTTCGGATTAAGACCGGTGAGCTCTGTATCCATAACAACATAGTCGTAATAATGCATAGGCCTTTTCTGAAAGTCCGGAGAATAATCCTCGCTGAATTTTCTTCGGAATAACCCTGATAGCATCATCCTCCCACCATACCCGGACCATACTGGTCAATCATAATACCCTGCATTTTTGATATAACTTGAAAAGATTCTTTCAGAGACTTTTTTTCGAGGCTGCTCAGTTTTCCGGGCTTTATAAAGTTGTCGAGAGCCTGTCCCCTTTCTATCTGCTCCAGTTGATTATGTATCCTCAAAAGGGTGATAAACTCAAAAGAGTGTTCAAGCTCACCCCCCATTTCCCTGAATAATGCGTTCTTCTCCTTAAGCGCCTTAATACGCTCAAGCGTGGATGTCTCTGAGATGCCTGCCTCAAGTGCAAAGAGCCTTACGCTGTCCACAAGAGGGCCTATGCCGTTGATCTTCAGATCCAGTTTATCCTTATGTTCGCCGGTTTTTTCGACAATAAAAGTTTTTAGAAAACCGAGCGGCGGTCTGTTTTTGACAACTACGCCTGCCATTTTTGCAAAAAACAGGTTTTGTCCTTTGAGTGTTTTCACAAGATATGCCCTGAGGTTTTCCGTAAGACCGGCATCTCCATAGAGCGGCCTGAAATCAAAAAATATGAGGGATTTAAGTATAGAATCCGGAGTCGGGCTGGATATCCACTTGGAGAAGTATTTCTTCCATACGCTTAAAGGCTGGCGCCACTCCGGGTTGCTGGCCATGTAATTGGCAGGACATAGTGGAAACCCGCACTTGACAAGGCTTTCTTTTACGAATTCGGTAAATCCTGCGAAATACCTCTTTGCCTCCTCCATTTTTTCCGGCGCGTCAATATCGGCATAAATGATTGCATTGTCCTGGTCTGTTTTAAAGGTCTGCTCCTTTCTGCCCTCACTGCCGTATACTATCCAGCAGTACGCAACAGGCGGCTTTCCGAACTTCATCTCGGCGATCTCCAAAACCTTCTTTGCCAGCCTGTCGTTTAACTCGGTGAGTATTTTCGTAATATTGCTCGCCATAGCCCCCTCTTTAAGGAGCAGCCCTATTACCCTGTTCACTTTTTTAGACATAGGAATTAGGCCTTCGATAGTGCGCTGGTTTTCGATGTCCTTTACAAATGAAAAAGGCGAACTGCCCTGAAGCATCATGAGGTCGTGGTTCGTCAAAATCCCTTTTAATTCCCCATCCTTTATTACAAGGATATGGTGCACATTGTGTTTCACCATCTTTAAAAGGGCATCAAAACAATAGTCCCTGGCATCGACCCTGATGAGCGGTGGGGACATTATGTTTTTTACAGGCTCCTGAAAATCCCTGCCTTTGGCAACAACCCTCTCCCTCAGGTCCCTGTCCGTAATTATGCCGATAGGAAGATTGCTTTTATCGGTGACTATAAGGGAACTAATCTTATTGGTTGCCATTTTCTGTGCAGCCTCTTGTATGGAGGCGTCTTCTTTAATGGTGACCACCCTTTTTGTCGCCAGTTCTCCAATCTGCGTTGTGAACAATAGATGGTCGCTGCTTCCGTAATAAAGACTTTTATTATGCATCTCTTTGTATGTTGTATTGATGTATTTACTGAAATGTGATTTAAGGAAATACTCCATAACCTCCGGTTTTGAATCAAAAAATCCCATAACTCTCTTTTTGTCGATGAGGTAGCAAACGGTATCGTCCACCGCTGTAACGGTTGTCCGCTGCCTGTCCCCGCTGAGAAGGGAAACCAGACCGAAGGTATCCCCGTCGCCTCTGTACTCTATCACCGTGTCTTCACCTGCTTCGGATTTCAGAGAGACCCTGACAGCCCCTCTTTTAATAATCCTCAAATATTCGGACGGGGTGCCGTCTTCCCTCAAAATAGCCGTATCCTTAGCATAAAAGTCCATGGTCATATTAATAGCCAACGCAGCAAGCTCACTCTCCTCCAGCAAGTGAAAGGGGGGTATTTTTTTTAGAAAACCTACAACCTCATTTATAATAGTAGTAGACATAAGCCTGATTGATTTAGCAAATTGAATGCCAGTGCAAAAACGAGGGAAACAAGCTGAAAATCACGAAAAATCAACGAATTATTATATTGCCGAACCGAAAAAGCTTCCGGATTTGTAACAAAAAGTAATCCATAACACAAAAGGTAACATTATTTGAAAAAATTATATTTTTTCTTGCTTATTAGCAGGTTATCTTTTTTGCTCTCGGTTCATGTTACCAGATTAACGCCTTATAGCTCTCCATGAGCATATCCTGAAGTTTTGATATTAAATGGAATGTATCTTTTAGGGTCTTTCTTTCGAGATTGCTTAAATGCTTCGGGTTAACGAAATTGTCGGGGGCTTTCCCTGCCTTTGTCTGCTCGATCTGGTTGTGCATCCTCAGAAGCGTGATGAACTCAAACGCATGCTCCAGTTCATCGCCGTATTCTTTAATTATTGCATGACTGCCTCTCAATGCTTCTATCCTCTCGATAGTAGACGTCTCCTTTATGCCCTTTTCAAGACTGAAGAGCCTTACAATATCTATTAGCGGAGTAATTCCCTTTATTTTAAGATTCAGTTCGTCTTTATGCTCTCCGCTCTTTTCGACCACGAATGACTTCATGAATCCTATGGGCGGCCTGTTCCTGACGATCATATTCGCCAGATACCCTAAAAATACCTTTTGCCCTTCGAGCATGGAAATGAGGGAATCCCTCAGTTCTTCCGCAAGGCTGAATTCTCCGTAAATGGGTCTGAAATCGAAGAATATCAGAGAGTTCAGAACTGCATTCGGCGTCGGCGTCGCAATCCAGTTGTTGAAATGCTTTTTCCATACGCTTAACGGCTGACACCATTCCGGATTAGCGGCCATGTAATCGCCATGGCATAAGGGAAAACCGCACTTGACAAGGCCATCTCTAACGAAGAGGGCAAAATCAGCGAAATACCTCTTTGCCCTCTCCCTCTCTTCCTCTGTTTTTATATCTGCATAAATAATTGCATTGTCTTGGTCCGTTTTGAAGGTCTGCTCCTTTCTGCCCTCACTGCCGTATGTTATCCAGCAAAAGGGTACAGGCGGATAGCCGTGTTTCTTTTCCGCAAGCTCAAGTATCTTCCTTACCAGCCTGTCGTTCAATTCGGTTATAATCCTGGTAATATTGCCGGCCTTTGCGCCTTCTTTAAGGAGCAGTCCAACGATGTTGTTTATCTTTCTTGAGACAGGAATAAGCCCCTCTACCGTGTGCTGGCTTTCTATGTCCTTAGCAAAAGAGAGGGGAGATGTGCCCTGAAGCATCATGAGGTCGTGATTGGTGAGCACGCCCTTTAATTTTCCGTCTTTTATAACGAGGATATGGTGGACGTTATGCTTCACCATCTTTAAGACCGCCTCAAAGCAAAAGTCCTTAGCATCAACCCTTATCAGGGGCGACGACATTATGGCGCTGACCGTATCAGTTACTTCACTCCCCCTCGCAACTACCTTCTCCCGCAGATCCCTGTCCGTTATAATGCCTATGGGAAGATTTTTGTCATCAACTATAATCAGGGAGCTTATCTTCTTTTTTGCCATTATCTTTGCCGATTCCTGAATAGTCGTATTTTCGTTTACAGTCGCCACATCCTTTGTTGCGATTTCTCCTATCTGTGTCGTAAAAAGCAGGTGGTCACTGCTCCCATAGAAAAGGCTTTTTGTGTGCAATTCCCTATATGTTTTCTCTATGTATTTTGTAAAGTGTGTCTTAAGAAAATGCTCTGTGAATGCAGAGTTTGAATCTATGAGTTTTAAAACCTTATCTTTGCTCAGGAGATAGCATATGGTGTCGTCCACTGCAGTAACTGTTGTCTTCTGGCGGCCTTCCCCCATAAGGGATATGAGTCCAAAGGTATCGCCTTCGCCCCTGTAATCAATCACCATCTCTTCTCCTTCCTCTGATTTGATAGAGACCTTAACTCCTCCCTTTTTTATGATGCGCAAATATTCGCTGGCAGGACCGTCCTGCTTAAGGATAACGGTGTCCTTGGGATAAAACTCCATGGATAGACTTCCGGCCAGGGTTTTGAGAAACGGCTCTTCAAGAAACTGAAAAGGCGGAACATTTTTTAAAAACCCTATGACATCGTCGATAATCATATTTTAAACCTTTATTACAGATTTTATTCCCTCGTTATTCCCCATCTCTTTCTCTTTTCCCATAGGGACTTCCTTGTAATGCCCAACATGTCGGCAAGCTGCTGCTCATTGAATTCATTCTGGTATTTCTGTATAAATGCCTTTGTATAATCTTCGATTGACAGCTTATCGGTAAGGGTCTGCTTCAGGAAAGCCCTCTCTATCTTTACTCCCTCCGGCAGATGTTCAGGTTTGATGGCGCCGTAATCCGATATGAGGATTGCCCTTTCTATGATATTCTGAAGCTCCCTGATATTGCCGGGCCACTGGTATGTCTTTAATATCTTCAATGCGCTGTCTTCTATTTCGTTTACATTTTTGCCGAGTTCATTAGCATATTTCTGAATAAAATACCAGACAAGAACCTCTACGTCCTCTTTCCTTTCCCTCAATGGCGGAAGCTTTATGGTAATGACATTTATCCTGTAAAACAGGTCTTCCCTGAATCTCCCCTCTCTCAGTTCATTTTCTATATTCTTATTTGTCGCGAATATAAATCTATTGTCAACCTTAATGCTTCGGGTTCCGCCAACAGGCCTTATCTCCTGATCCTCCAGAATTCTGAGCAGCTTTGATTGAAGCCCGATGCTCAGGTCTCCGATTTCATCGAGGAATACAGTGCCTCCGTCTGCTTCTTCAAAGAGTCCCTTCTTTGAGGTTATTGCGCCTGTGAATGCGCCTTTTACATGGCCAAAAAGCTCGGACTCAAGGAGATTTTCGGGTATCGCGCTGCAGTTTATGGGTATAAACGGCTTGTCTGTCCTGCTGCTGTTAAAGTGTATTGCCCTTGCAATCAACTCTTTACCTGTCCCTGTTTCTCCGAGTAAAAGCACATTGCTCCTTGCGTCTGCAATCTTTTTCACCTCGCTTATTATCTTCTGCATAGCAGAACTTTCGCCGATTATCCTGCTAAAGTCGTACTGCCTTTCTATCTGCTTTTTAAGGAGGATATTCTCTGCCTGAAGGGACCTCTGTTTAAGTGCGTTTTTTACTATCTGTTTTATCTCTTCATGGATTATCGGCTTTACCACATAATCATAGGCTCCTGCCCTGAGCGCTTTTACAGCGGTCTCCAGCGAAGCATACGCCGTAACTATAATTACAACCTGCTCGGAAAACTTTTCCTTTATTCGTTTAAGGAGTTCTATGCCGTCGATTCCGGGAAGGACTATGTCGCTGATTATGAGGTCGTAGATGTTTTCTTCGAGAGTGTCGAGGGCTGATTCTGCGCTGTTGACGGTATCAACCTCATAGCCCTCCCTCAAAAACACCCTTTTTAGGGAAGAGCTGAGGGTCTCTTCGTCTTCAACTATGAGTAATCTTTCAGACATTGGAATTTACGGGCAGCCTTATCACAAATGTCGTCCCTTTTCCTTTTTTGCTTTTTACTGTGATTGTGCCGTTATGTTCCCTGATTATACCATAGCAGATGCTGAGGCCTAATCCTGTGCCTTTGCCCAGCGGTTTTGAGGTGAAGAAGGGGTCGAATATCCTGCCAATCACGGACTCGTCAATACCGGTTCCTGTATCACTGAAAACAATCTCAACAAAATTCCCTTCTCTCCTCGCTGCTATATTAAGCCTGCCGTCTTCAGGCATTGCGTCAAAGGCGTTGAGTATAAGGTTCAAAAAGACCTGCTGTATCTGGTCTGAATTGACCACGACATCGGGAATATTTTTTGTTTCGGCTGCAATCTCTATGTTTTTGAATCTCTTATCGTACTTCACTAAATTGATTGTCCGGTCGAGGATTTCAGAGATGTTTGAAGCTGTTTTTTCAACAGAGGATATCCTTGCAAAGTCGCCAAGGCTGCGAACTATCTTTGCAATTCTTTCTATATGACTGTTTATGGTCTTTAGCGACGTATTTATAAATTCCATGTCGTCTTTTTTTACTTCAGACTCTGAACTCTGAACTCCAAAATCCGAACTCAATGCCTTGAGTTCCTGCACAAGGGACGATATAGACGCAAGTGGATTTCCGATTTCATGCGATATGCCTGCCGTTAATTTTCCTATGCCTGCAAGTTTTGATGTTTGCAGTAACTGCTCCTCCATTTTTTTCTTCTCTGTGATGTCTTCGAGAATGACAACGTATCCGCCGGATGGGTCTTTAAATGGGCTGATGTTTATCTTGAATGTCTTGTGAAACGGAGTCTGGAACGACCTCTCCCCCGGCTCATTTTGTAAGAGTATATCCCCCGGAATCCATGGCAGCAAGAGTATTATGGACTTGTTAAATGCTTCTATCTTTTTTATTCCCGTAATTGTTTCTATTTCTTTATTCCAGTACTTTACCCTCAATAAAGAATCGATTGTGGCGATTCCGACAGGCGCGCTCTCTATGATGTTTTCGCTGAATTCTTTGAGATAAGACAACTGCCTGTTCGCCTCTGCAAGCTCCTGCCGCGAAAAACGCAGGCTTTCGGCGATATGCTTAATGGACTCGGAAAGCTCTCCCCTCTCTTTTTCCGTCAGGACTAATTTGTTTTCAAAAATAATGGCTGCCATAGAAGAACCTATTGCTCCCGACAATATCTTCTCTGCCTCATCCCTCAATTCAAAGAGTTCTTTTGCCGTAAGCTCATCCTGCTTTTTGTTTTTCTTTGATAGAAAGTCTTGCATCGCCTCTCTTGCATCCGTCCTTCCCAGATATTGCGCAAGAATACCCTCGATGTCGTTAACCCTGAATGAACCGCTGCTGGCAAGCCCCTTTCTGCTTTCGTAAGATTCTACGAAGATCAGTGACTGCATTTCTTCTTCTTTTGACTGTTTTGTTAGAACCGATACTCCCACATAAAACATCAGATTGAAGAGCATGCTCCAGAAAAGGGAGTGTCCCCATTTGCCGAGTCCTTCAACCCCGAATAGGCTGCCTGGATTGAGCATTTCTGAATTGCTTAAGAAGGCAATAATGCCTGAGTTGTCTATCACGCCAGCCTTTACCATGGCAGGGATTATAAGCGTATAAAACCATACTATAAAACCTGCAGAAAGTCCTGCTATGGCCCCGGTCTTATTACCTTTTTTCCAGTAAAGACCGAGGAGAAAAGCTGGTGCAAAAAGGCTCACTGCTTCAAAGGATTTAAGCCCTATATCAACAAGGCTGTAAAATTCACCGATGGAAGTGGCAAAAAGGTAGCCTAAAAAGACAACCCCCAGTATGACGAGCCTTTTTATATTCAATACAACAGATGGGAACCTCGGCGCTTCATGAAACTTTACGATGGTCGGCATTATTATGCTGTTCATGACCATTGTGCTTAATGCAAGAGCCTCTACAATCACCATGCCTGTCGCAGCAGAAAAACCGCCGATAAAAACGAACAGGGAGAGGTATTTCTCTCCGCTATTTAAAGGGAGGGTAAGAACAAAATAATCCGCCATTTTTTCTGTGCCGCCGAGAAGGAGGCCTCCGAATGCTATCGGCAGCACGAATATATTGATTAGGAAGAGATAGAGCGGAAAGAGCCATGCAGCCTTTGTTATATGCGACTCGTCATAGTTCTCCACAACAGCCATCTGAAACTGCCTCGGCAGAAACATTATTGCCATCATGGAGAGAAAGAGAAGCGCAAACCATTCAAAATAGTGGGTTCCTGTTCCTGCCCCTAAAAAAAGCAGCGCCGAGTGTTCGGAATTCTTTATCCTGTCGAATATATCTCCGAATCCGTCAAACAGGCCATAAGTAACGAAAATGCCGACTGCAAAAAATGCGATAAGTTTAACTATCGATTCAAATGCTATTGCAAAAACAAGGCCGCCGTGCCTCTCCGACGAGTCGAGGCGTCTTGCGCCGAAGATGATAGCGAATATTCCGAGTATGAATGTAATGAAAAGCCCTGCTGCCGCGCTTCCCTTTGTTTCGCCGGATATAATGGTGAATGTGCTTATAATGGCCTTTATCTGAAGTCCAATGTACGGGGCGATTCCGACAACAGCCACCATTGTTACAAGCGCGGAAAGAAACAGGGATTTGCCGTATCTGGAGCCTATGAAATCCGATACTGTGGTAATCCTGTTTGCCTTTGCAAGCCTCACCACTTTTTTCAAGACCACGAGCCATATGGCAGCCATAAGCGTAGGGCCTAAGTAGGTGGTGAGGAAAGAGAGACCTGATGTTGCTGCCTTGCCGACGCTTCCGTAAAATGTCCATGAAGTGCAATAAACAGCAAGGGACAGCGAATAAATATAAGGATTGTTGACTACGCTTCTGCCTGTCTTCTCCTTTTTTTCAGCATAGTATGCTGCAGCAAAAAGGAGCATGAGGTAGCCCAGAACTATGAAGAAAAGATTATACGGCGCAAACATTAACTCTCTAACTTTTTACGCGATACATATGCAATTAAACCTATAAAAAGAAGCCAGAAGATAAACAGGTATGTTGTCACCTCTGTATGAAACACCTCCAGAAACGGCCAGTTAAGGCCTAAGAGACCGAGAATGAATATGAATATCCAAATCTCAGTATTTTTCATTTCGTTACAATATTTTTCATTAATTCTTAATTACGAATTAAAAATTATAAATTAAGGAGCCTCTTCCACCACTCTTCCGATGCTCACAATTCTGTCGTCTACCTCTAAATCCATGAGCTTTACTCCCTGTGTATTCCTTCCATGCACAGAGATGGCGTTTGCCTTTGTCCTTATCAGTTTGCCGGAATTTGTTATCAGTACAATCTCGTCTTCGTCTTTTACCTGAAGGAGGCCGATTGCATTGCCGCCTCTTTCCGTGAGCTTTATGGATATGACGCCTTTCCCGCCCCTTCTGTGGGTAGGATACTCTTCTGTCTTTGTTCTCTTTCCGAGACCCTTTTCGGTGACAGCTAATAGCCTTGTATTTTTCTCGACAACATCGGCAGAGACCACCTCGTCTCCCTCGGAGAGCCTTATTCCTATAACGCCTCTCGCTGTCCTTCCCACAAATCTCACATCGTCTTCTTTGAACCTTGCAGCGAGCCCGCTCTTTGTTCCTATGATTAAATCATTATTTCCTGTAGTCCTTTTAACCGCAATCAGTTCATCGCCTTCGTCGAGGTTCACTGCTATTATTCCTTTGCTCCTCGGATTGCTGTATTCTTCAAGTACGGTCTTTTTGACAATACCCTTCTTTGTGAACATTACGAGGTATCCTTCCTTGAAGTCCTTCACATTAAGGGCAATGGTTATCCTTTCTCCCTCCGAAAGGGGCAATAGATTTACAAGCGCCTTTCCTTTTGCTGTCCTGCCGGCTTCGGGTATCTGGTATATTTTCTGCCAGTAGAGCCTTCCGAGGTTGCTGAAAAAGAACATGTAGTCGTGCGTTGAGCCTATGAAGAGCTGCTCCACATAATCCTCTTCCCTCGTCTCCATGCCCATCAGCCCCTTTCCTCCTCTGCGCTGGCTCCTGTAGATGGAGAGCGGATTCCTCTTAATATAGCCATTGTGTGAGAGCGTGATAACCATGTCCTCCTCTGTAATCAGGTCTTCTATGGTAAGCTCTGTTGTCTCGGAAACAATCTCTGTCTTTCTCTCATCGCCGTACTTACTCTTAATCTCTATAAGCTCTTCCTTTATAATCTTTGACACGAGGGTCTCGCTTCCGAGTATTGTCTTTAATCTCTCTATCTCTTTCAGGGTGTCTTCGTAATCCTTTACAATCTTGTCCCTCTCAAGGCCTGTCAGCCTCTGGAGTTTCATGTCGAGTATTGCCTGTGCCTGAACCTCTGTTAACGGATACTTTGTTATTAAGCCGTTCTTCGCCTCTTCAGGTGTCTTTGAATTTCTTATGAGGCTTATAATAGCATCAAGATGGTCGAGGGCTATCTTTAAGCCTTCGAGGATATGGGCTTTTTCCTCAGCCTTTCTGAGGTCAAACCTTGTTCTGTGTAATATGACATCCCTTCTGTGGTTTAAGAAATGTCCCAGCATCCGTTTGAGATTGAGTATGTGGGGCTGTCCATTAACAAGGGCTAACATTATGATTCCGAAGGTGGATTCCATCTGTGTGTGTTTATAGAGGTTATTCAGAATAACCTGCTGGATCTCGCCGCGCTTTAATTCGAGGACTATCCTTATTCCGTCCCTGTCGGACTCGTCCCTTATGTCTGAGATGCCTTCGATGCGTTTTTCGCGAACAAGCTCCGCTATTTTTTCTATGAGCCTTGCCTTGTTTACCTGATACGGAAGCTCCGAGATTATTATACTGTCTCCGCCCTTTGCCTCCCGCTCTATCCTCGCCTTAGCTCTTACCTTTATCAATCCCCTGCCGTGGGTATAGGCATCGACTATTCCGCTTGTTCCGTAAATCATTGCTCCTGTAGGGAAATCCGGGCCATTAATTACTGTCATCAAATCATTGATTGTTAAATCCGGATTTTCGAGGAGCATTATCAATCCGTCGATTATTTCTCTGAGATTGTGCGGAGGGATGTTTGTAGCCATTCCGACAGCGATACCGGATGAGCCGTTTATTAATAAGTTAGGAATTCTTGTTGGAAGGACAGAAGGTTCTTCTGTTGTCTCATCGAAGTTTGGCGTAAAATCTACGGTCTCCTTGTCTATGTCGGCAAGAAGCTCTTCGGCTATCTTTGTAAGTCTTGCCTCCGTGTATCTGTATGCAGCAGCAGGGTCTCCGTCTATTGATCCGAAATTTCCCTGCCCGTCAACGAGTTGGTATCTCATGTTAAAGTCCTGAGCCAGTCTTACAAGGGCATCATAGACTGCCGTGTCCCCGTGAGGGTGATATTTTTTAAGAACTTCGCCGACAACGCCTGCGCATTTCGAATATTTCTTGCCGGGGAGGAGTCCTTCCCTGAACATTGCGTAGAGTATTCTCCTCTGGACAGGCTTGAGACCGTCCCTCACCTCCGGCAATGCCCTGCCTATGATTACGCTCATGGCGTAATCAAGGTAACTGGACTTCATCTCTTCTTCTATGCTGATGAATGTCTTGGACATAAATGATGCACCTCTCTCGTTTTGCTATTTAATTGGTTTTGGTCTGTTATTTTACCATACTTTTTAATATATTTTTCAGTCTCTTTGCCTCTTCCTTTGTAATTTTTTTGTCTCTATAAAAACTCCCCTCGAACTCTTTTACAAACCTGTATGCCTCCTGCTTTAAGACCCTCTTCTTTAAAAAGACAGGGAAAAAACTCCTTTTGTTTTTAAGGCTTATCTTGAGTTGCGGAAATTCTTTATTGATGCGTAAATCTCCTGCGGGATCTCCACATCAATATCAATTTTTGACAGATTCCTTCTACCGAAAAATCCTGAAACTCCCATGAAACTGAGCAAGGCCGATACAATCAGATATACGAGGTTGTTTCCAGTATTTACTGCGGCGAATCCCAAGAATAGCGTTAATGCTATATATATCCAGCCGGCCTTTGTGATTTTTATTACAGGCAGCTTCTTATATCCAATTAAATATCTATATTCCTCGCCTCAAGGGCATGCTTGACGATGAATTCCTTTCGCGGCTCGACCTGGTCTCCCATGAGAATGGTAAAGATTTCGTCTGCCTTGACGGAATCCTCAACGCTGACCTGTAAGAGTGTCCTCTTTTCCATATCCATTGTAGTCTCCCACAACTGCTGGGGGTTCATCTCTCCAAGCCCTTTATACCTCTGAATGCTCAGTCCCTTTCTGGATGCCTCGGTTGCGGCGTTCAGAAGCTCTTTCAAAGAAAAAACTTCCTTTGTTTCGTCCTTTATCTGGAGCTTATAAGGCGGTTTGCCGAACACATCTGTTATCTCTTTGAATATCTGCGAAATTTCCTTAAACTCAGGCGCCATTATAAACGAAACCGACAGATTTATTTTGTAATTATGCCTCCTAATTTCTACAGCATATGTTTCACTTTCTTCATCGAATCGTATTTCGCCGTGCTTTATATTCGAAAACTTCCCCTTTATCTTCTCGAGCAGTCCCTCCAATGCCTCTTTGTCTTTGAAGCTGTTTTTATCAACTCCGCTCTCAAGAAGGAGGCTTATAACCTCCGGGTCTTTCCTCTTTTTCCCAAACCACTCCATTGTCTTTTCATACGCAGAAATCTTTTTAAGATGCGGAACGAGCTTTTTGCCGCCTAATAACCCTGAATTTGTCGATACCTGAATATCCTCTGCTGCGAGTTCAAAGAGCATTCCCATGAGATCCGTCTCGTTCTGTACGTATCTCTCTGTCTTGCCTCTTTTTACCCTAAAAAGCGGTGGTTGTGCTATGTAAAGATAGCCCCTCTCGATGAGTCCCGGCATCTGTCTGTAGAAGAATGTAAGAAGAAGAGTCCTTATGTGAGCGCCGTCGACATCTGCATCTGTCATTACTATTATTCTATGATACCTCGACTTAAGGGCATCGAAATCATCCGGTCCTATGCCTGTGCCGAGGGCGGTTATCAATGTCTTTATCTCGTCCGAGGTGAGCATCTTATCGAACCTTGCCTTTTCAACATTGAGGATCTTTCCCCTCAGGGGCAGGATTGCCTGAAAACGCCTGTCCCTGCCCTGCTTTGCAGAGCCGCCTGCGGAGTCTCCCTCTACTATGAAGATCTCTGACCGTGCAGGGTCTTTCTCCGAGCAGTCGGCAAGCTTGCCGGGAAGTCCGGTGTCTTCCAGAACACCCTTTCTCCTTGTCAATTCCCTTGCCTTTCTTGCTGCTTCTCTTGCCCTTGCTGCCTGAATCGCCTTCTCTATTATCTTCTTTGCAATAGACGGGTTTTCTTCGAAGTATGTCGAAAGGGCCTCGTTTGTTATGGATTCCACAAGGCCTTTTACTTCGCTGTTTCCTAACTTCATCTTTGTTTGGCCTTCAAACTGCGGGTTGGGAAGCTTCACGCTTATGACTGTTGTGAGGCCTTCCCTTATATCCTCGCCGGAAATGCTTTCTTTTCCTTCCTTCAGAATCCCTGAAGACATCCCGTAGCTGTTTGAAGTCCTTGTGAGGGCTGATTTAAAGCCGATTAAATGGGTGCCGCCCTCCCTTGTGTTTATGTTGTTTGCGAATGTATAGATGTTTTCGGCATATCCGTCATTGTACTGGAGAGCTATTTCAACACTAATTCCCTCTTTTTCTCCGGATACGTATATGGGCTTTGGATGAACTGGGGTTTTGTTTTTATTAAGATGCTCCACAAATGAAATAATCCCTCCTTTATAGAGAAAGGCCTGGCTCTTGCCTGTCCGTTCGTCTGTTATGCTTATCTGGAGTCCTTTATTGAGAAATGCAAGCTCCCTTAGGCGCTGAGCAAGGACATCGCAATGAAACTCGGTTACCTCGAATATCTCTGCATCAGGCTTGAAGGTTATCTTTGTTCCCCTGCCCTTTGTCTTTCCGACAGTGGTTAAAGGACTCATTGTCTTTCCCCTCTCAAACCTCTGCTGGTACACAAGGCCGTTCTGCTTTATCTCAACCTCAAACCATTCCGAAAGGGCATTTACAACGGATACGCCGACACCGTGGAGCCCTCCAGAAATCTTGTACGCCTTTGACTCGAACTTTCCGCCTGCATGCAGCTCCGTAAGCGCAATCTCAGCCGCAGTCCTGCCTTCAAGGTCTCCTGGATGCGGATCTGTGGGGATTCCCCTTCCGTTGTCTATTACGGTGCAGCTTCCGTCGTGGTGCAGCATGACCTCGATATTTGTGCAATGTCCTGCAAGGGCCTCATCCACGCTGTTGTCAACAACCTCGTATACAAGGTGATGCAGCCCGTCTATGCCTGTGGAGCCGATATACATGGCAGGCCTTACCCTGACAGCAGAAAGCCCCTTCAGTATCTTTATCGCTTCTGCTCCGTATTCTTCTTCTCCAGAGACAGTTGTTATTTCTTCTGCCTCTTTTGGCTTTATTTCGTCCATTCTATCTCCTTCTTATCATTAAGAATTCTGAAAAATAGAAATCCATGCTTTTACAGCCTCATCGGCATTACTACGCATTTATAATCCTCTCCACCCTCTTCCATTATCATGGCCGGGCTGAGAGGCTCGTTGAGCTTAAGGATTACCTTTTCCGAAGACATCGCATTCAGCACATCCAGTACATATCTTGCATTAAAAGCTACAGTCATTGCATCTCCCGAATAATTAACGCCGATTTCATCGCTTGCCTCTCCGATGTCCGGATTCGAGGCTGAGATAATGATGTTATTGGAATCTATGTCCACCTTTACTGCATTGCTCCTCTCCCTGCTCATTATGGATACCCTTCTCAAAGACCTTGTCAGAAGGCTCCTGTCCACCGTTAAAATCTTCTCGTTTGATGTCGGAATTACCTGCTCATAATTCGGATATGTTCCTTCTATAAGCCTTGTCAAAAACTCTATGTCGTCTATCGTAAAAAGGATATGGTTTTTGCCTACTGTTACCCTTACCGCCTTTGATTCGTCTGTGAGGAATCGCCTCAGTTCGGCCACAGACTTCCTCGAAACAATCATCTTCTTTTCTTCCTTTGACTTGGACCCTATATTCTTTTCGGAAAGGGCTAGCCTGTGGCCGTCCGTTCCTACTACTGTCAGGGTTCCGTCGGTCTTTGCATGGAAGAGAAGTCCGTTTAATACATACCGCGTATCGGATTCTCCTGCCGCGAATATGGATTTGTCTATCATCTCCAGGAGCAGCGAAGAGGCGATCTCGATCTCCTCTGTGGTCTCAAGAGAGGGCCAGACAGGGAACTCGTCTGCAGAGAGACAGCTCAACCGGAAATTGCTCTTTCCGGATTTAACCTTAACCCACTGGGAGTCTATAGATTCGAGGGTCGCTTCGCCGTCCATCTCCCTGACAATTTCAAAGAGTTTCCTTGCAGGTATGCACATCCTGCCGTCTTCCGCTACATTGAGCGTTATTGGCTCTTTAAAGGCGGTTTCGAGGTCTGTGGCAGTAATATATGCGCCTCCTTTTTTCGCTGTTAGAAGAAAATGATTAAGTATAGGCATTGTATTTTTCTTTTCAACGATGTTCTGGATGTCGGAAAGCTTCTTCTGTAATTCGTCCTTTTGTACTGTTACCTTCATTGTTCCCTCCGTTTTAAGTTAATGCGTTAACTTCCTAACTCTTCACCCTTTTCGTAATATTCTCTATGCTCTTATTTAAATTTTCATCCCTTACCCTTTTTTCTTCTACCTGCTTGCATGCATAGATTACAGTGGCGTGGTCTTTTCCTCCGAAGCACCTGCCTATTTCGCTTAAAGAAAGCTGCGTGTGCTGCCTTGTCAGATACATTGCCATCTGCCTTGCATTTGCGACTTCCTTTGTCCTCTTCTTTGTCTTCAGTTCCTGAACTTTCATTCCGAAATATTCGCAGACAGCCTTTTGTATCAACTCTACGGTTATCGGCTTGTCTTCCTCTGATATTAAGTCCTTAAGCACATTTTTTGCCATAGTTATGCTTATCGGCATTCCTGTGATGGATGCATGCGCGCCTAACTTTATAAGACATCCTTCAAGCTCCCTGATGTTGGACTTCACCTTTGTGGCTATGAAATAAGCAACCTCATCGCTTATTGACAGCTTCTCCATCTCCGCCTTTTTATAGATAATCGCCATCTTTGTCTCGACCTCCGGAGGCTGGATGTCAGCGATAAGTCCCATGCTGAACCTCGACCTGAGCCTGTCTGTAATATCCGCAATCTCCATCGGAGACCTGTCGCTGGAAACCACTATCTGCCTCTGTTTTTCATAAAGGGAATTAAACGTGTGGAAGAACTCTTCCTGCGTAGTGGTCTTGCCTGATATGAACTGGATATCGTCAACGAGCAGGGCATCCAGATTTCTGTATTTCTCCTTAAATTCGGCCATCTTTTCATGTCTGATAGCTGAAATGACTTCGTTGGTGAACTGCTCTGCAGGGACATAATAGACTATCATTCCGGGATTTTTGTCCACTATGGCATTGCCTACGGCGTTTATTATATGTGTCTTTCCGAGGCCGACTCCGCCGTATATAAACAGCGGGTTATAGGCATTTCCTGGATTTTCTCCCACCCTCATGGCTGCTGCATGCGCGAACTGGTTCGAAGGGCCGACAACAAAGGTATCGAATGTGTATCGCGGATTCAAATAGATTCCCCTGCTCGCAAGTCTTGTCTTCCTAATTTCGAGCTTTGAATCCATCCTTCTCAGGGCTGCGTCCTCTTTCTCCGAAGTCTTGTATTTGATCGCTACAGGATAGCCTAAAATGCCCTCCATGATATCTGCAATAATCGTCGGGTAATAATCCTCTATCCAGTCCCTGAAAAACCTGTTCGGTATTTCGAGTGTTGCGGTTTTGTCTTTCAATTGAAGGAGTTTTATGGGTTTAAACCATAAGTCGAATGTGCTCTCTCCGACCTTTTCAACAATCTTAGAAAGACTTTTATTCCATATATCTTCTGTGCCAGCAACCGCTACCATTCTTCATCCTCTAAGAACAAATAGAAAATAGTTAAATAGGAATTAGGAATTAAGGAAACTCATTTTTTACTTCCTATTTCCCAGTTATTCTTTTATTTGTGAACATGTTATTAACAATTGTTAATAACTCTGTCTATTTTCACCTGCTCATTATAGCCTATAAGTTAAATCAAGGGCAATAATCTGTTAGTTAATCATACCCGAAAATCTTTTCAACAACGAGCCATTTTTTATATAAAAACAGCGCCAATTTTTCATTCACACTAACTCTCTGTTAAATAAACAATTATTATACTTACTCACAAATCAACAGCGCCTACTACCACTACTACTTAAATATTTAAATAAAAGAATAGTAGTATTACTTCTTACCTTTTGTTAATACTTTCAGATAGCCCTCAATAAAAACATTTATATCCCCGTCAAGGACAGCATCTACATTGCCGACTTCAATATTCGTCCTGTGGTCTTTAACAAGCCTGTAAGGCTGAAGCACATAAGACCTTATCTGGTTACTCCATGATATCTCCTTTTTGTCTCCAACAATGTCTTCAAGCTTCTGTTCCCTTTCTTTTAAGGATATGTCGTAAAGCCTTGACTTCAATATCTTCATAGCCACTTCCCTGTTCCTGTACTGAGATCGTTCGCTCTGACAGGAAATAATGATTCCTGAGGGAATATGGGTTATCCTTACAGCAGAAGAGACCTTATTCACATGCTGGCCTCCTGCGCCTGATGCCCTAAAAGTGTCTATCTTTAAATCCTCGTCCCTGACTTCTACTTTTATGTCGTCCTCTATTTCCGGATATACAATCACTGCAGAAAAAGATGTGTGCCTCCTCTTGTTTGCGTCAAAAGGAGAAATCCTTACAAGCCTGTGTATCCCTGCCTCTGCCTTAATATAGCCATAGGCATAAGGACCTTGGACTGTGAATGTTACACCCTTAATTCCGGCCTCGTCTCCTAATTGTAAATCAGCAATCTCTGTTTTATAGCCGTGGCTCTCTGCCCATCTCAGATACATCCTCATTAACATCTGTGCCCAGTCCTGACTCTCTGTTCCTCCAGCGCCCGGGTGTATAGTTACTATTGCATTATTTTTATCGACCTCCCCGGAAAGAAGCAGTTTTAGCTCTATACTCTCCAGATTCCTTTTGAGTTCGCCGGTCTCTTTTTTAATATCTTCAAAGAATATTTCTCCCTCGTCTTCGCTCAAAATTAAAAGGGATTCTTCGAGATATTGAATTTTATTGAGGGCGTTCTCTATGGGCTGTATGGTTTCTTCGATGTCTGATTTTGCTTTTTGTAGGTTCCGTATCTTATCAGGAGAAGACCACACGTCTTCAGAGGAGAGTTCCTTCTCGATATTCGATAATTCGGTCTTAAGCTTGTCTACATCAAAGATAACCTCGTAAAGAGACTATCTTTCCCTTTAATTCTTCAATGTATTCTTTAAGCTCGTTCTGTAAAAGCATCTTTCCTCCCGATTACTTTCTCCTTATAAACAATAATACAAAACAGACAAAGCAGAAATATGAGAATATGTCTCCATATTTTGTATATGGAGTCCGAGCGCTGTCTGTTTTTATATTCCCGACCAAAAAAGTTCTCTTAAACAATCCTGTCGTGCTTACTATCCTGCCGCTACTGTCTATAAATCCGGAAATCCCTGTATTCGCAGCCCTTATAACAGGCTTCCTGTTCTCTATAGCCCTGAACACGGCCATGCTGAAGTGCTGGTAAGGACCTTGCGTATTTCCAAACCAAGCGTCATTAGTTATCGTAACAATAAAGTCTCCGCCCCTGACATAAAACTTCCTTACAAGGCCCGGGAATATTATTTCGTAGCAGATCAGGGTGCCGAAACTTCCGAATGGAGTTACTGCCTTGATATAACTGTCTCCGGGAACATAATCCCCTACTCCCACGACCAGCTTGTCAATAAAGAACAGAACTTTTCTCAGGGGAACATATTCTCCGAAGGGTACCAGATGTATTTTATCATACACATATGAGAGATTTCCATTTTTATCGAAGAGCAATGCACTGTTGGTATAGAATTTTCCCGCATTTTTGCTTTTTTCATGCGGCTCTTTTTCAAGAACTCCGCCGAAGAGAAGATACGCGTTTAACTGTCTCTGAAAGCTCGTAATGTCCTCAGTAAACGCCTTGTCTTTTCCGAAGAAGAAAGGCACAGCGGTTTCAGGCCAGACAATGATTTCGGGCTTTTCATTTGCAGCAGCGATGGACAATTCTTTATATGCGTTAATCACCGCATTCTGATAAGACGGGTCCCATTTTTTATCCTGTTCTATGTTTCCCTGAATTATTGCAGCCTTGATATTTATCCCGTCCCTTTTCTGGTGCAGCCTGTAAAGGCCGTAGGAAAAGGTTGTTATAAGCACTACAAAAAGAGTTGCGAAGCCTATTATGGTCGGGATAAGGGAATATAGAGGGCGTTCTGTCTTTCGCCTTTTTAACAAAAGCGCATCCGCAAATGCTCCATTAATCGCAACCAAAAGAAACGATATGCCGTATACGCCTGTAATATCGGCAGCCTGTATGAATGCAAGGAACGTATACTGGCTATATCCGAGGCTCGACCACGGAAAACCGGTCAGGGCATATGAGCGTATAAATTCCAATACCGTCCAGAAGACAGGCGCCACAAGCATTACAGGCATGTCCGTTTTTCTGATATATGATGCATATAAAAAAGAGAATAGCGCAGGATAAAGGCTGAGATAAAGGCAGAGCAGTAAAACTATCAAAAGGCTCGGAACAAGTGGGATAGAGCCGTATTCGTTTAAGGAGTAGTAAATCCAGTAGGTGGTGCCGAAGAAATATACGATTCCAAACACAAGCCCCGCCTTAAATGCGGTCTTTTTGTCCTTGTCGTAAATAAAGACGAGCAGAGGGATTAAAGCAACCCAGGCAAGGAGGTAAAAATCTATTTTTGGAAAAGAGAGGACAAGCAGAAGTCCGGACAAAATTGCAGGACCATAAAATCGATTGAATTTTGCATTAAAAGTGTTCATAATTAGTGATTAGTGTCAGTGCGTAGATTTCTTTCAGACACTGACACTGTTCTTATGTTATCATAAAAAAGTTATGTCTGCTATTGTTATTATACCGTCCCGTTACGCCTCCACCCGTTTCCCGGGAAAACCCCTCTGCCCCCTTTCAGGAAAGCCCATGATACAGCATGTCTACGAGCGCGCAAATGAAGCAAGGCTTGTGCAGGATGTCTTTGTGGCAACGGACAACAAGCTTATTTATGACGCTGTGGAGGGTTTCGGCGGAAAGGCTATTATGACCTCTGAGGCGCATCGATCGGGCACAGACAGGATTGCAGAGGCGGTGGAAAGGCTTCAGGATAAAGGATGCGGTATTCAAGATAAAGACATCATAGTCAATGTGCAGGGCGATGAGCCTCTTATTCATCCAAAGATGGTGGATGATGTTATAAAACTCATGGATGACGAAAGGGCATCCATAGGCACTCTCGCAAAGAGGATTGAGGAAGAAAAAGAGATAACAGACCCGAATATCGTAAAGGTTGTCTTTAATGACGAAGGCTTTGCACTTTATTTTTCGAGGTCACCAATTCCATATCACAGGAATGAGTGGAAAGACCTAAGACAGATTACGATTCACGGTTCACGGTTCACGGTTTTCAAGCATATCGGCATATATGCCTATCGCAAAGATGTGTTATTAAAATTTTCTAAGATGTCTCCCACGAGACTTGAGCAGACAGAGAAATTAGAGCAATTGAGAGCTCTGGAAAATGGCCTGAAGATAAAGGTAAAAGAGACAGAATTTGAAACTATCGGGGTGGATATACCGATGGATCTGGAGAGGGTAGAAAGATGCCTAAGTATATCTTTGTAACCGGCGGAGTAGTATCGGCATTAGGAAAAGGTATTGCTGCTGCAGCAACAGGAGCGCTCCTTAAGGCAAAAGGGCTAAGGGTCACCATGCAGAAGCTCGACCCGTACATCAATGTTGACCCCGGGACATTAAGCCCATTCGAGCATGGAGAGGTCTATGTTACAGACGACGGTTGCGAGACAGACCTCGACCTCGGGCATTACGAGAGATTCACCCATGTAAGGACTTCGATTTTCAATAACTATACAACAGGAAAAATTTATAACAATGTAATAACCAAAGAGAGGAGGGGCGATTACCTTGGAGACACTGTTCAGGTAGTCCCGCATATCACGGATGAGATAAAGAATGCCATAAAGTCTGCGGCAACAGAAGAATACGATGTAATAATCGTCGAGATAGGCGGAACAGTCGGAGACATAGAGAGCCTGCCGTTCCTTGAGGCCATAAGGCAGTTCAGGTATGATGTTGGCAGGGAAAATGTCCTCTATATGCATCTCACCCTTGTGCCTTACATAAAGGCTGCAGGAGAGCTCAAGAGCAAACCGACACAGCACAGCGTAAAGGAACTGCGGGAAATCGGTATTCAGCCGGATGTTCTTATCTGTAGGAGCGACAGGCCGTTGCCTCCCGATATGAAGAGGAAGATCGCCCTTCATTGCAATGTGGATGTTGATGCTGTTATTGCAGCAGTCGATGCGGAGACCGTATATGAGGTGCCGCTTTGCTTTAAAGCAGAGGGGCTCGACAAACTGATAGAGAAAAAACTCTCCCTCAGCCGGCAAGAGCCGGACACATCAATGTGGGAGGAGGTTGTAAAGAGGATTAAGGAGCCGAAATTCGAGACCACGATAGCCATTGTCGGGAAATACGTTGGGCTTAAAGATGCCTATAAAAGCCTTACAGAGGCCCTGCTTCACGGAGGCATCGCGAACAATGCGAGGGTAAACCTACAGTGGGTTGACGCTGAAGAGATAGAGACAAAGGGAGCAGAGAACTTGTTGTCAGAAGTGGATGGAATACTCGTCCCCGGAGGATTCGGAAATAGGGGAATAGAGGGAAAGATAGAGGCTATAAAGTACGCAAGGGAAAAGAAAGTGCCTTACTTCGGCATCTGCCTCGGAATGCAGACCGCTGTCATAGAATTCAGCCGCAATGTCTGCAAGCTCTCTGCTAACAGCACAGAATTCGATGCAGAGGTAAAGGACCCTGTTATTTATCTCATGGAAAAATGGTATAACCATAGGACAGGAAAGATAGAAGAGCGAACAAAGGATTCTCAGATGGGCGGGACCATGAGGCTCGGCGCATATCCATGCGTCTTAAAAGAAGGCACCCATGCCTCGAATGCCTACGGCGCTAAGGAAATATCAGAAAGGCACAGGCACAGATACGAGTTTAACAACAAGTACAGAGATGTTCTTACACAGAACGGCCTGATAATCAGCGGCACATCTCCTGACGGTGAGCTTGTGGAGATAGTGGAACTAAAAAACCATCCCTGGTTTTTGGGATGCCAGTTCCATCCTGAATTCAAATCAAGGCCCATAGAGCCGCATCCGCTGTTTAAGGTATTCATCGAGGCATCACTTAAGGCAAAGGCGCTTTTCATGTAAAGGACAAATAGGAAATAGGAAGTTGAGGAAATTATTTCCTATTTCCCACTTGTTCTTTAATGGAATATTACGACTGGCAGAAAAGGTTGCAAAAAGGAGAACTTTAATCAATCCCCCATTAAAATCTCAAGCAGTCTGTCCAGTTCATCGAGGGAATAATACTCTATCTCTATCTTTCCCCTTTTATCTTTGTGCTGGATTTTGACCTTTGTTCCGAGGGATCTTGTAAGTTTGTTTTCGAGGTCTGCGACTTCAGGCAGTTTCTCTTTTTTCTTCTCGAGCTTTACGGGCAGGGATAATCTTTTGCATAATGCCTCTGCTTCCCTTACGCTTAAACCCTTTTTGATAATCTCTTTTGCAGCCTCTATCTGTTTCTGCTTGATTTCAAGGGTCAATATTGCCTTTGCATGGCCTATGGAGATGGTCGCGTTGTTAATAAATGCCTTAATTTCATCGGGAAGCTTTAGAATTCGGATATAATTTGCGATGGTTGCCCTGTCTTTGCCGACACGCTGGGAAAGCTCTTCCTGTGTCAGATGGAAGTCCTTTAAAAGCCTGTTAAATGCCTCTGCTGTCTCGACTGCATTCAGTTCTTCGCGCTGGATATTCTCTATAAGGGCTATTTCTATGGCATCCTGAGAGGATACATCTTTGATGAGCGCAGGGATTTTTCTCAGCCCGGCCAGCGCTGCAGCCCTCCATCTGCGCTCGCCTGCGATGAGCCTGAACGTGCCGTCTCCGACACGGGATACAATCACGGGCTGAAGAATGCCTTTTTCTTTTATCGAGGCTGAAAGCTCCTTTAATGCCTCGTCTTTGAAAATCTTTCGCGGCTGGTGTTCGTTGCGGATTATTTTTTCTATCTCAAGCCTTATGACCTCTTCCCCCTTTTCAGGAAGAAGGGCCTCCAGTCCTTTGCCTAATGCAGCTTTCATTTGTTCAGCATCTCCTTTGCGAGGGATAAATAGCTCTGTGCGCCCTTTGAACGTGCATCATAGAGGATAGCTGGCTTCCCGTGACTCGGCGCCTCTCCGAGGGTAACATTTCTCGGGATGAGTGTCCGGTAAACCTTTTCCTTGAAGAACTTTTTTACCTCTTCTGCCACTTGATGGGACAATATATTCCTTGCGTCGAACATTGTCAAAAGTATTCCTTCGATATCCAGCGCTGGATTGAAAGAACCGCGAACAAGTTTGAGAGTCCTCGATAATAGGCCGAGGCCTTCGAGGGAGTAATACTCGCACTGTACGGGGACAATGATAGAATCCGCAGCCACAAGGCCGTTAAGGGTCAACAGGCCGAGGGACGGAGGGCAGTCGATAAATATATAGCGGTATTTGTCTTTTATTTTTGCTATGGCAGTTGAGAGTATTCTTTCCCTTCCATCCTTCTGAACAAGCTCGACCTCTACTCCCAAAAGGTCTATATTTGAAGGGACAATATGGAGGTGAGGTACAGATGTCTCGATAATCGCCTCTTCCATCGAAAACTTGCCTGCATAGATGTCATAGAGGCTTTTCTGAAGCTCGTCCCTGCTTATGCCGAGACCGCTTGTGAGATTTCCCTGCGGGTCCGTATCTATAACGAGGATGTCTTTTTCAGCAAGGGCGAGGGATGCAGCAAGATTGACGGTTGTCGTTGTCTTTCCTACCCCGCCTTTTTGATTAGCTATGACGATAATCTTTCCCATGAATAGATTATTGTATCATTTTTACAGGCATTTTCACTGGATATTTTTCATAAACTCTATCCATATTGGGAGCGCTGCCTTTGCGCCGGCCTCTTTCTGTCCAATGGGCTTGTGGTTGTCCCTTCCTACCCATACGCCAACGACAAGCCTGTCGTCAAAGCCTATGAACCATGCGTCGGAAAAGTCATTTGTTGTGCCAGTCTTTCCATATACTGTTCTCTTAATCTCCCTTGCCTTTGTTGCGGTTCCCGCCTCCACAACTGCCCTTAAAAGGGTCCTCATCTTATCAACTGTTTCGGGCGCTAAAACGCTCGTGGAGTAAGGGAAGGTCTCTTCCAGAAGAACGCCTTCCCTGGAGGTTATTTTTTCGTATGTAACAGGCTCTACCCTGTTTCCTATGGCAAATACTCCGTATGCCGCCGTCATTTCTAAAAGGGTGGCGTCTGAGGCGCCGAGGGCTAACGGCAGATAAGGGTGGAGTGTGCTTTTAATGCCACATCTTTTCGCGATTTCTATAATGTTGTTAATTCCAATGTCATATGCAAGGCGCACAGTTGCTGTATTCAACGAAAGGGCAAGGGCTGTTTTCAAAGGCACATACCCGCGATACTCACCGTCATAATTTTTAGGAGACCAGATAGTGTCAGGCTTTCCGCCGGGAAATGTTACCGGCTCATCGAGTATCTCGTCAGATTCTGACATGCCGTTTTCGAGGGCTGCTGCAAATACAAAGGGCTTGAATGCAGAACCCGGCTGCCTTAATGCCATCGATGCCCTGTTAAACTGGGTCTCCCAGAAGTCTGTGCCTCCAACCATTGCCTTTATATGTCCGCTCCTCGGGTCTATTGCTATCAATGCGGCTTGAATGCCTTTTTTCACACGCTTTTCTATGGAGCTTATGCCGTTAATCACCGCCTCTTCTGCAATTTTTTGCATGTTGTAATCAATTGTGGAGTATATCCTCATGCCGGATGTGTATACCGAATTTCCATATCTCGCCTCAAGGTGCTGCCTCAGCAGCTCAACAAAATAAGGGGCTTCATATTTCCTGTAATAAGGCTTTATCGGCATAGGCTCTGCATTAGCCCTCTCGTATTCTTCTCTTGATATGAACCTGTTTTCGAGCATCTTCTTTAAAACAACCTGTCTTCGCAGTAATGACTTTTCAGGATTTCTAAAAGGAGAATACATTGTCGGCGCTTTCGGAAGTCCAGCTAGCAGTGCAGACTCTGCAATTGACAATTCAGTTGCTGATTTTCCGAAATAGGTCTGTGCAGCAGCCTCGATTCCATAAGCCCTTGTGCCGAAATATGCCTGATTCAGGTACATGCCCATTATTTCATCCTTTGTATAGCGCTTCTCTATCTGAACGGATATAATAGCCTCTTTTATCTTCCTCGACAGACTCTTTTCGGGTTTCAGAAATAACATTTTGGTCAACTGTTGTGTGATTGTGCTTCCGCCTTCTACTATGCTTTTCGCCATGATGTTTTTATAAAAGGCTCTGAGTATTCCTATAACATCCATTCCGGGATGGGAATAAAAGCGATGGTCTTCGATTGCAATGAATGCCTTTTTTATGCGGTCGGGAATGCTGTAAAAAGGAATGAAATTTCTCCTTTCGAGATAGAGTTCTGCCAGAACCTTTCCGTCAGCAGAATAAACAAAGGAAGATTCCAAAGGCGTATAGCTTTCAAGGGTTTTGACTTCAGGGAGGTCTGAAATACTCAAATAAACAAATCCTCCAAAGGAGCCGACAAGGACAGACAGAAGTACAATCAGCAGAACTTTTGACCAATGCATAACTATATTATACCAGCGAGGCATACGGATTTCGCAAAATATGATTGGCTGTTGATATACTATCCATTATGGCATTAGAATTGTCGGAAATTCCCCGCAAGCCGGGAGCCTATATTTTTAAAGGCGCAAAGGAAAAAGTCCTTTATGTCGGCAAGGCAAAGAACCTGAGAAACCGCTTAAGGAGCTATTTTCAGGACTCTGCGAACCTCGAACCCCGCAAGGCAGCGATGGTCAAGATGGTCAGGGACTTTTCTTATATTGTCACGGGCAATGAATTGGAGGCATTAATCTTAGAAGCAAACCTCATAAAGCAGTACAAACCGAAATTTAATATCATACTCAGGGATGATAAAAACTATCCCTATATCAAAATCACTACCGCTGAAGAATGGCCGAGGATTGAGATTGTAAGGAGAATAAAAAAGGACGATAATCTCTATTTCGGCCCTTATGTACCTGCACAGGCCATGTGGGAATCGCTCGCCTTTATAAGAAGAAATTTTTTAATCAGGACATGCGGATATTCCCTCGATAAACCGATGAGGCCGTGCGTTCAGCACCAGATGAAGAGATGTTCTGCGCCGTGCGCAGGTCTTATTAGCAGAAAAGAATATATGAAGATTATAGATGAAGTAATACTCTTCCTGAAAGGCGAAAAAAAGGAACTGCTCAAGAAACTTGAAGACCGGATGCATGTCCTCTCAGAAGAAATGAAGTTTGAAGAGGCCGCAAAGATAAGGGACAGGATATTCAGGCTGCAGCGGGCGTTTGAGTCGCAGAAGGTAGTTGCCCCTGAGCTTGGAGACATCGATGTCATCGGCTATTTCAGGTACGGCGATGATATAGCAATAAATGTCTTATTTGTGAGGAGCGGGACCCTTATAGGTGCAAGGGATTTCTTTTTAGAAAGGGTTTTGACATCTGATGATTCGGAAATGATGCACAGCTTTATAGAACTTTTCTATGCAAAGGAGATAATCCCTCCTGAAGTTATTCTGGTCAGTATAATGCCTGATGATGCAAGGTCCCTGAAGACATGGCTCAAGAAAAGGAAGGGGGAGAAGGTTAATATCGAGGTTCCTGCGGAAGGGAAGAAACTGGAACTCCTTCATATGGCAAATGAGAATGCAAGGCTGCACTTAGGTTCAAAAAAGAAATCCACGTTTGATGAGACCGCAACGATACTAAGGGATAGATTGCATTTAACTAAAATACCATCATCAATAGGAGCCTTTGATGTTTCAACAATTCAGGGAAGCGAATCCGTTGGGGCCTTTATTTTCTGGGAAAAGGGCGAGTTTAAAAAGGAGATATACCGGCACCTCAAGATAAAGGGTGTTCAGGGTGTGAATGACTATTCAATGATAAAAGAGATTGTCGAAAGAATATTATTAAAGACAGAAGACAGACAAAAGATGCCACTGCCGGACTTAATCGTTATTGACGGAGGAAAAGGGCAGCTTGAGGTCGCAAGAAAAGTTATGGATGAATTAGGCATAAAAACGGATATTATCGCTGTTGCCAAAAAGCCCGACAGGGCATGGTTGTTGAATAACAAGATTATTGACCTTGAGGATGGCAGTAAGGCATCGTTGCTCCTGAAGAGGATAAGGGATGAGGTTCACAGGTTTGCCATCGGTTTCCACAGGAAATTAAGAGACAAGAGGCTGATGGAATCTCCCCTCGAAAAGATTCCCGGCATCGGCAAAAAGCGGAGGCTTGAACTTTTGAGGCATTTTGGTAGTATTGATAATATAAGAAAAGCATCGGTGGATGAGATTGCGAAGCTCAAGGGGTTTAATAAAAAGATAGCTGGGAAAATTTTATATGAAATAAAGGAGAAGGCATGAACATTTACATCTCCGGTTCAATGGCATATGACAGGATTATGGACTTTCCAGGAAGGTTTTCAGACCACATTTTGCCTGACAAGATTCATATACTCAATGTATGTTTTACTGTCAATGGTATGGTCGAAAAATTCGGTGGCACTGCCGGCAATATCGCCTATTCCCTGAGCCTTCTTGGAGAAAAGCCCATAATCATTGCAACCATAGGCAAGGACTATGACAGGTATTTTGAATGGCTGAAGAAGAACAATATTTCTGTTGAGGGAATCAAGACAATTAACGAAGAATTCACGGCAGGAGCTTACATAACA
>CAMTVO010000061.1:0-2597 GCA_947085205.1 uncultured Nitrospiraceae bacterium
AGACTGAGATTCTTGAAAAGATAGGAAGAGACAAGGTTGAGATTTTTGAGAAGATAGACAGAGGTAAAAGGGAACTGATTTACTGGATGGTTGGCCTTATTCTCGGCTTTTCAACCCTGACGATTACAGCTATATGGGCAATCCTTTCTTTTGCATTAAAGTAGCTGAACGTTCTAACAGCTTGAGTGAAGAATGAAGACCAGACCCCATGACTCTGAGGTATTGTACATAAGCCTCTTCCAACAGATGATCCTAAACAGAGACAGCCTGACATAAGCCTGGCAAAGGAGAAGCTGGATGGGAGCCAACGATTCCATTAGAAGATGGGCTAAAGAAGACCATTAAATATTTTGAGAGCCTTTTGAAAAAGATATAGAAATAAATGGTCGCTGTCCCTATTTTAAATCTATTTTACCAATCTTCAATAATTTGGCTGTTCGATTATGGTATAATATGTCTAATAAGCAAATAAGGGATAACCATGAAAGCAAAAAAAGTATCTTTTCGGATCATACTCAGGACTGAACCGGAAGGCGGCTATACTGTCATAGTGCCTTCCTTACCTGGCTGTATAACCTATGGTGCGGATATACAAGAAGCAAAAGAAATGGCACAAGATGCAATAAAAGCGTACCTTGAAAGCATGAAAAAGCACGGCGAGGTCTTTCAGGATGATACGGATACCTTTGAAGGGATGCTGACCCTTCAATATGTCTAAGCTCCCAGCATTAACACCTGAAAAGCTTATCAGGATTCTTACAAAACACGGGTTCACACTTGATCATCAGACAGGAAGCCATCGTGTATATATCAACAAAGAGTCGAAAAAGCGAGTTATCGTTCCATACCATAAAAAGGATCTGCCCAGGGGGACTCTGATGACCATTATCAAGGCATCTGGAATCGGAGAACACTTTAAATAACCAGATAGACACGACAACCTCGATTAACCAAACAAACTTGAATTTGTTCACGATAATGGTATCTGTCCCTATTTAACGATAAAGAAGTCTACGCTGCATAGCTTGCAGGCTTATGTGAAAAATTAAGAGCTGCCCGATTAACAAAAGGGGTATAAGTCTCAAACAATAGCAAATTAAGCAGATTGAAAGAAATAGATTATGGATTAAAAGAAAGTGAGTGTTGTTAAATGAGAATCTTAGTAACAGGCGGAGCGGGCTACATAGGAAGCCATATATTAAAAACTTTGTCCCGACATACTGATTATCAAGTTCTAACAATAGATAATCTATCCACAGGGCATAAAGAGGCTGTTATTTATGGAGATTTAGCCGTCATTGATTTAGGAGATAAACAGGCTATAGAAAAAATTTTTAAACATTTTAAACCAGACGCTGTAATGCATTTTGCAGCATCTGTGGAAGTAGAAGAGTCTGTAAGAAATCCTATCAAATATTACAGAAATAATACCATTAACACAATTAATCTTATAGAAACTATACAAAAATACAATGTTAACTACTTCATATTTTCTTCAACAGCTGCCATTTATGGGAATCCAGAAGAAATACCGGTTAAAGAAGATGCACCCATGAATCCTATAAATCCTTACGGGCAATCTAAAGCATTTGTAGAAAAGATACTTAAAGATGTTTCATCATCCAATGATAAATTTAAATATATCTCATTAAGATATTTTAATGTTGCTGGCGCTGACCCTGAGGGCAGACTCGGGCAGAGCTATAAAAATGCTACACATCTTATAACAAGGGCACTGAAAACCGCAAAAGGAGAATTTGATAAATTATACATTTTTGGAACAGACTACCCAACACCAGATGGAACATGTATTAGGGATTATATTCATGTAGATGACCTGGCTAATGCTCATCTGCGTGTTTTAGAATATTTGTTACAAGGTGGGGAAAGTGATGTTTTTAACTGTGGATATGGGCACGGTTATTCTGTAAAAGAAGTTGTAGATACAGTTAAAAAGGTTACAGGCATTGATTTTAAAGTTGAAGAAACGGAAAGAAGAGCTGGAGATCCAGTAGTTTTAGTTGCAGATAATACAAAGTTAAAGCAAAAACTAAACTGGAGGCCTGAATTTGATGATTTAGAGTATATAATAAAAACTGCCTGGAATTGGGAGCTAAATAAAAAATATTAGTGAGCTTATTTCCCTCACTAAGAAATAATAATAATAAGATAAAGAGGTGTGACTTTATGAGAAAGGCATTAATAACAGGTATAACAGGGCAGGATGGATCGTATCTTGCTGAATTGTTGTTGTCAAAGGGTTATGAGGTTCACGGTATAATACGACGGGCAAGCACATTTAATACTGGCAGGATTGACCATATCTTTGTTGACAAACATGACCCAGATGCAAGGCTTTTTCTTCATTATGGAGACCTGTCAGACGCAGGACAACTTACAAGCCTGATTTACAATATCCAGCCTGATGAGATATATCATCTTGGCGCTCAGAGTCATGTGAGGGTAAGCTTTGACATGCCTGAATATACAGGAGACATCACGGCATTGGGCACAACAAGACTGCTTGAAGCGATCAGAAGAAGCGGAATAAAGACAAAGTTCTATCAGGCGTCCTCTTCGGAGATGTTCGGCGCTGC
>CAMTVO010000062.1:0-39201 GCA_947085205.1 uncultured Nitrospiraceae bacterium
AATGAAGTTGAGCGCGTTGCTCCGGAAGAGTGCAGTCTTATCGGGATAATTGATATTGCAAAAGATTGTTATGATATTGACCTTTCCTTCCATCATGACAAATACCTGTACGGCGAGGTTCCGGGTTGAAGGTTTTTATTGATACCAGCGCTTTTTGCGCCTTTGCTATTCCTAAAGACCAGAATAATTCCAATGCCAAAGCCATCCATACTAAGCTTCAAGAACAAAAGGCAATTATCTATACTTCCGATTATGTTTTGGATGAAAGCTATACGCTCCTTAAAATGAGAGGTAGTCACACTACTTCCGTCAAATTTATGGACGAGATAGGCAGGAGCCATATAAATATCTTGAGAATCAATGGGGACATTGAAACTACTGCTAAGGCAATATTCAGAAAGTTTGAAGATAAAAGATTGAGTTTTACAGATTGCACCAGCTTTGTCCTGATAGACCGGTTTGCTATTGAAGCAGTTTTTGCCTTTGACGAACATTTCAGATACCATCCTTACCCTCATTCTGTAAAGATATTTGGATAAAGCCATTAAAAATCACTTAGTTGTTGAACAGTCTCCACTTAATCTTTTGCCGCTATAACCTTTATCTCCCTCTCCACCGCCTCAAAAAACTTTTTGTAAAACTCCTCGTCCTCAACGGTTTTTTCTTCCTGCGAGCCGCCACAGGCAGAAGGGGAAATTAAAATTACGAACAAAGAAGCAATTATTTTCATGATACCCACTGTAACTAAAAAGGGGATAGCTTAATATCAAAACTATCCCCCCGAAAGTTATGAAGAACCCCACGGCAAGACCGCAGGGTTCTTCGCTCGCATTACCAGCTGAATCCAACGCCTGCATTCACAGTTGCATTGTCACTGCTATACCCTACACCGAGTGTAGCGGTAATATTGTTTGTAACTGCAGCTTTAACGCCAATAGCTATGGCATCTTGTCCTTTAAAGTGGCCGTAACCCGCGCCCAATGAAAAATTCTTACCATGAGCCGGACTTGGGATCGCCGCCAATGCTGCTACAGAAGCAATACCTGAATAAGCCTTTTTCTCAACTTTTTTGAGTGTGCGGTAGTTTACTGCATCAAAGTCACCTTGAGGGTCTGCTATTCCAGTAACTCTTGCTGGTCCACCTGTGGCAACATCTCTGAAGGTTGCACCGCTGTCATCCAACCTAAGTTCAGTGGTACCTGTTCCACCCCGTATAACTGTGTAGGTAGGAGTAGCTTCAACACCATTTACACTGCCGCCTGCGTTAGTAACGCCTATAATAGCACTGTTGTTGCTCACACTCAGCCTGCCTGTACCGGCGGTAACGGTCGTTGCGCCGGTGATGCTGGTGTTAGCCACAATCGCAACATTGCCAGTGGTTACACTTAGCTCAGTGGGTCCACCGCCCGAGTTTACGGTTAGGGTGTTATTGACGGTCGTTGCGCCGTTCAGGGTCGCCGCGCCAGTCACGCCCAAGGTGCCGCCGATGCTGGCGTTACCGGTAGCAGTAAGGTTACCAGTGATGCCAGTGTTTCCGGTAATGGTGGTAGCACCGGTGATGTTGGCACCGCCGCTGGTGACCGTCAGACCATTACTCACAGTTGCACTGCCAGTAATACTCGTATTGCCGGTGATGCTGACGCCCGTGTTGTTTACTGTTACACTGCTTGAGCCACCTTGGATGGTTGTGGTGTCCGTCAGACCGGTATTACCCAAAGTGACGCTCATCGCGCTGCTATCAGCTGCGGTCGTAATCCGAAGTGCATCGCGTTCAGCACCCGCACTACCCCCAACGGTCAGGCTGGTGCCGCCCGGTGCATCACCGTCTTGCAAGGTCAACGTTGAGCTGTTGGTGCCGCCTGACAGGGTGGTGACGACTCCTCCTGTCCCTGTATCACTGATGATCAAGCCGTGGTCGATGCCGTTGCTGCCACGGTACAATACCACTGCTCCCGAACCACCATCCACAGCGATAACGCCGTTGTTGGGGTTGTCCGCCATGCTGCTTGTCATGCCAACATTGTTGGGCCCATCAATACCCATGCCAGCACCACTGCCGCCAAATGTGCCGACCATTATGCCAGCAATACCGTTTGTCGCGTCAATACCCATGGTCACACTAGGGCCTAGGGCCGTCGTGCTCATGATAACACCGCTTCCGTTTACAGTAAGGGTATTCGTGCCGTCGGTGATGGTGTTGGTAGCGCCGGTGATGTTGGCACCGCCGCTGGTAACCGTCAGACCGGTACCTACAGTTGCACTGCCGGTGGTGTTCAGCGTGGCGGTGTCAATGTTGCCGGTATTGACTATAGTGCCGGAGTTCACCGTTGTGGCTCCCAAGGTGGTGATCGTTCCAGTTGCACCCAGGATGTTAGCGGTGCTGCTACCCAAAGCACCGGAGATGTTTGCTGATGCGCCTGTGATTGCAGCGGTGCCGCTACCAAGGTTGCCGGATACGTCTGCATTCACTACGCCGGACAGACTGCCACCAGTCATGGTCGCCGTCCCGTCTGTTACAGATGCGCCGGTGATGGTGCCGCTGGCGTCGATATTCGTTGCGTCGGAGATTGCGCCACCGGTAATGCTCGCCGTGCCGTCAGTTAAAGTGCCGCCGCTGATGGTGCCTGTGGTGGTAAGGTTGTTGGTCGAGATCATGTCGCCGGTAAGAGCGTCGATATCCCAGTCGCCTGCGTTGCCGGTGACGCCGTCGGTGGTGATCTCGACGGCAAAGGCCGGCCCGCTCAACGCCGCAAAAGCCAATACAGTAAAAATGGTGATGAGTAGCAGACTGATGTTGCTACTGAGTCTGCCGTTGCATTTTTGCTTCATTTTTTACCCCCTTTAAAAATTTTTGACCTGTTAAAACTTCCCCTTTTGTTAAGAAGTCACCTTGCTTTCATTGCACCACCTCCTTTTTTATAGATATGCACCCCGCTCCGGCTGGCATGAGAAAAATCTTCATGGCTGGCCCTCCGTCAAGGATTGTTATGGACGGAGCGCGTGCGGCTGACGGCGCACTCTGCTTGGTGTCAATGCGCTTCAACCCGCCAAAATTCTGGTTTGCGACCTTATCGCATCCCTGTGCCCAGTACACAACGGTTTCGTACATCCCGCCGCAGCCGTTTGCTTGATTAGGGGCAAAACTGGCGCTGGCATACGCAAGCGGCACATTTTTTGACTGTATTTCAAGAGATACCGAAACAATCTGCTGGTCCGGGTTGGCAGATGGTACAAATATAAGCGCGTTAGACCACTGGCTGCCCGCAGTCAGAAAGTTTGTAATCTGATTGATGCGGCCGACGCACGACAGAACCCCTGCCTGCACTGCGGCCTGCGTGACGGCATTAACCGATGGAGTGGCAGCCTGTATTGTTTGCTGTGTTGCAGGAGGTTGTCCCGGCTTTTCTTGCGCAAACACAAACGGCTCAAACATAAGCAGAGTGAGCAGAATAAAGGCGCTGAGAATGGCGGTTATGCGGGTCTCAATTACAAAAATATTTTTTAAGGATGTTAAGTACTTTGCTTTGAATTTTTTGTATGCCATAAAAAGTGTCTCCTATTCAGTAGTGTTTATGCTGAAAAAAATATGACTCTTGCTTTTTGCCCTTAGACCCATATAGCCACATACTACTTGTGCGTGGTGCGTGACCGTAGGACTTGAAGCAAAAGCAGACCGAAAAACTACAATTTTATCTTTTTATACACTTTTTACATTGTATTGTCAAGAAGAATTTTTACAATCTAAAACATTGTAGTAAGCAGAAGGTGAGGGTTGTTATAGTGGTTTATGCAGAAAAAGAAGCTAAAAACGAGCAGGGAGATCGGTGAGAAGATTAAAAGAAGGAGGAGGGAACTCGGGATTTCACAGGAAGGCCTTGCTGAAATATTGGGCGTTACATATCAACAGGTTCAAAGGTATGAGAATGGGACGAATAAACTCAATGTGGAAAACATCCAGATGGTTGCAGATGCCATAAATGTGCCTGTTTCTTATTTCTTTGAAGGTGAAAAGCCATTAATGGTTGCTGAAAAGTCAGCGCCTTATCTGCCATCCGATGAAATCAAGCTTTTAAGGCATTTCAGAAAAATCAAAAGCAGCGCTTCTAAAAATACAGTCATTCAGGTTGCCAGAATTGCAGCAAAGGCAGATTGATGTTTTTGAACAGCTAAAGTTCAGCGTCCTTTAGCGTGTCTTTGCAGGGGCAGCTTCGGGATGATGGAATGTTTATGACTGCTTCTTTGATTAGCGCTTTTATGCGATCTGTGGAGTTTTTCATTGTCTCAACAACTTCTGTGGTTGTGAGTTTGCGTTCTGAGATTCCTGCAGCGTAATTGGTCACAACAGATATTCCTGAAATGCATATCTCAAGCTCTCTTGCAAGTGCTGCCTCTGGCATTGCTGTCATGCCAACAACATCAGCGCCTATTAAAGAAAAGAACTGTATCTCCTTTGCTGTCTCGAGCCTCGGGCCATTGACACATATATAGGTTCCTGTAGATTTTATCGGAAGCCCGATATTCTGAGAGGACTTGAAGATGAAGTCCCTCATTTCAGGACAGTATGGATTAGTGAAGTCAATATGAACTACCTTATCTTTGTCGTAAAATGTGGATTCTCTCACTCCATAGGTCATGTCTATTATCTGGTCAAGGAGAACAATGTCACCTGGAGAGAGGTCTTTGTTTATTCCGCCAACTGCACTTACCGAGATGATTCGCTCGATACCTAATGATTTGAAACCCCAGATGTTTGCCCTGTAATTTATCTTATGGGGTGGTATGCTGTGCGGTATGCCATGCCTCGGCAGGAATACTATCTCTTTGTCACCAATCGTTCCTATTTTGTAAACAGATGAAGGCTCTCCGTAAGGGGTGGATATGGAGATCTCTTTTGTTATCTCCAGCCCTTCAATCTCATAAAGTCCGCTTCCGCCTATTAAACCTATTGTCATGGGGATATTTTATGGTATTGGATATTTTGAGTGCAAGGGAAAAGCATCAAGGGTTATGGTATTATAATGATGATTTTATAACGGAGGATTTTGATGATGGATGATGCAATTCTGCAAAGACTTATAAAAAAGGTGCTTTCCAACGGCGGGGAATATGCTGATATATTTGTTGAACAGAGGAGAACAAGCGCTATCCAGCTTGAGGATGACAAGATAGAGAAGGTTATTACCGGTTCGAATGCGGGAGTCGGCATCAGGCTTATATACAACGGCAAAACCGCTTATGCGTTTAGCAATGATTTTTCCGAAGGCGTCCTAATGGAACTTGCGGCTGCTGTGAGCAAGGCTGCATCCGGTTCGGCAGTGGATACTGTTATTGATATGAAAAAGAGAAATCCCGAGGTAACTTTCACTATTAAAAAAGCGCCTGAGACAGTTCCCATGTCACAAAAGATTGACCTTGTAAAACTCGGCAATGACACTGCCCGGAAGTTCGACAGGAGGATTAAGCAGGTCAATATAATCTATAGGGACTCCTTGCAGAAGGTTAAGGTTTATACTTCGGAAGGTTTTTTGTCCGAGGACGAGAGGGTTTATACATTAGGAGTTGTTCAGGTAGTTGCCATAGACGGTGGGGTTATTCAGACAGGTTATGAGCCAGTGGGTGGACTGATAGGTTTTGAGCTTTTTGATGACAATCTTATGGATGCGGTTGCGCTTAAGGCTGCGCAGAGGGCTGTAATGATGCTTAACGCAAAGAGGGCTCCGGGTGGAAGGATGCCTGTGGTTATTTCTTCGGAGGCCGGCGGGACAATGATACATGAGGCAATAGGGCATGGTCTTGAGGCTGACCTCGCACAGCAGGGATTGTCTGTTTATTCTAAAAAGATAGGCCGGCAGGTGGCATCTCCTGCAATTACGGTTATAGATGATGCAACACTTCCGAACAAAAGGGGGTCTTTCTCTTTTGATGATGAAGGGACTCCATCAAAAAGAAATGTGCTTGTGAAAGACGGGATTCTTCTTGGATACATGTATGACAGGTATACAGCTATGGTTGACGATACTTCATCCACAGGCAACGGCAGAAGAGAATCATATGAACACAAGCCTGTGCCGAGAATGACAAATACATTCATAGCTCAGGGCATTCTTTCTTCAGATGAGGTTGTAAAATCTGTTCCGAAAGGACTGATTGTTAAAAAGATGGGAGGAGGACAGGTAAACACAGTGACAGGTGATTTTGTTTTTGAGGTTCAGGAGGGGTACATTATAGAAAATGGCGAGACAGGCGAGCCTATAAGAGGTGCTACCCTCATCGGAAACGGCCCTGAGGTATTAAAGTCCATAGATATGGTCGCTTCAGACCTCGGCTTTTCAATCGGTACATGCGGCAAGGACGGGCAGGGTGTGCCTGTATCGGATGCCATGCCTACCTTGAGAATTCCGGAGATAGTAGTCGGCGGCGAAGTCGGTTAGATTTAGTGTGGTAAATATTACACAACTTCGAAATTAATCAACACTTACCTATTTTTATCTTATTGATTTATCTGAATTTTATAATGGCATGTTATTTGCTTGCTCTATTACCCTGATGAGATTACAGAGAACAATTAAAAAAGAGGTTACCTTTCAGGGCATAGGCCTGCACACGGGGAAGTACGCGACCGTGAAACTGAAGCCTGCCTCGAGGGATACCGGCATGGTTTTTTACAGGATAGACAAAGGCGCTATAATAAGGGCAAATATAACCTCTGTTGTCGACACCGCCTTTGCTACCACGCTCGGTTTTGTCAGCGGCACAGACATAGCGAAGGTAAAGACTGTTGAACACCTGCTTGCTGCCGCAGCAGGGCTCGGTATCGACAATTTAATAGTTGAGGTTGACGGTCCGGAAATCCCCATACTTGATGGAAGCTCCACGAGGCTGGTAAGCATTATGCTTGAAGCGGGTATAGCAAAACAGGGCAAAAAGATGCCGTTCATAAAGATTATCAGGCCGGTTGTTTATGAGGATGCCCATTCAAGGATAGTTGCGCTTCCTTACGACGGCGCACGTATATCTTACTATATAAATTTCGGTAACCACATGCTCGGGCAGCAGGAACTCTCGCTGGATATAAATGAAGAGAGCTTTGTTAAGGAAATAGCCCCTGCGAGGACATTCGGTTTTCTCAGCGATGTCGAAAAACTGAGAGCAAATGGCCTTGCAAAAGGCGGCTCGCTCGATAATGCGGTAATTGTGGGCGATGACGGCGTTTTAAATGCGGCAGGACTTAGGTTCGAAGACGAATTTGTAAGGCATAAGATACTCGATTCGATAGGAGATTTGTCGTTAATCGGATTTCCGATACATGGTCATATCATGCTTGAGAAGGCAGGACATACCGCAAATATAAACTTTTTGAAGAAGCTTGCCTTATCAGTTAACTCATACAGCCTCATCTCAGGTGTTGACCATTTACCCCGCCAAGTTTTAAACTATAGCTAATAAAAAAGAGGGAATACCCAAAATTTCGGTTTCTCGGAATACAAAATTATCGTTTTGGGTATTCCCTAATTCTTTCCTCTCCAGACTGTTGTTATTTCTTCTTTGCGGTCTTCTTTGCCGGAGCCTTTTTTGCTGGAGCCTTTTTTGCTGTTGCCATTCCATTCACCTCCTTTCGCTCGTTAAAATGTCTTAAGAGCGGTTGTTATTTCTTCTTTGCCGGAGCCTTCTTTGCTGCTGCTTTCTTCTTTGCTGCCATTCTATTCACCACCCTTCCCGTCCCTCAAAGACTTTTCAATGAAAGTTATTTGAGGGAGCTTTTAAAAGCCTAAACCCTTCCCAGTAAGGTAATCCTTTTTTCTGCAAGGATGCGTTTCAATGCCGCATCCTTCTGCTTCTTCTGTTTGTATTCCGCCTCTTCAATGACCGTGCAATTTATTTTTTTGCCGAATTTCTTTTCGATATCGTGCAAACCGACCAAGAGCGCAGAGGTGAACGAGCCGATTACCATCAGGTCAACGGTCGGGGTGTCTTCTCCTTCGGCGTATGGACCGTAGATAAATGCCGACTTTATCTCATTTGCCCTTAAGAGGCTTTTTAAACCTCCGGGAAGTCCGAGGGATTTTGCAATGAGGTCTTTCAATTCTGAAAACAGGGGAGAGTTTTTATTGGCCTGGAAGTATTTGAGGTTTGCAACCTTTTCGCTGAATACGAGTTCCATTTTTTCTAACTTGTCGAGTTCTCTTTTTACTCCGGATGGGTTTTTCCTAATGAGCCTCGCTATCTCTCTGACATAAAACTTTTCATCAGGGCTGTTCAGCAGCAGCGCCAGGACATCGGCTCTTATTGATGATGAGAATAAGCTTTTAAGCATTCTTTTCTCCTTTAGGAAAAAATATACACGATAATTTTCTTTTTGTCAACAAAAAAATTAATTTTTAAAACAAAAGTTGTTTTTTATAGAACATTCTATTTTTGAGAACGATTGTTCAAGAAAGTAATCTTTTTTGTTTTGGGAATGCAAAATGGCTTTAATAAAGGATTTATAAGGCGGTGATTTCTACTGCGCCTTTTCTGATTATCTTTATCGTGTTGCCTGTGGCATCAACTATTGTAGACGGCAATCCACCCTTTGTTTTGCCGCCGTCAATTATCAGGTCTATGCTGCCGTCGAAATAATCCAAAACCATCTTGGCGCTGTCGGCAGGAGGCATGCCCGAAATGTTTGCGCTTGTTGCGGTTATGGGAAATCCTGATACTTTTGCGAGCTTAAGGGCGAATGATTCTCCGGGAATCCTAAGAGCCGCTTTATTCAGGGACACGATATATTCGGTAAGATCCGGGAGTGCATTAAAAAGGACGGTCAATGGTCCAGGCCAGAAACGGTCTATGAGTTCTTCGGTAGAGGCATTTATTGAATCCGTTATCAGTGATAGTTCTTTTTTATCGCCTATAATCAGCGGCATGGCTTTTTCCTCAGGCCTCTGTTTTATTTCATACAGCCTTTTCAGGGCGGAGTCTATGTCGTATTTAGCTCCGAGCCCGTAAAATGTCTCTGTGGGATATGCGATTATACCGCCGTTTTTGAGAATCGATATTGCGGCGCTTATTACTTCATCAATGTTTTTATCGGTAAGTTTCAGTATCATACTTTATTAGTTTAACAGTATTTGAAAAAAATAAAACATGTCAATCAGTCATGCCTCCGTTGACACCCGTTGGCAGCTTTTGTTAGGTTTAAACATGTCAGGTTCAACTAAAAGGTTTTTTGGCTGTGTCGAAATCCCCCTTCAAAGGGTTCACATCGAGCTTACAAATGTCTGCGACTTCAACTGCGTGTTCTGTCCAAAATCCGAGATGAAAAGGAAATACGGCTATATGGATACCGGCCTTGCCAAAAGGATAATTTCCGAACTCAAGGAAAACAATATATGCGAAAAAATCACATTCCATGTAATGGGAGAACCTACGCTGCATCCTGATTTCTTTGACATCCTTTCCCATGCCCAGAATAAATGCATAAAAGTCGGACTTACAACCAATGGAGGAGGACTTGGCAGAGAGACCGGAAGACGCTTGCTGGACTATGACCTCTACCAGATTGATATTTCTCTTCAGACGCCTGATGTGATGTCATTTGAACTCAGAAAGGCAAGGGCGCTGAACTTTGAAGAATACCTTAAAGGTATAATTGAGTTTTTTTATTCTTATCACGCAAGGCATAACGATACGATATTCAAGTTTCGCTTTTTGAACACAAGATTTCGTAAAAAAGATATGGAAAAGAGAAGAGGAGCTATAAAAGTTATTTCATCCACTAATGAGTTTCGCGATACCTTTAAGTACTGGGCAGGACGCATTTATGACATGCTCGGCGTAGAACAGCGCAAAAGGGATGCAGCGATGAAACGCATAGAAAAGCTTGTGTCCTATAAGTGGAATGTGGTAGAGATTTATCCAAATGTGTTTTTTGAGACTTATGTATTGGAAGACTGGGGGCATGCATTCGATGATGAAAGTATCCGAGGCGCATGGGCGGGATACTGTTTTGGGATGAGAGACCACTTTAGCATACTTTATAACGGCGATGTAACATTATGCTGCGTGGATTTCGATGGCAGTACGAAGATAGGCAATCTCCACGAATCATCTCTGAAGGAAGTGCTTTTTTCGAATGAACTCGGCAGGATTATTGACGGCTTTAAAAAATTCAAGGTTGTTCATCCCTACTGCAAGAAATGCCTTGGGAGCAAATCAATGGCATCTTGGATATTCAAACCTCTCGTCTCTGTAATGGCGCTCAAGACCCTTAAGCCTTTTTTCTATTCAAAGACCAAACTCTACTAATAAAGAAAAATCCGTCCTTGACAATAATCTGTAGCCAAACTTGCCATGTCTGCTAATTATCAGCCCTGTTTTTGATTACGGCTTATGGCCTTGACAATATATTCAAATATTATTATATTTTTATCAAAACATGCGGCATGGAGGTGTGTTTAATGCGTTCATTGGGGAAAAGAATAGAGCTTCTTAAGATAGTAGCCCATCCAGTGAGAATAAAGATACTGGATGAACTTGTGAAAGGAGTAAAATGCGTCACTGATTTCGAGGAATTTCTCGATATAAGTCAGCCGAATGTTTCTCAGCATCTGTCACTTTTAAGAAGATACGGAGTGATAGACTATTATATGGATGGACGGCTCAGGTGCTATTTCCTCAGGGATCCGATAATACCGGATATTTTAGAATTGCTAAAGAAGGATTACATCGAGGAAATGCCTGCGCCTGCATGCTGTCCTGTAACAAAAAAGGGGAAATATCCTGGTAAAAGGAGGGGATAAAAAATGCAAAAAGAGATTGTGATGTTTCTTTCGACAACGCCTTATAGCTTTGAAAATTCGCATACAATTTTCAAACTTGCTGATGCTGCGATGAGTAAGGGGCATAAGGTCAGGCTCATAGCATCCGGAGACGGTGTGTTCTCAATTGTAAAAGGACAGCTTCCGCCGTCATTATCAGCCCTTGATGACCTTGTCGGCAGAGGTCTTAAAGTGGATATATGAACAGGCTGCATGCAGACCCGCGGTCTTGCGGCAGAGGACTCTGTTGGAAGGGGAGAGATGAGTTCTTTAAAAGGGCTTTTTAATGTAATCAAGACAAATCCGATTTTCTTGAATTTCGGAGTATAGGGGGAGCACATGGGCAGTATAAGCATCATTTTAAGAAGGCCGCCTTATGGAACAATTGATGCATCTGAAGCAATAAGGCATGCTCTTGGCGGAGTAATCGAGGACATGGCAGTAAAATTGATACTTGTGGACGGCGGTGTGGCTGCTGCTAAGAAAGAACAGGACACATCAAATACCGAATATTTAAGCATAGAATCTGGAATCAAGGATTGCACTGATATGGGCGCTGATGTATATGCAGATAAAAATTCCATAAAAGAGGAGCATCTTGATAAAGACGAAATCATAGAGGGAGGAGTGATTATTGCAAACGGCTTGGAGATTGCGGAGATTATAAAAGAATCTGATGTAACAATGATTTTTTAGGGGGAGGAGTTATGCTTGTGATCATAAAAAGTTCGCCGGATACTTCTGAAGGCAAGAGGGGTGTTAAGCTTGCAAGGGATATGGCTGCCGATATTTGCCTCATACAGAATGCCGTATATTTTGCCCAAAAGGAAAGACTCGAGGGCTTTTGCGGGACAGCATACATCCTTGGCGAGGATGCAAGACTGAGGGGATTAAGCGAAGAGGATATGGGAAAGGGGATAAGGGAAATAGATTACGAAGGCCTTGTGGATTTGATGGTGAAAGAGGATAAGGTGGTGGGAGCTTTCTAAATTGTAGTATATTATAAACACAATCCACTCATTTGCCTGAAATAATCTCTCATCATCAGAAAATCTTTGCCTCTACTGCTTTCTTTTTCTTTTCATCCCTTGCCTGTGTTACAAGTATCTCCACTGCCATAATCCCTGATGTCAGAACCCACATCTCATTAGAGAAAAAACTGGCGGGGCGGACGGGGCTCGAACCCGCGACCTCCTGCGTGACAGGCAGGCGTTCTAACCAACTGAACTACCGCCCCAGCAAAAATCTGCACAGCAGATTTTTGAGTTAGGAGTTATGAGTTAAGAGTTTTTAGTAAAGAAGAATTTTTTGCACTTTTCACTTATCACTCTTGACTCTTTACTCCGATTTTGCCTCTGGCAAAATCGGCTTGGTAGGCGGAACAGGGATCGAACCTGTGACCCCAGCCTTGTAAGGGCTGTGCTCTCCCAGCTGAGCTATCCGCCCGAAAGCGACTTATATTAAACTACATAATGTTGGTTTTTGTCAATTTCCAAAACAAGCTTTATGGTGGCGCCATGCTGTTTGATAGCAATTGCTTGAATTTGGCTGTATGTATCTATTATTATTCAGCATGAGGTTTTTGAAGGTTATCTTTTCGCTTCTTATTTTTTCTGTCATAGCATTCTCATCAGCCTCTGCCGAGGTCTATTCCTACAGCAAAGACAATACGGTAATCGGCTCGATGAAGACACATCAAGTTAACGGCAATGAGTCTCTTATCGAAATAGCGAGAAACTTCAGCGTAGGATATAATGAAATTGTAGATGCAAACCCTTCCCTCGACCCTTTTCTTCCGGGAAACAATGCCGATGTCAGGATACCTACTGCATGGATACTGCCGGATGTAAATTCGTATGAAGGCATTGTGATAAATCTTTCGGAGATGAGGCTTTATTATTTTTTAAAGCAGAAGAAATCGCTTTTAGTAAGGACATTTCCGATAGGAATAGGAGACGAGGGGAATGATACGCCGGTTGGAAACTTCAAGATAATAGAAAAAATAGAAAATCCGAGCTGGCATGTGCCTGAGTCTATAAAAAAAGAAAGGCCTGAGTTGCCTAACGTCGTGCCGCCAGGGCCTGATAATCCACTCGGCTCTCATGCATTGAGACTTTCCCTCGGCAGTTATCTGATACATGGAACGAACAGACCGTGGGCTGTTGGAAGGAAGGTTACACATGGGTGCATAAGATTATATCCGGAAGATATTCCGAAGCTTTTTACAATAGCGCCTAAAAGTACAAAGGTCGCTATTGTAAGACAGCCTGTAAAGGTTGGCGTAAGGGACGGCAGTGTTTATATAGAAGTGCACAGGGATGATTATGAGAAGAACTTAAATTATTTCAACGAGGCTGTGGGACTGTTGAAAAAGAAGGGTTTGATTAAAAAAGTCAATACCGAGAAGCTGTATCACGCAATAAGGGGAAAGAGCGGAATTCCTGTAGAGATTTCAGGTTTTAAAAAGGACCTCCCGCAATGAATACCCCCCTTAATTCCCCCCTTACTAAGGGGGGAGAAGGGGGGTGCGGGAGTATGAATTTACTTCTTCTGCTGCAGCTCAAATGCCTTTTTAGCTTTTGCGAATGCAGCCTCAGCTCTGTCGGCAGCAGCCTCGGCCCTCTTTGCAGAGGACTCAGCCCTGTCGGCAGACTCTTTTGCAACCCTCATTGCCTCCTGAGCAAGCGACTTAGCTTCTGCAGCATCCTTTTTTGCTGCATCCACATCAGATGAAAGTTTGCCGACCCTACCCTCAAGTGCGCCGACCTTGCCTTCAAGTGTGCCGACCTTGCTTTCAATGGCTGAAACCCTTGCCTCCAGCTTGCTTATCCTGTCTACCAGCGGGTCGATTTGCTGTTTTACGTAGTCTTTTGTCGCACACCCGAAGGAGAAGAGAAATAATACTGACAGTGCCAATAGAATTGTCTTTTTCATTTTATTTCACCCCCTTTCCGATAAAATATTTTTAATTCTTAAAACAAAGATACACTTAAATGCATAAAATTTCAAGCACTATTTAAGACCCTATTTAAAAATATCATATCTTCAGTCGTGTCTTGTAAAAAAATGCGATGAAGAATATAAGCGAAAGCATGAGGACTATCGAGCCTCCGGGTGCGAGGTTGAAGCGGTAGGAGATTGCGATTCCCGATATTGTCGAAAAAAGCGATATAAGGCATGAAAGGAATACCATCCTGTGGAATCTTTTTGTAAGCATCTGTGCGGCAGCCCCAGGTATTACTAAAAGCGCAGAAATGAGAATAATCCCGACCAACTTTATGCCCACTACTATTGCGATTGCCATGGACAGAAGGAATACGGATTTTATGAGCCTTATCTTTATACCGCTTACAAAGGCCAATTCCTCGTTGAATGTGATGAAATAAAGTTCTTTCATTATTACGAATATAACAGCCGTAAGAAATAGGGTTGTGAGCAGTGCTGTCATTGCATCCTCGTTTGTTATCGCAAGTATGCTGCCGAAGAGGTATCCGAAAAGGTCGATATTATAGCTTGAGGATAGACCGATAAGCACGATTCCGAGTGCCATGGAACTGGAAAAGAATATTCCTATGGCTGTATCCTCTGCAAGCCTTCCCCTTGAGCTTATCTGTTCTATTCCGAACGCAACGACAATGGAATATACAAAGGCGGCGAGAAGCGGATTGATACCCAGTAAAAAACCTATAGATACGCCTCCGAATGCGGCATGCGAGATGCCTGAGCCTAAGAACGCCACCCTTCTTAGGACGATAAATACCGATATTATCCCGCAAAATATCGAGAGCGCCATGCCTGTCAGCAGCGCCCTCTGCATAAATCCATATGAAAAAATCTCAAACATTATATCAATGCCTTTGCTTGCTGTGAAGCCTCTCGCATTTCTCGCAGAGTTCGGTGTGCATCATTATATCGACATGCTTGCCGTAAAGCTCTTTTATCACGGCATCGTTTAGAGCTCCGACAGGGCTGCCGTGATAGTGAAGGATTTTATTCAGGCATGCAATCTCATCTACATATGATGTTACCGTGCCTATGTCATGCGAGACCATTATGATAGTGAGGTTTAATTTTTTCTGTAGTCCTTTCAGCAGATGGTAAAAATCTTCCTGTCCCACCACATCTATGCCGGTGCTCGGCTCGTCGAGGATTAATAGCTTGGGGTTGTTTATAAGCGCCCTCGCAATGGATACCCGCTGCTGCTGCCCTCCGGAGAGGTTCCCGAACGGTTCATTTTCATATCCTGACATTCCTATCATGGATAACATTTCTCCGGCTATAGTTATGTCTTTTCTTGACGGCCACCTGAATAAACCGAGTCTCGAATAGATCCCCATTAAAACCACATCGATTGCCCTTGCCGGGAAATTAATCTCTATTTTCTGGCTCTGGGGGAGGTATCCAAAGATATTTTTGTTTATGGCCCCGATGGGCGAGGTTTCGAATATCTTTACAGAGCCCGATGTCGGTTTGATTATTCCTATTATGGCCCTGAGGATGGTTGTCTTTCCGCTGCCGTTCGGACCGACAATGCCCAAAAATCTCCCCTCCTCAAGATGGAGGTTTATGTCCTTCAGTATCTCCCTGCCGTTAATGGCGACAGTGAGGTTTTCTATTTCGGCGGCCCTCATTTCATGGCCCTTTCCATCTGGGATATATTGTATCGCATGAGTTTTAGATAGGTATCCCTGTCCGGCGCATTGGATGCGCCGATGGGGTCGAGGAATAAAACCCTTGCTCCGGCCTCTTTTGCTATCGCCTCAGCGATCTTCGGATTAAACTGAGGTTCTGCGAAGACTACCTTTGAATTTAATCTCTGTAGCTCCTTTATGATTTTCGCAATATTTGCAGGGCTCGGCTCTCTGCCAGGCGCTTCCATAATGACCCCTACAACTTTAAGTCCATAACGTCTGGAAAAGTAGTTCCATGCCGAATGGAATGTGACATATTCCCTTGTCTTAAACTTACCGGCTGCAGCCGATATCTCCTCATGGAGTTTGTCCAGTTCTCTTTTGTATTGTCCTGCATTTGAAGCATAGAAATTTTTATTTGAAGGGTCTATTTTTATAAGGGTATCTGCAATCCTGTCCGCAATCTTTTTTGCCAGTACAGGATCGAGCCAGAAGTGCGGGTCCGCTGTCTCCTCTTTGTGTCTTTGCCTGCCTTTGCGGTCATGCTTATGCTCATGCTCATGAGCGCCGCGTATAAGCGGCATGCCTTCTGAAAGGTCGACAACTATGAGGTTTTCATTGGAGACTGCTTTTACAAATCTTTCCGCCCAGAATTCAAGGCCTGCTCCGATTTTAATGAACGCCTTAGCATCATGGAGCTCCATCATTTGCTTTGGAGTCGGTTCATAGGTATGCTCCGATGCTGCAGGCGGCAGCAATGTCTTTACGATGACCTTATCCTTCCCTATCTGTTTTGCTATGTCGTAAAGAGGATGTATTGAAACAATGATTTTCAAAGACTGGGCAAACACGACTTCTGCTGAAAATAAGAAGATGGAGAGAACGAGAAAAATGATATGTTTTTTCATTTGAAGCCTCCGAAATAAGCTCACTACTGATATAATAACACATGGAGAACGGACAGAGATTTTCGGCTTTATACGTAAGGGACTTCAGGCTCTTCTGGTTTGGACAGATATTTTCCCTTTCAGGAACATGGATGCATTCTGTCGCGCAGAGCTGGCTTGTATATTCGCTTACAAAGTCTCCCCTGCACCTCGGAATTGTTGCATCGCTCTCTTCTCTGCCGATTCTGCTTTTTACGCTTTTCGGAGGAATGATTGCGGACAGGTATCCAAAGAGAAACATCCTTATTATCACCCAGATAATGTCGGTGATACCTGCACTCACAGTTGCCGTTCTTGCGGATAAAGACATAATCACTGTGTGGCATGTCGGAGTTGTAGCCATCTTTTTGGGAACGGTCAATGCATTTGATGTGCCTGCGAGACAGGCATTTCTTGCAGAGGTTGTAGGCAAGGCAGACATAACGAATGCCATTGCCCTGAATTCAGCGGCCTTTAACGGCGCAAGGATTGTAGGGCCGGTAACAGCAGGATTCATAATATCGAGCATAGGCATCCCTGCATGTTTTTATCTCAATGCAGTAAGTTTTATTCCTGTAATTTTTGCACTGTCTAAAATAAAGGCGAAAGGAACGATTAAGGCTTATGAGAACAATATCTGGACAGGCATAGCAGACGGCTGGAGATTCATAATAATGGGAAAGCCGGTTTTATATATAATGGCCATGATTTCGGTGTTCAGCCTTTTCGGTATACCATACATCACGCTTTTGCCTGTGCTTGCCGGAGAAATATTGCATGTTGGAGCCAAGGGTCTCAGCTTTCTTGTGGCTTCCGCAGGCGCAGGCTCTTTCATTGCAGCGATGATGATAGCCTTTAAGGGGGAGGTAAGGCGGAAGGATATATACATGCCTCTGTCTGCTATTGTTTTTTCATTGGCCATCTTAGGAATATCGTTCTCAAAGAATTTCAATCTTTCGATGCTTTTCATCTTCTTTGCGGGCTGGGGTATTGTGAGTTTCCTTGCAACAAGTAACAGCTTTATACAGCATGCAGTGCCTGATTCTTTAAGGGGCAGGGTTATGAGCCTTTATACGCTCGTATTTTTGGGGTTTGCGCCTGTGGGCAATTCCATCATAGGGCTTGCGGCGCATTCATTAGGCACGATTGCTTCGCTGAAGATCTTTGCACTGCTGTGTATTGTTGGGAGTATAATATTTGCTAAAAAGTTCAGGAGTTCGAGAGTGCAGGAGGTGAGGAGTTGAAACTCCTTGCAATAGAGACATCAACCGTATTGGGCGGCGTGGCGATAATGGAAGATGATACCCTTATCGCCGAATCGCGAATAAATGTAAAGGTAACCCATTCCGAGCGCATAATGGGAGCTATAGATCATGCGCTGTTACAGTCGGGCATCAAAATAGACGACATCGATGTTTTTGCTGCCGCCGTCGGCCCCGGCTCATTTACAGGGCTGAGGGTCGGACTCAGCGCTGTAAAAGGTCTCGTGTATGCCACTGGAAAGAAGCTTGTTTCTGTGCCTACCCTCGAAGCATTTGCATGGAACCTGCCTTTCAGCATGTATCAGGTTTGCCCGCTTCTTGATGCGCGAAAAAAAGAGGTTTATGCAGGCATATTCAGATGGACCTGCAATGGTTTTACAAGAGTTGTGAATGAGCAGGTCATAAAAATAGATAACCTGCTTTTGCAAATAAACGAGCCTACGATTTTTTTAGGTGAGGGCGCTTTTATTTATAAAGGCAGTATCGAGGCAAAACTTGGCGATAAAGCTATTTTTGCATGCCCTCATGAGATGGTTCCTTCCCCGTCGAATGCTGCATATTTAAGTATGATGAAGGCTAAGAGGGGAGAATTCGAAGACCCGATAAAGCTTGTGCCGATGTATCTCAGGAAGTCGGAGGCAGAGATAAGAATAGGGTGAATGCCGTATATATCCGTGAAATGTATCCGGAGGACATCCCTGATGTCTCAGAGATTGAAAGGCAGTCTTTTACTACACCTTGGTCAGAGACATCTTTCCGCAGCGAACTTTACAGCAGATATTCCATAACAAGGGTTGCTGAACTCAACGGAATCGTTGTCGGATATATTTGTGTCAGGCATATAGCCGATGAGTGTTATCTGCTTGATTTAGCTGTCCATCCTGATTACAGAAGGCGCGGCATTGCAAAGATGCTCATGGATAATGTAATTCAGGAAATGAGGATAGAGGGCTGCAGGTTTTTTTACCTTGAAGTAAGGGGATCCAATTACGCCGCAAGAAAACTCTATGAGGGATTCGGGTTCAGGACAACGGGTACAAGGAAGGGGTATTATGTTAATCCGATAGAAGATGCGGTCATTATGATGCTGGAGCTTTAATTTTATCTTGCCATTGCCTTTACAAGCTCGAGAATGGTTTTCTTCAGTTTTTTATCTTTTATCGACCTGAAAAGCTGTAGTAGATACTGTTCATCATCTGCCATTTTTCCGTAGACAGCGGGAGTTTCGGATACCATTAATTTTTCGGATGAGAAGAATTTACTTATAGGAACATCGAGGGCATTTGCTATCTGTTTAAGCCTGTCGACACTTATTCTGTTAGCCCCTTTCTCGTATTTCTGCACCTGTTGATACGAGACTCCTATAATCTCCGCCAACTCCATTTGAGATATGCCTTTTGTCTTCCGGTATTCCTTTACAAGCTGCCCTGTCGTCTTTTTATATCTCTTCATTTAACCTGCCTGAAGGGAATTGATAAGAAAAGTCTATAGATACGACTGATACAAAGTCTATAAATCTGAGGTTGTAAGAAATGGTAAAAATATTGACAAATACAATCTATAGTTGTATATTCTATGAACTCTTTATGAGGTTTTTGGGGCTGTTGTGTATGGGAAAACAAAAGACAATTCTTATTGTTGACGACGATGAAATGGTCAGAAGACTCCTCTTTGAGGTTTTTCGCTTCTACGGATTTAATGTTCAGACCGTCAATGATGGTATCGCTGCTCTCGATATTCTGAAAAAAGAGGACTTTGACATAATTATTACCGACTATTCCATGCCCGGAATGGATGGAATCGAACTTGCAAAGATTCTGCGACTCCAATATCCGCATTCTCTCATAATAGGCATAAGCGCCGATTGCGATGAACGCAATTTTTTAAGCGCCGGGGCGGATGTCTTTTTGCATAAGCCATTCAGTCTTCAAGAACTCTTATCCATAATTCAGCAAAAATCTTGATATGATTAAAATACAGCCAAATTTTGGATTTGACTTTGGTTGTATTAATATGCAATTATTAAACAATAGATTTTCGGGAGGTGTTTTTATATGCCTATCTATGAATATTCCTGCACTAAATGCAAAGAGGTATTCTCGGTATTTCAGAGCGTTAATGCGAGCGAAAAAGATACAAAATGCCCTAAATGCAACTCCAATGATGTAAAGAAGAAGGTCTCTTCCTTCAGTTGCTGCTCATTCGGTGGCGGTAGTGTGTCGTCCTTTGGTTCTTCAGGATTTGGCGGCTTCGGCAGCTGAGGCCCTTCCTGCTAAACCGTTGGTTTAGCGAACACTTATAATATTTATCTTATGTGCAAGACATCCAGCGCCAAAACCGTTGTCTATGTTTACAACTGCTATTCCCGGCACGCATGAATTTAGCATCGCAAAGAGCGCCGTCAGCCCGTTTAAGCTTGTTCCGTAACCGACAGATGTAGGCACTGCTATTAAAGGCTTATCCGTCAACCCTCCCACTACCGAAGGCAGCGCCCCTTCCATTCCTGCGACAACCACAATGACCCTTGTCTTCTGCATCAATTTTCTGTGGCTAAGCAGCCTATGGATTCCTGCAACACCCACGTCATAAAGCCTCTCTGTCCTGCTTCCTAAAAAAGAGGCTGTTACCTCCGCCTCTTCTGCGACCGGTATATCGGATGTGCCAGCGGATATTATAAGTATATGTCCTTTTTTGTTTTTAGTTTCACCATAGGAAATAACGCCTGATGTCTCATGGAATTTAGCCTTTTTCAGTTTAAGCGCTTTGTATATCTCATTTGATGCCTTTGTGATAAGGAACTTCCCGCTCTTTTTCAGCATTGCATTTGCTATGGCTACTACTTCATCGGTTTTTTTATTCTGGGCAAATATTACCTCTGGGATGCCGTTTCTCAGCCCCCTGTGGTGGTCGATTTTTGCAAAGTCGATATCCTCGTAAGGCAGATTTTTGAGCGTATCGAGCGCCGTGTCCACTGATATTTTGCCTTTACTCACATCGCTGAGAAGTAACTTTATTTTTCGAGTATCCATTTTAATAGCCGTAAAATTCAGACTTCAGGGTGCGATTCATAAGATCCTTAACCGTCTCTTTAGGCGATTTTTCTTTGTACAGGGTTAGATAGACCTGTTCTGTTATCGGCATATCTATATCATATTTTTTCGAAAGGTCATATGCAGAATGTGTGGTAGTTATCCCTTCTGCTACAGACCTTGTCTGGTTTATTATGTCTGACAGCTTCATTCCCTGTCCGAGCTTGTATCCTACCGTATAATTTCTCGAAAGCGGGCCGGTGCAGGTAAGCACAAGGTCGCCGAGTCCGCTTAGTCCTGAAAATGTAACTTCCTTTGCGTTCATGCTGAGGCCGAGCCTTGCTATCTCAGAGAGCCCCCTTGTTATTAAGGCTGCCCTTGAATTATGCCCGAGACCGAGCCCAACACAGATGCCTGATGCAATGGCTATGACATTCTTCAGCGCACCTCCTATCTCAACGCCTATGATGTCGTCATGCGTGTAAACCCTGAAATAGTCTGTGTTGAATATCTCCTGCAGCAGCAGTCCTGTTTTTTTGTCCTCTGTTGCGAGGGTGACTGCTGTCGGCATCTTTGCTATGACCTCCTTTGCAAAGCTCGGCCCTGAAAGTGCAGCAACAGGCCTGTTGAGAATTTCCTTTAATATCATGGATGGGGTCAACAACGTATCGATCTCTATACCTTTTGAAGCGCTTATTATTGTGGCTTCATCCCTGATATACGATATGAGCGGGCTGAATACCGGCCTTATATACTGCGTCGGGACGACATTCAGTATGTAGCGGGACTTTGCTACTGCTTCCACAATATCATTTGTAGCCCTCAAGCCGGCAGGAAGGGTCATGTCCGGCAGATAAATATTATTTATTCTTTGTTCATTGATATGACCTGCAAGTTCTTTTTCATGTGTCCACAATGTGACATCGTAACCCTTTTCCGACAAAAGGGATGCGAGGGTGGTGCCCCAGCTTCCTGCGCCTATAACTGATATATAACTCATGGCTTTAATCTTCAGCAAGGAAATATAACAGAAACCATCTTATTTGGCAAATTAATTTATCCGGTTTAGCTTAATCCAGTCGTGCTTTTGAAAGAACTTCAAGCAGTAGCTTTATGTCCTCCTCTGTATGTGCGGCTGTAACAGTAACCCTTATTCTCGGTATATTAACAGTCGGCGGTCTTATGGCAGGTGCATAGATGTGTCGGCTCATGAGATGCTCTGAAAACTCCATCGTTGTTTCAACATCGCCTACAACTATCGGTATTATTGGCGTCTCGCTGTTTAATGTATCAAACCCCCAATCTATGACGCCCTTAAAAAACCTTTCCCTGTTTTGCCATAATTTCTTGACCAATTCTGGTTTATCCTGCAAGATTTGCAATGCTGCTATTGATGCTGCGATTACACATGAAGGCAACGCTGTGGAATAGATGAAACCCCTGCCTGTGTTTATAAGCCAGTCTATTATATTTCTGCTTGCAGCAATGAACGCTCCGTAAGAGCCGAGGGCTTTAGAAAATGTGCCCATTTGGATTATAAAAGGTTCAGGCTTGATTTTTAAATGCGCCAAAGCGCCTTTACCGTTTCCGAGTACGCCTGTTCCGTGCGCGTCGTCTATGTATAAGAGTACAGAGTTAGGGGTTTGGAGTTCTGAGTTTAGAGAATAACAGAGTCCGTATATATCCTTCAATGGAGCTATATCGCCGTCCATGCTGAATACTGTGTCGGTAATGACTATTTTTCTTTTTCCCTCTTCTTTTTTTATCAATTCCGAAAGATGCTCTATGTCCGCATGCCTGTAAATTACTTTTTTTGCCTTGCTCAGCCTGCATCCGTCGATGATGCTTGCGTGGTTTAACTCATCGCTGAAAATGACATCTCCTTGTCCTGCAATGGAAGGAATAGCGCTTATGTTTGCAGTGTATCCCGAATTGAAAATCAATGCAGCCTCTGTCCCTTTAAATTCAGCCATCATCCTTTCCAGTTCCCTGTGCAATTCAGTTCCGCCCGATAAAAGCCTCGACGCGCCCGCGCCGAAGCCGTATTTGTCCATTGTATTTTTTGCAGCCTCGACGAGGGATGGGTTTGCAGACAATCCGAGATAATCATTGGATGAGAAATTTATATACTCAATACCATCAATACATATTCGTAAACTTTCTTTTAACTCATTACGCATTACGCATGCCGCTTCACGGTCTTTTATGCTCCTCAGGAGATTATCACACCGCAGACGGTCTAATTCTTCTAAAAACATCTTATTCTCCAGTTAGATAGCCCTATATGTAGTATTGCTATGAGAACGATACCACATAATATGGAAAAGTGTAAAAAATATATTTTTCCTCTTGACAATCAATATGTTTTCAAAATATCATTTCATTGTGGTAAAAAGTGGTATAAAGTGGAGGGTAAAGGGATAATGACATCGTTCTTGGGTAAATACTATTACACATTAGACCCAAAGGGGAGAATCATCATCCCTGCTCCTCTCCGCGAGATAATTTCCAAAAAATACAATAATTCAAAACTATATACCACAAATGCCGTATTTGACAAGTGCCTGCATATATATCCTCTTGAGGAGTGGAACAAGCTGGAGGAGAAGATAAGGTCTATGCCCAAAATGGAAGAGGCTGTGAAATATTTCTTAAGGCGTGTTATTGCATCCGCTACCGAGTGCGAAATGGACAAGCAGGGAAGGATACTGATTCCATACGAGCACAGGCAGGATGCTGGAATAAATTCAGATGTAGTTATTGTAGGGCAGTTAGACAAGATAGAGATATGGGATAAGGGATCTTGGAGCGATGTAACGGATCCCAAGAAGGTTGACGCAAAGGCTTATGAATCGGTGCTTGCAGGCTATGGGCTTTAATCGGAACACAAAACGCCGGATGCAGATTATGAAAGGCCGCATCCGGTTTTCCTTTAAGAAAGGAGGGAGCGTTATGTTGACGGTTGAGGAGGTAAAGGAAGCCGTAAAGACATCGCCTTTCTATGACAAATGGGGAAGCGACAAAGATGTCGAAGAAATAATCGACAGGATAAAGGCGCATATAGACCCGTTCTCTCTTTACAATCACAATATCACGGGCGAGGTGGGAGAGGTCTATGCCGGATGGTGATTGTTAATGCATATTCCGGTTCTGGTAAAGGAGATTTTGGAAATGCTTGATGTTAAGGCAAATGGAACATATGTCGATGCCACAGTGGGGCTCGGAGGACATGCCGAGGCTGTGCTCTCGATGCTCGGCGCCGAAGGCAGGCTGTTGGGTATAGACAGGGACGCCGACGCCCTTGAACAAGCACGGCAGAGGCTCGAAGACGGGAGGGTTTCTCTTAGGAAGGGAGCATTTTCACAGATGGAAGACATACTGCTTTCAATGAATATAAAAGAGGTTGACGGAGTATTGTTTGATCTCGGAGTCTCTATGCTCCAGTTGAAGGAGTTAAGACGCGGGTTTAGTTTTCTTTCGGATGAAAGGCTTGATATGAGGATGGACGCATCACAGTGGTTAACAGCATGGAATGTTGTCAACAAATATCCGGAAAAGGAGATAGAAAGGATAATTAGGGAATATGGAGAGGAGCCGTTTGCGAGAAGGATAGCAAAGGCAATAGTAATGCAGAGAAAGAGGTCGCCAATAGATGCATGCAAAGAGCTGGCGGATATTGTTATGAGGGTCTATGGAGGTAGAGGTAAGACGCATCCTGCTACGAGGACATTTCAGGCATTGAGAATCGAGGTTAATAAGGAACTTGATGAATTGAAAAAGGGCCTTTCATCGGCAGTGAATTTATTAAAGGCAGGCGGGAGGCTTTGCGTTGTCTCTTATCACTCCCTTGAAGACAGGATAGTAAAGAACTTTATAAGGGAGAGCGGCAGGGAAGGCGCTTTGAAGGTATTAACAAAAAAGCCTGTAACTCCCGCTATTGAAGAGATAAAGGCCAATCCATCATCAAGGAGCGCAAAGCTCAGGGGGGCGGAGAGAATCGGAGTGATGGAGTATTGGAGTAATGGGTTGAGGGAATAACGATATGGTTTACAGGAGAAATAAAGTAATTTTTATACTGAAAACTTTTTCCATAATATTGCTTCTTGTTTCGGTTTTTACAATAGTGTGGCTGAGGTCGAGCTTTGTTTCCATCGAATACAGCATCAGCAGCCTCGAAAAGAAAAAGACCTCACTGATGAGGGACCGGAAGGCGCTTGCAGCGGAGAGGGCGAGCCTTTTGTCCGTAGAGAGGTTTGAAAAGGTTGCTGGGAGCGGGTTTTCATTTCCGAACAGGGTAAAGGTTGTTTATGTGAAAAAGGAAAAAGACAAAGAGCCTTACAGGGCGTCTTTTATTGAGAGATAAAAGGAGAGAAGCATGAAGAGGACGTGAGCGGCAGACAATGCCATCCGGGTGGATGAAGATGAAGATGCAGGATTTCTGGAATATTTTGTAATAGCTGCTCTTTTAGGAATTGTAATCTGGATGGCGGCTGCATGGTCGCTCACGCGGTAACCGTGAAAGCTTATCATCCGAAGGGGGATTTGAAGGACAGAAAACTTTGTATGGCTGATGGGATATGAAAAAAAGGGCAATCATACTGAGCACCGCCATCGCTTTCGGTTTTATTGCCGTTATTTTCCGGCTGGTGGATATTATGCTCTTCAACCATGAATGGTTCTCGGCCAAGGCTAAGTTTCAGCAGATTAGAAAAGAAGTCATTCCTGTCAAAAGGGGAATCATTTTTGACAGAAGGGGCAGGGAGCTTGCCATAAATCTGGATACGGAATCAATTTATGCCGACCCCTCCGAAGTAGCGTCTCCGGACAAAGTCGCAAACGCCTTATCCGAAAGAATCAATCAGAGGCCGGATATTATATTGGCAAAGTTGAACACCGACAAGAAGTTCAACTGGATAGAGAGAAAGCTCGGCACAGAGTATATTCAGGGCATAAAAGAGTTGAAGCTGAGGGGGATAGGATTTGTTTCTGAGACGAAGAGGTATTATCCCAAGGGAAACCTTGCATCGCACATCATAGGTTTCGTTAATATCGACAATAACGGACTTGAAGGAGTAGAACAGAAATACGACAAACACCTCGTATCTCGGAGCGAGAAGGCTTATGTATTCAGGGATGCAAAGGGTAATGTGCTTTCTGACGGCCAGACATTAAACAGAGAGATAAAAGGCAATAATTTAGTCCTCACAATCGATGAAGTCCTGCAGTACACCCTCGAAAAGAATCTTGACGAGGCGTTTTTGCATTGGAGGGCTGCTTCAGCCACAGCAATAATGATGGACCCATACACAGGCGAAATACTGGCGATGGCAAACAGGCCCACTTTTGATGCTAATAACCCCGCGGATGTGACAGCGGCGCAGAGAAGGAACAGGGCTGTTACGGATTGCTATGAGCCGGGCTCAACATTTAAAATAATAGCCGGAACCGCAGCGCTTGAAGAAGGTGTCGTGAAGCCTGATACAAAGTTCGACTGCAGCGCGGGCTACATAGAAGTAGGAGGTAAAAAGATAAAGGATGCCCATAAGCACGGCGTGCTTTCATTCAAGGAAGTGATACAGAAGTCTTCCAATGTCGGCATTATAAAGATAGGGCTCAGTTTGGGCAGGGAAAGATTATATGAGTATATCAAAAGTTTTGGTTTCGGTGAAAATACGGGGATAGACCTTTCGGGTGAAGTTTCATGCTGGGTGCGTACTCCGGAGAGGTGGTCGGGGACGTCGATAGGAGCTGTTTCGATAGGTCAGGAGGTTGCGGTTACGCCTCTTCAGGTCTTAAGGGCATATGCGGTTATTGCCAACGGAGGATTTCTTGTCAAGCCTTATGTGGTTTCAGAGGTAAGGTCCCCTGAAGGAAATGTTATTCATAAAACTACCCCTGAAGCTGGCAGAATCCTTTCCGAAAAGACCGTTAATGTTTTCAGGGAAATACTTAAGACAGTCACAGAAGAGGGCGGCACAGCGATAGAGGCTGCTGTAGACGGCAATCAAGTTGCGGGCAAGACAGGAACTGCGCAATTGATAGACCCTAAGACAAAGAGGTATTCTAAGGAAAAATACGTAAGCTCTTTTGTCGGATTTGTACCTGCCGATAAGCCCAAGATAGCGATGATAGTCGTCATTCACGAGCCTAAAGGGCAGATATACGGCGGTGTCGTTGCCGGACCTGCCTTCAGAAAGATAGCCGATGAATCACTATCGTATCTCAGCGTACCGAGAGACGATTCAGGCGAAAAGGGCTTACTGACGGTCTCGAATAAATGAGGAAGGGTATGAAGATAAAGGACATTTTGATGAAGGATTTCGCTGTAAAAGGCGATGTCGATAAAAGCATCTTCGGAGTATCTTACGACTCCAGAAAGGTTCAGAAAGACTATCTCTTTGTCGCTGTAAAAGGCGAAAAGTTTGACGGCCATAATTTTATCGAGGACGCGATTAAAAAAGGCGCATCGGCTATCGTGTATGAAGAAAAGGCAATAGGCAATAGGCAAGAGGCAGTAGGTGATTTTATAAAAAAATATCCGGATATAATATGGATTGGGGTAAAAGATTGCAGGGATACGCTTGCAGCTGTATCGAATAAATTTTACGGAATGCCGTCGGAAGACGTTACTGTTGTCGGCATTACGGGCACAAACGGCAAGACGACTACATCGTATCTCATTAAATCCATCATCGAAAAATGGGATAAAGATGTCGGTCTTATAGGCACAATCACTTATCTGATAAAGGATATCGCCTATAATGCGCCTCACACCACGCCTGAGGCCTCTGATTTCCAGTCTCTGCTGAGGGAGATGGCCGATAAGGGATGCAGTCATGTGGTCACAGAGGTTTCATCGCACGCGCTCTCGCAGAAGAGGGTTGACTACACACGATTTAAAGTTGCAGTGTTTACAAATCTTACAAGGGATCATCTCGATTTCCACCAGACAATGGAAGATTATTTTAAGGCAAAGGAGAGGCTTTTCACAGAGCTTCTATCAGAAGACGGCACTGCAGTTATTAACATTGACGACCCTTATGGTGTAAGGATCGTTAATGATTTAAAGAGTCAAGAGTCAAAGGTCAAGGGTCAAGGGAAAAAGGTGTTAACATACGCAATAGATAATCCGAACGCAGACATTATTGCTTATGACATAAAGACGACATTCAAAGGCACATCATTTAAAATAACCCAACACTCCAATACTCCATCACTCCAACACTCCATCACCTCACCTTTTGTTGGAATAACAAATGTATATAACATGCTTTCTGCCGTATGCGCGGCATTTTCATTGGATATACCGATTAAGATAATAAAGGAGGGAATTGCCATGACAGGATTAGTTAAGGGAAGATTTGAAAAGGTCGACATCGGGCAGGACTTCCTCGCTGTTGTGGATTATGCCCACACAGAGGATGCCCTTGAGAGGCTTTTGCTCACTGCCCGCCAGTTATTGGAGGCCTATCGTTTTACAGAAAAGACAGAGAAGATGATGAAGGCAAAGAGAAAGGAGTATTTTATGCCGGCCATGCCGGAAAAGCCCGATGTCGGCGAAAAGAAGGGAAAAATTATCACGGTCTTCGGCTGCGGCGGCGATAGGGACAAGGGTAAGCGTTTAAAGATGGGAGAGATTGCAGTAAAGCTCAGCGATTTTGTAATAATAACCTCTGATAATCCGAGGAGCGAAAACCCGCGAGGCATTATAAGGGACATAGAAAGAGGGATAGATGGAGACAACTATATCGTCATTCCAGATAGAAATGTTGCCATAAGCATGGCGGTCGAGTTGGCTTGTTCTGGCGATATAGTCCTTGTGGCAGGAAAAGGGCACGAAGATTATCAGGAGATTCAGGGAAAACGTTACAGCTTCAGCGACAGGATATCGCTCGAGAATGCAATCAAGCGTACGATAAACAGACCGTCTTTCGGAGGCGACACCAATTACAAAGGGGCAGAGATTATTAGATGCTGAATGTTAAAGATGTAATTAAAGCTACAGGCGGGGTTATTGCAAATTCGGAATTCGGAATTCGAAATTCGAATTTTACAGGTGTGTCCATAGACTCCAGGACAATAAAGAGCGGTGAACTGTTCATTGCATTAAAGGGAGACAGGTTCGACGGCCATGATTTTCTGCACGATGCTTTAAAGGCAGGCAGCGGAGCGATTGTTAGTTCACAGTTCGCAGTTCACGGTTCAGAGTTTAAAAATAAAATCATAATATTTGCAGACAACACATTGTTTGCCCTGCATAATCTGGCAAGGTATATAAGAAAAAAATTCAAAAGACATGTGATAGGCATAGTTGGAAGCAACGGCAAGACGACGACAAAGGAACTCACTGCATCCATTCTCAGCACGAAGCTTAATGTGCTTAAGGCTATGGGAAACCTGAACAATCATATCGGTATGCCGCTTTCGATTACCAAGATGGATAAAGATACCGAAGTAATGGTTCTCGAAATGGGAACAAACAGGCCGGGCGATGTCGATGAGCTTTGCAGTATTGCGTTTCCCGATGTCGGTGTTATTACGAACATAGGATACGAGCATCTTCAGGGCTTCGGCTCGCTGCAAAAAGTCAGAGACTCTGAACTCGAGATAATTCCATACGTAAAAAAGCTGGTTGTAAATGCAGATGATTCGTTTCTTATGGAAGGCGTTAGAAACAGAATACAGAAAAAAAAAGACAGAAAACAGATAGAGCTTATAACCTTCGGTGTGGAAACAGAGGATGCAGATATAACTGTCAAGGATATTGTTTTTTTTGAAAACGGTACAAGATTTCTTCTATGTGCAAATAACGAGCATGTAGATATAAATCTGAAAATACCCGGCCGCTTTAATGTGTACAACTCCCTTGCAGCAGCCTCTGCTACATATGCCGCTGGATTCAATCTTCATAATATAAAGGAAGGTCTGGAATCTTTTACAGGCATCAATATGCGGTTCGAGATAAAGAGACATAGAGACGTTACATTTTTAAACGATGTTTATAACGCAAACCCATCGTCAATGGGGGAGTCTGTAAATGAACTTATGAGATTTTTCGGGTCAGGCCGATATAAAAGGGCTATTGTGGTTTTAGGCGATATGCTTGATCTCGGCGACTACGGCGTTGCGGAGCACAAAAAGCTTGGACAGAGGCTTTCAGGCCTTTTAGTTGACATCTTTATAGGCGTAGGCCCTTTAATGTCACTTGCTGTCTCTGAATTTCAGGGGAAGGGCATATGCGCGGATACATCCGAGGACGCCGGCAGAGAACTCGGCAGGGTAATTGCAAACGGCGATATTATCTTGATAAAAGGGTCAAGGGGAATGAGGATGGAAAAGGTAATGGATGCGATAGAGCGGGGCTCTGAAGAACTGATGAGTCTTGCAGGACATGATAGGGGCTGATATTATGCTTTACGAATTGCTCTATAGCCTCCATACGGAATTCTCTCCGTTTAATGTATTCAGATACATAACGTTCAGGACATCTCTGGCTGCCATGACTGCCCTGATAGTCACATTTATTATTGCGCCTCCGATAATCAGGTGGCTTAGAAAAATCAGCATGACGCAGCAGATAAGGGATGACGGACCGAAGACCCATTATTCGAAAGCCGGAACGCCGACGATGGGCGGCATTATTATACTCACATCAATTACTCTCTCTATGCTGATGTGGGGGAATTTCAAAAATATTTATATGTGGGTAATTATGTTCTCACTCTTGAGTTTTGGCGCTGTTGGACTTTGGGATGATTATCTAAAGACTGTAAAGAGAAACCCAAAAGGTTTGAGGGCATGTTATAAGTTTGGCGCCCAGATGTCCATTGCCTTTGCAATAGGTATTTTTCTTTATGCAAATCCTCAAGATCCGTATACTACTATCTTGAGCGTGCCGTTTTTCAAGAAATGGTTATTTGATATTGGTATGTTCTATATCCCGTTTTCTGTCATTGTAATCGTAGGTTCTTCCAATGCTGTGAACCTTACAGATGGCATAGATGGCCTTGCCATAGGGCTTGTTGCTATTGCTGTTCTTGCCAACGGCGCACTTGTTTATTTGTCAGGACATAAAGGATTTGCTCAGTACCTTCATGTTCTTTATCTTCCTGGAATCGGAGAATTGACCGTATTCTGCGGCGCTATGCTTGGCGCTGCATTGGGATTTCTCTGGTATAACTCGCATCCCGCTGAGGTCTTTATGGGAGATGTCGGCTCCCTTTCGCTTGGAGGCGCGCTCGGAACGCTTGCGGTTATAACAAAGCATGAGATAGTTCTTGCCGTTGTAGGAGGTATATTCGTTATAGAGACTATCTCAGTTGCAATGCAGGTCATGTCGTTTAAGCTTACAGGCAGGCGGATATTCAAGATGGCTCCCATACACCACCATTTTGAGCTTAAGGGATGGCCGGAGCCGAAAATAATAGTGAGATTCTGGGTTGTAGGAATAATCCTTGCATTATTCAGTCTTGCAACATTAAAATTGAGGTGAGAATATGAAAAACAGAAGCCAGAAGTCAGAGAAAATGCAGTCCTCCATCACTCCATTACTCCTATGTTTTATACTGCTTACTGTCTGCTGTCTACTGCCTACTTTTTCTTATGCCGATGAGATTTCTGCAAGGGCTGCTGTTGTCATCGACAGTGCAAGCGAAAAAATACTCTATGCGAAAAATCCCGGTCTTAAACAGCCTCCTGCAAGCACAACAAAACTCGTTACCGCAATGGTCGCTCTCGACAGGCTCAATCCGGACACCATAGTCACCATAAGCGAACATGCAGCCAATACACCAACTGTCAGCCCGCATTTAAAGACAGGCGAAAAGTTCAGCGTTAGGGATCTCTTGTACCTTTCGCTTATGAGGTCTGTAAACAGCGCTGCTGTTGCGCTTGCAGAGGCTGCTGCAGGCTCGGAGGATGCCTTTGTAGAGATGATGAATGAAAAGGCGGACCGTTTAGGCGCCGAGAATACGAGGTTTGCAAATTCCTCAGGACTTCCCGGTTCCGACCAATACATAACAGCCTTTGATCTCGCCAGGTTGATGAAGGAGTCCATAAAATACCCGTTAATCATAGAGATAGTTAATACGCGTGCAAAAGAGATTTACTCCGAGAGCGGAAGACGTATCTTTATTAAAAATACCAATCAACTTCTCTGGACAGACGACGACAACCTTGGAGGCAAGACAGGTTATACGAGGGCGGCAAGACACTGCTTTGTATCTGCCGCAAAAAGAGGGCAGAATACATTAATAGCGGCTGTACTGGGAGAGCCGGAAAGGGATAATCTCTGGGAGAATTCCATACTGCTTTTGTCAAAGGGCTACGATGTTTTAAACCAAAGGGCAGAACCGATGATTTACTTCAGCAACGTTGATAAAAGGCCGGTGGTTTTTGCGGCATACAAAGCCAATAAAAAATATAAGAACGCAAAATACAAAAATACTAAGAAGACCAAAGTAATTGCAAAAAAGCATAAATACAAGAAAGACAAGATAGCGGATAAATCGAATAAAAAGAGTTACGGAGTTAAAGCAGCCAAAAAGAAGACAAAGAAGTCTTCCTCTAAGGAGCTTTCTGTCTATAGGCAGGTATCAGCGAGTAAGTTTTAATTTTGACATTGCCGTGAGTTCTGGAGACAGCGAGGTTGAACATAAGCAGTGATAGACTTAAAGGACAAGAGGGTTACTATCGTAGGCCTTGCGAGAAGCGGAGTAGGCGCTGCAAATCTTCTTTACGGGCTCGGAGCTGATGTTACCGTAACAGACAAAAAAGGCCCTCAGGAACTTGAAGCATTTCTCAAAAAACTGAATCCAGGCATCAAACTTGAACTTTGTAATCATCCTGCCGGCGTGTTCGAGAAGGCAGACCTTATTGTTATAAGCCCCGGAGTTCCTCTGAATACTCTCACATTAAAAACAGCATCTGAAAAAGGAATTAAAATAATCGGCGAATTGGAGCTGGCATATCAGATAATCAAGGGTCAAGAGCCTGCCCTGAGCTTATCGAAGGGGTCAAGGGTCGAGGGTCAAGGGGAGGGAACATCTTGCCCTTCTTTTTTAGCAATAACAGGGACCAATGGGAAATCGACAACCACTACTCTTGTATACGAAATGCTTAAAAACGGAGGATTTAATACCATTCTCGGCGGTAACATAGGCAATGCGCTTACTGAAGAAATACAGAAAGCTATCAGCTATCAGTTATCAGCTATCAGCTACATAGTTGCCGAGGTCTCGAGTTTTCAACTCGAATCCATAGATGAATTCTGGCCTAAAGGTGCGGCGATATTAAACATAACACCTGACCATTTGGACAGATACCCATCTATGAATGAATATATCTATGCCAAATGCAGGATATTCTTGAATCAGGGAGAGGGAGATTTTCTCGTGTTGAATGCCGATGATCCAACAACGAAAATAGTTGAAAGTGAAAAGTTAAAAGTTAAAAGTGAAAGACCAAGAGTTTTTTATTTCAGTCGTCAAAAAGAAGTGGAAGGCGCTTATTATAGAGATGGGATTATTTATTTTAATATTCCTGAATTTAACCTTCAGCCTTCAATCTTTAACCTTCAACCTTCAACCTTTAAAATAAAGGGTGTCCATAATATCGAAAACGCAATGGCGGCGTCATTGATGGCATTATTATCCGGCTGCAGCCCGGATGCTGTTATGCACACGATGCAGACATTTCCGGGCCTTGAGCACAGGCTTGAATTTGTGAGGGAGATAGACGGAGTGAAGTTTATCAATGATTCAAAGGGAACAAATGTGGGCGCTGTTATAAAGTCCCTTGAGAGTTTTAACGAGCCTGTAATACTTATCGCAGGCGGAAGGGACAAAGACAGCGATTTTACAATTTTAAGGCCGCTTATAAAAGAAAAGGTGAAGTCCCTTATCCTTATCGGAGAGGCAAAAGATAAGATAGGAAAGGCGGTTGGAGATGTTACAGAAGTCTTTATGGAGGATGACCTTAAATCTGCCGTATTAAGGGCAAAAAACGAAGCCTCTGCCGGCAATGTGGTTCTACTTTCGCCTGCATGCGCAAGCTTCGACATGTTCAGGGATTTTGAGGACAGGGGAAGGCAGTTTAAAAAGGCGGTGATGGAGCTGTGAAGCAGCAGTATGACAGATGGATATTGTTCATAGTGCTTCTGCTTATACTCATCGGACTTATGGCTGTTTATAGTTCTACTTCGATTATGTCGCCCGACATGGTCGAGAAGTATCGTAAGAAAGGTATGGCAATAAGCCAGTTTGGTTTTCTCAAAAAGCAACTCTTTACTGTACTGTTAGGCATAATCGCCATGTTTATTGCCTACAAAATTCCTCTAAAATATCTGAAAAAAATGGTCATACCTCTACTCGTAATATCTCTGGTCTGTCTGGTGATGGTTTTTACGAATTTCGGCATCGCTGCAGGCGGTGCGAGGAGATGGATAAGGATATGGCCATCAGCCTTTCAGCCTTCGGAGCTTGTGAAGCTTTCGATGGTCGTATTCCTCTCGTGGTATATGAGCCAGGCAAGTTATAAAAAAGACAAATTCTTGTCGTTTGCCGTTCCTGTAGGCATAATGGGCGTTTTTCAAGTAATATTCCTTAAACAGCCCGACTTCGGCGCTGTCATAAGTCTCGGCCTTCTTACAATGTCCCTTCTGTTTTTATCCGGCATAAGGCTTAGATACATATTTTCGCTGGGTATTATAGCAGTGCCTGTAATCATCAAGTTTGTATCAGAGCCTTACAGATGGAGGAGAGTAGAGGCGTTTTTTGACCCTTGGAAGGATGCGCAGGGCAGTGGGTTCCAGCTTGTCCAGTCATTTATAGCCCTCGGAAGCGGTGGACTTAATGGGGTAGGGTTGGGAGAAGGAAAGCAAAAGCTCTCGTTCCTTCCGGAAGTGCATACAGACTTCATCTTTTCATTGATAGGAGAGGAGTTAGGCTTTATCGGCGTGGCTTTCGTGGTCTTTTTATTCTTTATCATGTTCCTTAAGGGCATTGCAATTGCAAGAAGGGCGTCTGACCCATTCGCTTACTATCTTGCCTTCGGAATATCCATAATGATAGCTGTTCAGGCTGTTATCAATTTTGCCGTTGTCACAGGAATGGTGCCAACAAAAGGTCTTCCACTACCGTTTATAAGCTATGGAGGCTCGTCGCTTCTTGTCAACATGACCGCCATAGGTTTGCTCCTGAATGTATCAAAGCTACAGTCTGTTAGAGGTTTGGCAGACTCCAAAGCTCACAATACAAGCTCTTCAATCCCGGATTCGGCCATTCGGAAACCCGCGCCTGCCGGGTATAAGCTGTCAGTTAATTACCGCCTGAAATGGCAGAGAGGACATGGATACAAGAGATATAGTAAAATTAAAAGGACATAATTTCCCATTATTTTACTTATTTTTCAGGGTGAACTATGAAAATAATAATTGCAGGCGGAGGCACTGGAGGACATCTCTATCCGGGCATAGCGGTAGCCGAGGAGTTCCTTAACAGGAGTCGGGAGTCGGGAGTCAGGAGTCAGGAGTCGGGAGTCAGGAGTCAGGAGTCAAAAGACAGAATACAAAAAACTGACATAGTCTTTGTCGGTACAGAGCATGGAATAGAGGCCCGCGTTATCCCCAGAGAGGGTTATCCCATAATGTTTTTAAAAGCAGAGGGATTAGTCGGAAAATCTTTGTTGAAAAAGATTAAGGCGTTTATTGCATTTGTCATTTCGATTGTAGGAGCTTACCGGATACTGAGATCCGTCAGGCCGGATGTAGTAATAGGCGTGGGAGGCTATGCGTCGGTCGGGATGGTTCTAACAGCGCATTTAAAAGGGATTCCGACAATAATACTTGAGCAGAACTCTGTGCCGGGGTTTGCAAATAAATTTCTTGCCAAATTTGTTGATGCAATCGCTTTGACTTATCAGGAGAGCATGTCATTTTTCCCGCATGACATATCCTATTTGACCGGAAATCCTATAAGAAAGCGGATACTTGAGAGAGATGAAAAAAAGGCCTATTCATTATTCCCTCTTGAAACCGGCAAGTTTACAGTATTTGTATTCGGCGGAAGCAGGGGCGCAAGAAGCATAAACCGGTCCATGATAGAGGCGTTGAATTACCTTCTTGATTTAAGGCAAAATATTCAATTTCTCCATCAGACAGGGGAAACCGACTGCGAAAAAGTGAGGGATACTTACAGGAGGCTCGGTTTCAACGGCATTGTTGTGCCTTTTGTATACCAGATGGCAGAGGCTTATACAGTCGCGGATATTGTGGTATGCAGGGCGGGCGCAACTACGTTATCGGAGATTACAGCCATAGGGAAGGCAGCCATATTGATACCATATCCGCATGCGGCATCGAACCATCAGGAATTCAATGCGAGAAAGCTCGAAGATATGGGAGCAGCGAAGATGATACTCGACAGGGAGTTAAACGGAGAGACGCTTTCTGATGCCATAAGGGAGCTTTATTCGGAAGAAAAGGCAAGGGAAGAGATGCAAAAAGCCGCTGCTGCATTTGGCAGGATAGATGCGGCAGAGAGGATTGTTGATATAGCAATGAGTTTGGTAAAGAAATAATAGAGTATTGGAGTATTGGGTTTATTTGGAGGCAACATTGTTTAATAAATATAGAATCATTCACTTTGTCGGTATCGGCGGTATAGGAATGAGCGGCATAGCAGAGGTGCTGCATAATTTAGGATATGAGGTTACAGGCTCTGACATAAAGGAATCAGAGACGACCAACAGACTGAAAGGCCTTGGTATAAAGATATTCATCGGGCATAATGCTGAAAATATCGACCATGCCCACGTAGTCGTTATATCCTCCGCGATTTCTCAGGCAAATCCCGAGGTTGCCGAAGCGAAACAAAGGTCTATTCCCGTTATTCCGAGGGCGGAGATGCTCGCGGAGCTCGGAAGGCTTAAATACGGAATTCTTGTCGCAGGAGCGCACGGCAAGACGACCACCACATCTTTAGTAGCTACGGTGCTCGGAGAAGGAGGGCTTGATCCGACTGTTGTCATAGGCGGAAAGCTGAATTCCATGGGAAGCAACGCAAAGCTGGGGCAGGGAGATTATCTTGTCGCGGAGGCCGATGAAAGCGACGGCTCCTTCCTGAAATTGAATCCTACTGTTGCCGTTATAACTAATATCGACAAAGAGCATATGGATTTCTTCAAAGATATAGAACTGCTGAAGCACGCATTTCTTGCGTTCATAAACAAAATCCCGTTTTATGGAATAGCCGTAGTCTGCATGGAAAACGAATATCTGCGCGAGATAATCCCTCTTATACAGAGAAAGTTTATGACATATGGATTATCCGAAAATGCAGATATTTATGCTAAGGACATAAAAAATTCGGGCACAAAAATGAGCTTTGAGGCAGTGTATAAAGGCAGGTCGCTCGGAATATTTACGCTGCCGGTACCCGGAAAACATAATGTGCTGAACAGTCTGGCTGCAATAGCTGTTGCCGTAGAGCTTCAAATTCCGGTGGATGTTATTGCAAAGGCATTAAGTAATTTCAGCGGAATACACCGCAGATTCGAATTTAAGGGCGAAGCAGGGGACATCAAGGTTTTTGATGATTACGGACACCACCCGTCAGAGGTGAAGGCTACGCTGAAGGCAGCGAGGGAATGTTTTAACGGCAGCAGGCTGTTTGTATTATTCCAACCGCATAGATTTACGAGGACGAGGGATTTGATGGACGAATTTGCGGCGAGCTTTGCCACAAGTTTAGATAATTCAGACAGGTTGTTTCTCATGGACATATACCCTGCAGGTGAAAAGCCGATAGAAGGAATAAATTCCGCACAGCTTTCCGACAGGATAGTGAAAGCAGGATTTAAAAATTTAAGCCATATCCCTGACAGAAAGGAAATGGCCGAAACGATAATTTCAGAGCTTAAATCGGGGAATGTGCTTATAACTCTCGGAGCTGGGGACGTGTATAAGATGGGAGAAGATATATTGAAAAAGTTAAACCTAAGTTGAGCTATTATCTAAGTCAGGCACGGCTCAAGGACTTTAAAAAGTGTTGTTTCAAGTGCAGCTATAAGATAATATATGCATTACTCAAAAAGTATTCAATGTTGTAGTATACGAATACAAGATAAATGTTTTTACAAGTGCGGAGTTTAAAGTCTTTTCGCCGCACCTGACTTATATTTTTAAACTTATAATTGCTCAATTTGGGTATGAACTATGAACTATTGAGGGATTTTTGTATTTCACGAGGCATCGACATCAGGTTCGATGAGCCGATGTCGATGCACACCTCTCTGAAAATAGGCGGCCCTGCCGATATTGCATTATTCCCTGATGAACCCTTCCTGCCTGAACTCATAAAAATTCTTGCTAAAGAAAAAATCCCGTGTATTGGTATTGGCGGCGGTACAAATATACTCGTAAAAGACAGAGGTATCGAGGGCGCAGTTATTTTTACATCAAAGATGAATAACATAAAAAGTCAGCAGTCAGCAGTCAGCAGTCGGCAGTCCGACGAAGAATTTATTTTTGTTCAGTCAGGATGTTCTCTTAAAAAAGTTATCAATTTATGTATTGAGCATGGACTTTCTGGAATGGAAGGACTTGCAGGAATTCCGGGTTCTATGGGTGGCGCAATTGCAGGAAACGCAGGCTCCTTCGGTTGCGAGATAAAGGATGTAGTTAAATCAGTTAATTTATTAATGCCTGATGGGAGCATAAAAGAATTATCCGCAAGCGATATGAGCTTTCAGTATAGAAGTGCAAATATCCCTTCGGATTCTATTATTCTCAGCGCCGTTTTATCGCTTAAAAAAGACGAACCTTTTGAAATTAAAAAAAGGGTCACAGAATTTATCAATGAAAAGAAATCGAAGCAGCCTGTATCAAAGGCGTCGGCAGGATGCGTTTTCAAAAACCATAAGGATACAGCCGCAGGCAAGCTCATAGACGATGCAGGATGCAAGGGCATGAGGATCGGACACATAGAGGTCAGCGCGATGCACGCGAATTTTTTTGTCAATGCGGGGAATGGAACCTGCGATGATTTTCTGAGACTTATGGATATAGTGAGCAATAAAGTGAAAGAAAAGTTCGGCATCATACTTGAGCCGGAAATAAGGATTTTAGGAAGATAAAATCATGAACATGTTTGCTATAATATGAACATGGAGGTGGTATGATGCACACAACGACTGTAAAGGACAAACATCTCAAGCTTGATCAGAGGAAGATCGACAGGGTTAAAAAAATCCATCAAAGATTTGCTGGCAACAGATTTAATAACGCTTGCCGATGCTGAACTTATCCCGCCCGCCGGATTTATTTAAAGATGTCTGGATAACCTCCGGCATCTTTTCAAGCCATTATCTCTTGGAACGATTGCAAATCACTGGTTAAAGGGTTTGATATTGAGGGAAAAATTGAGGGTGGAAGCGCCCCTTTATTTTAGCAGTAGCTTTTCGAATGAATTTTTTCAATTGCATGAGGTTGCATGAAAAATTTTATTACCAACAGCGAGTCGAAGAATCTGAAAACACGCCTGCTTGAGTTAATCCAA
>CAMTVO010000063.1:0-1402 GCA_947085205.1 uncultured Nitrospiraceae bacterium
ATTGATGTTTTATGTGGTGACAGGCGGTATCAGAAAGAGGCAATAGAAAATGCTGTTATATATCTTGCATCAGGAAGATACAAATCTATTAAGGATTTGGTCAAAGAGAACTGGGCTAAAAACCCTGAACTTCGTAATAGATATAGAGACATAAACGAGTATTTTCATCACTTACAACTGCCAGATAAACTTTCTGCCACAATTGACTTAGCAACAGGAACGGGCAAGAGCTATGTTATTTATGGCATTGCTCAAATAATGCTGGGGCTTGGACTCGTAGATAAGGTGCTGGTGCTATGCCCATCCTTAACTATTGAAAAGGGTCTTATGGAAAAATTCATTTCTTTAAGCGGAGACAGCAAATTAAGACAAACAATCCCTGAAGAAGCAAAATACAAAAATCCGAGAATCATAGATGCCAATAGCACCATAAAGGACGGGGATATTTGTGTGGAGAATATCCATGCGGTATTTGAGAAAACAGGTTCTTCTATAAAGGATAGCCTTTTAGGCAATGGGAAGAGCGTGTTAGTGTTAAGCGATGAAGTTCACCATGCTTTTAATAAAGTTACAGGTCGAGACAGAGAGAGCCAGAGTATAAAGAAGTGGAAGGAGTTTTTACTGAATCCAGCCTATAACTTTAAATATATGGTTGGTTTTACGGGTACTTCATATATAGAGGATGAATACTTTAATGATGTTATTTATAGGTATTCCCTCAGACAGGCAGTAGATCACAGTATGGTTAAGATGGTGGATTATGTCAGCAAAGACGAAAGCATCTCCATGGATGAGAAATTCCAGAAAATATATGACAATCACATTGAAAACCGAAATAAATACAGGAAAATAAAACCACTAACTATTTTAATCACAAAGGATATTACGAATGCCAAAAGGTTAAGAGAAAACCTGATAGAGTTTTTAGCCAAAAAGGAATCACAGCCAAAAGAAGAGGTTGAGAAAAAGGTTTTAATCGTAACCTCTGCACAGGAACATAAAGCAAATGTGGCAAAACTTAAAGATGTGGATGATAAAAATGACCCTACAGAATGGATAGTATCTGTCTCCATGCTAACCGAGGGGTGGGATGTCCAGAATGTCTTTCAGATTGTGCCGTGGGAAGACAGGGCATTTAATTCAAAGCTGTTGATAGCTCAGGTGTTAGGAAGAGGTCTCAGGGTGCCGCCTGAATACCAGACACCTCAGCCGAGGGTAAAGGTATTCAATCATGACGGATGGAGTAGGAATATCAAAGGGCTTGTAGATGAAATACTTGAGGTAGAGATGAAATTAATAAGCTCTGTATTAAGGGAAGGCGATAGAGCAAAATACAACTTTGTCCTTTACAACATCAACTATGACAAAGACCAGCAGGAAAAAGAAGCAAGATCGGAAGAGC
>CAMTVO010000064.1:0-23906 GCA_947085205.1 uncultured Nitrospiraceae bacterium
ACGCATGGGTTTACAAACTTCTTTTCATGCCTGAAAAGAACTGTCTCCTCTCCCATTTTTACGGCATTATCTCCTGCGCCGAGCGTGATTGGTTTTATAGGCGGCGCAGATGCCTCGCCGAGGACCTTCTTTGCCTCTTCCAACACATCAGGACATGCATCTAAAGATGCCTGCCTCTGCGCAAGCTTCATTGCAAAGGCAAGGCATGTGGGATGCCCGCACTTTTTACAGTTGGTCTTTGGAAGTAATTTAAATATTTCAACGCCTGTCAAAGCCATATCTAACCTCCCTTACATTAACTCGTTTATGAATTTTTCGACGGCAGCCGCAGCCTCCGGATGCCTCATGATTAAAAACTCAGCGCCGGACATTAACAATGCAGACGCGGTCACAGCCTCCCACGCCACTCCTCTTTCCTTGAGGCTTCCGCCATAGGGAAGTTCTGATTCAGACGCCTGCGTCTCTTTTACTTTCCATACATACATGCCGACATCGGCAAGCATCGGAGGCTGCATTGTAGCATCGTTCTGCGTAAGCGCAGCAAGCCTTATCCTCTCCATAACCGAATAAGTATATTCAAGTCCGTAACCGAGGGCTGAGCACATAGGGTCAGTTATCAGCTTCTCTTTATCAAATCCCATCTGTGTTATGAGTATGTTAAGCTGCTTTGAAAGATTTATATCCAGCTCCGACATTGCTATGAGCTTATGATTGTTTGCCATTGCAGCCGCGACAACAGTCTTGTAGTTTCCTTCCTGCGCCTTTCCGATAATGCAGTTTTTACCCTTTGCGGCTTCAGAGACTGCAACAAGCACGGAAGCGTCTTTCTCTATATTATTGCTGCCGAGTATTATCAGCGGGATATTTATTGCAGAAAGGACGTCTTTAACCGTCTTTGCAGCATCCTCCGGAGAGCGGTTTTCCCTGTCCGGATGGGTTCCGACAAGCCTCAAGACTATTGCCTTTGCCTTCAATTCATCCTGACAGTATTTGGCCCATTTTACAGGGTCGTCGGAAACTCCGTCATATACCTTCCTCACCTCGTCAGGCCAGTCCTGAGGCAGAACATCCTGGATTTCATAGGCGACCACCGGCCCATTGGGGACATTGCCCTCAAAAGAACAAAATGGGAGCACATTCTCTCCGCCAAACTTAACGGCATTGTCCGTGCCGATGGCAACTTCAAAAACCTTGCCTGAAAAAGTCTCCTTTGGTGCAACAAAAGCCATGTCTTACCTCCGTAATCTGTAATCCGTAATGCGTGATGGGTTGGAAAAATTATTTACTCATTACCCATTACTCATTACGCATCACGGTCTTTTTACATTTCTAAATATGAATGTGCATAAAGGGTGTTGTTCATTATCACATCTATTGTTTTTACTGTTTCCATGACCTCATGTGCGTCGGCAATTGCTGAGGTGAGCCCCTCATACATCAACAGCGCAAGAAAATATCTGTTCAATATTGGACGCAAAGCCTTTGGACAACCGTTAGATATATTACTTAATCCTATTGTGGTCTTCATTGGAGGGTCATTAAGTTCCTGAAACATTTTTATAGTCTTTATCACTTTTAGCGCATGGTCCTGAGAAGTCGCTATTTGAAGAGCAAGAGGATCAAGGTATAAATCCTCAAGGGGAACGCCGTATTCCATAGCCCTCGCCATTATCTCGGCGGCTATTGCCGCCCTTTCCTCTGCATCCGCAGGGAGTCCGCCCTTTCCTACCGTCAAGCCGATTATCTGCGAGTTATATTTTGCGGCAAGCTCAAGTATCGGAAATCGTTCAGGGTCGTTGGATGTGGAGTTAATCAACGGTCTGCCCCATTCATTGTTATGCACTTTCAGTCCTGCCTCTAATGCATTGTAGTTTGTCGTATCAAGACAGATAGGCAAAGGAACAACCTCCTGAATAGTCGTAACCATCCACTCCATCAACTCCTCTCCGCCATCCTCTGCAGGACCTATGTTTGCGTCAATCATCCCTGCACCTGACTTCCATTGAGCGGCGGCAATCTCCTGTATCGGGCCTTTGTCTCTCTTCATCATAGCCTCTCTCACCCTCTTGGCTATAATGCTCAATTTTTCGCCAATTATCAGCATATTCTTCTCCCTCCGCTACAAAATGTAATTGCTATGTTACAAAAGGTAAAGTTTTGGAATTTAAATAAAGTTCTTAAAAGTAACACAAAACACCTTTCAAGTAAAGAGAATCAGTTATTTGTTTATCTTATAAACTTATAATATGCCGATTTTCAAGGGAGACAATAGGATTGGCCTTGAGCGGCTTTTTTCGCTTCATTAATTACGGTATTCCCAACGACTTGAGCACGCCAAACAAAGCATCCACAGACCTTGCATTTTCTGGAAGTTCAAATACAGGCTTGCCTTCCAAATCGAATTTGAATACCATATCGTCATGAGGCACAAGCCCTGCCACATGGATACCGAAACCCTCTGCCATTTTTCTGAGATCTTCGCCTTCCTGTCCGATAACCCTGTTGATGATAAGCACACGCCTGTCGACATCGAGCTGCAGCTCGTCCACAAGCTCGTTTATCCTCTTGGCAGTCATAACGCCTTTTACTGTCGGGTCGCTGACGATTATAAGCAGATCAACTTTATGTGTAGTTCTCCTGCTCAGATGCTCCATGCCTGCTTCATTGTCTATAACGACATAAGGATATTTATCCGAGAGCAGGTCTGTATATTTCCTTATTATATTATTCGCTGCACAATAACAGCCAGGCCCTTCAGGCCTTCCCATTACCATGAGGTCAAAGTCCTTTGCTTCAATCAATGACTGCTGAACCTGATAATCAAACAACTGCTCCATTGACATGCCGCCCGGCCTGTCTCCTCCGCCTCTCACTGCCTGAAGGGATTCCTCCCTCAACTTTCCAATGGTTGCATGAATCTTGACACCGAGTGCTTCATTTAAACATGCATTGCTGTCGGCATCCACTGCAAGCACAGGCCCGTTCCTCTTGCTTAATAAAAATTTTATTGTCAGTCCTGCGATGGAAGTCTTTCCTGTTCCGCCCTTTCCTGCAAAGGCTATCGTAAATCCCATTTATTCAAACCTCCTTACAATGTCTATCAGCTCATCCATTCTATTTATTATAAAATCAGCGCCCTTTAATAAGTCCAGAGGCCTGTATCCATAAGTCACTGCAACAGTTTTGATTCCTGCTGCCTTTCCTGCCTCGATGTCAAAATTGCTGTCACCAACAATAACAGCATCTTCTGTCTTTATATTAAGTTTTGAAAGGACATGAAGAATCGGGATTGGCGAAGGCTTTCTCTCTGGAGTTGTATCGCTCCCGACAACCAAATTAAGGTATTTCAATAGTCCGAGGTCATCCAGTACCCTTGATGATAAAGCCTCTCTCTTATTCGAGATTACAGCCTTCTTATACCCATCTAATTTCTCCAATGTCTCCCTGACCATGGGATAAACAGTGGTATTATCAATTAGATGAGAAGAGTAATGCTCAAGAAATCTTTCAACGAGAATGTCTTTATTAATATTACTTCTGACTTCCGACTCCTGACTTTTGACTATTTTTTCCATAAGCCTCGTGATTCCTTCTCCGACAAGGCTTATCGTCTCTTGAATTGTTACAGGTTTTACGCCGTAAGGCTCGATGGCATAATTAATGGCATTGGCGATATCGACGCTCGAATCTATGAGCGTCCCGTCAAGGTCGAACATGACAAGTTCTATCGGCATTTAATAATGTAATGGAAAAGGCTCAAAAAGCTCAATATTTCCCTTGACTTTGATTTATGCCTTGTTTTATCTTTCGTATCGAAATTCACTTTATTAGGAGCGTTTATGGGCAACATAAAAATCGGCGTAATCGGCGGCTCTGGATTGGACGACCCAAGGCTGATGAAGGGCGCAAAGGGAAAGAAGGTAAAGACACCTTACGGCAGTCCATCGTCGCCTCTGACTATCGGAAAGATAAACGGAGTAGATGTAGCAATCCTCGCCCGCCACGGCAAAGACCACTCAATCTATCCAACAGGGGTCAATTTCAGGGCAAATATATATGCCTTGCAAAAAGAGGGCTGCACCCATATCCTCGCCACAACAGCAGTCGGCTCTTTGAGAGAAAAGATAATGCCCGGGGACATTGTATTTGTTGACCAGTTTATAGACTTTACAAAGCACAGGCCGCTTACATTCCATGACGAAAAGGTAATTCATACGCCAATGAGCGAGCCGTTCTGCAATGACCTGCGCTCGCTTGTCATTTCATCAGCAAAGGAATTAAAACTCAGGCACCATACAAAAGGCACGGTAATTACCATAGAAGGGCCGCGATTCTCCACAAAGGCAGAATCTCATATGTTCAGGGCATGGGGCGCTGATGTTATAAATATGTCAACAGTTCCTGAAGTAATACTCGCAAGAGAGGCAGGAATCTGTTACCAGAGCATAGCAATGTCAACGGATTACGACTGCTGGAAAGAAGGCGAAGAGCCTGTTACATGGGAGATGATACTCGAAATAATGTCTAAAAATGCCGATAATGTAAAAAAGCTGCTTATAAAAACCATTCCAAAGATTAAAAACACAAAGTGCAACTGCAAATGAAAGGAGATAAGCAATGCCGATTAAATCAAAAATAAGAACTATACCGGACTATCCCAAGAAGGGCATCATGTTCAGGGACATAACCACACTTATTAAAGATCCTGTAGGCTTCAGGCTCGTAATAGATAATTTCACCCAAAGATATATCAAAGGCGACATTGATTTCGATGTAATCGTAGGAATCGAATCGAGGGGATTTATCATAGGCGGAGCGCTCTCCTACACATTAGGAAAGGGCTTTGTCCCTGTAAGAAAAAAAGGCAAGCTCCCTGCAGAAACGATAAGCCACGAATACCAACTCGAATATGGCACAGATACCGTCGAGATGCACAAGGACGCCATAACAAAAGGCACAAAGGTGATCCTTGTGGATGACCTCCTTGCCACAGGAGGGACAGCCCTCGCGGCAGCAGCCCTCGTTGAGAAATTAGGGGGCATCGTCTCTGAAATGGCGTTTATAGTCGATCTGCCGGATGTGGGCGGCGCAAAGAAGCTTGCAGGCAAGGGATACAAAATATTTGCATTGACGGAATTTGAGGGAGACTAATCTTTTTCTGCTATAATCATTCATGAACCTCTATCTTATCGACGGGAATTCCTATTTTTACAGGGCATATCACGCTATAAGGGGGTTAACCAATTCAAAGGGCTTTCCTACCAATGCAATCTACGGCTTTACAAATATGATTCTCAAGATAATACGGGAGAAAAAACCTGATGCAGTTGCAATTGCCTTTGATTCTCCCGTTCCTACAGAGAGGCACAGGATATATGAGGAATACAAGGCACAGAGGCCTGAGACGCCAAATGATTTGGTTATCCAGATTCCACATATAAAAGAAATCATACGCTCATTTAAAATATCTTCGTTTGAGATGCCGGGTTATGAAGCGGATGATATTATCTCTACCATTGCAAAAAAGGCTGCATCACAGAATATCGATGTATTCATACTAAGCGGTGACAAAGACATGATGCAGGTTGTAGGTAGTGGGATAAAGATTTACGACCCCATGAAGGATATGATAATCGATGAAAATCATGTAAAAGAAAGATTCGGAGTCCCTCCTGAAAGACTCCCTGAGATAATGGCCATAACAGGCGATGCAATAGACAATATTCCTGGAGTCAAGGGAATAGGCGAAAAGACGGCAAAGGAGCTTCTTTCAAAGACAGGCAGCCTCGATGAGCTGATCAAGCATCCTGAAAAAATAGAGAGCGAGAGGATTAGAAAAATGATAGTGGAAAATATAGAAAACATAAAAATCAGCAAGACCCTCGCAACCATCGATACAAACATACCTATCGATATAAACCTTCAGGATATGAAAATAAAAGAGCCTGATTGGCCGGCACTGCTTCATATATTCACAGAGTTTGAATTCAAGAGACTTATAAGGCTTATCCCCCCTGAAAGTTACAAGCCGAGAGGACAATACATGGCTATTACCGATAAAGAGGATTTGAAAAGGCTTTTGGGAATTTGACGATGGGATGAGAGAAGCAGAAGGGCATGTTGAAATTTTTTGATTTTGTCTATATCACCAAACCCGGGAAATGGGAAAAGCCTATTTGTGAGTTCTCAAAAATTTTAGACGACTTGAATACTATATATCGCTAAACCATCTGCTAAAGTTTTTTAAGCAAGACAATACTTTCTTTTTGCATTGTAAATCCGGTTTTGCCTTGCACATTTGTAGGACTGTTTTGAAGAGGCATTCTCTTGTTGGGAATATTTCTAAAAAGAATGCCCTGAGAAACAAAACCTATTTTCTCCCCGAACTCACAGATTATCCCATCGGTTTTTAATACCAGTTCTTTTACGGTTCTATTGCCAACAATAAGGCAAAAATATTTTTTAGGGCGTAAAATCTTGTGTGCTTGAACAAGCGCCTTATACAAGTCCTTATAAAAACTAAGAACTTCTTTTGCTCGCTCCTCATCTCTCTCGGAAATAATTTTTATGCTTAATCTTAAAGTATCCGACAAGTCAATCACAGGGTCATTGAGGCTTATATTGTTTTTGCCTCCAAGCAGTTCTTTGTCGATGTCTTTAATCTGAGGGGGCAATAAATCCAGCCATTGGGCCGGCAACCGCGAAAATTGTCCATAGGCTACTGTAGTTCTGCTGTCTCCGTAGGGAGGCGAAGTTATAATAAAATCTACAGAGTCCGGAGGAATGCCGTTATCTTTTGTTGAATCACCAAGTATAATTTTGACATTGGCATTAGGTATTACATCATTGATATATTCCTTCATGCACAAGATGTTATTTTCACATATCCTCACAAACTCACCCGGAACATCAGGCTTAAAAGATTTTTCTAATTTGCTTTTATCCCTGAATAGTTTAAATTCCTTATGCCTCGTAAAAGAAACAATCCTTGCAACCTCGCTGAAGCATACTGAAAAAAAATTTCTGATATTTTCTTCTGAGATATTCCATATCGCCTGCTTGAGTTTTGCGAGGTCTTTAATGACTGATTCGGAAAACCAGAAATCAATATTATTGAATTGGGGAGATACGGCATTTTTCATGTTGTTATAGCCGGATAAAATTGTTTTTAGATTGTCGGTCAAAGTCTGCGGGTCTATAGGCGTGGTTTTGACCTTTGCAATCAGCACAGCCAGGGGGTTTAATTCAATACCGATGGAATTTCTGTTCAAAAGGCTGCTTTCAACAAGGGTAGTGCCTGAGCCGCAGAATATATCGCAAACAGTATCATGTTCGGATGAAAAGACTTCTATCAGTTTCCGGGCCACTTGCGGTATGAACATGGCAGGGTAAGTATGAAATCCGTGAGTATAGGTTTTAGTTCGATAGTTTTTAAAGTCCCATTCCTCTATCCATCTGAATATATCCGTGCTGGTGTCGTAATGCTGTTTGTGGCTTCTAATATTTCTCATTGTTATTTGCTGCTGCAATCTTGCGACAGATGATGTATCAATTTCAGGCGGCTCAAAAAGAGTGTATCCTGCAGCTTTTTCTTTTACAAAATAAGGGGACTGATTGGCGGAAGTTTTGTATTTGCTTGGATTTTGAGGGGCAGTAAATGATTTGCTTACGGTTAAATAATTCTCTAAATCCTCTCTATGAATCTGCGCTGACCGCCTGGAGTTCTCACAGATTGAATCAGCCCTTTTTCTTCCATGCGGTAAATTGTTTTTGAACTAACCCCTAAAAGCATAGCCGCTTGTTTTGTGTTGAGCATTTCAATCGTTGCAGTTTTGTTCATAGCAGACCTCGCTATAAACTATACATCATTGGACAAGATTAGTCAAATCAATATATCCAAAGGGTAGCGTATAGTTGTAAAAATTATTAAAAATCCATATCTTTTGGCAATAAAAGTCATCACCTCTATTTCCTTTATATATAACTTCCGCTTCTGATAAACTACGAATATGGAACAATTTTCCCTTTTTAAAAGCAGCAAGGAGCCTGAAACGGAGCAAACCGTCTCCGAAACGCCGTCAACTTCACCTATCGCCCATAGTCCATCGCCTATTGCCCAGATTTCATTTGACATCGAGGCCACTGGCAGAAATCCCATATCAGACTCCATTGTCGGCATTGCATTATGCAAGGAGAAGGGCAAGGCATATTATGTTCCGATAAGACATAAGCACGGCGAGAACATACCTGACGCATTAGGCATATTAAAGGAAACACTCGAAAACGAATCCATTTCCAAGATAGGCCATAACCTTAAATACGACATCCTCATATTAAGGCAGGAAGGGATTCATGTAAAGGGCAAGTTATACGATACAATGCTTGCAGCTTATTTGCTCAATCCCAACAAGCCCGATCACAGCTTCGAAAATGTCGGGCTCGAATATCTCTTCCATAAAAAAAGGGCATTCAACGAAGTGCTCGGGAAACGACATTCATTCTCTGATGTGCCTATAGAGGAGGCAACGCAGTATGCGGCCGAAGATGCAGAATTGGCGATGGAGCTAAAGGACATCCTCTTTGAAAAACTTGGGAATGAAGGACTTGAAAAGCTGTATTTTGAAATGGAGATGCCGCTAATTTATATCCTTACAGACATGGAAGAGGCAGGCGTAAGGATAAATAAGGAGAGACTCGAAGAACTCTCAAAGGAACTGGATAGGGAGCTCGGAATAATAGAATCGAGGATATACTCAATTGCAGGCGAAAGTTTCAATATAAACTCGCCGAAACAGTTGCAAAAAATACTTTTCGAAAAGCTCGGACTAAAGCCATCGAAGAGGACAAAGACCGGATACTCTACAGGAATGGACGTCCTCCAAGAACTGGCAAGGACACATGAACTCCCGATGGAAATCCTTAATTACAGGACATTGTACAAGCTGAAAACAACATATGTAGATGCTTTGCCAAAACTCATAAATAAAAAGACAGGCAGGGTGCATACATCATTTAACCAGACCGTAACTGCAACAGGAAGATTAAGCAGCAGCGAGCCTAATTTGCAGAACATACCTGTTCGGGGAGAATGGGGAACAAAAATCAGAGAGGTCTTTATTGCTGCTGAAGGATGCGTCCTTGTCTCTGCAGACTATTCGCAGGTGGAGTTAAGGATACTCGCCCATATGAGCAATGACAGAGGCCTGATTGATGCCTTTAAAAATGATATTGATGTGCACACAAGGACAGCTTCGGAGCTGTTCGGCATTCCAAAAGAGTCTGTAACAGAAGACATGAGGCGTATAGCAAAGACAGTGAATTTCGGAGTTGTGTATGGAATAAGCCCCTTTGGCCTGTCAGAGGCGCTTGATATATCACCCAAAGAGGCAGGCAGTTATATAAACCGGTATTTTGATAAGCATGGCGGCGTTAAAAACTATATGGAAAATACCATTAAGACAGTGCAAAAGACAGGATATGTCACAACCCTGATGGGCAGAAAAAGGCCGATCCCCGAGATCAACAGCCATAACTCAAACATCAGGCAACAGGCTGAAAGGCTCGCAATAAACACGCCCATTCAGGGAACTGCCGCTGATCTGATAAAGATAGCAATGATAAACATCTCGAATAGACTCAAAGAAAAAAATCTCAAGACAAGGATGGTCCTTCAAATCCATGACGAACTTCTGTTTGAAGTGCCTGAGGATGAGCTTGAAACTGCTAAAAATCTGATTAAATATGATATGGAGAATGCCCTTGCCCTATCAGTGCCATTGAAGGTTGATATCGGGCACGGTAAAAACTGGGCAGAGGCGCATTGATGTTTAACATTTAAATTTATTTTGTTATATAATTAGCTTAAATCGGCAATTGCTTTAATTGGGGGGGATATGAAAAAGCAGGAACTCACAGGGAAAAACATCTCTGAGTTAAGGACAATGGCAAAAAAAGCCGGGATAACCGCTAAGAGCAACTGGAAAAAGGAAGACTTCATAAAAGCGATCTCTAAAGAAAAACCGGCAAAAAAGAAAACCGAAAAAAAAGCAGCTAAACCATCAAAGAAAAAAGCGCCGACTAAAAAAACCGCTGCCAAAAAAACCGCCGCAAAGGCAAAACCACAAAAACCGGAAAAGAAGACAAAAAAGAAAATAGAGGTCAAGAAAGCTAAGGCTCCTGCAAAAGCTAAAATCAAAGCCCCTGTGAAACTTAAAGCAAAAGCACCCTCGAAGGTTAAAGCAAAGACGCCAGAAAAGAAAACTGCAAAAAAAGCAGTAAAAAAAGCAACACCAAAACTGATAAAAAAAGAGATTGAAGCGCCCCTTGAGAAATTGACAGTCGCAGAACTCAAAACACTTGCAAAGGAACTCAATATACCTTTAAAGAGTGGTTTTAAAAAGGCTGATATTATCAAAGCCATAAGCAAAGCAAAAGTCAAAACTGAAAAGCCGGTGCCCAAGAAAGCAAAAAGGGCCGAAGCACCCAAACCAGCGCCGGCAAAGAAAGAGAAAGAGGCGGTTAAAAAAGTTACAGCCGCTAAAAAACGGGTTGTGATTTCAGAAATATTGCCTAAGGCATTAAAAAAAATTCCAGAGAAGTTGAAAAAAACGCCAAAAGCTCCTGAAGAACCGGTAAAATACCTTGTACCGGAGGAGATGCCACTGCTTCCGATAGGATACGGGGAGAACAAGCTTGCATCCATGCCTGTAACTCCAAGCCAGATATATGTTTATTGGGAGATAACAGAAGATACCATATCCCAATACAGAGGAAGCCTAAATCTAAAAATAGTAAATTCAAAGACGAATGCCTTTTTCTATCTACCATTATCAGAAAGGATAGGCGAACACTTCATTAATGTCAGACCTGCTGCTGAATACAATGTGGAGATAGGGGTTATAAATTATAAGGGAGAATTTGTTAAAATATTGCATGCCCTGCCGGTAGAAACCCCTGTATCAGGCGTGTCGTCGAGGGAAGCTCCCTCCGCAGGAGCAGAAGAAGCAGCCGAACTGCCGGAAGAATTCTTCGAAACACCGGAATCCATAAGCTCCTATTAAGTCATTATTAATAAGGCAGCGAGAGTGGCGGAACTGGCAGACGCGCTGGACTTAGGATCCAGTGGGGCAACCTGTGGGGGTTCAACTCCCCCCTCTCGCATTTTTAGATTTCTCAAATATCTATGACTGCTTTGCCCAGTAAAAATGCATCTGATTTTCGCCGTGAACCTGTTTCCTCGGCGCACATTTCCTTTTGAGCCAGTATTTGCTCAGATCTACCGCGCAGCCGATGGTCTCTTTTACCGCCTCTTTGTCGAAATAGATGACCGGCTCAGCGTGGTTATGGGCATCGTAAAAAACCTCTGTGTCGTCTTCGAGCCTTATTCCCTTTCTTTCAGCCTCGCTCCTTGCCCATGCCGCAACTTTGTGCCCGTACTTTTTCCTGAAGTCTCCCCAACATCCGATGTGCAGTAATTTCAATTTCTTTTTCCTCCTTATATTTTGTTTTTACTTTGTTCTATCGCAATAGCCCTAAGAGCATATTGCCTGATAACCGCAGCTATCGAGGTCTGGAGCATGTCTGCCATCTCCTCGAACTTCTCAAAGTCCGTATTTGTAAACCTCACAAGAACGGCCTTTACCTTCAGCTTTTCTTTGGGCTTTCTCGCTTTTTTTACCTTTTTTCCCATTCTTTAAATAGTAATTATTAGAAATTAAATATAACTAAAAATAATTTTTAATAGTTCTTAGGAACTAATAGTAACTATTATTAAACCGTTTGTCAATATTTTTTTTATGAAAATCAATTTTTTTCGGGATGATTCAAGCTACGGTAAAAATAGCTTGCAGACTAATTTCTTTTGCGATATGCTTTTAAGCATATGGATTACTCGATAAAAATCGGCGGAGAGGCAGGTCAGGGAATACAGACCATAGGCGACACTCTTGCGCTTGTTTTCTCACGATCTGGCTATCATGTGTTCACGCATCAGGACTATGAATCACGAATAAGAGGCGGGCATAACTTCTTTCAGATTAGATTTTCGGATAAGCCCATAACCGCATCACGGGAGAATATCGATATTCTAATTGCACTCGATAAAGAAAGCTTTGACCAGCATGAAAAAGAACTGTCTGAGCTTGGCCAGATAATCTACGACTCAGCCACGCTAAAGCAGAAGCATGAAAAACCTTATTCCCTTGATATTCCCTTTGTAAACCTTGCAGTTGAGCACGGCGGGAACAAGATAATGGCCAATACCGTTGCAACAGGCGCAGTGATCGGAATGCTTGGAATGGAGTTGGACATACTGCTCGATATTATAAAAGACACTTTTAAAAAGAAAGGCGAAGATGTTATAAAGGCGAATATCAATGCTGCAATGGCAGGACATGATCATGCTGTAAAGCAATGCATCAAGTGCTCTTTCTCTGCATCACCCCTTTCTAAACCTAAAATGTTAATTGCAGGCAATGACGCCATAGGACTTGGTGCAATTGCATCTGGATGCAAATTCTATGCTGCATATCCTATGACACCTTCAACAGGAATCATGCTCTATATCGCAAGCAAGGCAAAAGAGTACGGCATTGTCGTTGAACAGGCAGAGGATGAGATTGCGGCAATAAACATGGCATTAGGCGCATCCTTTGCAGGTGTGAGGGCTATGACAGGAAGTTCGGGCGGCGGTTTTGCATTGATGGTTGAAGGTCTTTCGCTTGCTGCAATGACCGAGACTCCGATAGTTATCGCCCTTGCACAGAGACCCGGCCCCGCAACAGGCTTTCCGACAAGGACGGAGCAGGCCGAACTTCAATTTGCATTATACACTGCACACGGTGAATTTCCGAGGGTTATCTTTGCTCCCGGAACGCCTGAGCAGGCATTTTATCTTACAAATAAGGCATTTGACATAGCAGAAAAATACCAGATACCTGTTCTTATTCTCACGGACCAATACCTTGCTGACTCACAATGGACATTCGATGGTTTTGACATCAGCAGACTCAAATATACAGACTATAGGTTGAGGGGAGATGTATTCAGAAATCTTCCCGAATACAAGAGACATGGATTTACCGAGAACGGCGTGTCTCCTCTCGGAGTGCCCGGAGATTCAAAGCATGCAGTTGTCGTTGACAGCGACGAACATGATGAAGATGGGCATATGGTTGAAGATGCCGAAACCCGCAAGAAGATGATGGACAAGAGGTTATTCAGAAAATTGCCTCTTGTGATAAACGAGATGGAACCGCCTCTCCTTTACGGCGATTCCGACCCAGAAATCGTAATTGCGGGATGGGGTTCTACATATGGCGTGATGAAGGAGTATGTTGATGCGCTCTCGAAAGAGCACAGTATTGCGATGCTCCATTTCAGCGAGATATATCCGATTCCTCCAACGAATAAATTTAACTACATGAATGTATTAAAAAATGCGAAGATGACCATATGTGTCGAAAACAATGCCACAGGCCAGTTTGCACGTCTTATGAAGACAGAGACCGGATATACATTCTCAGGGTTAATTAATAGATATGACGGAAGGCCGTTTACCGTAGAATCTTTGATAGGAGAGATAGATGCCGTCATTAGATGATTACAAGGGACAGACCCCTGCATGGTGTCCGGGATGCGGCAACTTCAGCATCTTAAAGACATTCAAAGATGCAATGGTCGAAATGAGCATCGAGCCTCATCAATTCACCATCGTCTCCGGAATCGGACAGGCAGGAAAATTCCCTCATTATCTGAAATGCAATACCTTCAACGGTCTTCACGGAAGGACGCTTCCTGTTGCAACAGCCATAAGGCTCGCAAATCATGCGATGCTCGTCATCGCAGTTGCAGGAGACGGCGACTGCTACGGAGAGGGAGGCAACCATCTCATGCACGCAATGAGGAGGAATATAAATGTCAAACTATTTGTACATGACAACCAGATATACGGCCTGACAAAAGGACAGGCATCTCCAACGAGCATGGAGGGAATGGTGACGAAAAACCAGCCATTCGGCGTTCTTTCAGAACAGCTTAATCCAATTGCGCTTGCAATAGCCCTCGATTGCAGTTTTGTGGCAAGGGGATTTGCAGGCGATGCGGAACATCTGAAAGGATTGGTAAAAAAAGCTATTACTCATACGGGCTTCACGCTTGTGGATATTTTACAGCCATGCGTTACATTCAACAAAATCAATACCTATGAATGGTACAGGCAGAGGGTTTATCGAATAGAGCCAGAATACAATCCCGAAGACAGGGCAGAAGCGTTCAAAAAGGCGCTGGAATGGGGAGAGAGAATTCCGATAGGCATAATCTATAGAAACAACAGGCCTACCTTTGAGGAGAGGATACCTGTCATCAAAGATGCGCCGCTTGTAAAGCAGCCGTTTGATTTATCAAACCTCGAAAACACCCTCAAAGAGTTTTATTAAGCTTTCTACTATCCAAGTCCCACATCAAGCATCATCATGACGACAAAGCCGATAATCGCCCCCATTGTCGCTATATCTGTATTCCCTCCTCTTTGGGATTCTGGAATTAATTCTTCAACTACGACGAATATCATCGCACCTGCTGCAAAGCTCAGGGCATAAGGCAGTATGGGGCGAGAAAACATAACCGCTGCTGCACCGATAACACCTGCAATTGGTTCAACAATTCCTGATAACTGTCCGTACCAGAAGCTCTTAAATCTTGACATGCCCTCACGCCTAAGAGGCATGGAGACTGCAACTCCTTCAGGAAAATTCTGAAGCCCGATACCAACTGCAAGGGCTACCGCTCCTGCAAGGGTAGCTGATGGGAGTTCCGCCGCGACCGCGCCGAATGCGACTCCTACCGCAAGACCCTCTGGTATATTGTGCAGTGTTACAGCAAGGATGAGTAATGTAGTCCTTCTCCATGAAGTCTTAATGCCCTCGGCCTCCGCCATAGGGAATCCGAGATGGAGATGCGGAAGGATTTTATCGATGACTCTCAAAAAAACAGCGCCAGCAAGGAATCCTGCGGCAGGAGGAAGCCACTGCGGCATACCCATGTCCTTTGACATCTCGATGGCTGGTGCAAGTAGAGACCAGTAGCTTGCAGCAATCATAACCCCACCTGCAAAACCTAACATACCGTCGAGGAGTTTTCTGCTCACGCTTTTTGCCATAAAAACAACAGATGCTCCAAGAGCTGTTACCAGCCATGTAAAGCATGTTGCAATGAGAGCCTGAGTTACCGGATGAAAGTCTTTTATAAAATCAAACATCGTTAAAATATTCTATCTTACGTTTTTAGCAATGTAAATAAAAAAAGAATTTACAAATGTGAATATTAGTTGCAATCAGCTTTTTTTCTTAGTAGAATTGAATTTAAAAGCACCTAAAGAAAGGAGGTGAAGCAAATGAAGGTTTTAAGAATCGCACTGTTGTCCATGATGGCACTTGGGCTGCTATTCTCGGTTGCTCTTGCAGCCAAGCACTTACCAGAGGAGCGCGGAAAGGCACTTTTCACTGACCCGAAATTTGCCGGCGGAAGCAAGTCATGTAATGAGTGTCATCCCGGCGGGAAGGGTTTAGAGAAGGCTGCTGAGAAGAAAGAGTTCAAGATAATGGGAAAGACCCAGAAAAGTCTTGAGGAAGCCGTGAATTTCTGCATTGAGAATGCTAACAAAGGCAAGCCGATAGATCCCAAGTCGGACCAGATGAAGGATATCGTCACTTATATCACGTCTCTCGCAAAAAAACCAGCGGAGGCACCGAAGAAACCTGGATACTAAAAATGAAGGGGAGGGATGATAATCGCTCCCCTTCATAGTATCTGGCGTGATGGGTCCTGCCACCACCTCTATTTATGAGGAAATTCGTTCCCCATCGTTATTTTGCATACAGCACATTGATTTTTGGCTTTATCCATCTCATCTTTAAGTGGAGGAGGCTGCTTAATTATTTCAGGTCATTTAAAATAAAGCAACAATTGTGATAAGATTTAAAAAACGAAAGGAGAAAAGAAATGCGAAGAGTATTATACTTTCTTTTAACAAATCTGGCAGTCCTCATTGTTCTCAGCACAACCATGAGGATATTGGGTGTTGAGCCATATCTAACACCATATGGACTTAACTACCAATCGCTCCTCGCCTTTGCCACCATTTTCGGCATGGGAGGGGCCTTCATAAGCCTCGCCCTTTCCAAGTGGACAGCAAAGAGGCTTACAGGCGCGAGGGTCATTGATTCACCTGCCAATGAAACAGAGGCATGGCTTTTAAGGACTGTATCTGATATGGCAAAAGCCTCAGAAATCGGGATGCCGGAGGTCGCCATTTACGCTGCAGAGGATATGAATGCCTTTGCTACAGGTATGCGAAGGAATAAGGCGCTGGTGGCTGTTTCAAACGGTCTTTTAAGACGGATGGATAGAAATGAGATAAAGGCGGTCCTTGCCCACGAGGTATCGCATGTTGCAAATGGGGACATGGTAATCCTGGCACTGATTCAGGGGGTGGTAAACACCTTTGTGCTTTTCCTCTCAAGGGTCATTGGTCATGTCGTAGATAAGGTTGTATTCAAAACAAGGGAAGGTCATGGTCCTGCCTTCTGGATTACAACCATAATCGCTGAGCTCATTATTGCCGTTCTGGCATCCATTGTTGTCTTTTATTTCTCAAGAAAAAGGGAATATAGGGCAGACAGCGGAGCAGCAGGACTTGTCGGGAAGAAGCCGATGATTGATGCCCTTGAGGCATTGAAGGCGTCTATAAGACAGCCCCATCTCCCTGATAAGATTGCCGCCTTCGGTATTTCAGGCGCCAAAAGACGCGGTATAGCAGCACTCTTTGCAACACATCCTGACCTTGATGATAGAATCAAGGCACTTGAGTCCCTGCCATATCCTGAATACAGGTGATTCGGTGCATGGAGGGGTAATACAAGGTCTCAAAGATTTTAAGATTTTTGTTAAAATAAAAATGAAATTTATTTGATAGCATCAGGGAGGCTGCATTGAAAAGACTTGCCGGATATTTCTTTAAAGGTCTGATTTTTATAGTTCCAGTTACAGTAACAATATATGTTTTTTATCTCATATTTACAAAGATAGATAGACTTCTCGAACTTGCAATCCCGGGACTCGGTTTCCTCATTGCCCTTGCCCTCGTTACAGTCGTTGGCTTTTTAGCCTCCAATATTTTTACAAAGAAATTGTTACATTTAATAGATAAAATATTCAGTAAATTACCCCTTACAAGGTTGCTATATACAGCGACAAAGGACCTCCTTTCTGCTTTTCTGGGGGATAAAAGGAGTTTTGAAAAACCGGTGTTCGTCACACTTATACCAGGAAGCAATGTAAAGGTTATCGGATTCATTACAAAGGAAAGCCTCGATTCATGGGGAGCGTCTGATGCAGTGGCAGTGTATCTTCCACAATCATACAACTTTGCAGGAAACCTCATCGTGGTTCCCAGATCCCAGGTCACCCTTATTAATGCAAGCAGCAGCGAGGTTATGACATTCATAGTCTCAGGCGGAATTACAGGCATTAAATAGAAGTTCTGCGGCGCGAATTAAAATCGCAGCTCATCACCTCCCGCATCTTTCACTATTCTTGCGTATTCTTTTAAAAAACAGCGCCTCGCCATAAGCCTCAGCATAAATCATTGTTACTCCCGATATTCATTTGATTCCCAGTTTTGACTGGAGATTTTTGAGATACCGAATATGTTTGGCTTCCAGCTCCATCATCTCTTTAAAGACGACCCTCGCACTGGTATCAGCAGCGCCCTTTGAAAACCTCCAGTAGAGATTATACGCCTTGCCTTCCATCTCCAGAGCCATTGTCAGGGCGCCTCTATCATCCATGAAATTATATTCCTCTACTTTCGCCTCCATGTCTTTTACAGGAATGCCGGACTCTGTCAGCGGCGACTCTACCCGGTTTTTAAATTCCTCAAATCCGAGCATATCGTAATCTTCCACAATAGACTGGTAAAGAAACTGGATATACTCCATATGTCGCCCTTCCCATTCTGAGAGTTCCCTGAATGTCTTTTTAGCCTCTGAATTCATTGCCTTCTCCGCAGCATAAGAATAGAACTTCTTTGTCCCCATCTCCATGAGATAAGCCTCGATAAGCGCCTGGAGCAAATCCTCTTTCCCTGTTAACACTATTTGAGCCTCGCCTCTACCGCATTCCAGCTAACGTTCTTAAAGAAAGCCTCTATGTAATCTGCTCTCTTGAGTCCGTAATCAATCATGAAGGCATGTTCGAACACGTCTATTATCAATATGGGATTGCAGCCTGCCGGGTGTGAGACATCATGTTCGTTTATCCAGAAGTTTATGAGCCTCCCGTTAGCTGTATCCTGATAAAGAATGGCCCAGCCAATACCTCTCATTGCGCCCACTGCCTTGAAGTCTTTTTCCCATGCCTCGTAGCCGCCGAAATCCTCTGCCATCTTCCTTACAAGCTTTCCATCCTTGTTTATTCCGCCTTTTCCTCCGAGATTCTCGAAATAGTATTCATGGAGTCTCATTCCATTGAACTCCCATCCCAATCTCCTCTTTAGCTCGGCGAATTCCGGAGCGCCTGTTTTTCCATCCTTCAACATTTGCTCAAGGGTATCCAATACCTTGTTTGTGTTGGTTACATACCCATGATAGAGGGTAAAATGATTTTTCAAAAGAGTCTCGCTGAATCCCTCCATGCCTATGAGTTTTGAATAATCCTTTGCTGTGTAAGCCATGATTACCTCCTAATTTTTATGATTTAGTTTTAAAGAGCATCATTCTTTAGTAAGAACCGTATCTCACAAATTCACTGATGCCCCTCCTGAATGCCCTCGGAAGAAGCGTTGCGCCTGATTTAAGATAGCCGACAGCTATGAGCATGGGTATTATCTTGTCATCAGGTATGTTGAATTCCCTTTTTATGCAATCCTCATCAAATCCATCCATTGGATGTGTCTCAAGACCAAGACCTTTTGCTGCAATCATGAGGTTCATAGCAAACAGTGATGTGTTTTTTACGGCAAATATCTTTCTTTTTAGACTGTCCGTTGCACCGTAAAGATTATTAGCCATGCCTTTATATGTCTCTCTCATCTCAGGCTTCATATATCCCAGTTGCTGCCAGCTATCAAGCATCCTGTCCATGTTTTCTTCCATTGCCATTGGGTCGGCAACCATAATCAATACAGCAGATGCCTCCTCAACCTTTGGCTGATTAAAGGCGCACTGCCTTAAAACCTTTTTCCTTTCAATGTCCTTTATTACCACAACCTTCCACGGCTGGAGATTAAAAGACGATGGCGCGAGATTGACTATTTCGAGCAGTTCTTTCAGTTTATCTTCAGGTATCTCTTTTCCCGGTTCAAAGAAATTTATTGAACGTCTCTCTTTTATCGCCTGTATAATGTCCATGTTTGACCTCCTGTTATATGCCTGTTATTTCCTTAACCTCTTTTTCCCCCTCTTCAAGTTCCTTTTTCTGCTCTTTGTCCAGATTTAAAAGCAAAGCCTGGAATTCCCCAACATGCGTCTTCTCTTCCTTTGCTATGTCCAGAAGTATCTTTCTTATATTCTCATCTGTAGTCAGGGCTGCCATCTGCTCATAAAGGTTTATGGCATCGAGCTCTGCTATTATCCCAGCCCTGAGTATCTCCTTGTCGATGTCCTCTTTTTTAATTTTTTCAAGATTGATGGGTATTTTTGAAAGCATGTCTTTCTCCTTTTTTACAAGTATTTCTCTAAATTTTATCACTTTTGAAGATAAAATCAATCAAAAAATTTTTATATTCCGATTGGCTTTCCAAATCTAACTTGGCAATTGATAGTTTTGATGTTATATTGAAACTAATTTCTGCTTTTTCGTGATATGATAAAAGCAGAAATTTTTGATTTTGGGGTGTATACATGATACCTGCTTCATATAACAAACTGCTTGCATTCAAAGAAAAACTCGGACTTGATGAAATGGAACTGGAAAAATTAGAACCGTTCAGGGAAATATTCATAAGTAAAAAAGACGAGTTTTCTGATTACTTTTATAAGTTTTTTCTAAATATACCAGAAACAAAAAAATTCTTAGAACATTATGAAACCCCGGGTTTTCTTAAAAAGGCATGGGCTAACTGGTTTGAATCCCTCTTCAGCGGAAGACTTGATGACAAGTATTTAAGTTATCTTTGGAAAATTGGTGTAAGGCATGTGGAGGTTAACCTTGACCAGAGGTTTTCAAATCTCGGATTTTCTGTAGCAAGACAGTTCTGCCAGCAAATCATATTATCAGAGATTCCTCCTCATAAAATAGGTTCAGTTTCACAAAGCGTTGATAAATTGCTTGATTTTTGTTTATTGGTAGAAACAGACGCTTATATTGAAGCTACTGTTAGGTGTGATATGGAGGTAATTAAAGGTATTGCTGACAGAATTAGAAACCGTGTAACTGTTATCGGTGGGAATATAAAAAGGCTACAGAGGAAGATCGACATTAATGACCCGTCATATAATACCTATGAATCTCTAATCTCAGAAAGCTCTTCCTTAGAGCATATGATAATTGACCTTAGAACCTATATTGATATGTCTCAACAAGAACCAGAAATCAGCAAGATTTTATTAAAAGAATTAATAGGCAGCGCCCTTGAAAGATTACAGGTCAAAGAGAGATTGAAAGATATTCAAATGGATGTTCACCTCTATCCCGATGAAATCATGGTTTTAGGGGATAAAGGAGACCTTGAAAATATATTTTATTATCTTCTCCAGAATAGCATAGAGGCAGTTGACCCGAAAAATCCGTATATAAAAGTCTCCGCAACTCTTGATGTCACGCTGCCTCATCGTGTTCATATAGAGGTATTCAACACAGGCACACCTCCTAAAATTGAAGACATGGTAAGACTATTTTCACCGTTTTTTTCTACAAAACCCCTCGGAACAGGTTTGGGGCTTGCTATTGCAAGACTGGCAGCGAGAAAAAACTACGGGAAATTGTTCATAGAGCCTATTCAGGGACAGGGGACAAAAGCTGTTATAACCCTTCCTATTGCCGAATAAAGACGGGGGGGCGCTTGACAATCTCCTTTTTTTTATTTAAGGTGTAGTTGTAATAAATAAAAAAGGCAAAACCTTGTTTTCAAGGATTTAAAAGTCTTTTAAACTGCGGCTCAACCGAATAAAAATGGAAAGGATGCTTCTTTTGAGCAGGAATGTATTGGCTGTCATACACCTGCAAAACATAATGATTATGTTTTTACGCACCCAGCTATCGTGCCATAGTCTAATCTAATGGTATTTGGCTGGGGACATGAGAAGCAGTCTGTATATATTTAAGGCTGTTCAATAACTAAGGGAGTTTTAGAATATCATTGCGGTAAGCAAAAATTTAACGCTTTTGCGGAGCCTTGATTTTCAAGGGATTGTGAGTTTTTGAACAGACTAATTAAAGATTTGAGGGGGGACATGAAAACAGATGAATTATCAAGAAGGTCATTCATCAAAAAGGCAGGTCAACTGGGCGCTGCCCTGGCGCTGAGCAAAGGAATTTTTGCAAAAAATGCCACTGCCCAGGCACAGGAAAAACCTGCTGAAAAACCGGTTTTTGAAGGGAAGGAGAAAATGATAGTCCTTTCTTCAAAGCCGATCACTCTGGAAATGCCGCTGGAGGGCTTTGAGCATTTTATAACCCCGACAGAGTTTTTCTTTGTGAGGAATAACATAGGCATGCCGGTGACAGACATCGGAAAGTGGAACCTCATGATTAATGGAGAGGTCAGGAGTCCCCTCCGTCTCACCATGAGCGATATCAGGAAGTTCGAAGAGGTGGAGACCCTCGTTACTCTTGAGTGCTATGGCAACAGCAGAGGCTTTTTTGAGCCAAAGGCCTCAGGAAACCAATGGAAAAAAGGAGGAATAGGCACAGCGAGATGGAAAGGCATCAGGCTGAAAGATGTCATTGAGAAAGCGAATATAACGGATAAGGCAAAACATGTGGTTTTTGACGGCGCCGATGAACCTTTTGTGCCAACTGCCCCGGACTTTAAAAGGAGCATCCCCATAGAAAAGGCAATGGGTCCAGAAACGCTCCTTGTATATGAGATGAATGGAGCGCCCCTTCCAGTGTATCATGGCTACCCACTTCGTGTTCTGGTTCCTGGCTGGGGCGGGTCATGTTCGGTAAAATGGCTTGTCAACATACAAGTAGCGGAAAAGGAATTTGACGGCTTATATATGGTGGATAAATATCGCACCCCTATAAATCCCGTTAAGCCAGGAACTAAAGTTCTCCCAAAGGATATGGCAGTTCTGACTGACCTGGATGTGAGATCAATTATTTTCAGTCCATCAGATGGAGCAAAGATATCAACCGAAGAAGTCCTGATAAAAGGATATGCATGGACGGGTGATGCCGAGATAGAGAGGGTAGATGTCTCTACGGATTCTGGGAAAACATGGCAAAAGGCGAAGATTGTGAAAAAGGGCGGACGCTATGTGTGGAGTCTCTGGGAATATAAGTGGAAGGCACAGAAACAGGGATCATATCTTCTCATGTGCAGGGCAACTGACAGTAAGGGGAGGTCACAGCCCATATCTGCAAACTGGAATCAAGATGGATACCTTTACAATGCTGTGGACAAGGTGTGGGTCGATGTTGGATAAAGGTATTTGGCTCTTAGCGGCTGCAATTCTTTTTATGCCTGTCATGATACAGGAGTCCGGCGCGCAGCAGGAACAAAAAGACCTTACACAACCTCAGCAGCTATTCGAAACAAAGTGCAGTCAGTGCCATTCACTGGATTTACCGAGGTCTAATAGGTCTGACCGCAAGGGATGGGAAGAAACAGTAGGAAGAATGAGGGTTTCCTATGGCTGTAAATTAACGAATGCAGAAGCAGAGATAATAGTGGATTACCTGACAAGGGAATACGGCAAGTAACATTCTCTGCGGACTCACTTAATGGCAAGTTGAAGAAAGGGGTTGATTGCTTGAAATTAAAAAAGCCTTTTAGAATTTTGATTCCCATTTTATTTCTGATACCCCTTTTTGCTGTAGCACCGGTACTGAATGCCGAAACGGTCGAATATAACCTTACAATCGGATATAAGATGGTCAACTATACAGGTCGTGAGGTTCGCGCCATGGCAATCAACGGCTCGATTCCCGGACCCACGCTGCGTTTCAAAGAGGGCGATTTCGCTCGCATCCGCGTCCACAATGAGATGGACGAGGAAACCTCTATCCACTGGCATGGATTGCTGTTACCGAACAGGCAGGATGGAGTGCCTTACCTCACTACACCGCCTATCATGCCGGGAACAACCCACACATTTGAATTCCCGCTCATCCATTCCGGCACCTACTGGTATCATTCCCACACCGGGCTTCAGGAGCAGGCAGGCGTCTATGGTTCAATCGTTATAAAGCCAAAAGAGCAAAACATCAGGATGGATAAAGAATATGTCATTGTGCTTTCTGACTGGACAGATGAAAACCCTGATGAGGTGCTGCGAACACTTAAGAGGGGAAGCGAATACTACGCTTTCAAGAGAGGGTCAATTCAGAGCCTGTTGGGTGCGATTAAAGCCGATGCTCTCGGTGATATGTTCAGTCGTTCACTGATGCGCATGCCGCCGATGGACATCTCAGATGTTGCTTATGACAGGTTCCTTATCAATGGAAAGGAAGAAACAACACTTGATGCAAAGCCAGGTGAAACAATAAAGTTGCGAATCATCAATGCCTCAGCTTCTACTTATTACTATTTACAATTTGCAGGCGGTCATATGGAGATAGTGTCTGCCGATGGCGTAGATGTCCAGCCTGTAAAGCTTGATAGGTTTCTTATAGCTATTGCAGAAACTTACGATGTGCTTGTGAATGTCCCGCAAAATGGGGTGTACGAGTTTAGGGCTACGGCT
>CAMTVO010000065.1:0-2574 GCA_947085205.1 uncultured Nitrospiraceae bacterium
AAGCCTGATTTACAATATCCAGCCTAATGAGATATATCATCTCGGCGCTCAGAGTCATGTAAGGGTGAGTTTTGATATGCCTGAATATACAGGAGATATAACTGCTTTAGGAACAACAAGAATCCTTGAAGCAATCAGAAGAAGCGGGATAAAGACCCGATTCTATCAGGCGTCTTCTTCAGAGATGTTCGGCGCTGCACCTCCACCTCAAAACGAAGATACTCCTTTCCGCCCACGCAGTCCTTATGCCGCAGCAAAGGTACATGCCTACTGGATGACTGTGAATTATAGAGCAGGATATAATCTCTTTGCCTGTAATGGGATTTTATTTAACCATGAATCGCCGAGAAGGGGAGAGACATTTGTAACCAGAAAAATCACAAGGGCAGTTGCAAATATTATTGCAGGCAAACAGGCAAAACTCTATCTCGGCAATCTTGAATCTAAAAGAGACTGGGGGTTTGCTCCTGAATATGTGATATGTCAGTGGCTAATGCTTCAGCAAGACAAACCAGAGGACTATGTGATTGGCACAGGTGAGAGCCATTCAGTCAGAGAGTTTGTAGAACACGCCTTTAAATACGCAGGCATTGAAATAGAATGGAAAGGAAATGGCATTGATGAAAAAGGGACTGTTAAGTCCTTATCTTCCAACCTCCAACCTCCAACCTCAAGTTTAAGTGTTGGCGATGTTATTATTGAGATTGACCCTCGTTATTTCCGTCCGACAGAAGTTGACTTTCTCCTTGCCGATGCATCTAAGGCAAAACAAAAACTCGGATGGGAGCCGAAGATAACATTTAAGGAACTTGTAAAAATAATGGTTGATGCAGATATGGAGTTGTATGGTCTTACTCCCAGAGGCGAGGGAGAAAAGATATTACAGGAAAAGAAAATAAACTGGACAAAGAACAAGCAGACAGTTGGAGGTTAGAGGATAGAGGTAAAACATGAAAGAAGAAAAATACATATTTCCTTTTGAAAAGTTAGACGTCTGGAATATGGCGGTAGATTTAGCAGAGAAAGTGCTGGATAATCTTGAAGTTATTCCAACAAACAAGCATTTACGATTAATCTCCCAAATGGAATCTGCTGTAACCAGTGTGGCATTGAATATAGCTGAGGGAAAAGGACGGCAGTATAAAAAGGAATTTGTTCAGTTTCTCCATATATCTGAAGGCTCTCTTTACGAGACTGTAACACTTTTAGAAATATTTAGAAGGAAGGGATTGTTTAATAGTACAGTTTATAGCGATTTGCGAACTCAGTGTGAGGCTATTGACAGAAAATTGAATGGATTGAGAAATTCGTTGACAGGGAAGGTTAAAAAATATGAAAGGTAAATCCTTTACCTCCAACCTCCAGCCTCCAACCTCCAACCTCTTGCCTCAAAACTATAAGGTTTATGAATAAAACCTCCCGCATTTACATAGCAGGACACAGAGGGCTTGTCGGTTCAGCGATAGTCCGCATGCTCCAGTCTAAAGGATACATAAATATCATCACGCGCACGAGCAGGGAACTTGATTTAAGAAGACAGACAGATGTTGAAGCCTTTTTTGAAAAAGAAAAACCTGAATATGTCTTTCTTGCCGCTGCAAAGGTTGGAGGGATTGTTGCAAACAGCACATATACAGCAGAATTTATCTATGACAATATAATGATTGCTGCGAATATAATTCACTCTGCGTATAAAACATGTGTGAAAAAGCTGCTGAATCTCGGTTCTTCCTGCATATATCCGAGGTCTGCACCGCAGCCGATGAAAGAGGAACATCTCCTTACAGGGCTTCTTGAGCCTACAAACGAACCGTATGCAATTGCAAAGATATCTGCAATCAAGCTCTGCAGATATTATAACGAACAGTACGGAACGAATTTCATCTCTGTAATGCCGACAAACCTTTATGGGCCTAATGATAACTTTAATTTAGAAACATCCCATGTTTTACCAGCATTAATAAGAAAGTTTTATTTGGCAAAATGCCTTGAAAATGGAGATTTTGAGTCAATTATAAAAGACTTGAAAAAGTATCCAGTTGGCTTTGGACTTGATGAAATAATAGATTTTAACGATAAAAACAGTATATTGAATGCACTTACTGTTGTTGGAATAAAACCTAAAACCTCAAACCTTGAACCTCAAACCTTGAACGTTGAATTTATGCTTTGGGGTAGCGGAGAGCCTTACAGGGAATTTCTCTACGTAGATGACCTGGCAGACGCCTGTGTGTTCCTGATGGAGAATTATGACTATAAAGATATTGGAGAGCTTGTGAACATCGGGACAGAAGAGGAAATAAGGATAAAAGACCTTGCAGCGATTATAAAAGAGACAGTAGGTTTTGAGGGGAAGATAGCTCACGACCTTTCCAAGCCTGATGGGATGCCGAGGAAGTTGTTGGATATTTCAAGGATTAAGGCGCTCGGATGGAAGCCGGAAACGAGCCTAAAAGAAGGGATAAGAAAGACTTATCAATGGTATCTAACTTCTTTTGGAGGGGCATAATATTATGAAAGGCTATTCAAGCAAGAGGATTCTTGTAACAGGAGGAGCCGGCTTTCTTGGTTCGC